>DATNBM010000073.1:0-34535 GCA_035571915.1 Solirubrobacteraceae bacterium | reverse complement strand
GCGCGACCGCAGAAGACGCTCAACTGGAGCGACTCCGCCGTCCTTCGCGCCCATCGCTTCCTCACGCAGGTGTGGGAGTTCTCGCAGACGCGCCTGGCGAGCATCGGCGCGGCCGCGGCCACCGGGGCGACAGGCGACGAGACGGGCCGCGACAGCGAGCCCGTCAGAGACATGACCGAGCACCTGCGCCTGAAACTGAGCCAATGGTGTGAGAAGGCGGTCGAGAAGACGACCGAGGACATGGACAGCCTCGAGACGCACAGCGCCGTGCGCAACGTGATGCGCCTGTTCGATCGGATCAAGGACTTCGAGAAACGCGCGCTCGCGCGCGAGGAGACGCTAAGCCGCGCCGACGGCGACGCGCTCCTGCAGGCGCTTTCTACGCTCGCCCAGCTGCTCGGCCCGCTCGCGCCGCACGTCGCCGAGGAGCTGTGGCTCTCGCTCGGCCACGACGAGGACGCTGCACAGGCGCCGTGGCCCGGCGTATCGTTGGAGCTCGCCGCATGAGCCCGCAGACCGTGGAGAGCCCCTCGCAGGGGTCGAGGCAGCGAACGCGCTCGTGCGCGACCGGGCTCGTCTGTCACCGCTGCGCGCACAGCTACCCGCTCGAGTCGACCGTGTTCTCGTGCCCCGACTGCAACAAGGGGCTCGACGTGATCTACGACTACGAGCTCGCCGCCAGCCACTTTCGCGACTTCCCCAGCGCCGAGCGCCCGCGCAACATCTGGCACTTCGAGGAGCTCTTGCCGATCGTCGACGCAAGCGCGCAGGCACGCGTCGGACAGCACTCCGGCTACACCCCGCTGATCCGCGCCGATCGGCTCGGCGCCGAGCTCGGCCTGAGCAACCTCTACCTCAAGGACGACTCGAGCAACCGCCCGAGCCTGTCCTACAAGGACCGCGTCGTGTCGATGTCCGTTGCGCGACTGCTCGAGCGCGGCAGGTCGGAGATCGGCTGCGTGTCGACCGGCAACGTCGGCACCGCCGTCGCCTCCTTCGCCGCGAAGGCCGGCGCCGACGCCTACGTCTTCTATCCCAACCGCCTCGAGGCGACCAAGGCGCGGGCGTGCATGGCGCTCGGCGCGAGGGTCGTGCAGGTCGAGGGCAACTACGACGAAGCCAACCGGCGCTGCCGCGAAGTCGCCGAGCTGACCGGGATGGAGTTCGCGAACATCACCCTGCGCCCGTTCTACGCCGAGGGCGCGAAGACCGCCGCGTTCGAGATCGTCGAGCAGCTCGGCTGGCACAGCCCCGAGCACATCGTCAGCCCCGCTGCCGGAGGCACGCTCTCCTCGCGCATGCACAAGGGCCTGAAGGAGCTGCAGCGGATGGGCCTCGCGGAGACCGACGGGACCGCGATCCACATCGCCCAGCCCAGCGGCTGCAACCCGATCGCGAGCGCGATCCTCGCCGAGGAGGCCGAGGTCGTCCCGGTGATGCCCGAGACGGCCGCCCACTCGCTGGCGATCGGCGCGCCCGGCGACGGCTACCTGGTGATCGACGCCGTCCACGAACGAGGCGGCACCGCGGCGTTCGCGTCGGACCCCGAGATCTTCGCGGGCATCGACCTGCTCGCGGCCACCGAGGGCCTGCTGACAGAGCCGGCGGGAGGCACGACGATCGCGGTGCTCGAGAAGCTCGCCGCGGCCGGGCGCTTCGGCCCGGACGAGACGGTCGTGGTTATGATCACCGGCAACGGCATGAAGACCCTGGACGACCACCCGCCCAAGCCGTGGCCGGAAAAGATCGAGTGCGAGCGGGACGCGATGGCGGCGGCCATCGGCGAGCTCAAGGCGACCGAGCGACTGGTCGAGACCGCGCGCCGAGCGCTGCAGCCGTGAGCGAGATGGACGAGCGCGACCTCGAGCAGCGGCGCCGCGAAGAGCGCCGCGCGGTCGAGGAGGCCGGCGGCGGCGAGTCCGAGGGCTTCGAGCTGGCCGAGCAGGAACTGGTCGAACACACCTCCCACGGAGACGAGCACTCCCCCGCGCGGATCATGCGCGACGCGGCCGCCGAGACCGAGCTCGACGGGCAGGCCTACGGCGAGGCCGACGAGGAGCACCTGACCGACTGAGCGGGCCGCGGCCGCCGTGGCTGCGGGAAAACCCGTATGGAGGGCGAGGGGCGGACCGGATGCTTCGCGGCGGGCGTGCGGCGATGCTGTCTCTCGAGATGAGCGAGCCGGCCGAGAGCACTGTCCCGCGCGTGCTCCTCGTCGAGGACGAGGAGTCGATCTCGGGGCCGTTCGCGCAGGCTCTGACCCGCTACGGCTTCGAGCCGCTGGTTGCGCGGACCGGAGGCGAGGCGCTGCGGATCGAGCGCGAAGAGCACCCCGACGTGGTGCTGCTCGACCTCGCTCTGCCTGACCTCGACGGCCTCGAGGTCTGCCGCGCGCTGCGCAGCAGCTCGCGCGTCCCGATCATCATGCTCACGGCCCGCGGCACGGTGACCGACCGCATCGTCGGCCTCGAGCTCGGCGCCGACGACTACGTCGTCAAGCCCTTCGATCCCGGCGAGGTCGCCTCCCGGATCCGCGCGGTCCTGCGCCGCGCGAGCAGCGAGCCCGAGCCGAAGGCGCGGATCTCACTCGGCGACCTGCGCCTGGACTGCGGGGCGCGGCGCGTCTGGCAGGGAGAGGACGAGCTGTCGCTGACGCGCAAGGAGTTCGACCTGCTCGCGCGGCTGGCCGGCGAGCCCGGCAGGGTCGTCACGCGGGAGACGCTGATGTCCGACGTGTGGGACGAGAACTGGTTCGGCTCGACCAAGACGCTGGACGTGCACATCGCCTCGCTCCGCCGCAAGCTCGGCGACGACCCGGCCGATCCCCGCTACATCGAGACGGTTCGCGGCGTCGGGTTCCGCCTCGCGCCCGGCTGAGTGAGATGCGGCTGCGGACTGGCCTGCAGGCGGCGCTCGCGTACGTGCTGCTGCTCGCGATCCTCGCGTTCGGCATCCCGCTCGCGCTGAGCCTGAGGACGAGGGTCAACGACGAGGTCCGCTCCGAGGCCCGGGGCCAGGCCGACCTGGTCGCCGCGACCGCCTCCGACCTGCTCGGCGCCTCCCGCCGCGCGGAACTCGCGACCGTCGCGCGGACCGCCG
Source organism: Solirubrobacteraceae bacterium (assembly GCA_035571915.1). Lineage (GTDB taxonomy): Bacteria > Actinomycetota > Thermoleophilia > Solirubrobacterales > Solirubrobacteraceae > Palsa-744. The sequence continues at coordinate 31,436 of DATNBM010000073.1, read as the reverse complement.
GCGCGGCGGTGCGGGGCCGGGTCCTGATCGTCGACGCCCGCGGGATCGTGATCGCCGACAGCTCGGGGGGAGGCGAGATCGGTGTCAGCTACCGGGCCCGCCCGGAGGTGACCCGCGCGCTGCACGGGAGCGCCGTCCAGCTGCAGCGCCCGAGCCGCACGCTCGGCCAGGAGATCCTCGCGACCGCCGTGCCGGTGATCCACAACGGCGCGACGGTCGGCGCGGTGCGGGTCACCCAGAGCGTCGCCTCGGTCCACTCGGCGGTCGCCCGCGCCGAGCTCGGGCTGGGCCTGATCGGCCTGGTCGTGCTCGCGCTCGGCCTCGCCGCGGGCGGCCTGATCGCCGCGCGGATCGCCAAGCCGCTGGGGAGGCTCGAGCGGGTCGCCCGCGAGGTCGCGGCGGGCGACCTCGACGCGCAGGCGCCGCTCGAGGGCAGCCGTGAGCAGCGCTCGCTGAGCGCCTCCTTCAACGAGATGACGGCGCGGGTCCGGCGGCTGCTCGAGTCCCAGCGGGAGTTCGTGGCCGACGCCTCCCACCAGCTCCGCACGCCGCTGACGGGCCTGCGCCTGCGACTCGAGGAGGGGTTGGCCGCCGGCGTCTCGCCGGCCGCCGAGACCGAGCTGCGGGCCGGCATCGGCGAGGTCGAGCGCCTGGCCCAGATCGTCGACGAGCTGCTGCTGCTGAGCGGGGCGGGCGAGCGGGAGGTCCCCGGCGAGCGACTGGAGCTCGCCGAGCTCGCCAACCGGGCGCTGGCCCGCTGGCGCCAGGCGGCGGGCGAGCGCGACATCTCCTTGGAGGTCGCCACCGAGGCCAACGGGTCGGTCTGGTGCGCCCTCGCGGACGCGGAGCGGGCGATCGACGTGGTGCTCGAGAACGCGATCGCCTACTCCCCGCAAGGCGGCGAGGTCGTGCTGCGCGTCGGGCCGGAGCGGCTGGAGGTCCTCGACCGGGGGCCCGGTCTCACACCCGAGGACGAGCGGACCGTGTTCGAGCGCTTCCACCGCGGCAGCGCCGCTCAGGGCGGGCCGCCGGGGAGCGGCCTCGGCCTCGCGATCGCGCGCGAGCTCGCGCGCGGATGGGGCGGCGAGGTCACGCTGCGCCCCCGCCCGGGCGGGGGCGCGGTAGCGGCGATCTCCTTCGGGGGGCAGCCATGAGGGGACCCGCGCCTTGCCGTCCCTTTACCCGCGCGAGCGTAAGGTCGCGACGATGAGGCGGCAAACGGCACTCTGGGCGCTGGCCGCGCTGCTCGGCCTGATGCTCGCGGCGGGGGTCAGCTGGGCGACGAGCACGCTGACCTCACAGCACATCGGCCTGTCCTCCGAAGCGGAGACGGCCGGTCGCCGCCTGGCCCCACCGGAAGCCACGCGGAGCAGCCCGGCCACGACGAGCACCCAGCAGCCGGCGGGAACTCGGCCCCCGAGCACCTCCACGCCCACGGCGACGACGCCGATCGTCACCGCGCCCGAAAGCGAAACGGCCCCCGCGCCCCCGGCCGGCGAAGCCACGGCCCCACGGACGACCGGGCAGGGCACCGCCCAGGGCGGCGACGACAGCTCCGGGCACGGCGCAGGCGGCGGCCAGGGCCGCGACGACTGACCGCGGAGGCTTTGCCAAAGCTTTGCCCTGGGCTGGGGCGGCGCTTGACGGGGGCTCGCCACTGTGTTGGCAGATGCCCAAACGCCCGACACCCTCCCGCATCGCCTCCCTCGCCGCCGCGCTCGCCGCCGGCGCTCTCGCGGCCTACTCGCTGCGCCCCTCCACGCACGGGTCGCGGAGCGCCGGCGCGGCGCAGGTGGCCGAGGTCCGCACGCAGGTGATCCGCAGGACGATCCACGTCGTCCGCCACGAACGTCCGCCCCGCCCGCGCCACACGGCAGGGCGGGCCGGCTCGGTATCCGGCGCGAGGTCCGCCGCTGCGCCACGGTCGGCGTCCAGCGGGCACGCCTCCGCGGCGGCCCCGAGCGGCGCCGGCGTCGCTCCGCGCAGCCGCACCAGCCAGGCCGCCGCCTCGGCGCCCGCGGCGGGATCGGGAGCGGCGCCGGTGCGGACGCACACGAGCGGCAAGCACACAGGCTCGACCGGCAGCGGCGCCCCGGCGCCCGCCCGGACGCGCAGCAGCGGAGGCGCCCCGGGCGGCTCCGGCTCCGGCGGCTCTGTCCGCACGCGCAGCAGCGGTGGCGGCCACGAGGACGGTGGGCACGATGACTGAGCCCCGCACACGCGCCCCCCGGCGCCGCGCGGGCAGCCCGCTCGCGGTCGTGAGCGCGACGCTCGCGAGCTTCCTCGTGGTGCTCGCTCTGCTGACGGCGCGCGTCGTGACCGGAACCGACCCTTCGCTGCGGCCGGCCGCCCAGACGCAGCAGCTCGTCGCCCACAACGGCAAGACGGTGATACGGACGACCGCGAGCGGTCGCCGGATCGTCGAATCCGTGCCCGCGGGCGGCAAGGCCGCCACCACGCCGGTCGGACTCGTGTCCCGCACGAGCGGCGGAGGCGAGAGCGATGGCTGATCGCCGCAACCGCACCGGCCGGGGCGACGCCGTGACCGTCGGCATCCTCTCGCTCGCCGGCTTCCTGGTCGTGCTCGCGCTGCTCGGCACGCAGCTGCGGGCGGCGACGAGCAGCGCGGACGCGCGCCGGCGACCCGTGCTGGTCCGCCGGGTCTACCGCACCACCGTCGACGAACGGGTGATCGGCGCGGTCTCGCGAGGCCCGTCGAGCAGCACCTCCGAAAGCAGCTCGGGCGCGTCCGCGGCCGCGCCGCTCGCGACGAGGACGTCATGAGCTACGAGTACGACCTCACCTTCCACGCGATGGGCAGCGACATCCGGCTGATCATCGGCCGGCCGCTGACACCGGACGCCCCCTCGCCGATGCACGCTGCCGAGCGCGAACGGGCCTTCATCGAGGACTTCGCGGCGCGCCTCTCGCGTTTCCGCCCCGACAGCGAGCTCTCCGCGCTGAACCGGGCGCCGGGCGAGAAGGTCCCCGCAGGCCCCCTGCTGCGCACCGCCGTCAACGCGGGCCTGTGGGCGGCGCGGCGCAGCGGCGGCCTCGTCGACCCGACGCTCGTCGGGGCCCTACAACGCGCGGGCTATGAGAGCTCCCACGACGGCCGCGAGCCCGCGTCGCTGCGCGAGGCGCTGGCGGCGGCGCCTCCGCGCCGCCCCGCCTCCTCGAACCCGGAGCGCCTCTGGCAGCGGATCTCGGTGGACGACCGGGCGGGCACCGTGTGCCGGCCCGCGGGCCTGGAGATCGACACGGGCGGGACCGGCAAGGGTCTCTGCGCGGACGCGGTCGCGCACCGCCTCGCGGGCTACACGCGCTGCGTCGTGGACTGCGGCGGCGACCTCGCGATCGGCGGCGTCGGCGCGCAGCTCGATCCCTTCGCGGTCGAGATCGAGCACCCGTTCAGCGGCGAGACGATCCGCTCGGTCGAGATCGCCGCGGGCGGGATCGCGACCTCGGGCTTGAACGTCCGCCTGTGGCGCGGCGCCGACGGCGCCTTCGCCCACCACCTGCTCGACCCCGCGACGGGACGCCCCGCGTGGACCGGCTTGATCGGCGCGACCGCGCTCGCGCCGAGCGCGCTCGAGGCGGAGACGCTCGCCAAGACCGCGCTGCTGCTCGGCGAGCCGGGCGCGGGACTGGTGCTGGCCGAGTACGGCGGCCTGGTCGTGCGCGACGACGGCGAGGTCCTCGAGTTCGGGCCGCTCGGCGAGAGCCGGGCCCTGCTCGCTACCGGAACGGACGCGCGATGAGCGCCGGCAAGGACCCGACCGTGTACCTGTGGTGGCTCGTGAGCCGCGCCTCGGGGATCGTCGCGCTCGGCCTGGTGACGGCCGCCGTGATCCTCGGTCTGACGATGTCCTCGAAGGTGATGAAAAAGCCCGGCCTCGGTCGGCGGCTGCTGGCGCTCCACGAGCACCTCGCGCTGGCCGGGCTCGGCGCGATCACCGTCCACGGCCTTGCGCTGCTCGGCGACCCCTGGCTGAACCCCGGGCCGGCCGGGATCGCAATCCCGTTCACGATGTCCTACCGGCCGCTGGCGACGGGCCTCGGCATCGTCGCCGGTTATCTGGCGGCGCTGCTCGGCCTGAGCTACTACTTCCGGCGCCGGATCGGCGTGCGCCGGTGGCGGCGACTGCACCGGGCGACGCTCCTCGTGTGGGTCTTCGGCGTGATCCACACGCTCGGCGCGGGCAGCGACGCGGCGACGATGTGGCTGCGGGCCTACGTGCTGCTGCCGGCTGTGCCGATCACCTACCTGTTCGTCCTGCGGACGTTGGGCAGCGGGCGGCGCCGCGCCCGTGCGGGTGCGGGTGCGGGTGCGGGTGCGGAGAACGCGAAGGCGGCGATCGGCCGCGGGGCTCGCCGCACGCCGCTTGGCGCCCAGCAGCTGGCCGAGGAGCGGGCGTGATGGCGGGCGCCCGCCCCGACGCCGAGCTGCTCGTCGCCGGCGGGGGCCTGGCTGCGCAGCGCTGCTGCGAGCACCTGCGCCGCCGGGGCTTCGACGGGCGGATCGCGATGATCTGCGAGGAGACCGCCCTCCCCTACGACCGGCCGCCGCTCTCGAAGGCCGTGCTGACCGAGGGACGCAGCGGCGATTCGCTGAGCTTCCGCGCCGAGGAGTGGTACGGGGCCAACGGCATCGAGCTGCTGTGCGGCGTCCGCGCGGCGGGGCTCGACCACGTCGGGCGATCGGTCACGCTCGAGCAGACGAGCTCGAACGGACGCTCCTCGGGCCGAGCGAGCCGGCTTCGCTACGAGCGGCTGCTCGTAGCGACCGGCGGGAGACCCCGGCGTCTGCCGGGCCTCGAGCCGGGTGGCGCGGTCCTCGAGCTACGCACCGCCGAGGACGCGGCGAGGCTGCGATCGGCGCTTCTAAACGGGGGACCGCTGCTCGTGATCGGGGCGGGCCTGATCGGACTCGAGGTGGCCTCCGCGGCGCGGGCGCTCGGCGTGCCGGCGACTGTCGTGGAGGCAGAGGCGACGCCGCTCGCCCGGGCGCTACCGCCCGCGCTCGGCCATTGGCTGGCGGGACTGCACGTCTCGGGGGGTGTTGACGTCCGACTCGGAACGACGGTCGCCGCGCTTCACCGCCACACCGGCGGCGCGCGGGCACAGCTGAGCGACGGCTCGACGGTCGAGGCCTCGACGGTGCTCGTCGCGACCGGAACGGCCCCCGCCACCGCGTGGCTCGAGGGCGGCGAGGGCACCGGCCCGGCGCTGCGCACCGACGCCCGCGGACGGACGGCCCTGCCCGGGGTCTGGGCGGCGGGCGACGCCGCGAGCTTCCCCGACCCGTTCGGCACGGACCACGTCCTCACGCCGCATTGGGAGTCGGCCGTCCGGCAGGGCACCGCGGTCGCGCGGGCGCTGCTCGGCGAAGCCCCGGCCGAGCACGTGCCTTCGATGTTCTGGAGCGATCAGCACGGCCGGCGGATCCAGATGGTCGGCCATGCGCCTTCGCCCGCTGAGACCGAGCTCGACGGCGAGCCGCGTCCCGACGCACCGTTCGCGGTGTGGATCGGACGAGGTGGGAGAACGGCGGCGGCGCTCCTCGTCGACAAGCCCGAGCTGCTCGGCCGGGCACGCGAGGAGATCGCCGCCGCCGCGCCGCGTCGTGAGGACGCCCCGGGAGACCGCCCCGACGAGATCGCAGGAAATCGAAGCCCCGAGACGACAGGAGCAGTGAGATGAGCTACACAGCGACGATCGACGAGCCGGCGTGCCTTGCGCACGGAGACTGCGCGGAAATGGCGCCCGAGGTGTTCGTCCTCGAGGATGTCGCCCGCGTGGTCGGGACGGCCCCGCCCGAGCGCCTGCTCGAGGTCGCTCGCAGCTGTCCCTCCTCGGCGATCGTGATCGTCGAGGAGGAGAGCGGCGAGCAGGTCTATCCGTAGGGCTCTCCCCGCGGGGCTCCGCCGCTGCGGGGCCCCGCGCGCGTTGGGGAACCAGCGCGTCCCCGGCGGTCGGCTAGGATTTCTCTTTCGGACCGACTCCTGACAGGGTCGGCCGTATCCGGGAAGCACGCTGCGCCTCGCAGTCCAGGGCAGACCGGCACACATACGAAGAAGGGGTGTGTCGATGAGCGATGCCCACAAGCCGATGCCGCGCCGCGTGCGCGAGTACAACCAAGCGCAACCGAATCGAGATGCGTCGAGGAGGTCGACGGGGATGATCCACGAGCCCGAAACCCTGCGAATCCGAACCGAGACGAGCCCGGATGGGCACGTGCTGCGCCTGTCGGGCGAACTCGACCTCGCAAGCGCCGGGGAGCTCGACACGGCGATCGCCGAGCTGTGCACGGACGGCGCGCGGCGGATCTGCCTGGAGATGGCGGATCTGTCCTTCATGGACTCGACGGGCCTGCGGTCGGTGCTCGTGGGCCAGGAACTGTGCGAGGTCAACGGCTGCGCGCTCCTGATCGGGGAGCTCAGCTCGCAGGTCAGGCGCCTCTTCGAGGTCTCGGGCGTGGGCGAGAAGCTCACGTTCCGCGACGCCGCCGCCTGAAAAGCCCGTTTTCGCCGCATCCGGCGGGATTCCTGCGCCCGCAACGGCCCGTGCAAGCTCGGGCCCCTATTTGGCGTTTATAAAGAGACGGTGTAAGTTTTCCAACCTGATCTCGACGAATGGTCGAGGGCAAGGATGCTCAATAGGTGGCCGCCCCCGTGGGCAGGCCGGGGGATGTAAGACAAAGGATGAGACACGTATGAAACCGCTTAGAGTCGGGCTCCTCGCCGTGCTGGCCGTGGCCGCCCTCGCTATCGCAGGACCTGCCAGCGCATCCGCGGCGAACTTCGTCGCGACCGGGCACGACATGGACTACCACTGCTCCGGCGGCGACGGGCCCGAGTGCGAATACTTCAAAATAGTCGTGAACCAGGCGAGAGGCACCTCGACGCTGCCGATCCTCGCGATCGACAACCGCACCGAGGTCAAGCAAGGACTGCTCAACGCCGGTTACGCCGAAAGCGAAATCCAGGTCGCGAACCCGAACGAAGAACCGGCGTTCAAAGAAGTCGCGTTCGTGGACTCCGCCGGCAACCCGAAGTACTCGGTCATCATCACCGCGTCCGATGAAACCTGCGGCGGCTGTGACCTGAACGAAGAAAGCGAGACGAACATCAATGCTCGCTCCGCTGAATTCGCGACGTACTTCAACCACGGCGGCGGCATCGTCGCTCTGGCGGGTGCCGATCGCTTCGAAACGTATTACAACTTCGTCCCGCTGAAAGTCGGCGCGACGGCCGTCTCGGAGCCCTTCACGGTCCAGCCGTTCGGCGAAACGCTCGGGGTCACGAGCGAAATGGCGAACTGCTGCGCGACGCACAACAGCTTCGCGATCTCGCCGACCGAACCGCCTGCGCCGTTCAAAGTGCTCGAGTCCGACTCCGCCAACAACTCGGAGACGATCGAGGTCACGGGCGTGATCGGCGAAAAAGGGTTCGAAGAAGAAAAGAAAGTCGTTGCGCCGACCCCGACGCCCGTCGTGACGGTGCTCCCGTCTAAAACGGAAGCTCCGCCGAAGAAATGCACGAGCGCTCGCGTCCTGACCGTCCACTGGACGAGCAAGAAGAGCGGCCCGCTCAGCAAGATCACGCTGTCGCTGAACGGCAAGGTCTTCAAGCGCCTCTCCGGTTCGGCTCGCTCGGCGAAGATCAGCTTCGCCGGCCGCGGCCCGGGCGCGGTGACGCTGAAGATCGACGGCGTCGCGAAGAAGGGCGGCCACTTCCTGTCGGTCCGCACCTTCCACCCGTGCGCGGCGAAAATCGAAAGCACCAACCCGGTGACGCTGTTCCTGCGCCACCACTAGTCGCGACGAAGTAGACAGACGGTTGTGCCTGGGGGCCGGTCCTGTGACCGGCCCCCTCGCTTTTCAGGGCCCGCCCGTCAGTGCGTGTGCTCGTGGCCCCGCACGGTCTGCCAGGACTGCCACGTGATCCGCAGTATCACCAGGCAGATCACCAGGCCGATGATCGGGTCGGCGATCGGCAGGCCAGCGGCCACGACGAGCGCCGAAGCGATCACCGCGAGGCTCACGTAGGCGTCTGCCCGCGCGTGCTCGCCGTCCGCGATCAGCGCGGCGCTGTCCAGCCGCCGCCCGGCGCTCGCGCGGATCTTCGCGGCGAGGAAGTTCCCGCCGTATCCGATCGCACCCGCTACCCCCAGGGCGAGCAGATGCGTCGGCGCGCTCGGATGCACCAGCCGCTGCACCGCCTCGACGCCCGCGACGCACGCGCTGGCGAAGATCGCGGCGACGACGGCCAAACCCGCCCGACGCTCCGCCAGATCGGAGCGAAGCGCGAACGCGATCCCCAGCGGGACGGCCGTCAGCGCGTCGCCGAAGTTGTGGATCAGATCCGCGAGCAGCGCGATGCTGCCGCTCGCCGCGAAGACCGCGGTTTGCGCGACGGCCGCCAGGCCGAGCACCGCGAGCGAGAGCAGTACCGCCCGGATGCCCTCCCTGGAGCGCTTGATGCTGTCATGCACCAGCCCGTGGGAGTGGTCGTGGCTGTGCCCGTGCTCGGGTTGGCCGTGCCTGACCGGCTCGACCGGCTCGGAACGCTTCGGTGCGGTCAGGTGCCGGTGGGGACCGCGATGAACGTGGCTGTGAACGCGCCGGCCGTGGCGGTGGGGAACCGCGTGGACGCGCTCGCCGCTCATCCCGGAGAGCCTAATCTTCGTCACCCATCGCAAGGGCTATCGTTCTGCGAGTGCCCGGCGTCGAACCTGCTGAACCAGACGGGCCAGCCGATCTCGAGCCGTTGGACTGGTGGCGGTGGGTGCTCATCGCCGCGATGCCTGCCACGCTAGCGGCGCTCGCGATCCTGAACACGGGCGGGCTGACGGATCTCTGGACGGGCGCCGCGGCCGGCGTGATCGCCCCGCTGATTTCAAGGATCCGACAGCAGCGCCGCCGCCGCCGAGCGATTCCATAGCGATCGCCTCCGAGCGCCGGCGCCGCTTGCCCAGTCGAGAACCCAGCAACTCGACCCATAGAAAAGCCCCGCCGGAGCGGGGCTTTTCCTTAGCGGGTCGTTAAGCCGGATTCTGTCGTTGAGCAGCCATCCATCTGAGCGGCCTACCTGGACCTCGGCGGGCAGCCTACGAACGGTCCTGTTTGGCCTTGCATCGGGTGGGGTTTGCCCAGCCGCCGCGTCACCGCGGCGCTGGTGCGCTCTTACCGCACCGTTTCACCCTTGCCGGCCCGCCGTTCACGTGGGACGGCGGACGTAGGCGGTTTGTCTCTGTGGCACTTTCCCGCGGGTTTCCCCGGGTCGATCTCCCGACCACCCTGCCCTTCGATGTCCGGACTTTCCTCGAAGGCCCGGAGGCCTCCGCGACTGCCTGACCCGCGTCGTTCACGGTAGCGCGGGCGAGCGGGCGTGTCGAGAGACGCTCTCGAGGTCAGACCTTGCGAAGCAGGCCGACGACCTTCCCCAGCACCTTGACCTCCTTGCTGCGGATCGGCTCCATCGTCGTGTTCTCGGGCTGGAGCCTGATGTGGTCCGACTCCTTGAAGTAGCGCTTGACGGTCGCCTCCTCGCCGAGCAGCGCGACGACGATGTCCCCGTCGCGGGCCGTGTCCTGGGGGTGGACGACGACGTGGTCGCCCTCGATGATCCCGGCGTCCTTCATCGATTCGCCGCGGACCCGGAGCAGGTACTCCCCGTCCCGGCCTCCGGCGATGTCCGGGATCGGCACGTATTCCTCGATGTTCTCCTCGGCGAGCACCGGCTGGCCCGCGGCGACCGAGCCGAGCACCGGGAGCCCTTCGGGCCGCACGATCCCCTTGACGCTCTCGACGGCGTTTTCGACCGCGCGGTCGAGCAGCTCGATCGCTCGCGGCTTGGACGGGTCGCGGCGCAGCAGGCCGATCTTCTCGAGGTTCGCAAGGTGCGCGTGCACCGTCGAGGAGGAGGCCAGCCCGACCGCTTTGCCGATGTCCCTCACGGTCGGCGGGTAGCCGTACTTGGCTGAGTACTTGCGGATGAAGTCGAAGATCTCCTGCTGGCGCTTCGTCAGGTCCATGGGTACTTGGCTCCCGGTTCGGGTGGGCAAGGGCGCTGCGACGAACATGTGTTCGCAATGTAGCGCGGCCCGGGGACGGATGCAACAAGCGGCGGCGAGCGGGCATCCGGGACGCCTCCATCGCGCGCGGGCGAGGCTATACTCGCGCACTCTGCGCTCGTGGCGGAATTGGTAGACGCGCAAGGTTGAGGGCCTTGTGGGCTTTACGGCCCGTGGTGGTTCGAGTCCACTCGAGCGCATGCGAAAAGCCCTGGAAACCAGGGCTTTTCGTCGTTCAAGCCGGTCGGCGGTCGTCCGGGTCGCGATTGTTCGGTTTTGTGCCAATGGCACGGCCGAACAATCGGCCGAACATTTCGCGTGCCGGATGTTCGGCTTCGGGGTCATGGGCCTATGCAAGCGGGAACCGATCCGACCTCACGGAGCCGAACAAGTTGTGCCAAGAGTCGTGCCACAGGCAGGTTGCCGGCGGGCGTCACGCCTGTCCTTCGGGCGCGCCCTCAGGAAGGGCGAAATGAGCTACAGCTTCACCAGAGGCACGTGGGAGGTGCGCTGGCGCGGTGGCGACGGCCGGCAGCGCTCGCGGCGCTTCGGCGACGATGAGCGCGCAGCCAAGGCGTTCGACGAAGCGATCCACGATCAGCAGGTCGAGGAACGAAAGAAGGCAGGCTACGGGGAGAGCGGCGGCGTGTACCCCTATGAGACCGCGAAGGGCAGGCGGTGGCGTTGCAAGGTCAAGCGGTCGGACGGGACCTGGACGCAGAAGCGCGGCTTCACGAGCCCAACCGCAGCTGCGAACTGGCGGCGCCGCCAGCTGGAGCGAGTCGAGCGCCGTGAGGTTGTGCACACGAAGCAGACCTTCGGCGAGTTCTTCCCGCGTTGGCTGGCGCGGCGTAAGCCGTATCTGGAGGAGGGCAGCTGGTGCGCATATGAGCGCGACGGTCGCATCCGACTTCTACCGGCGCTTGAGTCGGTCCCACTCGGGTCGATCGAAGTCGAGCACATTCGTGACCTGATGGACGTGATGACGGAGTCGATGGAAGCCGGCGAGCTCGCGCCGAAGACGGTCAACAACACGCTCACCACGCTCGTCGTGTGTCTGAACGAAGCGAAGAAAGACAAGCTGATCGTCGCGAACCCGGCGCTCGAGATACCGAAGCTGCCCGACGCACATGTGGAGCGCGAGTACCTACGACTACACGAGATCCCGCTGTACCTCGACGCGTGCTCGCTGGTCTATCGACCGCTGGCCGAGGTGCTGGTTGGCAGCGGCCTGCGTATCTCTGAGGCGATCGCCTTGCAGCTCGGAGACCTGGAACTCGAAGACTCTGGCGGCGTGATCGTTGTTTACCGCTCGCGTAAGAAAGGAACGGTTGGCTCAACGAAGTCCGATCGCTTCCGGGCGGTGGAGGTCGGCCCTGCCCTCTCGGGCGTGCTGCGTGAGCAGGTCGAGAAGCGCGCGGCGATGGCCGACGGTGATCGCCTCGACGCGCTGCTGTTCACGATGCCGGTACGGGTGCGCAAGACCGATCAGGGCCGCTGGGAGGGCGACGGCGACGGCAAGGCGTTTGATCGTACGACCGTCTCGCGCGACTGGCACAAGGCAGCGCTTGGAGACGCGGCGCTGCGCGACATGCCCCTGCACGCGCTACGGCACACCGCGGCAGCATCGTGGCTTGCGGGCGGCAACTCGTTGAAGTACGTACAAGACCAGCTCGGCCACGGTGACATCCGCACGACCGAGCGCTACTACGGGCACCTGGAGCGCCACGTCAAGGCGGAGGGAGCAAAGGCGACGGAGGCAGCGATCGCCCGCGCCGTGCGCGAACACAACGGCCGACGGCGCGGCGACTACGCGGCTCGCCGGGTGCGTGCCGTAGCACGCTGAGCTGGATGGACGGCGACGGTCGGCTGGGCTGAGCAGCCGGGCTTCCATGCGGTCCTGGCATCGTTGACCCAGCTCTCTACGTCGTCTGGGTGGAAGCGCAGCGGCCCCTCCTCTCCACCGATCCTGATCGAGGGAATGCGGCCTTCCTTGGCTGCGTCGTAGACCCATGTGCGCGAAACCGCTAGGCGCCTCGCGACGTCGGTGGGCTTCAGTAGCCGGACCTCGGGCGCAGCATCACCGTCCATACCGTTACTGACCCCCACCGGGTCAATCCGGCCACCGTCTTGCTCCCAACGCCGCGCCAGCCCGCGGTCCAACATCGCTCTTGAGGACATCGTTGACTATCCGTGTGGCACTGCGAAGGTCTCGAGGAGCGCGGCAGCAATGACAAACACGGCCAGAACCGTGAGGGTAGCGAGCAGTTCTTTGCGGCCGATCAAGCGGCGTCGCTGGCAGAACCATCCACCAGCGCCGAGGGCGAGCCCTCCCCACTCCAAGGGAACCTGCGGCAAGTAGGGCAGGAGAGGCGCTCCATATGCACCGAGCGCCGCGCCGACCTGCGCCGTGTTGAGGAGGAAGAACGTCACTACGAGCGAGTCCGCGACGCGTCTCGCTATTCCGTCGCGATGCGCGTCGACTAGCCGCGGGAGAAACAGCGGCCATGCACAGGCGGGCAGGTTCACCGAGACCAGCCAGAAAACGTGGCTGACCGTCGGCGCACGATCAGGGGTCAAGGTCGCCCCGATCAAGTGCCGCGCCGACGAGGCCGCGCCGACAGCGACGATCACCGCGCAAAGAAACGAAGCACCCAACGCGACCGCATAGCCGAGGCGCACCACCTTGAACAACCCTGCCGGTAGCGAGCACGGTCGCGGTGGGTCGCGCAAGCTGCTTAGCTTTGGGGTAGCCATTCGCTGACGGCGTAGCCACCGGGGACGCGGGCTAGTCGGGCACGCGTGATGTGGTAGGAGGCCGGGAGTCCTTCGTATTGCGTTGAGCCGCCGGTGCGTTCGCGGGTGACGATCGCCCAAGCTCCTGTTTGCGATCGGTCGGCGGCGATGCTGATGATCTGCCCGGTGTTCCAGATGTGTCCGCGGGTGATCGTCGTGTCGGCTTGGCTTGATGCTGCTGCTTGCTGCTCAGCGAGCCGCGCGGCGCCGACCGAGATCGCCGTGAGCGTCCGCTGATGGCTGCTCAGCGTCCGGTAGGTCCAGTTCGAGTAGAGGAGCACGAACGCTTCGAGCGCCGCCGTCGGCGTCGCCCTTGCTTGGCGTGGGGCCTGGGACGCTGCGGATGCAGGAGCAGGAGCGGGTGGCTCGCCAGCGTTCTGTGGCGAGCGTGCTGTGCCGGTCGCTGAGCGTGGGCTGGGCGCGTCTGGGTTGCTGCATCCCGCCGCCGCGAGGACGCCGATGCCGCACAGCACCGCGATTGCTGTCTTGAGGGCCGGGGTTCTCATAGGCCGCGGGGGTGTCGGACGGTCCAGCTCGCCCAGTTGGGGACCGTGTCTGAGACTCGCCACTTGGGGCCGGGCTTCCCTGAGTTCGGGCCACGGTCATAGGCGGGCGCTTCGACGGTGTCGAAGCGGAGTCCGGCAACGTAGATGAAGGCGTGCCCAGCGTTGGCGTAGATCGAGATGTAGCGGCCGGGGCCGGGTTCGCCGTAGGACTCAAGTTCGGTTGAGTCCTCGGCGTAGAGGCCGAACACGTGGCCCGCGTGCAGCACGTAGGAGACGGCTGACGAGCAGTCGTACGCGGGCTCTAGCTGGGTCAGCGGCGTCCCGTGCGCGCCGCCGTAGAGGTAGCTCGCGGCGAATAGCCGGTTCCCTGCGGCGACCATCCGCTTGACCGGAGTCGGTGCTGATTCCCCGGCTGCGGCGAGTCCGCTTGGCAGGATCTTCGTCTGTGTTCCGGGTGTCAGCGGGAGCGGGATCGAGCCGGTGATTTCTCCGGCCGGGCACGCGGCGGCTAGTTCGGCTGCCGGGCTTGATTCGGTGGAGGATGGGAGCGTGCCTAGCGTGGGCGCGGTGCCAGTGCCTGGTGTGAGCTGCACTTTGACAGCGGTCTTTGTAATGCCGAGCGGCTCGGCGGCTTGCCACCAGACGTCTAGGCGGTAGGGCTGGCCGTTTGCGATGAACTGGCCGGGGCCTTGCCCGTACCCGATGTCGCGCTTTAGCAGGAGCCGCGTGTGTCCAGCGTGCGCAACCCTGAGCGCACTGAGATACGGCAGACTGCCCAGCGCGTCCGCATCAGAGAACGTGAAGCTGCCGCCGTTGGCCGGGTTGCTGGCGAGCACGGATAGCTCGGCGAAGGAGGCCGGGTGGGCGGGTAGGTAGGACTCGCCGGGGTTCGGGATCGACCCGTATGAGCCTGATCTCGGGTCGCTCGGGCCGCCGTACTCGGTTGCGCCGACTTCATACCAGCGGCCGGGAGCGAGTTCGAGCGGCGCCGCGAAGAGGCCCTTTGCGATCGGTCCGCCGCCGGCCGGCTGATCGACCGTCCCGACACTCGCGCCTTCACATGCTCGTTCGGCTTCCTGGGAGAAGACTCCTACCACGCCGGCGGCTACGAGCATCGGGAGCATGACGACCATCAACACGCCGGCCAGGATGGCCGCGCGGGCTTGCCGGTTTTTCAGCAGCGCTATCGCTAGCCGGGCTTGCATCAGGCCGCTAGCTCCAGCTTCTCGGCCGCGTGGGCCTGCCATCCGGGGTCGATCAGCAGTTCGAGCGCGGGCCAGCCGTTCTGGTCGGTCGCGTCGGATTCACGCTTTGCGAGCTGGCGGACGGGCTCATCGCGTGCTGGGTCAGAGCTTGCGATCCATCGCTCGATCGTGCCGACCCCGATCTGTACGGTTCCCTGCCCGCGGGTTCCGTTCATCAGGTAGCCGAGCGAGTAGGAGCCGCGGATTGTCTTCAGTGAGGAGATCGCGTCGATCGCCTCCTGGGTCAGGTTGAGGGCTTGTTGGGCGTAGGCGAGCTCGCGCGCCTCCTGGCGTAGGAACAGGCGCATCGTGGCGTTGGCGAGTAGTGCCTTTCCGTGCTCGTTCTCGAAGTCCGAGAGCTGTTGGCTGATCGCGATCAGCCACAGCGCGTAGTGCCTTGAGCGGCGGACGAAGTCGTTGAACCAGCGGCCGGTCGATGGGCGCTCGATCAGCTTCCATGCCTCGTCGACGACGAGGAAGCTCCGGCCGGCCCATGTGTGCTTGGCGCTGTGGCCTGCTAGGTGCTCGCTGCGGGTGCGCGCGATGCGGCTCTTGACGTGCTCGCAGATCACGAAAAGTGCCGCTGCGGCCTTCGCGTCGGGGATCGAGCGAGTATCGAAGACGACCAGCGGGGCGTCTGCGGGGATCGTTGTCGCCCGGTCGGCGAGGTAGGCGTAGGGGCCGTCGCCGATGTAGTTGTTCAGGCGCATCGAGAGGTTGCGAAGGCTCTCCGCGATCCCGACCGATCCCTCGTTTCGTTCTTGGTGGTAGCGGCGCTCTAGCTCCTCTTGGAGCAGCAGCTCGCCCGGTTCCTCGCCGGTGAGCGCGCATCTGGCGTACACCTCGCCGATCGCGAGGCCGAGGAGGTTCGCCTCGAGGTCTGAGAGGCCGTAGCTGTCACGGCCGGCGTGATGCTCGCCGAGCAGCAGCGCGTGAAGCGCGAGCAGGTAGTCGACCTTCTCCGCGGACACCTGGGCCGGGTTCTCGACATCCCAGGAGTTGATTGCGTGAGCGCCGGTGCCTACCTCGAGCGAGGCGGCGCCGGGGATCAGGCTGCACAGGAAGTCGAAGTGTCCGGCGCGATCGATGATGAATCCGCTTGCGCCCTGTGCCAGCGCGCGGCTGAGCAGGATGATCGCTGCCATCGTCTTGCCCGCACCTGACATGCCGTTGATGAGCAGCAGGTGGTTCGGGTGCCCTGGATCGAACGGATCTAGCCGCTCCAGTGTCCGCCCGGGGAGCGCGTACCCGACGGGGATCCCGTCCGGGCTTCCGCAGGAGGTCCCGCAGAGCGGGAAGGTGTCGCCGACGTTGCGGCTCACGTACTTGCGTGAGCGTTTGGCGACGTCGCGGCCGAGCGGGAGCGTGGATTCCCAGAGGCGGCGTTGCGCGAACTGGCCGTGCTGGATCCGTGCGTCGCAGGCCATCGTCGCCTCCCGGGCCGTGCTCTGGCAGACCTCCTTCAGCGCTTCCGGGTCTGGGTCGGGGCCGGGCTCTTGGGTGGAGCAGTAGATGCTTACGCGGTAGATGCCGGCCCCGGCACTTGTTGCCAGCTCCTCATTCAGTTCGGCGGCCTCCTGCTCTTGGACTCTCGCGTCGGGGTCCAAGGGGCGACCTCGTTGTTCGACGCCGCGGTTTACGCCGTGGATCCGCTTGTAGCGGCGCTTCTGTGCCATCCGCTCCCGGAAACGGTCGGTCGCATGAATATGCACGCTCACCACGAACGGGCGCGGCGCCTGCATCATGTGAAGCAGCCAGCCAAGCCACGTCTGCTCCGGCGCAAGACTGACGTAGAAGACCTGCTCAAGCGTGTGGCCCAGCGCGATCCGGCTGCGGTCTGTGAAGCTGACCGGGACCGTGCAGATCGACTTGGCGAGCGTCTGCGCACGATCGCTGGCGCTCTGCTCACTCTCGCCTGCGACGAGCTCGCCGATAGCGTGGGGTGCCATGAAGCTCGCGGGCAGCCCGCCCGTGAGCGCTGCGTCGGGATCAAATCGTTGGTGCAGTAGATCGAGCAGCTCACCCCCGTCTATGAGGCGGGCGGGGAGCCCCATCGCTTCGAGGTCGCTTAGGACGCCTTCACAGTGGCGCAGGGAGTCGCGGCGGTCGCGCTCGTAGGCGTCCGCCTTGACCCGTAGCGGCCCTCGTGAGATCGAGCGGAACGGGAGACGACCTGTCGGCTGCCAGGGGCAGATGACCAGATAGCGCAGCCGTAGCGGCGCGACGCTCTGCGCGTGCGCTCTAAGCGACTGCTCTTGAGCGATCCCGAGGCGCCGGATCGCCGTCCCTCGCTCGCTCTCGCCGATGTCCTCCGCCGCGCCAGCAGCTTGCTCGCACTGATGCGTTTGCTCGGCAAACACCTCATCGAGCTCCAACCGGATGCCCTGCACGTAGAGCTGAAGCGACTGCCGGTCAGGCAGGCGAGCGGCTACCTGCCCGAACGCGGCAGAAACGCGCTCCGCCTCCCCGGCGTCGAGGACCAGTGGGTTGATGACCTCCACCTCGAGGACCCGCACATACGCGCCGTCTTCCCGGACGAGCAGGCCGTCCGGCTCGATCGCCGCCACACAAAGCAACTCGCCGCTGTCCGCGCTCATCCCCACCGCTCCCACGAGAGCTCATCCAGCAGTGGCTTCTGACCGCTGGCTTCCTCGACTCGGCGAACTGGAGGGTCGGGCGCGGGCAGCACGAGGATTCCAAGTGCGGTTCCGCTGCCGTCCGCGGCGGGCGCAAGTTGCTGCGGGGAGACCCGCCAGCGAATCATTTCTCTGAGCAGCACGCCGAGCTGCAGCCCGCCGTTCTCTGAGACGTAAGTCAGCGCGGCCGGAAGGCCGATCACGAACACGCAGAGCGTGATCGCCGGCTTCGTCGGCACCCGCGCGAGGTGAATCACGCCCAGGACGGCGGCACTTCCCGCGATCAGGAGCGCCCATTGCTTCACCGTGAACGCGACGAGCCGTGGCGGCTCATCCAACGACCTGAACGTCCGGTGGATCATCCTCTCCCCTTCCGTCGCGGCCGACGACTTGCGGCCCTTCGCTTCTTGGCGGCCGCCGGCTTCCTGGGAGGCGGCTGGAAAGGGCCGGGCGCGCTGAGAGGCTTGCTACTCGCCTCGCGTCGCGCATCAGTCGTGACCTTCCGTCCCGGGTGCGCGGTGCTCTGCTCGCCCTTCACCGGCCCCGGCTGGCCCGCGGTCTGAGGGGTCCGCGAGGGCGGCATCCTTGGTGCCTGTCGCGCAGTCGCCTCGCTCACGGATACCTCCTTCACGGGGCTGCCGGTCGCGTTGCTTTTCTTCTCAGGCGCCGAACGAGCGTCTGTCGCGCCGCTGCTTCTCGGCCTGGTCTTGCTCGCGGATGCTTTGGCGCGCCGCTGCGCCGGGGCTCCTGTCGTGCGATTCACACCGGCGGCCATCACGGCTTTCGCCTCTTGTGGGGCGCTCGCCAGGATCGCGCGAGCCTGCGATACCCGCTCGCGCACTCCGCCCCTCCCGGTGGAGCGGCCTGCCGTCCCGCCCATCCTCCCTGCGGCTGCGGCGCTGGCCGCGGCCGGAGTCAGATCCGTGGTGAGCCCGGCGCGTCTTGCGACTCCTTGAAGACTCCTTCGGGTCGCGCCGAGCGGCCCTCCCTGTGGCGCGCCCATCGCGCCCGCGGCGCGACCCGCGGTGCGGCCCACGGCCGGCATCCCCTCCACCGCGAAGCTGCGCAGCCGCTCATGCGCAGCTCGCACCCGCTCCGCGCCAGGGATCCCGCTCGAGCCCCCCTCCCCTGCGTTGCTACCTGCCCGAAGGCCGCCGCTGAGGAGATGGCGAAGCTGCCCGAACAGGATCAGCGGCAGCCTCACCGCGAGGATGAACGTGATGAGCCCCGCGAACGCCGCCGCTACGTGCGCGGGCAGGCCGCCCGCGCCGTGCGTCACGCTCGTCGCGTCCAGCGTCAACGCGCCAGCCGTCGCGAACAGGATCGTCCACCCAATCGGCACGAACACGATCGCCATCAGCGCGTGACCCCACACCCGTGCGAGGTGTGAGAGCTCCGGGATCGGGGACAGCGCGATCAACGGCGGCCCTGCGCAGAACACGAGCGCAAGAACGACCGTCAACGCCTCCGCTGAGGCGAACAGCGCCGCCGCGAACACAACCCCGACGATCACCAGAAACGCGCCGAACACTCCCCCGGCTCCGACCAGAAGCGCGCCGCCGAAAAGAACCGTGATGATGCTCGCCAGGCCGTTAGCGACGACCGGGAACCCGAGGATCGCGTGCGTCAACGTGTTCGTGGCCGCCACCGTCTGCTCGACGAGCCACCGGTAGGCGACCAGCACGCCCGTCGCCCAGGTGCAGCGCCCTATCGCGGTGACGGGATGAGCGGCGCCGGTCAGGCCCAGCATCCAGTACCGAAGCGTGCAGACCGTCAAGGTGACCGGCATCAGCGACATGCCGAGGTAGGTCATGTCGCTTTGCAGTTCGCTTACATGCCCCCAGCTCCCGGGGTCAGGTAGCGCGACGAGATGCTGGATCGTGGCGACCGTCCCGTGCTTGAGAAACCCCGGGACCAGTACTCCCGCCAAGGCGGAGAAGAACCCCTTGGCGATCCCTTCGATGATGCTGTGAAGGCTCGGGAGCCCGAGAAACGCAAGCGGCGTCACCCGCCCGCCCGACATCGCTGCAGCAGCCGCCGGCGGCGGGCACAAGAGCATCAGACCCATGCACGCCGAAGCGGTCGCTGCGAGCTGTCCTCCCCGGTGTCTGGGGGCCATCGCGCTCATCGCTTCTACGCGACGATCCCGCTGATCGACGCGAGGATCCCGAGTCCCACAAGCGTCTTGATTGCGTAATCGTGAGCACGCGAATGCCCGGCCAGGAACATCAACGCGATCACTGCGATCACGAGCCCCGCGCAGGTGATCCCTAGCCAAACAAGGCTGCCCTTCAGCTTTTCAACGAAGTTCTGGACCCCGTTGATCGGCGTGCCTTTAAACGCGCCGGCCGCGTTCAGCGCATGAACGTGAGCATCGGGAAGCACGACCAGCACCGCGACCGCGACCACCGTCGCCGTCACGCTCACCAGGCCAAGAAGCCCGGCGTGCCTCCTACTGCTACGAGCATGCACCCGTCTGAATGTGAGCGCCATCACTGGCCCCACCTCCTTCTCCTTTGTGGGTTGAAAGCTCACGGCGAGAACGGCCCCCCACCGCTCTGCCCAGCGGGCGCCACGCGCGCCCCCATCGCTGGCGCGCCTTCGCCGGACTGCGACACCGCAGGTCCTTCTCGCGCCTCACCAACGCCCTTGCCTTGACGAGCGGCCCCGCTCCCCCGAGCTCCGCTCGCCTGCTCGTGCGAGCGCCGCTGCGGCCCGCTCCCCCGGCGCCGCGTGGTCGTCTCCGGCCGAGGCGCGCCGGCCTGCTCGTGTCGGACTGCCGGCGGGCTGCTCTGCACCGCCGATGAAGCGGGCGCACTCCTCCTCGGCGGCTCGGGCTGCTTGCCCCGCAGCGCCGCGGTGATGCCGGGGATGAGCCACAGCGCCAACGCGACCGCGACAAGACCCGAGACCACGCGACGCTTCTCGACCCAGCTGCGTACCAGTTGGATCGCGCCCGGCTGCGCGCTTGAGGGCCGCAAGGGCGACCTCCAGCTTGGCGACTCGGCACGACCGGAGAGCACGTCTTCGGCCTGAATGATCAGAGCCTCCTCCTCTGAAAACCCCTCCTCCGGCAGACCTCGCGTCGCCTCAGGCTCGGGCTGTTCCTCGTCGGATGCGGCCCGCTCGCTCTCCCGCTCAGCCCGACCGGCTACGGCCGGCTGCGCCGCGGGAGCTACTGCGCCCGGGGCACGAAGCGCTCTCCCCGGCTTGCGGCGCCTCAACTGCGGCGAGTGCGCCGCACTCAGCATCTCGCTCTGCTCGACAGGAACGAGGTCCGGTGGCTCGGTGACCGTCGCGCCATCGCCGTCCTCGCGGGCGCCGTGTTCGTTCGCGCTCGGCGCCTCGGCGCCGGGAGCTGCGACGTAGAGCGTCACCATCCCGTTGCGGGCCAGCTCGCCTCCGGCGGCTGGCTCCTGCGCAACCACGAGGCCAATCACGTCCTCCGGGTGACCGAAGGAACGTTCAAGTCCCGGCCGCTGCCCGGCGCGTCGGACCTCCTTGGCCGCCTCACCCGCTGCTCGGCCGATGTAGTCCGCTACCGGCTGGCTGCCGGATCCCGACGCCGGATGGCTCGTCCTGCCGCGGTGGATCACACGCTCGGGTACTTGGCGGGGCTCGGTCATCGGCGTTACTGACCTCCACCGCCATAGATCGGCCAACGACTTTCAAGACCATCCGCGAGCACACCGCTCGCGCACCTCGAAATCCGGGGGGTGGGCAAAACCCCGCGCCGCTCGACTTACGAGCAGAACCTCAAGTCAAGGAGCGACCAAGATGCAACCTGCCGACACGGACGCGCGGCACCTCCCCGCAACCACCACCGCAACGACACCACCAACCAACCCCGACTCCGTTGGGGATCTTCTCGGCGCCTGGCAGACAACAGAGGTCGCCATCGCCCGCCGCTTCCCGGAGTGCCGCGACCTACCTTCCGAGCGCGTCGAAGACCTCTACCAAGACACGGCGCTCGCTCTGCTCCACCGCCCCTTCCAGAGCGAGGAGCACTTGCGAAACGCGCTGCGACTCGGCATCCGCCGCCGCGCCCGAAACCACCACCGCGACGCCAAACGACACGCCGCGATCCTCCACAGCAACGCTCCCGCCATCCAAGGCCTCGCCGAAGCCAAAGGAGCACTCACCGCACCCGAGCAATCCCTCATCGCCCAGCAAGACCGACTCATCGCCGTCGAGTTCCTAGCCGAACTAGACCCGCTCGAACGAAACGTCTTCGCGCTCAAAGCCGAGCGCCTTCAGTACCGCGCGATCGCAGCAGCTCTCGGAATCCCCGTCAACGAAGCCCGCAACGCTGCCCGGTCGTGCGAGCGAAAGCGCGAGCGCTTCCAGCTCCTCTACGACACCGGCCGGCTCTGCGGCTACCGCGCCAGCACCATCCAAGCCTTCGCCGAAGGCACCGCAAGCCAAGAAGTCGAAACCCGGGCACGCGCTCACCTCCACGCCTGCACCCATTGTCGCGCGGCAGCGACGCGGCCTGGCTCGCGGCTCACGCAAAGGCTCGCCGCGTTCCTTCCCCTACCGGTCCTGCTGCGGCACCCTTTGCGTCGGCTGGGTGCTCGCTTCGCGCCAAGCCCCGCGTCGAGCTCCACCAGCTTGCTCGCCGGAACCGCAGGGACCAAGCTCGGACTCGTCGCCGCGCTGCTCGCAGCCGTTACCGCCGCGGCGGCGTTGCACACGATCACCGAGCAACACCGATACACCCGGCGACAGACCGCCGAGCGAGCGCTCCCTCACAAGCCGATCAAGCGCCCAAATGTGACGACCCCCCACGATCCGGTGCCGGCCCTCTCAAAGCACCCCGTGAGCACCCGGAGAGGCTACATGAAGCTGCCGCGCCCTCATAAGCGACGGCTCGTTGTTCACAGGCCGCGATCGGCCATCGCGCCCCAACGCCGCAAGACGACGCTTCAGCTCCCGCCGTCCCGCCCGCCAACCCCTCCAATCCAAGCCGCAGGATCCAGCGCAACGCGCGAGTTCGGCCCCGAGCAACCTTGAAACCCACTCGGTTTGGCGACTAGAGACATCAGTTGCGCGTACCCGGGCTCACGGTCACGATCCTGCGTGTACGCCAGCCCCCGACGTTCGGAGGACCGATGCTTGCCGCCCTCATCCGCTTCGCGCGCACCAACGCGATCGCGCTCGTCGCTCTCTTCTTCGCGCTCGCCGGGACCGGACTCGCGGCGAGCCGCTACCTCATCACGAGCACCACCCAGATCAAGCCAAGCGTCCTCCGAGAGCTACGCGCCTCGCCCGTGGCTGTCTCCGCAGCACTATCCAAAAAGGGCGTCCACGCGGTCGTCGCAAAGGCACGAAACAGCGCCCCGATCGAAGCGGGAAGCGAAGAAGCGCCCCTCACTGTTCCGATGACCGGAGCGACGTGGACGCAGCACCCAGAAGAAGACGAGTTCCTGCTCGGACAGGTCACGTTGACCCCGCCAACCGAAGCCGAATGTGGCCGCGCACTAGGGGTCAACATTTCCGTCGACGTTCCGGGCCATCTGTTCTCCAGCGGGCAAGTCTTTATGGGCGTAGGCACCGAACCCGGCCAGACCACCGAGACGATTCCGCTCGTTTGGAATCGAAGCCAAACCGCAACTCTCCTCGGGACCGGCACAGCAATCACTCGCACGCTTGAAGTGCGAGCCAACGATTTCTGTACCGGCCGCCATATCCTCATAAACGAAATTGCACTCGACGTAATCGGCTTCCACTAGCGCCGCGAGAGCAGCTCGGCGTAGCGTGCGAAACGGGAGTCCTCGAACCATCCTGGTGCGCGCACGACTGCGGGTGGGAGGTCTCGGTATATGAGGATCGCGCGGCCACGCTCGATCTGACGCAGCCACGGTGCGGGAGCAGCCTTCTGGTGGCTCGCGTTGAGCGTGTGCCGCGCGAACCCGGTGGAGGTCGAGGTGTTCGCTACTGCCTCTTCGCCGAGTAGCTCTGTGAGGTAGCCGGCGCTTGTTGGCTCGGCGAGGGGCGGGATGAAGACTTGGGCGGTTGATGCTGCGCAGATGGCGTCGCGTGCTGGGCGTCCGTAGCGCTGGTCGATTTGCGCGATCGATTGCCAGATCGTTGCGATCACAATTCCGTGGTCGCCGCATTGGCTGAGCCACGGCGCGAGGTTTCGGACCGGCGCGATGTTCGCTGCCTCATCCATGAGGATGAACAGCCGCGGGTCGAGCACGCCCTTTGTCCGCGCCTTGGTGATCGCTGCCTCGTAGATGGCCGTGACGAGCGCGAGGATCACGGGTCTTAGTGCCTCCTGGTCGTGCCCTGCGGCGACCACGTAGATCGTGTTCGCGCGACCGTTGAGGAACGCCTCTGGTGTGAGGTCGCGGACGGCGCACGCCGCGACTTGTGGGTAGCGGTAGGCGCGCAGCAGGTTCAGGGCGCTCATCACGGTCGTCTCGCGGTTTCGCTCGTCGCGGCGACTGACGCCCTCGAGCTGGTCGGCGGCTGGGGCGGCGCCAGCGGTCTTCAGGCACGCGATGGCGTCGGTGAAGTCGCGTGCGTCTAGCCAGCGGATGAGCTCGCTCATGTCCGCGCCGCTGATCGTCGCGGCGTGAAGCAGAGGCGCGAGCATCGAGGCTGCCTCCTTGTCCCAGAACTCGTTTGCGGCGTTGCTGCTGTCCGGGTGAGCAGCCGAGGCGAGTGCTTCACCGGCACGGATCGCGCCCGGCCAGCTCCGCGCCGGGATCAGCGGAGTGAACCCGGCGCTTGTCGGGTCGCCGAAGGGGTCGTAGACCCAGACCCGGCCGAGGTCGCGCCGGAATGGGGCGGTCGCGTCGTAGACGTCTCGCTTGGTCGAGAGAACAAGCGCCGGCCCTTGATGGTCCAAGAGCCACGGCACGACGTACCCACTTGACTTGCCCGCGCGAGGTGGCGCGATGACCATTGGTTGCACCTCGGGCTCTGCTGCGAGCATTCGTGCCGGGGCGCGGCCGATCGCGCCCAGGTAAGGGCGGCCAGGGCTCGGGCCGGGCACCCATAGGCGCCGCATGTCTGACGGGGCGGCCCAGGTCCTTTGATGCACCCACCCGCGGTCGACCGCGCGCCGCGCCACGGTGCTTCGATCCTTCCCCAGAGGCGAGCCGACCTGCCAGCCCCGCAGCCCCACGTAGAGCTTTCGCGTGGTGAGCACAAGCAGCGTCACCGAGACGATCCCGACGAGCGCGTACGCGGGCGCGCCCGGCGCTCCAACTCGCTCGGCGGCCGTGGGGAACGACTGCGATGGCGCGCCCCAGCCGCCGTGCAGCAACAGCCGCCACGTAGCGCGCGTAGCATCGCGAGTCGGCAACGCGATAGGTGCTCGAAACGACGCGAGGCAGGCCGTCTCGGTCCAGAGCCACACGAGCACCCCGCTTAGGACTCCCGCCAGCGCCATCACACCGGCTAGGCAGCGCAGAATCCTTGCTGCAGGTCGTGGGCCGACGCTCTGGACTCTCATCGCTCCGTTCCTGCGCGCCCGCAACGCGACGGGTCGAGCTGCTCGGTAGGCGGCCGTTTCATGAGGCTCATCGCCTCTACTGACCTTCACTGCGACGGACCGGCCTTCAACTTCCCTCGCTCCGTCACGCACTACCAGGCCCGGCCGGTCGTCGCTCAGTCCTATCGATGAGTGACGCGATCTCCCTGGCCGCCTGTGAGGAGTTGCGGTCAGTAACCACACGCGGGTCGCTCAGTCCGATGCGTCCGCGACAAGCAGCAGAGACAGATGATGCCGCTGATACCGAACTTGAGGACCGGCTCCGGTCAGCTCGCGAGAGAACGCCTGTGGGTTTGTTCGTGCGGGTCCTCAGGTGGTCGGTCGGCGCGTCGTGTCTTGCCCCATTTTGGACACCGCCGGCTTGCGCTTCTCCCCCCTGGCGGGGGCTCCCCTTCGCCCTGTCGGGCTTCGGCTCCGCGCGCCGGTCAGCGTCCTTTTTGGGCGGCGTCACTAGCACCACCAACCACCAACGGAGGAACCGCCATGAACAACATCAACCGAGTCGTCATCACCGGCAACCTGACCGCCGACCCCGAGCTCCGCTCGCTTCCCAGCGGCACATCTGTCTGCAAGCTGCGGGTCGCCTGTAACACCAGCCGTAAGGACGGCGCGTCCGGCGAGTGGGTGGACAAGCCCAACTACTTCGACGTGACCGTCTGGGGCGCGCGGGGCGAGAACGCGGCCCGCTACCTCGCGAAGGGTCGGCCCGTCGCGATCGACGGCCGCTTGGAGTGGCGTGAGTGGGAGACCCAGGAGGGCTCCAAACGACAGGCCGTCGAGATCATCGCCGACAGCGTCCAGTTCCTCGGCGGCGGCCCCGGCGAGTCCGCAGGCGAGGAGCAGCCCGAGCTCGCCGGTGTCGCCGCCGGAGGCGAGGAGGACATCCCGTTCTAGGCAAAGCCGGCCCGCGCCCTCCAGCAGGGCGCGGGCCGCAAGGCCCTTAGGAGAAAGGACGCTAGGAAATGGACGATACCGCCTGCATTCAAGAGACCTTGCGGGCTCTCGACTCGCGCCGAAACCGCCTCAGAGCGCTTTGGCAGATGACGCCTGCGCAACGGGTTACTGCGATGCGTCGCGGCGACCTGTCGCTTGAGCAGTGCGCGGCGTGGGCCGCCCGCTACCCCGAGCAGATCCCTTTGATTAACGGCGAGTTCGAGTACATCGCCGCCTTCACACCCGAGGTCTGCAAGTGACCCTCCAGCACGCCGATCCTTGGGAGCTGCGTCACTACTTGCGCGCTCTCGCCGAGGGCGCCTCACCGACGCAGGTCTTCGATCTCCGTTACAGGCCGCCCGCACGTCGGATGCGACGTCGCTTCGTTTCGGTCCTTGAGATCGGACAGCTAGCGCGTCGCATCATCGAGCTCTCCGCCACGGGAGATGTCTACCTTGGCCCGACGCTACGTGACTGCGCTCGCAGGGGTCGGGCCGCGATCAGTGCCTCGCGCGTGCTCTACATCGAGTCCGACGATCCGGGCACACCGCAACGGCTCGCCTCATTCCCGTGCCGGCCAGCGATGATCGTCGCCTCCGGCTCGCCGGGGCATCTACACATCTACTGGCGACTGCACGAGCCCGCCGCAGCCGCCGAGGTCGAGCGCGCGAACCGGCTGCTTGCGTTCGCTCTCGGTGGCGAGGCGCGTTGCACCGACGTCGCGAGGATGCTCAGGCCGCCCGGCTCGCTCAACTACAAGCACTCGCCGCCCGCACCCGTCAGGCTTCTCGCGCACGACGCGAGCGCACGCTGGGCGCTCGCCGACCTACACGCCAGCCTGCCCGACGCCCCGCACCTCGCCCTTAGGTCAAGGTCCTCCGCCCGGCGCCGAGGTCGAAGCGAGCTCGATCGCGCGTTGCTCTCGATTCCGACCGCCGACTACGTACGGGTCTTGACAGACCGCGAGCCCGACCGGACCGGCAAGGTGTCCTGCCCGTTTCACCAGGAGACCGATCCAAGCCTTCACCTTTACGACGACGGAACGTTCTACTGCTTCGGCGCGAGCTGCCGGAAGGGCGGCACGATCTTCGACTTCGCAGCCTCACTCTGGGGCACCGGCACGCGAGGCGAAGACTTCTTCGCGCTGCGTCGTCGCCTCGCCGACACCTTCCATCTCTCCACGCAGCAAGGCGAGGCACCCAGGTGACCGCCACGAGACCACGCACCCTGCGGCCAGCTCGCGTGGCGCTCACGGCGACTTGCGGGCTTCTGCTAACCGGCTGTGCCGCGCCTACGCCCCAGCGCGTGCCTGCTCGCCAACCCGCCGGCGGCTGCGTTGAGCGTTACGGCCTGCCGACTTCGCGCTGCACGCCCGGCGCGGTCCGCAAAGGCGTCGCGCTACGCGCGATCTGCTCGTTTGGGTACAGCCGCTCGGTGCGCCCGCCCGAGAGCTTCACCGAGCCGCTAAAGCTCGCGCAGATGCGCGCCTACGACCTGACGGGCTCACCGCGCGACTACGAGGAGGACCATCTCATTCCGCTTTCGATCGGCGGTGCGCCGCGCGACCCGCGGAACCTCTGGCCCGAGCCGCGGTCCGGGTCCCACAGCGCCGCGCAAAAGGACCGGCTAGAGACCTGGGCAGCCCGGATGGCCTGCGCCCGACGGATACCCCTCGCCCAGCTGCAGCATCGAATGGCACGTGACTGGACCGCGCTCTACCGAGCCGCCGGAGGAACCCTCTCCCTGCGCGCCTACCCGCCCGGCGGCTAACGGCCGCGCACGCTCCGCGATCACAGGCGCGTCTGGCCCTCCGGCTTAGCCGCTACCGTTCGCCGGGCCGATGAGTGACCAGCGGCTGATCCCGATTTCGATTCAGCTCGACGGGCGAGAGCTCGCCAGCGAGACGATCTCGATGTGGACCGGCCCCTATGTCCTGACGATCTCAACGACGCTGCCCGATCACGGCCTCGCGCTGGAGGTCCATTCCGTCTTCGTCGGGCACAAGGGGCTGCCCACGCACGTCACGCACCTGACGCTCGGACCCGTCGGCCAGAAATCAACGATCGTTCACCGCGACCACGACGACCTGGATCCGGCACTCAGCCCGAGAGACTGCGCCTACGAGCACGCCAATGCCGTCCTCGACGCACTGACGCAGCAGGAAGCGAACGTGTCAATCGAGGTCAACGAGGCAGCGTTCATCGCGCTTGAGCGTGTAGAGCCTCGCTGAACCAGCACCCCCGGCTCCCCGCCTAAGTCCTCCCCTCCCCGCCGGTTGGGACAGGGGCTCCCTCCTTGTTCTGTTCGCGGAGCCGGCGGTCCGGCTGATGATCGCATCCCCTTCGGGGATGCGGCCGGGCCGCCGACCGGCTCCGCGCTCTTGCGGGGCCATTAGCTAAAGGAGCTGGGCCGTGTCCGCTGGTTTGACCGCAACCGATTCGATGTTCTCTGTACGTCAGGTGCCCTGGCACGGTCTCGGTGCCGTGTTGGATCAGGCGCCTTCGACGGTCGCTGAGGCGATCCAAGCGTCCGGGCTGGGATGGACGGTCGAGAAGAGAGACATCGCGCTCTCGCAGCCCGATGGAGCGCCCGAGCCTCCGATCCCGGGTCACTTCGCCACGGTCCGCAACGACACGAGCGCCGTACTGGGGATCGTCGGTGAGCGCTACCGGATCGTGCAGAACGCCGAAGCATTCTCGTTCGTGGACCAGCTGCTCGGGAGCAGCATCCACTTCGAGACCGCCGGCAGCTTGCACGGCGGCCGCCGCGTGTGGGTCCTCGCAACGCTGCCCGATCACATCGAGGTCGGAGGCGACCCCGTCCGCCCGTACGTGCTGCTGCTCAACAGCCACGACGGATCGACCGCAGTGGTCGCAGCGACGACCCCTGTAAGAGTCGTCTGCCAGAACACTCTCAACTGGGGGCTGCGCGAGGCGCGACAGAAGTTCTCGATCCGTCACACCAACGCGATAGCGACGCGTGTTCACGAGGCTCGTCGTGTGCTGGACCTCTCGATCGACTACTACCACCAGTTCAAGAAGCTCGGTGACCGCCTCGCGTCCGAGCGCTGCACGGAGCGGCAGCTCAGACGGGTCCTGCACGAGCTCTACCCGACCGGCACCACCGACACGAGCGCCCGCGCCAAGCGCTCGCGCGAGACCGTCAAGGAACAGATCCTCGACCTGTTCCAGCGCGGCGCGACACGCGGCAATGCCCCGGGGTCCAAGTGGTCGGCCGTGAACGCGATCGTGGAGTACGGCGACTGGGTACGCCCGCTGCGCTCAGGCCGCGACCGGTTCTCCCGCGCCATTGACGACGTTGGCGAGAAGACCCGCGCGCTGGAGCTGATCGCCGCCGCGTAACGGAGGAGCGGGCTCGCGCCCGGTCGGGGAGCCGCCGCCCCGCCCGATGATCGCACGCCTTCGGCGTGCGGACGGGTCGGGTCGGCTCCCCGTCCGGTGGGAGCCCCAGTGAAAGGACAAGCCACATGGCTACCTGCACCGAAAACCCCACTACCGCTGCTCGCCCGAAGGTCACGTTCGGGGAAATCCCGCTCTCGAAGATCACCGTCGCCGAGGGCTTCAACCCTCGCGGGGAGGTCCTCGAGGACACCGAGCTCCAGCAGATGGCCGCGACGATGCGCGAGCGCGGCTGCCTTCAGCCGATCCGGGTCCGCGCGGTCGAGGACACCGGCGAGTTCGTTCTGATCGCCGGCGAGCGGCGCTACCGTGCTGCGGCGCTTGCAGCTCTCACCCAGATCCCTGCGGCCATTGTCGGCGGCGGGAGCGGTGATGAGGCTGAGTATCTCGACCTGCTCACCGAGGCGATGATCGAGAACGAGTCCCGCAGCGACCTGGACCCGGTCCAGCGGGCCCACGGCTACCAGGCGATGATCGACGGTGGCCTGAGCGTCCGCGGCGTTGCCGAGCGCCTCGGCGGGAAAACCAAGCGCGGCTCACGCGAAAAGCGGATCAAGGAGCACCTGCTCATCCTCCAGCTCCCGGAGAGGCTCAGGAGCCACGTGGCCGATCAGACGATCCCGATGTTCGCTGTGAAGACGCTCGTGGAGCTCGCGGAGATCCACGAGGATCTCGCCAACGCCGCGCTCACCGGCACCGCAGGAGCCGAGTACGAGACCTACAGCTGGCAGGACGTCGTCGACCAGCCGATCAACGTCGCTGTGAACTGCATCGAGGAGCTACCCACGGGTGTCTATGCGACTAACTCCTCGTACCCGATCGCGCAGTTCTCGTTGAACGAGAAGGCCAGCAAGGACCTGCTCGCCTACAGCAAGCTGACCGGCGGCGGTGAAATCACCGCTGTCCGTTTCGTCAGCGAGCTGCTCCAGCCGGCACGGCTCCTTGGCGCGGTGCGGGACGCGGGCTGGTTCTCGCTGATCGTCGGGCAGGACGTTGCGTCACGCCTCGCCGAGGACTACATCGCGTGGGTCCTCAAAGAGGCCCGCGCTCGTGATCGCCGCGAGAAAGCACGCGTCAAAGCGAATATCTCCAGAAGCGACGCTGCCGACGCCGCCAGGGACGCTAGCGAGCCCGACGGCCCGGCAAGTCGCGCGGATGAAGAGCCGAGCGAGGCAGATCAAGCAGCCGCCCAGCGCACAGCAGCACAGGCCGAGCGCGAGCAGGCAACGAAGTTCAACCTCGAACTCGGTGTGCTCGCGTTCAAGCACCTGCCGAAGCTGAAGGTCGACGAGCGGCTGTTGCGGATCCTCGCGAGCGTCGATCTCTCAGGTACGCTCGGGAAGATCGCTTCCCGCGGCGCACGGCTCACGCTCCCGACCTGGGTCGAGGAGAAGCAGCAGAGGAACAAGAAGATGAAGATGGTCTACCTCGACACCTGGGAGGCCGAACGTAGGGCCACCTCCTTCCTTGAAGGAGCCAATGGCGCGGGTGAGATCGCCGGTCGCGCTTTCACCCTGATCGCGCTCGCCTCGCTCGCCGATGAGAGGGCGATCGCTCAGAGCAACCGCAGCTTCTACACGCTCACCTTCGACGGGCCGTGGGCGACGCAGGCCGAGCGTGACCTGAACGCCATTGTCAGGGAGCGCATCAAGGAGGGACAGTGCGAGGCGCTCGATCTGCTGCTTGCCGAGCGGATCGCCAAGGACGAAGCGGAGGCCGAGATCGAAACGCACGCCGCCGAGGCTCGCGCCCGTGCCGAAGAGGCCAGCACGCGAATCTCTGAGCTCACCGAGGAGCAGCTCGACCAGCTCCTCGAGGACGCAGAGACCGGGTGGGGCAAGTTCAGCATCGACAGAACGCGGGTCCTCCAGGCCATCACGGCGGACCGCGAGCGCCGGGTCCGAGAGGAACAGGCCGCCGAGGAGTCCAGCCCGAGCGATCTGGCACAGGCGGCGTAGCCGCTCGTAGCGGGGGGCGAGGCACGGACGCCTCGCTCCCCGTCTTCGCCCAGCGACTGTCTACTTCACGTGCCAGCCGCGTCCGCGCTTGACGACCTTCCCGTCCTTCTGTAGCCCTGGCAGGACTCGGTACAGGTAGTTCTGCTTGATGCCCATCTTCGCCGCGATCTCAGGGACCGTGATCCCCGGCTGCTCTTGCACCAGCGCGAGCGCCTCCGCGGCGCGAGCCCCAATCCCTTTGCGCCGTCCCGCGCCGCCGCGTTTCGAGCTGCGCCGGCGAGCGGGTTTCGCTGCTTTCGCCGTCGGGCTCAGTTTCCCGGGAGGGCGCCCACGCCGTCTACGCGTTGGCGTCCCGTCCAACTT
>DATNBM010000072.1:0-8830 GCA_035571915.1 Solirubrobacteraceae bacterium | reverse complement strand
GCTGCGCGACGCGGTCGTCGACCGGTGGGGAGCGGAGGTCGCGCCCGGCGGCGTCGTGGACCGGGCCGCGGTCGCCCAGCGCGCGTTCGCCGACGAGGGCGAGCGGCGCTGGCTGGAGGAGCAGATCTGGCCGCTCGTCGGCGCGCGGGTCGCCGGCTGGCTGGAGCAGGCGCGCGCCCAGGATCCCCCGCCGCTCGCGGCGGTCGTCGAGGTCCCGCTCCTGTTCGAGGCGGGCCTGGAGGGGATCTACGACGCGACGATCGCCGTGCTCGCCGCCGAGGGCGTGCGCGCGGCGCGGGCGGCGGCGCGGGGCCACGAGGCCGTCTCCGAGCGTCACGCGCGACAGCTCGACCAGGAGGAGAAGGCCCGGCGCGCCACGTACGTCGTGCGCAACGACGGCACCGAGCAGGAGCTGGAGGCTCAGCTGTCGGCCGTCCTTGGCAAGCTAAGGGGATGAGTCACGTCGCGACCCACGCGCGGGTGCGCTCCCGCCGACGGCGCGGGTACGGACCGATCCTCGCTCTGGGGGCGGTGCTGCTCGCGATCGTGATCGTCTACCCGCTGCTGAGCGGCGGGGTGCACCGCAACGGGCTGCCGCTCAGCGACGCCTCGATCATCCGCAAGCAGGCGGCCGCCAAGCACCTCGACCCGGCGCTGATCGCGGGCGTGATCTACGCCGAGAGCAAATTCGAACCGCGGCCCTCCTCGGCGGGGGCGCAGGGCCTGATGCAGATCCTCCCCGAAACGGCCTACTACCTGGCCCACCTCTCGGGCGGGCGGAGCTTCACGGCCTCCGACCTCGCCACGCCCGAGATCAACGTCGCGTACGGGAGCTACTACCTGCGCTACCTGCTCGACCACTACGGGGGCGACGAGCTGCTCGCGCTCGCCGCCTACAACGGCGGCCTGACGAACGTCGACCGCTGGGTCGCGAAGGCCCGCGAAGACGGGCACAGCCTGACGGTTGGGGCGATCCCCTTCCCCGAGACCCGGGAATACGTGCAACGCGTGATGAGCGCGCAGCAGGCCTACCGCGAAACGTACCCGCGGGAGCTCGGCCTGAACTAGGCCTCGCCGGTCGCCGCCGAGGTATCGGGCGATCGTCGAACGTGGTTTTCCCCCGCCTCTCTGCGGGAAACAACGCGCACGCGTCCCTCCTGACGAGTCGATGCGTGATCCATGGATGCCCTCTCCCGTGTGACCTCGACCCTGCGCGCCACGAGCCGCCCGCTGCGGCGCACGGCCTCGCTGGTGGGGCTTCTGCTCACGGCCTACGCGTGCTGGCAGCTCTTCGACCTGACTCCCGGTCACCGCTCCTTGACCGGTGACCTGTTCTTCCTCCCGATCGGAGCGCTCGCGGTCCACGCGGCCTGGCGGGCCGGCGCGCGCTCCGCATCGGCGCGGATTCGCTCCTGCTGGGCCCTGCTCGGCGCCGCATCGGCGTTCTACATGGCCGGCGACGTGGCGCAGACCGTCTACGAGCTGGCCGGCCGCAAGCCCTATCCCTCGATCGCCGACGTGCTCTACGTGTCGTTCTACCCGCTGGTGCTCGTCGCGATCCTGCGCTTTCCGCGGAGCGCGCACAGCCGGGGCGAGCGCACGCGTCTGTGGCTCGATCTGACGGTGGTCGCGCTCGGCGGCTCGACGCTCGTGATCTACGCGGTGCTCGGCCCCGATGCCGTGGCGGCCGGGTCGGCGCTCGAGACGGCCGCCTCCGTCGCCTATCCGGTCGGCGACATGGTCCTGCTCGTGGCGCTCGCGAGCGTGCTGCTGGGGAGCGCCCCGCTCGCGAGCCGGACGGCGCTCCGTCTGCTCGCGGCCGGCCTGATGTTCTACGTCGTCGCGGACCTCAGCTACGGCTACATCACGCTGCACTCGATCTACCACGGAGGCGACCCGGTCGACTCGCTGTGGATGGTCGCGATCGGGTTCTTCGCGCTGGCCGGCGCGGCGCAGCGACCGACCCACGGCGAGGAAGAAACCTGCGTACAGGCCGTCGGTCCGCGCGTGTCGTCGCTGCCGTACGCCGCGGTCGCGCTCGCGTTCCTGCTGCTGATCGTCTCGCAGCGCAACGACGTGTTCTTCCCCGAACTCGTCCTGACGCTCGCGGCGGTCCTGCTCACCGCGCTCGTCTGCGCCCGTCAGGTGCTCGCCCAGCGGGACCTGCTCAGGGCCCAGGGCCAGCTCTCCCATCTGGCCCTCCACGACGCGCTCACCGGGCTGCCCAACCGCGTGCTCGCGCTCGACCGGGCCGAGCAGATGCTCGCGGGCGCGGCCCGCGCCCGCACCGAAGTGGCGGCTCTCTACGTCGACCTCGACGGCTTCAAGCACGTCAACGACACGTTCGGCCACGCAGCCGGCGACGAGCTGCTACGGATCGTCGCCGCGCGTCTGAGAACGGTCATCCGCGATGGAGACACCGCAGCGAGGATGGGCGGCGACGAGTTCGTCGTCCTGCTCGGGGGCGAGACGTTCGATGCCGGCCCGGAGCTCGTCGCCGAGCGCCTGCTCGACGTCCTGCGCAAACCATGCGATCTGGTCGAGACGACGGGGCGGTACGTGACGGTGAGCGCGAGCATCGGCATCGCCTCAGCCTCGGAGGGCGGCGCCGACGCGCTGATCGGCAGCGCCGACCTCGCCCTGTACGAGGCGAAGGCCGCCGGTCGCGACGGCTGGGTGCTGTTCCGCTCGAGCATGCAGACGGCGGCCCGGGACCGGACGGTCCTCGAGATGGACCTTGGCGAGGCGCTCGAGCGCGACGAGCTGTTCCTCCTCTACCAGCCGACGGTCGACCTGCGCAGCGAGCGGATCGTGGGCGTCGAGGCGCTCGTGCGCTGGCAGCACCCCACCCGGGGGGTGATCGGACCCGACCAGTTCATCCCGATCGCCGAGCAGAGCGGCCTGATCGTGCCGATCGGCCGCTGGGTGCTCGAACACGCATGCAGGCAGGGGGCGGCGTGGCATCGAGAGGGCCACCCGATCGAGATCGCCGTGAACATCTCCGGTCGCCAGCTGGACCACCACTCGCTGGTCGGCGACGTCGCGCTGGCGCTGGCCGCGAGCGACTTCGACGCCGCTTCGTTGACGCTGGAGGTGACCGAGACGGCCCTGATGCGCGACGCCTCCGCGGCGGCGATCCGCCTGGAGGGGCTCAAGGAGCTGGGCGTGAAGATCGCGATCGACGACTTCGGCACCGGCTACAGCTCGATGGCCTACCTGCGTCGGTTCCCGGCCGACGAGCTGAAGATCGACCGCTCCTTCATCGACGGGGTCGCGACCTCGAGCGCGGCGGCGACGATGGTCCACACGCTCGTCCAGCTCGGCAAGTCGCTCGGGTTGCAGACGTTGGCCGAGGGGATCGAGGACCGCGACCAGCTCTCGGCGCTGCAGCGCGAACACTGCGACCTCGGCCAGGGGTTCCTGTTCGCGAGACCGCTCGAGCCGGCCGAGGTCGAGAGGGCCCTGGGAGTCGCGCCCGTAATTGCGGACAGTCGCTGGCCGTAACCGCCGCTACCGTAGTCCGGGTGCCAGCCTTCAAGCTCGACTCGGTCTTCACGCCGACGGCCGACCAGCCGCGGGCGATCGAGGCGATGGCCGAGGGGATCGTCTCGGGAGAGCGCTTCCAGACGCTGCTCGGCGCCACCGGCACCGGCAAGACGATGACGATGGCCGGGGTGATCGAGGCGGTCCAGCGCCCGACGCTCGTTATCGCCCACAACAAGACGCTCGCGGCCCAGCTCTGCAACGAGTTTCGGACGTTCTTCCCCGACAACGCGGTCGAGTACTTCGTCAGCTACTACGACTACTACCAGCCCGAGGCGTACGTGCCGAGCCGGGACCTCTACATCGAGAAGGACTCCGCGATCAACCAGGAGGTCGACCGGCTGCGCCACGCGGCGACCGCGGCGGTGTTCGCGCGCCGTGACGTGATCGTGGTCGCGTCGGTGTCGTGCATCTACGGGCTGGGCTCGCCGCAGACGTACGAGATGAACATGCAGATCCTCAAGCGGGGCGAGGAGATCGACCGCGACGCGCTGCTGCGCAAACTCGTCTCGATCCAGTACAACCGCAACGACCAGGTGCTCTCGCGGGGCACCTTCCGGGTGCGCGGGGAGACGCTCGAGGTGTTCCCCGCCTACGCCGAGACGGCGTTCCGGGCGACGATGTTCGGCGACGAAGTCGAACGGCTGCAGCACTTCGACCCGCTGACGGGCGAGCTGATCGCCGACGACCTCGAGCACGTCGCGATCTGGCCGGCCACGCACTACAACGTCAAGGAGGGGACGATCGAGGCGGCGGTCGAAGAGATCGGCCGCGAGCTGAACGAGCGCTGCGCGGAGCTGGAGGCCGAAGGCAAGCAGCTCGAGTCCCACCGCCTGCGCCAGCGCACCCAGTACGACATGGAGATGCTGCGCGAGGTCGGCTTCTGCTCGGGCATCGAGAACTACT
The DNA here is from genome assembly GCA_035571915.1 of Solirubrobacteraceae bacterium. GTDB lineage: Bacteria > Actinomycetota > Thermoleophilia > Solirubrobacterales > Solirubrobacteraceae > Palsa-744. Next base: position 4,381 of record DATNBM010000072.1, on the reverse strand, counting down.
CGCGGATCCTCGACGGGCGCAAGCCGGGCGACCGCCCGTACTGCCTGATCGACTACTTCCCCAAGGACTTCGTGTGCTTCATCGACGAGTCCCACCAGACGGTGCCCCAGATCGGGGGCATGTTCGAGGGCGACCGCTCGCGCAAGCAGACGCTCGTCGACTACGGCTTCCGGCTGCCGAGCGCGATGGACAACCGTCCGCAGCGCTTCGCGGAGTACCTCTCGATCACGCCGCAGATCATGTTCGTCTCGGCGACGCCCGGGGAGTACGAGCGGGCCAACTCGACGCGGGTCGTGGAGCAGATCGTGCGCCCGACGGGGATCGTCGACCCGGCCGTCGAGGTCCGCGAGACGAAGAACCAGATCGACGACCTGATGAACGAGGTCCGCAAGCGCGTCGATCGCAACGAGCGCGTCCTGGTCACCACACTGACCAAGAAGATGAGCGAGGACCTCTCCCAGTACCTGCTGGAGATGGGCTTCAAGACCCGCTACCTGCACTCCGAGATCGACACGCTCGAACGGATCCAGATCATCCGCGACCTGCGCCTCGGCGAGTACGACGTGCTGGTCGGCGTGAACCTGCTCCGCGAGGGGCTCGATCTCCCCGAGGTCTCGCTCGTCGCGATCCTCGACGCCGACAAGGAGGGGTTCCTGCGCGGGGAGACCTCGCTGATCCAGACGATCGGCCGCGCGGCCCGCAACGTCGACGGGACCGTCCTGATGTACGCCGACAAGGAGACCAAGGCGATGCGCGCGGCTATCTCCGAGACCGACCGCCGGCGGGAGATCCAGCTCGCCTACAACGAGGAGCACGGGATCACCGCGGCGACGATCGTCAAGGGGATCTCCGACATCGCGGACTTCCTGCAGGCCGAGTCGAAGGTCCCGCGGGGACGCAAACGCCGCACGGCCAAGCGCGGGACGGCGGAGGAGCTGCCGAAGCACGAGCTCGAGAAGATGGTCGTGGAGCTCGAGGAGGAGATGCTCGCGGCGGCCGAGGAGCTGCGCTTCGAGTACGCCGCGCAGCTGCGGGACGAGCTGCGCGAGCTGCGTCGCGACCTGCAGGAGATCTACGCCCAGCAGGGCGGCGGGCAAGGCGGGCGGGAGTCCGTTTCCGAGGCGGCGCAGGGCGACGTTTCCGCCGGGGACATGCCGTAGGATGCCGCCGGTGGAATTCGATCGCCAGTCCATCGAACGCCGCGACTTCCCGATCGGGCGCCGCGGCTATGACCCGGCGGCCGTCGACGCCCACCTGAGGGAGCTGGCCGCCGAGGTCGAAGAGCTGCAGCGGGCAGCCGCCTCGGGCAAGGCGGACCTGTCGCTCGCCTCGAGCGCGGGCAACCAGGTGCAGACGATCATCGAGGCGGCCGAGGCGGCCGCCGCGGACATTGAGCGCAACGCGCAGGAAAACGCCCGGGCCGTCCGCGACGCCGCCAACCGCGACGCCGAACGGACCCGCGACGAGGCGCTCGAGAAGGCCCGCGCCCAGGTCGCGGCCGTCGCCCAGGTGAGCGCGACGCTGCTCGAGCGGGTCGGCTCGATGGACGCCGAGGTGAACGCGCTCGTCGCGAGCCTGCGGGCGGGCGCCGGCCGGCTCGCGGCGGATCTCTCGGCCGTCGAGGCCGGGATGGGGGAGCTCTACGGCGCGGCGTCGGCTCGCAACATCGATCTCGACCCCGAGCCCGTGCCGGCTCAGGCTCAGGCGCCGGCGCAGGGCGCCTTCGAGACCGCCCTCGACTCGGCGCTCTCCGCGCCCACGGCCGCGCCGCCGGTGCAGACGGCGCCCGAACCGGTCGCCGAAGCGGCCCCGGCGGGCGGGGCGGACCTCGACGGAGCCCGGCTGATCGCCCTGAACATGGCTCTCAACGGAGAGCCGCGCACCGAGACCGAGCGCTACCTCGCCGAGAACTTCGAGCTGCCCGACAGGCTGAAGCTGGTCGACGAGGTGTACGCCGCGATCGAAGGCTGAGCGGCGCCACGCGGCGTTGGACCTGCTGAGGAGAGGGGGCGCGGACCGTTCGATTGACGGCTCGCCGCACCCGGGCTTATAGTCGCGGCCGATGGGGTCGTCGGTCGCTGGGGGCAGGTCGGGTGCGCCGCGGGCGGGAATCGTCGCCGTCGCGACCGCGCTGATCTGGGCCCTTGCGGCGCCGGTCGCCGGCGCGACGACCATCACGGTCACCCCGAACAACGTCAACACGCTGTTGAAGGTCCCCGCGGGAGTCGTCGCGGTGCAGGTGACCGCCGTCGGAGCGGCGGGCGGCAGCGGCTGCGCCCCCGGCGGCCACGGCGCGAAGGTCGAAGCGACGATCAAGGTCTCGCCGGGCGACGAGCTGATCGGCGAAGCAGGCGATGTCGGCGAAGCGAACGAAACGGTTACCGGCGCTACGCCCTGCGCGGGCGGGGTCGGCAGCGGCTGGCGAGACCTCGGTTACGGCGGGATGGGCTCGGGCGGACTCGGCGGCGGCGGGAGCGCCGGCGGGGGCGCCTCGTGGCTGGCCGTCGACTACCGCGGCTCGTGCTGCGCGAGCAGCGAACCGTGGTTCGGAGCGCGGCCGCTCGTCGTCGCGGGCGGGGGAGGAGGCGGGGGCTACGGGACAGGCGCAAACGGCGGCGACGCCGGCACCGTCGGCTTGCCGGGCCACGCCGCTCCCGGGTTCGGCGGCGCGGGCGGCGGCGGCGGCGCGAGCGGCGTCGGCGGAACCGGTGGGGCCGGCGGGTTCGGCTCGGAATGCCTCGGCGCCGGAGGCGCCGCGTGGGCCGGTACCGCGGGGCGCGGTGGCGAGGGCGGGAGCGCCGAGAGCGGACTCGTTCAAGAAGCCCAGCCCGGCGGAGGAGGCGGCGGCGGGGGCGGCTGGTTCGGAGGAGGAGGCGGGGGAGGAGGCGCGCACTGGGAAGGGGCCCAGCCCACGGCAAAGACCTGCACGGGCGCCGGGGGCGGCGGAGGCGGCTCGAGCTTCGCCGCCGAAGGACCGCTGCGCGCGTCGGCGACGACCGAGCCGGCGCGCATCACCATCTCCTACGAAGCTCTCGCACCGCCCGCCGCGGAGATCTCCTCGCCGCTGCCGGGAGCGGTCTACGAACAGGGAGCGTCGGTGCGGGCGTGGTACGACTGCCGGGAAGCGGCCGGCGGATCGGGCTTGAAATCCTGCGCGGCCACCGTCAGCGGGGCGACGGCGCCGCGGACGATCGCCGCGGGCGCCGAGCTGCCGACCGGCGCCACCGGACGCTTCCACGTCGTCGTCCTGAGCAAGAGCCTCGACGGTCTGCAGAGCACCGCAGTGGCGGAATACGAGGTGGTCCCCGACGGGACCGTGCCCGGCGGCGGTTCGCCGGTGCTCGGCGCCGTCTCCCAGACCCATCGTCGCTGGCGCGCGGGGACCGCGGCGGCGCACCTGGGCGCGGCCGCGCCGCCGCTCGGTACGACGTTCGCGTTCTCCGTCAACGCGGCCGCGAAGGTGAGGCTCGCGTTCAGCCGCCGGGGCGGGCACGGACGGCGCGCGGGGGCGCTCACGGTGTCGGTGCGGCGCGGTCGCCACCGCCTCTTCTTCGACGGCGTCCTCGCCGGCGGCCGGCGGCTCCGGCCGGGCTCGTACACGGTCGCGCTGACAGCCACCGGCCCGAACGGTCGGCGCTCGTCGCCGCGGGAGCTCAGCTTCGTCGTCCTGTAGCCGGCGCGGGCGAGCGTCGTCCGGTGAGGGTGGGCGACGGTCCCCGCCGCGGTCGCCGATGTCAGTTGACCTGATGATTCGACTTTGTCTATATTCGCGTCAGCCCCGGGTTGGGGGGGCGCTGAACGAGCGAGGGAGACGAGGGGATGAGGCTGGACCGGCTACGCGGCGCGGTGGTTGCGGGGATGGCGGCGGCGATGCTGGCGGCGGTTCTGCCGGTCGCGGCCCAGGCGGCGAGCACGTTCGGCTGGGGGAACGCTCCGCTCGGTGTCGAACACCCCGCGGAATTCGGCGCGTACCCGGTCGTCGAGCCGGCCCCGAACCCGCTCTCGGGCGTCTCCTCGATGGGGGCGGGATCGCAGTTCGCTCTGGCCGACTCGGGCGGCACCGTCTACGACTGGGGCTCGAACGGGAAGGGGCAGCTCGGCAACGGGACCTTGACGAGCATCACCCCGCCGACGGCGGTCTCCGGCCTGGGGCCGGTCAGGGCGGTGACCGCCGGGCCGCTCGCGTCGTACGCGCTGATGGAAGACGGCACGGTCGAGGTGTGGGGCGCCAACGGCGAAGGCCAGCTCGGGCAGGGCAGCAACACCGGCCCGGAAACGTGCACTCAATCGACGCCGTGCAGCAAGACCCCGCTCGCGGTGCCCGGACTGAGCCACGTCGCCGCGCTGTCGGTGGGCGGCTCGCACGCGCTCGCCCTGCTCG
>DATNBM010000071.1:0-40576 GCA_035571915.1 Solirubrobacteraceae bacterium | reverse complement strand
GGTCGCACCGGGTCGCAGGCTGCCGGTGAGACGGACGCCGATGACCTCAGGCATGAGCTGGTAGAGCGGCTGCCCGAGCAACACGGCCTCGGCTTCGATTCCGCCGACACCCCAGCCCAGCACGCCGAGCCCGTTGATCATCGTCGTGTGGGAGTCGGTCCCGACGAGCGTGTCGGGGTAAGCCTGGGGCTCGCCGCCGGCCCGCTCGCGCGGGAAGACGACGCGGGCGAGGTACTCGAGGTTGACCTGGTGGACGATCCCGGTGTCGGGCGGCACGACCGCGAAGTCGTCGAAGGCGCCCTGGCCCCAGCGCAGGAAGGCGTAGCGCTCCTGGTTGCGCTCGAACTCCCGCTCGGCGTTGAAGCGGAACGAGTCGCGGGTCCCGAACGCGTCGACCTGGACGGAGTGGTCGATCACGAGCTCGGCCGGCGCGAGCGGGTTGATCTTCTTCGGATCGCCGCCCATCGCGGCCATCGCGTCGCGCATCGCGGCGAGGTCGACGACGGCGGGGACGCCCGTGAAGTCCTGCATCAGCACGCGCGCGGGCGTGAAGGCGATCTCCTTGCTCGGCTGGGCGTTGGCGTCCCAGCTCGCGAGCGCCTCGATGTCGGCGGCCTCGACGGAGCCGTTGCCCTCCGTGCGGAGCAGGTTCTCGAGCAGCACCTTCAGCGAGAACGGCAAGCGCGCGACGTCGAAGCGCTGCTGGAGAGCGTCGAGCCGGAAGATCTCGTACCGGCGGTCGCCGACCGCGAGGGTGTCTTTCGCGTTGAAGCTGTTCTCCGGCATTCGACCTCCTGCCGTCGCGTCTATACGGGGACGGCTCGCAGTCTCGCAGAGTCAGCCCGGCGATCCCCGCCGTCGCGGCCGTGCGACGCTCACCCGCGAGTGACGCGACCCTTGCCCTGGCGCTTGGAGCGCAGGAGCGCCGCGTCGCAGGCCGCGAGCAGCTCGTCGGTGCTCATCGGCGGCTGCCACTGGGCGGCCCCGATCGAGGCCGACACGCCGCGCCCCGTGCTGTGGGTCGTCAGGCCGCGCAGCCGCTCCAGCGCCCGCGAACCGGCCGCGACGGCGCTTTCGAGCTCCGCGTTGGGGAGGATCACGACGAACTCGTCGCCCCCGTAGCGGGCGACGCGGTCGAACGCCCGGAACTCCCCGACGAGCGCCCGGACCACGTCGCGCAGCATCGCGTCACCGGCGGGGTGGCCGTGCTGGTCGTTGACCTGCTTGAAGTCGTCGAGGTCGATCAGCAGCGCCGAGAGCGGCGTGCCGGTCCGCATCGCGCGCCCGATCTCCTCGTCGAGGCGGCGGCGCATCGCGCGATGGTTCATGCAGCCCGTGACCGCGTCGGTGCCGGCCTCCGAGCGCGCCCTGACGAGGGCCAGCGCGGTCGCTCCCTGCTCGACGAGGGTGCGGGCGAGGTCTACGGAGGCCGACTCGTAGATCGCCGCGACCCGCCGCACGAGCATCACCACGGCCTCGACCTCCGAGCGCTCCACGACCGGCAGCAGCAGCACGCAGCTCATCTCCCCGGTAGCGGTCAGGCGGGGAACGCTGGCCGCGAATTCCTCCGCGTCGGCGGCCAGGAACGTGCGCTGCGTCCGCGCGACCCAGCTGACGCCGGGCGGGCGCTCGGCCCGCGGCGAGAGATAGCTGAGGCGCCCCTCCCCCTCGTACAGGTAGACGTCGACGACGTCGTCGGCGGCGCCGTCGGCGCCGAGGTGGTGCACGTGGACCTCCTCGGCCCCCGGCACCTCGAGCAGCTCAGCGGCGAGCGCCCGGTAGATCGCGTCCACGTCGCCGCCGCCGTCGGCGAGCGCGCTGAGCCGTCGGATCCCGCTCAGAACCCGCTGCACGCCCCCAGACGACGTAGAGGTATCCGTACCCGATACGACATCCATACCGTCAATTTACGGCATAGAACGGCGACCGGGACAACGATCGGGAACTTCTTTGTTCGCTGTGTGCATCCGTTTCGCCGCGCCGCAACGACGAGGGGCGGCCCGTGGGCCGCCCCTCGCAAGCGATGCTCACCTTCCGGCTCGCGTCCTCAGCGGAAGGTCACCGTGGTCGTCGCGGCCGAGTGGGCGCCTTTCTTGGCGGGCACGAAGCCGACGCGCAGCTTGACCTTGAAGGGCCTGTGCCTGCCGAGCGCGCGGCTGGACAGCGGGACCTTCAGCGAGATCGTTTTGTACGCCCGGCTGAGCCTGCGGTACACGGTCTTCAGGCCCTTGCCGCTGCCGCTGATGCGACCGGCGCCGAAGGTCCTGACCGTGATGTAGGCGGTGTTGCCGACGACCTTGTGGCCGACGATCCGCACGCCACAGCCCGCGACCGAGATGATCGTGTTCTGTTTGACGATCGCGCCGCCGTTCTGCGGGGTGATCGTCGTCGGCATCACGAGCGGGTGCGCGCAAAGGTTCCCGTAGCTTCCGAGCGCGCTGTGCGGGCCCGTCGGCAGCGACACCGTCACGCTGGACGCCGGGACGTCGGGCGTCGAGGCGAACGTCGTCGTCGTGATGCCGTTTTTGATGTTCGTGTTGCCGACCAGGATCACGCGCAGGTGGTTGGAGTCTTCCACCACCAGGTCGAGGTCCGGGAACGACGCGCCCGCGTGGGACACGAGGATCGCCGGGCCCTTCAGCGGGGACGGCAGCGTCGGCGTCTTGACGGTCGCGGTTCCCACGAAGGCGGCGCTGTTGCAGCCGAGCGGGTTGGCGGCGAACGTCGCTTCGGGACACGCTTTCTGCAGCGTCGTCAGCCTCGAGGGCAGCTGCTTGGGCAGCTGGACCTTGACCGACTTGATGTTCGACTGGCCCGAGGGCATCGTCAGGGTCGTCGTCAGCGACGCCCCGTTGGTGCGCGAGGTCTTCGCGCTCGTGCCCGCGGTGAACTTGGGCTTGAACTTCAGCGCGCTGCAGTTGCCCACCTGGAACGGCGTGGACAGCGACGCCGAGGCCGTGGCCCCACCGGTCGAGAGCGTGGCGTAGCCGCCCAACGTCGACGCGGTCGCGAGTTTTTCGCAGCTCGTCGGGTTGATCATGAAGCCGGACTTGTTGACCGCGACGTTGATGTTGCGGATGCGCAGCGGGATGCCGCCGCGGATCTTCGGCAGCGTGCTTTCGACGATCACCTGGGCGGTCGACGGGTTCGCGTTGATCGTCGCCACCGTCACGACCGTGCCGAGGTTGAACGGCCCTGCTACGGCCGGCACCTTGATCGACAGCCCGTACGGTGCGCCTTTGACCGAGTTCGTCAGGAACACCGGGCCGCTGAACGTGAACGGCGAGGAGCCGGAGCCGGCCTGAACGGTCGCCGTGCCGATCTGGCTGCCGGCGGGGCAGGCTTCGGTTTCGCTTTCAGCGGCGGTCGCGGAGCACCGTTCGGCGGCCGGGATCTTCCCGACCAAGCCGGGCGGGAGCGTCGTCTTCACCGAGCCGACGTACTGTTCCCCGTCGCTGCGGTTCAGGTTGAACGTGAAGGCCGTGCTCGCGCCGGCGTTGCCGTTCGAGTTGGCCGTGGCCTGGACCGGGCTGAACGGCGGCGGCGTGGCTTTGCAGCCCGTGACCGTCAGACCGAACGGGTCCGTGTGCGTCGTTTCCGGTTTCGAGGTCGGTTCGAACGAGGCCGAGCCTTTGAATTCGCCGCACAGCAGCGGGTTGGCGACAGGAGCCAGCACGCCGCGTTCGAGTTTGAGCGTGAGGCTCGTGAACGGCTGTTCGGGCGGGTTGTTGAAGTAGGTCGTGACCTGACCCGTGACGAGGTCCGGTTTCGTTTCGCCGAGCAGACGCACGGAGAGCCCGTAGTTCGCGTTGTTGGCGACGACGTAGAGTTTGTAGGGAGGCCCGGTGATCGTCCCGGTGTTCGGAGCGCCGAGGTACACGTCGCCTTGCAGCGAACCCGGCGGCAGGGTCGGGACTTCCAGCGAGACTTTTCCGATTTTCGAGCTCGCCGGGCATTCGACGCCGAACGCTTCGTCGAAGACGGTGCCCACCTGGTGAGCCTGCGCTTCGGTGCACGCCGTGAGTTCCTTGGCGGCCGAGGGGTTGAGCGTCATTCCTTCCGGCAGCGTGAAGGATGCCGATTTGACCTGCGAGACATCCGTTTCTTCAGGTTCGTGTTCCTCCGAGGCGGTCGCCGTGAATTCGTTCGGCTGCTCGTAGACCGAGGTGGCCGAGCTGAACGCGAATTTCGGAGCGAATTCAAGTGCGTTGCAGCCTTCGAGTTCGACGCCTTCCGGCGGTTCGTAGTTCTTCGTGACCGTTTCGCCCCCGAGGTCCGTCATCGCGATCCTCGTGATGAGGTTCGCGACGTTTTTGCACCGGGTCGCGTTGGTGATGAAGTCTCCTTCGCCTTTGTTGCCTTCTTCGCCGACGTTGCCGAAGAACGCCAGCCGCGAAGAGACGAGCGGAAGTTCGGGACTGACTTCGATTTCGAAGTAGTCGTGGAAGTCGCCCTTGTCCGTGCCGCGAGGCTGCTTGCCCCATTCGACGTTGCCGTTGATGATCGTGTGAACGAACACGCCCGGTTTGCCGAGCGGCGCGAGGCTGACTGCGACGCCGAATTTGGACGCCCATTTTCCTTCGCCGGGTTCGAGGTTGTAGACCTTGCCTTCGAGGGGTACGTCGGCGCCTCCGGCGACTTTGCTCTCCGCTTCAGGGACGAACACGACGACGTGGTTGATCCCGATTTCGGAGCCTTTTTCGCATTCCGGTTCGAGGAACGCGCCTGGGGCGATTTCGCCTGCTTTGCCGTTGAATTCTTCGGTCGAGCACCGTTCCGGCGCAAACGGGTTGGTCGCGAGACCGGGTGCCACGTCGGTGCGGATGTGCGCGGGAAGACCGGTCGGATTGGTGATTTCGCCCGCCGTGACGGTGCCCGCGGGATATTCTTTGCCCACGGTCCCTTCGGTGTCGACTTTGAACGTCGTCACGCCGAACGGGACGCGACCGCCCGCTTCGAGGAAACCTTGCGTTTTCGCTTCCGTTGCGTTCGGGGCGTTCGGGAAGTAGAACGGCGCCCCGGTCGAGGCACATTCGGGGAAGGCTTCCTTGCAGTTCACCGCGACGAAATCTTTGACGCCGAACGCTCCCGCCATTGCTGGCGAGACCAAGGCGGCGAGCACGACCCCGCAGACCAGCGTCAACAACCAGTACCTAGCCTGCGACCTCATACCGACCTCCCTCTGGAAACGGACACTCCAACCTCTACCCCTCATGACTCCAAGCACACCGCAAAAGTTGCGGCTTCGCGGAGCTATTAGACGAAAATCCGCAATGTCCTTCCGTGGCCCGGACCTCTCCTCGGCCCCATCCAGGCGCGATCAGACGCTAAGAGGGGGCCCGGACGTGACCGGCGCGGACACCCGCGGCGCCGGCGTGCGGTAGGAGCGACCAGTCCTCAGGCGCCGAGGCGCGCCAGCTGGGCGGCCCGGCCGCGACAGTCGTACAGCGTCGTCGAGCTCGTCCCAGCGGCGCCGAGCGTTCCGGCTTCGGCTTCAGAGCCGCCCGACAGCGTCACCCGCCGGCAGGCGGCTTCCGCGGCCGAGACGGCCTTCTTTGAGCCCTGCCGGCTGTCCCCGGGCAGGCCCAGAGTGCCACCGGAGCGGCCGGTGACCGACCCGGTCGGGCCTTCGCCGACGACCCACCGGATCCGGCCCTCGCGCACCTCGCTCGCAAGCCAGGCGACGCTGACGTCGCTCTCGCGCCCCGAGAAGCCTCCGATCCCGGCCACCTCGGCGTCGCCGGAGAGGATCGACTCGGCCGCGCTGGACTGGCTGCCGACCGCGATCGTGCCGCCCCCGTGCGTCTTCACATAGCTGAGGATCTCGCTGCTCACGGCGCCACCGAAGCCGCCGGGCCCCGTGCCACCGAAGCCCCCGCGCCCGCCGCCGAACCCGGGGAGCGCGCCGCCCGCGCCGCCGTTGCCGGCCCCCGACCCGAAAAGCCGGGGCGCGCCTTCGCCGCCCGCGCCCGGCAGGCCTCCGCCGGCGGCCGGTGGCGGCGTCGAGCCCCCACCCGCGCCCGCGCCCGCGCCCGGCGCAGCGAAGCCGCCAAAGCCGCCGGGCGGTCCGCCGATCCGGCGCATGCCGCCGAAGCCGCCGGCGCTCTGCACGTTCGCGGGGCCGCCTTCGGGGAAGGTGCCGTTCAGGGTCCGCCCGACGGTGTCGAAGGCCCACACCCCCGGCGCGAGCAGCAGAGCGCCGGTCGCGAGCGCGACCGCCGCGAGCCTGACCGGGGACGAGATTCGCAGGGCGAGCGCGACGGCCGCGCCGCCGCAGACGACGATCAGGACCGGGACGAGCCAGCCGAGCTGGCCGCTGTAGTCGCCGAGCACGACGAGCTCGGTCGCGACTCCCGCGACGATCGCGACGGGAGCAAGCACGCGCGCTCCCTCGCGACCGCGGACGAAGTGCGCCGCGCCCGCGCCGACGAGGGCGGCCGTGAACGGCGCGAGCAGGGAGACGTAGTACGGGTGGAAGATCCCGCTCGCGAAGCTGAACAGGACGGCGGTGGTGACGAATGCGCCGCCGACCGCGAGCAGCCAGCCCGAGCGCTCGTCGCCGCGCCGCAGCCTGCTTGCGATAAGCAGCGCGAGAGCGCTGAGCGCCGCGAAGCCGAGCAGCCAGCCGCCCTGCCCGCCGAGCGCCGAGTTGAGCAGCCGCAGGGGACCGGTCTGCCCGCCGAACTGGCTCCCGCCGAAGCCGCCCGGGCCACCGGCCTGGCCGTCGACGCGGCCGACGCCGTTGTATTCGAAGATCAGCGAGAGGACGCGGTTGTCGCTCGTCCCGGAGATCCACGGTCGGGCCGAGGCGGGGGTCAGTTCGACCAGCAGCGGCCAGGCGCCGCCGACGAGCAGCATCGCCGCCCCGCCCGCGAGCAGCTGGCGCAGCGCGTGCAGCCGGCCGCGCGCGGCGGGCGCGACCCACAGCCACGCCGCGACGATCCCGGGTACGACGACGAGCGCGACGAGCATCTTCGTCTCGAAGCCGAGCCCGACCCAGGCGCCCGCGGCGACGAGCCAGCGCGTGCTCCTGCCCGCCGGGCCCGCTTCCAGCGCCCGCACCGCGCACCACAGCGCCACGACCGAGCAGAGGACCAGCAGGGCGTCGGGCTGGTTGTAGCGGGAGATCGCGACGGTGACCGGCGTGAGGGCGAGCGCGAGACCGCCGATCGCGCCGCCGAGACGGCCAAATCGCCGCCGCACGAGGTCGTAGAGGAGCCCGACGCTCGCGACCCCCATCAGCGCCTGCGGGACGAGCATGCTCAGAGGGTGAAAGCCGAAGACGCGGACCGAGAGGGCCTGCACCCACAGCGCCGCGGGCGGCTTGTCGACCGTCATCACGCCGCTGCGGTCGAGCGAGGCGAACAGGAAGTCGTGCCAGCTCGAGCTCATCGAGCGGACGGCGGCGCTGTAGTAGCTGTTGGCCCAGCCGTTGCGGCTGAGCGCCCACATGTCGAGCACGGCGGCGAGCGCCAGGAGCGCGAGCAGCTCGGGTCGCCCGCGACGGACCGCCGCAAGCCGCTCGCCGGCCCGCGCCGCGACAGCGCCGAATCCGATCGGGCGGCGCGCCGTCTCGGCGCCCGCCCCGCTGTCCCAGTCGATGCTCACGGCAAGGAGCTTCGCCCCGCGCGCTGTGAGGATCGTTCGCGGAGTCTGGGAGTTTCGTGAGTCCGTTCAGTCGATCAGACGGCGACCCAGCTGCGAGATCGCCAGCCGCCACATGATCAGCGCGAACGCGAGCAGCACCCCGGCGTGGCCGAGGTCGCCGCCGTGGAGGTGCCCGAGGGAGGCGTCGCGGACGAGCTGCACGCAGTGGTAGAGCGGGTTGACCTCGGCGACCGCGCGGATGCCAGCGGGGAGGTTCGAGACGGGGAAGAACGTGCCCGCGACCAGGAACATCGGCGTCAGCACAGCGCTCGTTATGTAGTTGAAGTTGTCGATCGTCTTCGCGATCGCCGCGACCGTGACCCCGAAGGCGGCGAACCCGAAGCCCGTCACGAAGCCGATCAGGGGCACGAGCAGCATCCCGACTTCAGGTTCCAGGCCGAACGCGAAGCCGACCAGGATCGGTGCGAGCCCGTAGACGCCCGCGCGCACGGAGATCCACAGCACCTCCGCGGTGATCAGCTCTTCGACGTCGACCGGCGCGGCGAGCATCGCGTCGTAGGTGCGCTGGAACTGCCAGCGCACGAACGTGTTGAACATCCCCGGGAAGGCCGAGGAGAAGAGGATCGCGGTCGCCACGACCCCGGTCGCGACGTACTGGACGTAGGAGACCTGCAGGATGTGCGGCGCGAATTTGCGGAAGCCGAGGCCGAAGGCGAGCAGGTAGATCGTCGGCTGCACGACCGAGGAGAAGGTCGTCGCCTTCCAGTAGCGGCCGAAGATCGAGACGTCGCGGCTCATCACCCCCGCCAGGGCGGCCGGTTCCAGCCGCCCGATCCGGCGCGTGCCCGCCTCCGCGCGGGTCAGATCCCCCTGAGCGCTCATTCGATCTCCTCCCCTGTCAGGGCCACGAACGCGTCCTCGAGGTTTGCGGGGCGGCGCACTCCCTCCGGCGCGTCGCCGTCGAGCGTCTCGGCGCGCATGATCGCGACGGCGGGGCCGCTGCGCCGGCTCTGCCAGCCGTGCTCGGAGGCAAGCGCTGCGACCTCGGCGAGGCGCTCGGCCGGGCCGTAGACCTCGAGCACCTCGGCGCCCGCATGCGCCGCCACCAGCTCGGCCGGGGTCCCCCGCGCGATGATCTTCCCAGCCGACATCACCGCGACCGTGTCGGCCAGCCGCTCGGCCTCCTCGATGTAGTGGGTGCTCATCAGCACCGTCACGCCGCTCGCGCGCAGCCCGTCGATCAGCGACCACAGCTCCTGGCGGATCTGCGGGTCCAGGCCGACCGTCGGCTCGTCGAGCAGCACGAGCCTGGGCTGGTGGATCAGCCCCCGCCCGACCAGCAGGCGCCGGCGCATCCCACCCGAGAGCTCACGCACGATCGTGTCGGCCCGTGGCGTGAGGTTCGCGATCTCGAGCGCCCGCTGCACCGCCTGCTCGCGTTCGCCTCGCGGCACCCGGTACAGCCGCGCGAAGACCGTCAGGATCTGCCGGCAGGTGAGCTCGACGTCGAGGTTGTCGAGCTGCGGGACGACCCCCATCTCCAGGCGCGCCTGCTTCGATTCGCCCGGCAGCTCGTAGCCGAGCACCGAGAGCTCGCCGCTGTCGGCGAGCGTCTGCGCCGTCAGCATCCGCATCGTCGTCGACTTGCCGGCCCCGTTGGGGCCGAGCAGGCCGAAGCAGACGCCCGGCGGTACCTCCAGGTCGAGTCCGTCGACGGCGGTGATCTCGCCGAAGCGCTTGACGACGCCGCGCAGCGAGATCGCCGCGTCCGAGCGGCTCTGCTGGGCGAGCGGTCCGTCCACGGCGGACACTCTAGGCGCTGGCCTCCTGTCGACCCGCCCGGCGCCCACTTCCTACGGAGGTCCATATGGATAGGACCCTGCCTGGGGCAACCTGTGAAGCGTCGGTTTCACTACGAGGGAGCGAGCGATGCCGGGCAGGGCCCCACAGATCGTCGCGTTGGGCGGAGGCGGCTTCTCGATGGAGAAAGAAGGCTCGCTGCTCGACGACTACATCCTCTCGCTCGTCGATGCCGAGCGGCCACGAGTCTGCTTCCTGCCGACGGCCTCGGGCGACGCGGATCACTACGTGGTCCGCTTCTACCGTCGCTTCTCGCCCGGCTGCGAGGCCAGCCACGTCTCCCTGTTCCGCCGCGACCAGGGCACCGGCGGCGTCGAGGACGACCTCGCCGCGCACCTGCTCTCCCAGGACCTGATCTACGTCGGCGGCGGCAACATGGTGAGCATGCTCGGCGCCTGGCGCGCCCACGGCCTGGACTCGATCCTGCGCCGGGCGTGGCGGCGCGGGATCGTGATGTGCGGACCCTCGGCGGGCTCGCTGTGCTGGTTCGAACAGGCACTCAGCGCCTTCCACGGCGCGCCCCGGCCCGTGCGCGGGCTCGGGATGCTGCCGTTCTCCAACTGCGTCCACTACGACGCCGAGCCGGCCCGGCGGGAGGAGTACCACCGGGCCGTCGCCGACGGCATGAGCGGCGGCTTCGCCGTCGAGGACGGTGTGGGGCTGCACTTCCGCGGCACCCACCTGGAGCGCGTCGTCAGCTCCCGCCCCGACGGGCGCGCCTTCATGGTCGCCAAGCACGGCGCCCGCGTCCGCGAGACGCCGCTGGACGCCGAGTACCTGGGCGCCGCGCCCGCCGCGGCCCCCGCCGCCGCCGCCGCCGCTGCTGCGATCCCGGTCCCGGTCGCGGCGTGAGCGCGCCGGCCCCCGAACGCCCGGTCGTCGCGCCCGAGGAGCGCACGATCTTCGCGATGGGCGGCGGCGGCTTCACGATGGAGCCGGCCAACCCGCTGCTCGACGACTACGTCCTCTCGCTGGCGGGTGCCCGCGAACCGCGGATCTTGTTCCTGCCGACCGCCTCCGGCGACACGACGCCCCAGATCAACTCCTTCAAAGCCCGCTTCCACGGGCGCACCTGCGTTGCCGAGCACCTCTCGCTGTTCAGGCTGCGCGAGACCCGCAAGCCGCTGGCCGAGCTGCTCACCGAGCAGGACGTCCTGTACGTCGGCGGCGGCTCGATGCGCAACCTGCTCGCGATCTGGCGCGCCCACGAGCTCGACAGGATGCTGATCGACTGCTGGGAGCGGGGGATCGTCCTCGCCGGGCTGAGCGCCGGCGCGATGTGCTGGTTCCAGTGGGGCGTGACGCGCTCGAGCGGACCCCCCGAAGCGCTCGAGGGGCTCGGTCTGCTGCAGGGCTCGCTCTCGGTCCACGCCGACGGCGAGCCGGAGCGCCTGCCCGTCTGGCTCGGCCTGCTGCGTGACGGCACGCTGCCCGGCGGCTGGGCGCTCGACGACGGCGTCGGTCTCCTGTTCCGCGGCCACCGGCTCGACCGGGTCGTCAGCTCGCGCCCCGGCGCCGAAGCCGAGCGGGTCGACTCGATCGCCGGCGAGCTGGTCCGCCGCAGGATCCACCCCGATCTGCTGGGGGGCGCCGCCGGCGACCCGCTCGGCGGCTACGACGAGGCCGTCGAGGAGCTGCGTCGCGTCAACCGGCTGCGACGGGGAGCGGGCGGGCGGAGGACCTGAGCTGACGCCGGCGGCGGCGATGGGCGAACCTACGCCCGTGACCCGCCTGCTGATCGCCCCCGACGCGTTCAAGGGAACGCTCTCCGCCCGCGAGGTCGCCGCGGCGATCGCCCGCGGCGTCCGCGACGCGGGCGGAGAGGCCGAGGAATGCCCCGTCGCCGACGGCGGCGAAGGGACGATCGACGTCCTGCTCGAGGCGCTCGAAGGCGAGCGCCGGACCGCCTCCTGCCAGGACCCGCTCGGGCGACGGATCGATGCCTCCTGGGCCTGGATCGCACGCTCGGAGACGGCGCTGATCGAGATGGCGAGCGCCTCGGGTCTCGCGCTGGTCGACCCCTCCGAGCGCGACGCCGAGCGGGCCAGCAGCGCGGGAACCGGAGAGCTGCTGCTGGCGGCGCGCGACGCCGGGGCCCGCGAGGCGGTCCTCGCGATCGGCGGGACGGCGACGAGCGACGGCGGCCGGGGGGCGGTGGAGGCGATAGAGCGGGGCGGCGGGCTCGGCGCGATGCGGCTCGTGCTCGCCTGCGACGTCCACATCCCGTTCGAGTCGGCCGCGGTCGTGTTCGGGCCGCAGAAGGGAGCCACGCCGCAGGCCGTGCGGCGTCTCACCGACGAGCTTCACGCGCTCGCGGCGAAGCTCCCCCGCGACCCGCGCGGGCGGCCGCTGACCGGGGCCGGGGGCGGCCTCGCCGGCGCGCTGTGGGCGCTCTACGACGCTGAGCTTCGCGAGGGCGCCTCGTTCGTGCTCGACGCGCTCGGTTTCGAGGAGCGCCTGCGTGGCGCCGACGCGGTCGTCGTCGGGGAGGGCCGCCTGGACGAGCAGACGCGTCACGGCAAGATCGCGGGCGAGATCGCTCGGCGCGCGGGCGGCCGCTCGACGCCCGTGCACGCGATCGTCGGCAGCATCGCGGGCGAGCCCGGCGAGGCCTGGCCCGAGCTCGCCTCGGTGCGGGTCGCAGGGACCGAGGAGCGGCTCCGGGACGCGGGCGCGGAGCTGCTCGCCAACGCCGCGGCTACGCTCTGAGCCGATGGCCTCGGCTCCCTCCGGCGAGCAGCACGAGATCCACTTCGAGGATCAGCGGGCGACGATCGTCGAGGTCGGCGGAGGGATCCGCGAGTACGTCCGCGGCGCGCGCGAGGTGCTCGAGCCCTACCCGCTGGAGGCCGTCTGCGACGGCGGTCACGGGGCGGTGCTCGTGCCGTGGCCGAACCGGATCGGGGGCGGCGTCTACGAGTTCGACGGTGAGCCCATGCGGCTCGCGCTGACCGAGCCCGCGAGGGGCAACGCGATCCACGGCCTGCTCCGCTGGACGTCGTGGAGGCCGCGCGCCCGCGAGCGCTCGCGGGTCGTGATGGGGGCTCGCATCCATCCCCAGCCCGGCTACCCGTTCGACCTCGACGTGACCGTCGAGTACTCCCTCGGCCCCGGCGGGCTCGTCGTCGTCACGACCGCGACCAACCTCGGCGAGCGTCCCCTGCCGTTCGCGGCCGGCCAGCACCCCTACCTCTCCCCCGGCGCGGGCCGCCTGGACGACTGCGAGCTGAGCCTGCCCGCGGCGACGCTGATCGCGACCGACCCGGCGACCGGCCTGCCCTCGGGGCGCGGGCCCGTCGACGGCACGCCGCTCGACTTCCGCGCCGCGCCGCGCCGGCTCGGCGAGACGGCGATCGACAGCCCGCTCACCGACCTCGCGCGCGATGGCGACGGGCTCGCGCGAGCCGTTCTGGCGTCCCCCGACGGCGAGGCCGTCGAGCTGTGGGCCGACGTCGCCTACACGGTGATCCAGCTCTTCACCGGCGACACGCTCGCCCCCAACCGCCGCCGCACGGGGCTCGCCGTGGAGCCGATGAGCGCTCCGCCCGACTGCTTCCGCAGCGGAGAGGGGCTCGTCCGGCTCGACCCCGGCGAGTCCTGGCGGGGGACGTGGGGCGCGCTGCTGCGATAGAAGTCAAGCCGTGGCCTCGACCTCCGCACCCGACGCCGACCTGCTCGCCCGCCGCGAGGCGGTGGTGCGGGAGCACATGGAGTCGGAGAACGTCCACGACTTCGACGCGACGATCGAGACCTTCTCGCATCCGCGCTATGAGATCGTCGCGACCGGCGACGTCTACGACGGCGAGCGGGAGGTCCGGGCCTACTACGAGGAAACCCGCCGGGCCTTCCCCGACCAGCGCAACGAGCTCGTCTCGCTGCGCCACGCCGAGGACGCGGTGATCGTCGAGTTCGACCTGCTCGGGACGCACCGGGGACCGCTCCGGGGCCTGCCCCCGACCGGACGCTCCTTCCGCTGCCGGATGACCGCGTTCTTCATCTTCGAGGGGGAGAAGATCGTGATCGAGCGCGTCTACTTCGACCAGGGGACGATCATGCGCCAGCTCGGCGTCGCGCACGACCCCTCCTCCGCCGCCGGTCGTCTCGCGACGCTCGTGACCCACCCGGTGACGATCGGCCGCGCGCTGCTCGGCGCGGCGCGCTCGCGGCGCGGCTGAGCGCGTCCGGCCTCGGCGAAGCGCCGAGCCTCGCTCGCCGGAGCTTCAGCCGTCGCCCCCCGCTGCCGAAACGTCGCGGACATGACGAACGAGCAGGACTCTCTCACCATCGAGCGGACCGCGACCGGCTACTGGGCCGTCCAACGGGGCGACGTCCAGCTCGCCTTCGCGATGACGCGTCGGGCCGCCGAGCACGAGCGTGAGACTCTGCGCCGTCTCAGCGAGAGCAGCGCGCGGCGCGCGGGCGTCCGAGCGCCGTCCAACGCCTGAGCTCCAGAGCGACAGCGCCCAGATCACGGGCGATCCGGGCCGAAACGGGCGCGATCCCGTGTGCGAGAGCGACCTCGAACACGCGTCCATCCTCGCGCTCCCGCCTTCACGAATCCGGGCGTCGTCCGAAAAGTACGACATGTCCTGCCCGAAAAGCACTACAAGCCAGATCCACCACGACGGCGTCGTCATCGACATGTCGACGCGGGCTCGCATGCACCAGCGGGCCGAGCCTCCGTTCCGCTGCGTCTCCTCGGGATACATGTCCGACGGGGGCTCCTGCGCGCACGTCATTCCCGCCGACGTCGTGCGCGCCGCGTGGGAGGCCGAGCTCGCCCGGCGCCCCGGCGAGGGCCGCTTCTTCCAGTTCGTCTGGCGCGGGCACACGTGGCTCGCGTTCGGCCTCGACGACGGCGAGATCCGCGGCGTCTACTGCCCGGCGCACCGCGCCGAGCGCGAGGCCCGCTTCGCGGGCTGCGAGGCCCAGCACTACGCGCCGGCCGCGGCGACCGCCTGAGCCGAGCGCCGGCCGAGGCCTCCGGGCTAGCCGTAGCCGAGCAGGACGAGGTCGGCCAACGCGCGATCGACGGCGGCCTCCGCCGGGGCGACCGCCGCACGCGCCGATCGGTAGGCCGCGAGTTCTTCCGCGCCGGCCGCCGCCGCGAGCGCCGAATAGGTCCGACCCGCCCGCCGCAACGCGCTCGCGAGCGCGCTGCCCGCGGCCGACGCGGGCTGGGGCGCCTGAAGCGCGGCCAGCGACGCGGCCGCGCTCGACATCCGGCCGGCGAGACCCGAGGCCGCCGCGGCGAGCGCAGAGGGCGAGCTCTCAGAGCTCATCTGACTGCGCGTGCGCCGGCGCGCCCAGGCGAGCGTCGAGAGCACCTCCGAGAGCGCCCTCGCGTAGGTGGGTTCGGGCGTGAGCGTGGAGGTGGGCTGGCCGGTCACCGCGACCTCGCCCGCGATCCGCTCGCATTCCTGTGCCGCGCGCACGAGGCGGGTGCGGCCGAAGCAGGCGATCACGCGGTCGCCGCCGGCGGCGGCCGGGAGCACGTAGAGATCGAGCGAGTCCCCGTAGCCTCGCACGCGCAGTTCGCCGTAACGGTAGGCCTGCGTGGAGACGAGGTTGACGACTTCCGCGTGCGGCAGACGGGGCAGGCGGGCGAGGAACGCGGCGGGCAGCGGACCCGGCTCGCCGGCCGGCAGCTCGCCCGTCAGCAGACCGCCGTCGGCGGCCTTGGCGGGCCCGATCGCGACGGGGGCTATGAGCGCGAGGCCGGGTACCGAGGGCGGCGAGGCCGCCTGACGCCAGTCGGCCGGGTATTCGATCAGGAGCCCGGCGTTGTCGAGCGACCGCGAGACGCTCGGCGGGTCGGCGACGGCGCTCGAGCCGCCCGACCGCCGGCTTCCGGCCAGGTAGCCGACGGCAGCGACGAGGACCAGCGCGACGACGAGCAGCGGATGGACGACGCGTCCGGGAGCGTCCATCTCAACCGGAGCTGTCGAAGGACGTCCCGCCCTTGGCTTCTCCGCTCTTGGAGCCGCCGTGCGATCCGCCCGAGGACGGCGCGGACGAGGAGGGCGTCGGTGTAGCTGCGGGCGGCGGGTCGGTCGGAGTCGAGGGCGTCGATGAGCGAGGCGCAACCGGTTGGACCGGAGCCACCTGTTCGGCGCCGGCGGCGACGCTCGGCGCGACCGTCGCGGAGGTCCTGCTCCGAGCCGCTTCCAAGGCCGCTCGAGCGGCGCGCCGTTCGGCTTCGACCCGGCGGGTCGAGACGGCGATCGGGATCGGCGGCGCGGCGGGCAGAGCTGCGGGGACCGGGGTCGGCACCGCCGGCAGGCTGGGCGGGAGCCGTTCGCCGCCGCCGCCGGAGCTGCGCGTGTGGCCGATCATGAACGCGACGGCGAAGACGACCGCGAACACGACGCCGATCCCGAGCATGGTCTGGGCGTCCGGGCGCCTGCGCCGGACGACCGGCAGGCGCCTGCGCTCGATCGGTTGCGTGCTCATGAGCTCGGGCAGTCGATCGGGCGGCCGATCAGGTCGAGGCACTTGTCGACCCGCGTCGGGAGCTTCCCCCGCCGCGCGGCGAAGCGCACGTACTTGCCGATCTGACCGGATTTGCTGACCTTGATCTCAAGCGTCGTCCCCGGCCGCAGCAGCCGCTGGAAGCGGCGGAAGGCGATCGTCGCGCTGCCCGGCGCCGCCCGGCCCTTGCCGGCGGTCGCGAGCGCCGAGACCGTCCGTGCCGGACAGCTGCGGCCGCGGCACGCGATCGTCACCTTCGCGCCGACCGGCGCGAGCACCGTCAGGAGCCTGATCCGCACGCCCGCGGCGACCTCGGTGCCGGCGATCCGCACGACCGGGAAGGGCTGCATCAGGACGACGGGCACCGCGGTGACCGGGATCGTCTCGGTCACGGAGCTCGACGCCCCGTTCTGGTCGATCACGGAGAGCCCGACGACGTGGTTGCCGGGGCTCGTGAAGGCGGTGCTGATCGTCTGGCCGCCGGGCGTGAAGGAGCCGTTGCCGGCGAGGCTCCACGAGTAGCCGGCGATCGCGCTCGCGGGGTCGGTCGAGGTCGAGACGAGCGACACGGGTTCGCCCACGTGCGGAGCGGTCGGGAACCACGTGAACGACGCGCTCGGCGGCGCGGGGGGCGCCGGTTCGCTCAGCGAGAACGTCACCGGGGCGCTGCTCCCGACGTTGCCGACGTCGTCGTGCTGGAGGGCGAGCGCGGTGTAGGTCCCGGCGGCCAGACCGCCGAGCGGGGCCGACCAGGCGCCGCCCGAGCTCGAAACGGTCAGGCTCAGCGCGGGGGACCCCGACGCGGCGGCGCCCGCGAAGACCTCGACGGTGACGGGTCGCTCATCGCCGGCCGCGGTCCCGGCGCCGCCGCTCGCCGTGACGGAGCCGACCGGCAAAGCAGCGCCGGACGCGGGCGAGGAGATCGACGGCGCCGGCGCGTCCGCGTCGACGGTGAAGGTCACCGGTCCGCTGAAGCCGGCTTCCTCCCCGGTCGCAGTCTGTTCGGCCTGCGCCGTGTAGGTGCCGTCGGCGAGCGGCCCGAGCGCCGGGACGCTCCAGGCCCCGCCGCTGCGTTCGACGGTCTGCGACTGCAGGGGATCGCCGGTCGCCGCGGAGCCTTCGTAGATGCGAAGCGTCACCGACAAGCTGTCCCGGTCGCCGGCCTGGGCGGTCCCGCCGAACTCGGGGCGGGCGCTCGAGAAGAGCCCGGCGGCGGCGCGACTGGAGAAGCCGGACGGCGCGAGCGTCACGGTCGGGCTGTCGGTTTCGATCGTGAAGAGGACCCGGCTGCTCTGACCGACGTTCCCGGCCTGGTCGGACTGTTCGGCGACGACGGCGTAGAGACCGTCGGCGAGATGGGGGCCTTCGCTGCCGGTGCTCCAAGCTCCCGCCGTGACCGGCAGCGCGGGGATTTCCTGAACCTTCGTTTCTTTGCCGGCTTCGCCGACTTCGTAGATCTGCAGCGCGACCGACGCGGCGTCGCCGCTCGCGGTCCCGGCGGCGCCGGAGAACGTCGGCCTCGACACGTGAATCACCTGCGCGAGTTTCGGGGCCGTCACCGTCACGGCCGGGACTTTCGTGTCGAGCGTGAACGTGACCGTCGAGCTCGTCCCGAGGTTGCCCGCCTGATCTTCCTGAACGACGACGGCCGTGTATGCGCCGTCTTGGGAGATGCTCGGCAGCGTGTCGGTCCACGACGCCCCTTCGAGGGGGATCGGCGGCGACACGTAGGGAGTGCCCGTCGCGCTAGTGCCTTTGTAGAGCTTCAGCACGACGTGGTCGGCGTCCCCTTCGAGCGTGCCGGCGGAGCCTTCGAGCGTGGGGGTCCTGTCCCTCGTGACCGCGGGCGGGGTCGCGATCGTGACGCTCGGCGCGACCGTGTCGACCGTGAACGTGACGGGCGCGCTCTGGCCCGCGTTGCCAGCCTGATCGTGCTGGGTGACCTGCACGGTGTAGGTGCCGTCTCCGAGATTGGCCGGTTTATAGGTCCAGTTCGAGCCGCTGATCGCCGCGTCGCCTTTGGCGGCGATCGTGCCCGTTGCTTCGTGGCCCTGATAGATGACGACCCCGGCGGCAGCGATGTCTCCCGCGAGTGTCCCCAGCTTCCCGCCGATCGTCGGGCTGTGCTGGCTCGTGTAGGCCGGCGGCGGGTTCGTCTCCGGTTCGGGGGCGACCGTGTCGACCGTGAAGGTCTGCGCTTCGGAGGTCCCTGAGTTGCCGGCTTCGTCGGACTGTTCGACCTCGGCGGTGTACTGCCCGTCGGCGAGGGACGGCGGCGTGTAGGACCAGGCGCCCGCGGAGACGCCGACCGATCCGCCCGCGACTTCGGTGCCGGAGGCTTTGGTCCCGGCGAAGATGCGGACCGTGACCGTGGGAACGTCCCCGGGCGCGCTCCCGGCGACCCCGCCGAGCGCCGGGGCGGGATGGTCGGTGAAGGCCGCGATCGTGCTCATCGCCGGCGCCGGGGCGACGGTGTCGACCGTGAAGGTGACCGGGACGCTCTGCCCGACGACGGGTTCCGATTCGGTTTCCTGCGTCTGTTCGGCGACCGCCGTGTACTGGCCGTCGCTCAGGAAGCCCGTCGCTTCGGCGCTCCAATGGCCTTCGCTCACGCCCGCGAGCGCGGTGAGTTCCTCGGCCATCGGTCCTCCGGTCCCGACCCCTTCGTAGATCTTGACCGTGAGGGCGTCTTCGGAGTCGTTGCTCGTCCCCTGGAAGGTCGGCAGCGGGTTGTTCAGGTAGCCCGGAGCCGGAGCGGCGATCGTCGGTTCGGGGGCGGCGGCCGCCGACGTCGCCGTAGCCGCCGAGGCTCCCGCGAGCAGGCCGAGCGCGAGCGCGCTCGCGCGTGCAACGTCTCGAACCCCCGACATCACGGCGTGGTTGGACCTCTTGTTGTGGATCGCTGCTCGTAGTTCGGCGGGAGGCACCCTCCAGGACGCCCGTGACGGTTCCGCCGAGCGGGATGATACGCCGGTTGTGGCGAGGTGCCGCCGGTCCCGCGCCCGCAGTTTGCGCCCGCGCGCTCCGGGGAGGCGGCTCATGACCGTGGATGCCCCCGCGGTCGCGAAGCCGGCGATCTCCGCCAACCAGAGATCGAGCCCACGAGGTGGACCCAGGTGCGGACTTACGCAACAGTGGGTGCTATTTTCATGCACCAAATGATGCTATATTTATGCACCTATGGGCAGCCCCTTCATCTACGAGGAACCGCTCAAACCGCCGGACCAGCTGGCCGACCGCGTCGATGAGCTTGGGGTGCTGCGAGAGCGGGCAGGCGAGTTGCGCAACAGCCGCCTGGAGGGTCCGCGACGCTACGGAAAGACATCGCTCGTCAAGGCCGCGCTGGATGCCGCGGACAAGGACGGGCTCGTGCCGATCTACGTGAACTTCCTCGGCGTGCTCAGCACGGCGGACGTCACCGACCGAATCGAGCGCGCCTACCGCGAGCAACTGGATGGGCCGCTCAAGCAATGGTTCGCCGGGATCATCTCGACGCTACGTCCACGACTGAAGGCCGCGCCCGGGGGGATCGGCGTCGAGATCAGCCCTGAGACGCAGACGCCGGCGCTGCTCGACCGCTTGAGCCTTCCCCGACGGCTGCAGGAGCGCCACGGACGGCAGTGCGCGATCGCCTTCGATGAGTTTCAGGACGTGGTGCGCGTCAGCGACGCGCTCGTCGGAGCGATGCGATCCGAGCTCGAGCAACATGGAAGCGCAGCCGGCTACATCTTCTCGGGCTCGCATCCGGGGCTGATGCGAGATCTCTTCTCCGACCGCCGTCACGCCTTCTTCGCCCAGGCGAGACCGATCCCCCTCCCGCGCCTCGGATCGGAGGATCTCGCGGACTACATCGGGGCACGTTTCCGCGACGGCGGCCGCGACGCCGGCGAAGCGCTCGAGCCACTGCTGAGGACGGCGGACGGCCACCCGCAGAGAGCCATGCTGCTCGCCCACCACCTGTACGAGCAGACTGAGCCGGGAAGCCCGGCCTCGACGGAAGAGTGGGTCGAGGCGTATTCGGCCGCGACGCTCGATGCGACTTCCGAGGTCCAAGCGGCTTGGGAGTCTTGGAACGACAGCGAGCGCCGGATCATGGCCGTGATCGCGACACGCGCCACCCCGCTCCAAGGCCGAGTCGCGCAGGACGAGTTCGGCGTCAGGAAGACGGGCGGGAACCAGTCGACGATCTCCCGCCTCGAGCGCGAGGGGCAGCTCGTCTCGGATGAGACGACGAGAACCGGGTGGCGCGTCGTCGACCCGCTGCTCGAGCAGTGGTTGGCAAACGGCCGCGCCTGGCCGGGAGCGCGGTGAGCTAGGGGCGACAAAGCCAGACGGACCGACCGCGGCGACCGTCAGATCGCAATGGCGGGGAAAAACGTAACGCGAATCGTCAAGGTGGACCACCACACGCGCCGATGGCTCCGTCTAGCAGCGAGGACGATGGAAGCCTCCGAGTGCCGTCCTCGCCGTTCAGAGCAACCCTCTCCGATGCGATAACGGACGCGATCAACTCAGAGGTCGCCGATCGCTTTCACGAGGGTCCTCACCCTCGCCACGGTCGATCGGCGCTCAGTCGAACAGGCGGCCCTCTACTTCCGGCCAGTAGCGATACAGAGCCTTGGCCTGCTCGAGCACGAGCTGGGTGAAGTGGTTGACGTCTTGGGGACCGTCCCCGCCGGCGGTTGTGCTGGGGGGCTTGTAGTGATGCTTTCGCAGGAGGCGCTTGATCTTGACGCGGATGGCGGCCTCGCTGGACTCTCGGTCCGCCCAGTCGACGCTTAGGTCGGCCCGGATGCTCTTGACCAGCTCGCTGGCGATCGCGGCGAGTTGGGGGTCGGCCTTACCGTCGGTGTCGCCGCCTGCGAGGGCTTCGTAGAACGCGGCCTCTTCGACCCCGAGGCCAAGTTGCTCGTGACGACGGCGAGCTTCGCGCAACCTCTTCGCGATCTCGACGAGTCGCTCGACGACCTCAGCGCTTGAGATCTGCCGCGCGTCGTACCTGCCGAGGACCACCTCGATCTGCTCGGTGAAGATCTTGGCCTGCGCCTGGCTGGTCCGCCTCCGGCCGCGGATCTCGCCATTGAGCAGCTTTTCGAGGAGACGGATTTGGATGTTCGGGTGCTCAGTGCGTGCGGCGATGGAGTCGAGAAACTCATCGGACAGCACCGAGATCTCCGGTCGGTCCTTGTCGGCGACGGCCAACACGTCGACGATCTCACCGGCGGCCAGTCCCTCCGACATGAATTGGCGCACAGCCTGCTCGGCTGCGGGGCTGACCTGCAGGCCGGTGGCGGTGATCTTCCGGACCTCGGCTGCGAGCGTGTTGAAGAACTTGACTTCCTCGCGCAGCTCCAGCACTGCCGGCTGGGTGCGGGCAAGCGCGTACCAGCTCGCCAGCTCCTTCTGCGCATCGAGGAAGGCGTTCGTTCGCTCCTCGGTGCCCAGCACGTAGTCGTACGCGTCCATGAACAGCACGGCCGGCTGGGCAGCCAGGTGCAGCTCGCCTTCGCGGTAACCGGCGGGGTAGAGCATCGAGCAGAGGACCTCGTAGCGCTCGGAGAACCGTCTAACGGCCTCATGGGCGGGTACAACCGGGTCGTCCAGCTCGGTGTCGTCATAGGCGCGCAGGGAGGCGCGCAGGTCCTCCCCGATGCCGATGTAGTCGACGACGAGACCACCCGGCTTGTCGCGAAACACCCGGTTGACACGAGCAATCGCCTGGAGCAGCCCGTGGTCTTTCATCGGCTTGTCGATGTAGAGCGTGTTCAGCACCGGCGCGTCGAAGCCGGTCAGCCACATATCCCTGACGACCACGATCCGGAGCGGGTGGTGCTCGTCACGAAAGTCGATTGCGAGCTTGCGGAGCTCGGACTTCGAACGTCGGAACCGTGAGATGACGGGCGGATCGGTGGCCTGGGCGGAGATCACGCAGGTCACCGCCTCCTCACCAAACCGCTCCTGCAGTAGTACCGTCAACTCGGAGGCGACGCGCCTCGAGTAGGCGACAACCATCGCCTTCCCGTCCAGCACCTCGCAGCTGGCCTCGAAGTGAGCCTGAATGTCGTCCGCCAGTCGTTCGAGACGCTCGGGAGCCCCAACTACCTTCTCGAGCTGCGCCCATGCCGTGACCAGTTTGCTGGCCGCCTCCTGCTCCTCGCCTTCGAGGACCTCCTCTACCATCGCGAGCTGCTCTGGATCCGCGACGTCTACCGGGATCTGGCGCGACTCGTAGTAGATCGGGACGGTCGCATCGTCTTCCTGGGCCTGCCGCATCCGGTACACCGAGATGTAGCTACCGAACACGAGCCTCGTGGAGCGATCGCCACTTTCGACAGGCGTTCCGGTGAATCCGATCCGGGTCGCGTTCGGGAGCGCGATCGTGATGTTCTCCGCGAAGCTCGCGTACTGGGAGCGGTGAGCCTCGTCGGCCATTACCACGATGTTCGAGCGATCCGAGAGCACCGGCATCGCCGCGCCTGGCGCTGCCGGGGCGAACTTCTGGATGGTCGTGAACACGACGCCGCCAGCCGGGACCGCGAGCAGCGAGTGAAGGCTCTCGGGACCGCCGGTGATCTCCTGCGCCTGCACGCAAGCCGCTGCAAGGTTCGTGCCAGTGAACGTATCCAGAAGCTGGTTGTCGAGATCCGTCCGATCAGTGACAGCTACGATCGTCGGGTTCTGAAACCTGGGGTCACGACGGAGCTTGTTGACGAAGAAGACCATCGTGTAGCTCTTGCCGGCGCCCTGGGTATGCCACACCAGCCCGCCACGCTTGGTCTCCCCCATCGCGACCGCGACCGACTCCACCGCCGCCTCAACCGCGTGGACCTGGTGGTACTTCGCCATCACCTTCCACGTCCGCGCGCCGTCGGACTCGAACAACAGGTAGTCGCGGACGAGGTCGAGAAAGCGCACAGGGGCAAAGACGCCTTCGATCACCACCTGGAGCTGGGGGATGCTGCTCTCTCCACCGCCCATCGTCTTCCATTCCGCAAAGTGCTCGGCGGGCGTCTTACTCGTGCCGACGCGTGCCGTAATGAGGTCCGACACCCCGACGATCTCGACGTACCGATACAGGCCAGGAACGGTGTCTGTGTAATGCGCCACTTGATTCACAGCGGCCTGAGCCGAATCGTCCCCACCGGGTCCCTTCAACTCGATCTGGCCGAGCGGCAGCCCGTTCACAAAGAGCAGGATGTCGGGTCGGCGATTCTTCTCGCCCGTGATCACCGTGAACTGGTTTACCGCGACGAACTCGTTGTTCGCTGGCATGTCGAAGTCCACCAGCCACGCGTGGGCGTGCTGCTCGTCGCCGTCGGCGTCGCCATAGGAGATCGGGACGCCGGACAGCAGGAGTTCGTGGAAGCCACGGTGGTCCTCGATGAGCGACGGCGATGTGCCAGCCATCGCCAGCTCGCAAACACGCTGCACGGCATCTGCCGGAAGGTTCGGGTTGATCCGTGCGACAGCCTCCCTCAGCCTCCCGACGAGCACAACATCAGACCAGAGCTTGCGCTCGGAGCCTGGCGCGTCGGGCGCAAGCTCGCTGCCGTGGACATGCCGCCATGCAACGCCACCGACGAACTCGACGCCCTCGCCGCGTAGCCATGCGAGGGCGGGCTGCTCTACTAGCGCATCCTCACTCGCCGCCGAGCTGGTCATGGCACGAGTGCACCCTGCAGGTTCACTCGCTCGATCATCTCCTCGGGGTCAGAGCCCTGGGGCACTCGGATCCCGCCCGCGATGATCTGAGGAAGGAGGGCATCACGCATTGCAGCGAGAGCGAGCGACTCGCGCGCTAGGCCACGAACGAGGCTCAGCGAAGGACCCGCATCTTGCTCGAATGCATCGATCTGCTCGAGAGGCGGATAGGCAACGCTGATCGAATCGAAAGTCGATCTCGTGATCGTTGAGAAAACACTCCCGTGTGCCCGCGTGCGAAGCTTTCCAACCACTTGCCGGAGCAAGAAGAAGACATACAGTTGGCCGACGCCACCGCGACCCCGAACCGCGTAGCAAGATTGATTCAAAGTCATAG
The DNA here is from genome assembly GCA_035571915.1 of Solirubrobacteraceae bacterium. Classification (GTDB taxonomy): domain Bacteria; phylum Actinomycetota; class Thermoleophilia; order Solirubrobacterales; family Solirubrobacteraceae; genus Palsa-744. Next base: position 16,599 of record DATNBM010000071.1, on the reverse strand, counting down.
GCTCGGCCATCAACGCGACATTGCCGACTGTGCCCCTAGCGGTAATCAAGACGGTGTTCGCCGGGTACCGCTCGAGGCGCGCCTCTACGAGTGCGCGCTCCGTGACCATCCTCTCGGTCTTGGTGACATATGGCCCAGGGAGGGTGTCCTTTACCGAGATCCAGGGTACGTCCCCACCCCAATAGGCCGGGTTCGATGTTCGCGGTGTACCGCCACTGAGGAACTCCATCGAGTCTGTGAGCGGACCTACATGCCATCCGCGCGGAATCGGCCCGATCTCGGAGCCCACAAGGTCCTCGGCACCGACGAAGTTGACGAACCGCGCACCGAACGTCGTTGCGGCGGTGTCCTCCAACAGCCCGGCTAGCCGCCGGTTGCTTTCGATCTTGTCGTTGAGAGCATCAAAGAATCCCCCGATCCGGCTTTGCTCCTCGCGATCTGGCAGCGCGATCGGAAGCGCCTTGAGGATGCCGGTGTTGAGGTTGAGCATCGTCGCACCAACCGCATGGCGTTCGATCCATTCCTGAACCGCCGGATGGCCGAGGTATGCAGCGATGTAGCTGGGGTTGGACCGGTCGCCGACCCTGACCCGCAGACACCCCGTGCCACACAGCCAGCCGCTCTCGGCCTCTCGGATCAGCGCGCGCCGACGGATATCGCCGCGTCGGCTGTAGACGATGTCGCCTGCCTTGACTCTGTAGCGGTCCAAGCGATCAGCGTCTTCCTCTGTGATCCTGGCGATGCCGACCGGGTCGATCCGGCCGTCGACGATGTCCTGCGGCATGATCGACGGGATACCTTCCTCGACATAGTCGGATGCATGGAGCTGGCTACCGAAGGGTCCCGTCTGGATGTCGCCCCGCCCGGCCCGACATACCTCCCCAAGCGTTGTTATGCACCAATCGCTGGCTCTGAGCTGAAATGGAAGATCAGAGCTCATATCCGATCCTTGCGAGCGACCGTCGGACCTGGCTCGCCAGCCGTTCGTTATCGTGCATCTCCTCCGAAAGCTTGTCGACGAGCGTCGCCATTTTCTCCTCGAAGGCGACATCGTCCTCCTCGGACTCAGGTGCGCCGACGTACCGCCCGGGCGAAAGAGTGAAACCGGCAGCCTCGATCTCGGCTAGGTCGCTGCCCTTGCAGAAGCCTGGCTCGTCGTTGTAGTCAGCCTCGATGGTGCCGCGCCAGGCGTGGTACGTCGATGCGATTTGCTCGATCTCCCCCTCGGTAAGCTCGATCTGCACCCGGCTGATCTTGCTACCCATATGCCGAGCGTCGATGAACAAGACCTCGTCGCGCCGGTCGCGCTCCGTGGAGGACTGCTTGTCGCGGTCGAAAAACCACAGGCAGACTGGGATACCGGTCGTATAGAACAGTTTCGGAGGCAGCCCGACGACGCAGTCCACGATGTCGGCACGGACCAGACTTTCTCGGATCGTCCCCTCGCCGCCCGTCATGGTCGTGAGCGACCCATTCGCCATCACGAACCCGGCCCGTCCGTTCGGTGCGAGGTGGTGAAGGAAGTGCTGCATCCAAGCGTAATTTCCGTTGCCCGTAGGCGGAGTTCCATTCGCCCACCGCACATCATCGAGAATCGCGGGCGTCGACCACTCGGACTGGTTGAACGGGGGGTTCGCCATGACGAAGTCGGCCTTGAGGCTCGGGAAGGCGTCATCGAGAAGCGAGCCGCCCTCGGTGTACTTGATCTCGCCAGAGAGACCATGGATCGCGAGATTCATGCGGCCGATGCGCCAGGTCGCCTGGTTGCGCTCCTGCCCGTAGACGGAAATCTTCTCGGGCCGTCCGCCGTGCGCCTCGATGAACCGTGCGGACTGGATGAACAATCCGCACGAGCCGCACGCGGGGTCGAGCACGCGACCTTCGTAGGGCTCAAGCATCTCGATAAGGAGCCGGGAGACCGGCGCGGGCGTGAAGTACTCGCCGCCTCGATGGCCCTCCGCGCGGGCGAACTCCTTGATGAAGTACTCGTAGGTCCGTCCGAGGATGTCGCGGGCTTGCTTCGGGTCGCTGCCGAAGCCGATCTTGGCGATGGTCTCGACCAGTGAGCCCATCAGTTCGGCGGACAGCGGCGCGCGCGCATAGATGCGCGGGAGCACGTTCCGGAGGTCGGGGTTCTCCTGCTCGATCGCGCTCAGGGCGTCGTCGATGCGGCGAGCGATGTCGGACTGCGAAGCGGCCGCGAGCAGCGCCTCCCATCGCGCCCCTTCCGGCACCCAGAACACGTTCTTCGCGCGGTACTCGTCCCGGTCCTCGAGCGCGTCGGCTCGCTCGGCGTCGTCCGCGACAAACCCATCGCTTTGGGGATCGGCGAATTCGGTCTCGAGTTCGCCACGGCGCTGAGCGAACGCGTCCGAGATGTACTTCAAGAAGAGCAGCCCGAGCACGAGGTGCTTGTACTCGGCCGACTCGACCGAGCCACGAAGCTTGTTCGCGGCCTCGAAGAGCTTCGCGCCGTCTGGACCGTCGCCCGCACCGGATGCTGTCGCCATCGGCGAACCGTATCTATTGCTGGTCGCCTTCACCGATGGGGAACGGCCGGCATGCGTCGGATGACGCGTCCCTCCAACACAAAACCCCGCCGCCTCCCTGGATCGCTTGAACCCGGGAGCCGCGGGACCGGAGAATGCGGTCGACCGGACTGCCCCGTCTCAGGTGGCCTCAGCTGAGCACGGCACCTGAAGGACTCCCGCCGCGAAGCTCAGAGTCCTTGCGGGTCCGTGACTTCTCTCGATTTCCGGTGCTAAAACGGAGGGGGGGAGATTCGAACTCCCGGTACGCCAATCAGACGCACAACGGTTTTCGAGACCGCCGCATTCAACCACTCTGCCACCCCTCCGGGGAGACGGCCCAAGGCTAGATGATCCGCGCGCCGTTTGAGGCTGCGACTAGGCGCGTCCCTTGGACGCCTTGCGCGCCGCGGCCTTGCGGGCGGCGGCGCGCTGAGCGGCGACGGCCGTTGTCGCGGCCTTGTAGGCCGAGACGAGGTTCGACAGCGACTCGTGAGAGGTCTGCCCGAAGTTCGGCATGTACATAGGGCCCTTGGCGCCCTTCGGCAGGATCCCGATCTCCAGGTGGGGAGCCGAGGAGATGCCGACGTGGCCGCAGCCGACGTCGGCGATCGGCTGTCCGGCGGCGACCTTCGTGCCGACCGGGACGAGGTCGGGGCCGGCGTGGCCGTAGTAGACGTAGCGACCGTCGTCCGGGCCGCCTTCGACGAGCAGCACCGGCGCCCACTGCCCGAAGCCTTCGAGCCCCTCGCGGACGATCGTCCCCGAGGCGACGGCGAGCTCGACCAAGTGCGTGCCGCACTGGTTGGCGGTGCCGCCGACGTCGACGCCCTGGTCGAGCGACCACCAGCTCCGGGGCGCGGCGTGCGCGAGCGGGTAGAGCGGGAAGACCCACCCTTTGGCTCCGATCGGGTAGGGGCTCGCGGCGAAGACCGGCGCGGAGGGCACCGTCCCGGCGACCGGAGCCGCGCCGCCGACCGTCGTCGGCGCTTCGGTCCCGCCCATTTCGGCGGCCACCGCGGGCGCTACGGCCCCCGCGGGGAAGGCCACGACGGCTGCGAGCACGACGGTCGATATGACGATCTGCGCCCAGAAGGGCTTGAATCGCTGCATCTGCCTCTCGTTGTCGGCCGGCGGGGTTAGCTGACGGGCTAGCGATCCATGCGCCTCCCGTGGATTCACCGCGGGATTCGCCCCAACAACTCGGTTCCCCCGCTCCCGGGCACAGCCCGGGATTGGGCAGGCGCAAGCCTATCCGAACCGCGGACGGATATGCGCGCTCAGCGCCTGCGCGCCTGGAAGAACGCGCTCAGCATCGCCCCGCACTCCTCGGCGAGCAGGCCGCCCGAGACCTCGGGCCGGTGGTTCAGCCGCGGCTCGCCGAGCACGTCCAGCACGCTCCCGCAAGCCCCCGCCTTGGGGTCCGCGGCGCCGTAGACGACGCGCGGGATGCGCGCCAGCACGAGCGCCCCCGCGCACATCGCGCAGGGCTCGAGCGTGACGTAGAGGACCGCGTCGAGCACCCGCCAGCTGCCGTCGAGCCTCGCCGCCTCGCGCAGCGCCAGGACCTCGGCGTGGGCGGTCGGGTCGCCGCGCAGCTCGCGCTCGTTGTGGCCGCTCGCGAGGACCTCGCCGTCGCGCACGACGACCGCGCCGATCGGCACGTCGTCGTGTTCCAACGCACGCTCCGCCTCGCGCAGTGCGAGCCGCATGAAGTAGTCCTCGCGTGGGAAGAAGCGTCCGCTCATCGAGTCCCCCGCGGCGCCTGCGAATGTGCCTACTCGCGCGCCCTGCGGGCACATCATCATTACCAGCCCGATGAGCCTTCACCCGACAACCAGAATCCGCCCCGCAGCGGCAGCCGCATTCACAGCCGCAGCCGCGCTCGCCGCGACCTGCATGCTCACGGCGGGGGCCACGCCGGCGAAGGCCGCGCGCAGCTCCGCGTCCCCGCAGCGCATCGTCGTGCGCCTCGTCGCCCCGCGAACCCGCGCCACGACCGCCGGCGCCGGTGCCGGGGCGCCCTCCGGGGGCGGCACCGAGATCCTCGCGCTGCGGCGCGGCGAGAGCCTCGAACGGGCGCTGCGCCGGGCGCGCAGCCGCCCCGGGGTGGCCTGGGCGGTGCCCGACTACGTCGCCCACGCGAGCGGCCCGTTCGTCCCCGACGACGAAGGCGCCGGCCACACGCCCGGCGGCTGGCAGGAACTGCAGTGGAACTTCTCCGGCCCGTTCGGGATCGGGGCGCCCGAAGCGTGGGCGAACGTCGCGGCCGACGGCGCGCCGGGCGGGCACGGCGTGACCGTCGCGGTGCTCGACACGGGCGTCGCGTACGCGAACCGCGGCCGCTTCCGCATCTCGCCCGACTTCGGCCGCTGGCAGTTCGTCAAGGGCTACGACTTCGTCGGCCGCGATCCCTACCCGAACGACCGCAACGGCCACGGCACGTTCGTCGCCGGCACGATCGCCGAGGCGACGAACAACCACGTCGGCCTCACCGGCCTGGCCTTCGGCGCGCGCATCATGCCGGTGCGGGTGCTCGACACCGAGGGCGAAGGCGAAGCCTCGACGATCGCCGAAGGCGTCCGCTTCGCCGTCGACCACGGCGCCCAGGTGATCAACCTGAGCCTCGAGTTCTCACCCGGCGTCACGGCGGCCGACATCCCCGAGCTGATCGAAGCGCTCCGCTACGCGCACCGGCGCCGGGTCCTCGTCGTCGCCGCGGCCGGCAACGAGGGCCACACCGCCGTCGCCTATCCCGCCCACGCCCCCGACGTCGTCTCGGTCGGCGCGACGACCGAACACGGCTGCCTGGCCGCCTACTCCAACGACGGCTCGGGGCTCACGCTCGTCGCTCCCGGCGGCGGGCCGGACGCCGACCTGCCGGGCGACCCGAACTGCCAGCCCGAACGGCCCGGGCGCGACATCTACCAGGAGACCTTCACCGGCAGCTCAGTCCAGCGTTTCGGCCTCCCGTCGGGCTACGAAGGCACCTCGATGGCAACCCCGCACGTCTCCGCGGCGGCCGCGCTCGTGATCTCAAGCGGCGTCCTCGGCCCCCACCCGACGCCCGCGCAGCTGACCGCCCGCCTGCGCGCGACGGCCCGCAAACTCGGCGGCGGAGGCGACGAACGCCTCTACGGCGCCGGCCTGCTCGACGCGGCGGCGGCCACGGCGGCGGGCGGGCCCGGCGCGGTCGCTAAAGGCTAGGCGGGCGCGATGCCGATCACGAGGCGATGAGCGAACGCGCCCCCGAGCGTTGCGAGATCGCCGTGGTCGGCGGCGGGATCGTCGGCCTGGCCGTGGCACGCGAGCTGGGCCGTCGCAAAGCGGGCGCGACGATCTGCGTGCTCGAGCGCGAGCAGGAGATCGCGACCCACCAGACGGGCCACAACTCGGGCGTGATCCACGCGGGCGTCTACTACGTGCCCGGCTCGCTGAAGGCGCGCCTGTGCGTCGAAGGCGCGCGCGAGATGTACGACTACTGCGAGCAGCGCGGGATCGCCGTCCGGCGCTGCGGCAAGGTGATCGTCGCGACCGACGCCTCCGAGCTCGATCGCCTCGCGGAGATCGAGCGCCGGGGCCGCGCCAACGGCGTTCCCGGGTTGCGCCGGATCGACGCGGACGGGATCGCCGAGCTCGAGCCGCACGCGCGCGGCATCGCCGGGCTGCACTCCCCGGGCACGGGCATCGTCGACTTCCCCGCGGTCGCACGCGCCTACGCCGAGGACATCCGCGGCGCGGGCGGCGCGATCGCGACCGCCTGCGAGGTTCGGGGCGTCGCCGCGGCCGGCCGCGCGCTGCGCCTGACCCACTCGCACGGCGCGACCGAGGCGCGCAACGTCGTCTTCTGCGCGGGCGCCTGGGCCGATCGCCTGGCCGTCGCGGCGGGCGCCGACCCGGACCCGCGCATCGTCCCCTTCCGCGGCGCCTACCTGCGCCTGCGCCCCGAGCGCCGCGAGCTCGTCCGCTCGCTGATCTACCCCGTGCCCGACCCCTCGCTGCCGTTCCTCGGCGTGCACCTGACCAGGCACATCGACGGCGACGTGCTGGTCGGGCCGACCGCGTTGATGGTCGGCGCCCGCGACGCCTACCGCCTCGGCCGGGTGCGCGGTCGCGACGTCCTCGACACGCTCGCGTGGCCCGGCACCTGGCGGATGCTCTCGCAATGGTGGCGCACCGGCGTGACCGAGCTGCGCCACGCGGCGCTGCGCTCCGCCTTCGTGCACGCCGCCGCCCGCTACGTCCCCGAGCTGAGGACCGGCGACGTCGAGCCCTCCTTCGCGGGCGTTCGCGCCCAGGCGCTCGGGCGCGACGGCAAGCTCGTCGACGACTTCGTCTTCTCCCACACCGACCGCGCGCTGCACGTGCGCAACGCCCCCTCCCCCGCCGCCACGTCGTCGCTGGCGATCGCCAGGCACGTCAGCGACGAGGCCGAGCGGGCCTTCGCCTGAGCGCTAGGAGCTCGCCGGCGCTTCGGTCAACCGGCCGACCGCGTCCGGCACACCGTCGCGAGCCGTCGGGAACCGCGGCTCCCAACCCAGCTCCCACTTGATCCGCTCGTTCGAGGAGCGCGCCGAGCGGACGACCGCGGCGACCGCGTTCGACCCGGCGATCAGACGCGCCACCGCGGCCGGGATCCGTCGCGGCGGGCCGACGCCGAGCTCGGAGGCGCTCAGCGCCATGAAGTCGTAGAAGCTGATCGGCTCGTCGTCGACGACGTGGTAGATCCGCCCGGGCGCCGCCTCCGAGGCGACCGCGAGGACGATCGCCGCGGCGACGTCCTCGACGTGGACGACGTCCCACAGGTTGCGCCCGCTGCCGATCACCGCGAAGCGTCCCGGGCCGCGCAGCCGCGGCAGTAGCTCCTCCCCGTACCACCCGCCGGGGCCGTAGACGTGCGACGGGCGGATCACGACGGCGGGCAGCCCCGACTCGAGGACCATCCGCTCGCACTCCTGCTTGGAGCGCCCGTAGGGCGTCTCGACGGGCAGCGCGGAGTCCTCGGTCAGGAGGGCGCCGCGCGCGTCGCCGGTCACGACCGTCGATGAGAAGACGAAGCGCGGCGGGGCCGCGGCGCCCGAGCGCGCCCACTCCGCGCAGGCGTCGAGCAGGCGGCGGGTCCCCTCGACGTTGACGGCGCGCACCTTCGCCTCGCTGCGCTGGGAGGCGATCTCGGCGGCGAGGTGCACGACGCAGTCGGGCCGCGCCCGCGCCACGATCGCGCCGAGGTCGCAGGCCGGGCCGAGCTCGCCCGCGAGGCCCGTCGTCCCCGGCGGCTCGGAGCCGGGGCGCCGCACCAGAGCGTCCACCTCGTGCCCCTCCTCGAGCAGCTGCCGGCAGACGACCCCGCCGATGAAACCGCTCGCGCCGGTGACGAGGATCCGCATCCGAGCGAGCCTACATCTCGAAGGCCGTGCGGCCGCCGCTCGCGACGAGCTCCTCCAGACGCTCCCGCCCGTCGCCGATCACTGGCCCGCCGTGTGCCAGCAGCAGCGAGTCGAAGTCGAGCTCCGCGAGCAGCCGCTCGCACGAGCGGAGCAGACCCTGCTTGGTCTGCGGCGGATCGTCCATCAGCGAGTCGGGGACGAACCCGAGCGGTCCCTCCCCGTACTCCGGGCCGCCGCGAACGACCCCGTCGGCGAGCACGATCGCCCGGTGGACAGGCAGGTGGAGCGCCGTGTCGTCGGGGCAGATCGCCCCCATCTCGGCCGCCACGACGCTCCCGGGCAGGTGGTCGCCGAGCGCGAAGCCCTCGACCGCGACCTCGCCGCCCGCGAACTCGTGCAGGCCGGCGCTGTTGCAGCGCACCGAGCACGAGAAGCGCTCGACGAAGCGGGCCGACTCCCTCAGGTGGTGGCGGTTGGAGAGCAGGATCGCTCGCGGCGGACGTCGAGCGAAACCGTCGAGGCCCTCGTCGGGCACGAGCGGGTCGAACAGCACCTCCTCGGCGGGCAGCCAGTAGGAGGAGACGAGGATGCCGATCCGCGGGTGGGCGGCGGTCCAGTGCACGACGCCCGGAAGAACCTCATCCACCGCCCTCACCCCGTCCCGACGCCGCGCGCGCGATCACAGTCGCCATCTGCTCCCGGAAGCGCTCCCGGCCGAAGCTACGGGCGTTCTCGCGGACCGCCTGCTCGGACGGCGCCGTGGCCTCGAAGCGCTCGATCGCGGCCGCCATCGCCTGCTCGGTCTGCTCGGCGAAGAGCGTCCCGGTGACGCCGTCGCGGACCGTCTCGAGGGCGCCCCCGACGCCGTAGGCGACGACCGGCACCCCCGCCGCCTGCGCCTCCACGGGCACGATCCCGAAGTCCTCCTCGCCGGGGAACAGCAGCGCGCGGGCGCCGCGCAGCAGCGCGTCGCGCTCGCCGTCGGAGACCTTGCCGAGGAACTCGACGCCCGGCCCGGCCTGGGCGCGGACTGCGTCGAGCGCGCGACCGTCCCCCGCCACCTTCAGCGGCCGCCCAAGCCGCGTGCAGGCGGCGACCGCGAGATCGACGCGCTTGTAGGGCACGACCCGCCCGAAGGCGAGGTAGTAGTCGCCCGGCCGCCGCTCGAGCGCGAGGAAGTGATCGACGTGGACGGGCGGATGGACGATCTCGCTGTCGCGGCCGTAGTAGCGGCGGATCCGCTCGGCGACGTGCGCGGAGTTGGCGACGAAGACGTCGGGCCCGGCGGCTCCCGCGAGGTCCAGGCGGCGCAGCCGGGCGAGCAGCGGGGGCAGCAGCAGCCGCGTCGCGCGGCCGACCTCCTCGCCATCCAGAAAGCCCTCCTCCCAGGCGTATCGCATCGGCGTGTGGCAGTAGCAGACGTGCAGCGTCCCTGGCCCGGTGCGGACGTTCTTGGCGTTGGCGTGGCTGCTGGAGAGGACGAGGTCGAAGCCGGAGAGGTCGAAGCGGCGCAGCGCGCCGTTCATCAGCGGCAGCAGCTTCGGGTAGTGGCGCGCGGCGCCGGGCAGGCGGTTCAGCCACGTCGCGTGCACGGGCCGGCCGGTGATCAGCTCCGGCCACGGCGCCGGGTCGTAGACGGTCGTGAACAGCTCGGCCTGGGGGAACATCTCAAGCAGCTCGGCCACGACCTGCTCCGAGCCGCCCGGGATCGTCAGCCAGTCGTGGACCACGGCGACGCGCCCGAAGCGCCCGCGGAGCTCCTGCAGCGTCGAGCCGGGCGCCGGGTCTGCAGCTGGCAGCACCCGCCTCAGGCTACACGGCCTCACGGCCTGGGATCATGGGCCGCGATGAGTCTCCCCCGGGCGCTGCAGGGACGCGACATCGTGTGCGTCGGGTTCGCCGATTGGGAGACCGATCTGTGGACCAACCAGCACCACCTGATGGCCCGCCTGGCGGCCGGCAACCGGGTTCTGTTCGTCGAGTCGCTCGGCCTGCGCCGGCCCCAGCTCGCGGGCCGCGACCTGCGCCGGATCGCCCGCCGCCTGCGCACCGGGCTGCAGCCGCCACGCCGGCGCGACGGCGTGAACGTGCTCTCGCCGCTGGTGCTGCCGCTGCACGGCAACGCCGCGGCCGACGCGCTGAACGCCCGCCTGCTCCCGGCGCTCGTCGCGCGCGCGGCGCGGCGCCTCGGCATGGAGCGGCCGATCCTCTGGTCCTACGTCCCGCAGGCGGAGGTCCTGCTCGACGCGCTCGAGCCGTCGCTCGTCGTCTACCACTGCGTCGACGACATCTCCGCCCACGAGCGCATCGACACGGCCGGGTTCCGGGCCGCGGAGGCGCGCTTCGCGGCCCGCGCAGATCTCGTCCTCGCGAGCGCCCCCGAGCTCGTGCGACGGATGCGCGAGCTCTCGACGAACGTGCTCGCCGCCCCGAACGTAGCGGACACGGCGCTGTTCGCCCGGGCGCTGCAGGACGGGCCGGTGGACGCCGCGCTGAGCGAGCTGCCGCGACCGCGGATCGTCTTCACGGGCGCGATCTCGGCGATCAAGCTCGACCTCGCGCTGCTGGCGGACCTCGCCCGCCTGCGCCGAGACTGGTCGATCGCCCTGGTCGGGCCCGTCGGCCTCGGCGACCCCCACACCGACGTCGGCGCGCTCGCCCGCGAGCCGAACGTGCACATGCTCGGCAAGCGACCCTACGAGCAGCTCCTCGACGTGCTCAGGGGCGCCGACGCAGGCCTGATCCCGTACGTCCGCAGCGAGCTGACCGCGAGCATCTTCCCGATGAAGGTCTACGAGTACCTGGCGGCCGGCCTGCCCGTCGTCGCGACCCCGCTGCCGGCCCTGGAGGGCGTCGAGGGCGTCGCGATCGCCGCCGACGCCGCGGGGTTCGCGGCGCGCCTGCAGCAGGAGCTGGAGGGCGACGGGCCACAGCGGCGCGCCGAGCGCTCGGCGGCCGCAGCGGCGCACTCCTGGGATGAGCGGCTGCGCGAGATCGGCGCCGCGATCGAGGCGCTGTGAGCGAGGCCCCGTGAGCGACCTGCTCGTGACGACCCACACGCCGATGCTGCGCACCGGCCAGACGCTGCGCACGTACGGCGTCGCGCGCGCCCTGGCGGCCGCGAGCGGGGGGCTCACGCTGCTCTACGCCCGCTTCGAGGGCGAGGCGCCGGACGAGGCGTTCGCGTCGATCCCCGGGATCGAGCTGCGCGAGGTGATCGCCTCGCGCGGCCCCCGCCGTCTGCTCGCCTACGCCGCGGCCCGCGCCCGCGGCGTGCCCGACGGCTTCGCGCGGGGAGTCTCGCCGGAGCTCGCCGCCGAGGCGGCGCGCCTGGCGGCGGCGCCGGGGCGCGGACGGGTCGTCGCTGACGGACCGATCGCGATGGCGGCGCTCGACGGGCTCGCGCGCCGGCGGGCGGTCGTCTACAACGCCCACAACATCGAGTCGGCCTTCCGCCACGAGCTCGCCGAAGAGTCCGGGGGGCGCGCCCTGCGCCGCTTCGAGCGCAAGCTGCTGGCCTGCGCGTCGGAATGCTGGATGGTCAGCGAGCCCGACATGCAGGCGGCCGCCGAGCTGTGCCCCGGCGCGCGCCTGCGCTACGTCCCGAACGTCGTCGACGTCTCCGCGATCTCCCCGGTGGGAGGCAGGGCGCCGGAGCCGCGCGCGGTGTTCGTCGCGAACTTCGCCTACGAGCCGAACCTGAACGGGATGGCGTTCCTGCTCGAGAAGGTCTTCCCGCTGGTCTGGGCGGAGCTCCCGGACGCGCGGCTGATGCTCGTAGGCGGCGGCCTCGACGCTTCCCCCAGCCAGGACCCCCGCATCGAGGCGGTCGGGTTCGTGCCGGACCTGCGCGCGGCGTACGCCTCGGCGCGCTGCGCGGTCGTGCCGCTCCTTCAGGGCGGCGGCACGCCGCTGAAGTTCGTCGAGGCGCTCGCCTACGGGCTGCCCGTGCTGGCGACGCCGCGCGCCGCCGCCGGCCTGGAGGTCAGCGACGGCGTCGACTGCCTGCTCGCCGGCGACGCGACCTCCTTCGCGGCGAAGCTCGTCGCGGTGCTGCGCGACGGCGCTCCCGAGCTCGGCGCGCGCGGCCGCGCGCTGGCGCTCGAGCGCTATTCGATCGAGGCCCTCACGCGGGCGCTGGCGTGAGCGCCTCGCCGCGGGCCCCGGCGGACTCCGCGCCGGCGCGGGCCTCCGCGGGATCGCGGGTCGCGTCGGCCGCGAGCAGCGCGAGCAGGCCGATCTGCACGCCGAGCACGACCGTGAAGCGCAGTTCGGCGCCGGTGAAGGTCGCGGTCGTCTCGGCGACGAGCAGGCCCGCGATGCCGCACAGCGAGGCGAGACCGAAGGCGCGGACGAGCGCTTCGGTTCCGTGTCTCCACACCTTCCAGGCCAGCCGGGCGGCCGACAGCAGCATCAGCGGGTAGGCGATCAGCCCGAGGATCCCGAGCTTCATCCACCACCACAGCAGCGCGAAGTGGACGTACTCGCGCGCGTCTTCGTGTTCGATCGGCAGGGGCCGCTTCGTGGCCGTCCACGGGACGAGGATCCCCAACCCCGTGATCGGTTTCCTCTCCAGGTCGGCGAGCACGTTGGCGCGCTCGTCGAGGCGGTAGCGGTCTTCGACGTTCGTCGTCAGGCTCGACGGCGAGAGCGACGCCGCGCGGCGGGCGATCGGCGAGTTCGACTGGAAGTTGATCGACCCCAGCAGCCAGATCCCCGCGGCCACGAACAGCGCGGTCGGGACGAGCAGCCGCCGCCCGACCGGCGAGAGCGCCAGCAGCACGACGAGCAGCAGCCCGAGCACGGTCGCGATCCAGAACGACCGGCGGTAGGAGAGGACGAGCGAGGCGATCAGCAGCGGGCTCGAGAGCAGCATCCACAGCGGCGGGCGCAGGCGCGCCAGCACCGCCGCGACGATGCCGAGCAGCGCCACCATCACGACCCAGTTGGCGGTCGGTTCGTAGTAGGTGAGGTTGGCGCTGCCCTCGATCGAGACGCCCTTGTGGGCCGCGACCTCCGCGAGCCCGAGCAGGGCCTTCAGGACCGCGAGGCAGAACGCGCCGCCGAGCACGAGGCGCAGCCGCGAGCGGTCGACGTCGAGGTTCACGACGACGAGCGGGAGGAGCAGCAGGTAGAGGATCAGGTTCTCGGCGAGCGCCAGCGATTTGAGCCCCGAGCCGCCGTCTTTGCCGACCGCGATGCCGCAGACCATCCCCAGCAGGAGGATCAGGGAGACGAACCGCAGCTCGCGGGGGAAGCGGAGCGGGCGACTTCTGCGGAGCATGTCGAGCGCGACCGAGGCGGCGGCGAGCAGGACGAGCACGTCGAGCGGCGTGAGGCGCTTGTAGAAGGTGTCGTAGAAGTGCGACTGGGCGGTGAGGAGGCCGAAGCTCTGGCTCTCGAAGAGGATCGCCAGGCCGCCCGCGAGCGAGACGCAGAGCAGGGGCCGCGTCATCAGGACCGCGACGAGCGCGATCGCCAGCGGGGTGAGCATCGAGAGCGCCGGGCTCAGCTTGCGGGCGGCGAGCGCGACGATCAGCACGACCGCCGCGCACGACACTGCTGCCGTCAGCAGCTCACGGCCGTCGAGCGCGCGTGCGTTCAGGCGCAGGGAGGGGATCGCGCCTCCCTACAGGGGCAGGGGGTTTTTCGCCGAGCCGCGCGAGCGTCGGGAGAGCCGCTCGGCGCTCACGTCGACGGTCCCCGTGCCCTCGCCGTAGGCGGAGTAGGAGTAGCGCCCGCCGTCGCGCATGCCGGTGATCACGACGCCGATCGGCTCGACCATGTGGCGGTCGAGGATGCCGCGCGCGCGACGGGTCTCGTCACGCGAGGTTTTGTTCAGGCGGGCCACCAGCAGCGTGGCCTGCACGGCCGAGCTGTTGAGCAGGATCTGCGCGTCCGCGACGGGGTTCAGGGGCGGGGCGTCGATGATCACCATCGTCTCGCCGCCCTGGCCGAGTTCGGTGATGATCTCGCCAATCACGGGGCTCGCCAGCAGCTCGGAGGGGTTGTGGGGCAGCGGCCCGGAGGGCAGCACCGAGAGGTTCGGCACTTCGGGTAGCGGCTCGACGAGCAGGTCGGCGGGCGCCTCGCCGCGGAGCAGGGCGGTCGTCAGCCCGCGCCGCGGGTCCAGCCCGAAGTGGCGTGCGAAGGTCGGCATCCGCAGGTCGAGCTCGAGCAGCACGACGCGGCGCTTGGTCAGGGCGATCGCCTGGGCGAGGTCGACCGAGACGGTCGTCTTGCCCTCCCCCGGGACGGCGCTCGTGACCAGCAGCGTGTCCATCGCGCGGGTGACGGCCGCGAATTCGAGCGCGCTGCGCAGGATCCGGTAGGGCTCGAGCAGTTCGCTGCGTTCGTCCGCGCGGACCGGGCCCATCGAGGACTGCGGCACGACCGTCAGAGCCGACAGGCGGTACTCGCGTTCGAAGTCCTCGACGGTCTTGATGCGGCGGTCGAGCGACTCGAGCAGGAACAGCAGCGTGAACGCCAGCGCGATGCCGATCACCAGGCCGAGGATCACGGCGGTCTTGAAGTGCAGGCCGGAGGGGCTGCCCGGCGGGGAGGCCCGGCCGATGATGTTGGCGCCCGACCCGACGACCGCGCGCGCCTGGGCGAGTCGCTGCAGCTGCGACTGCAGCGAGGCCACTTCGGTCGACCCGGCGGGGGCGGAGTTGAGCTGCTGCTGGAGCTGGGTTTTGACGGCGTCGATCGCCGACAGCTGGGAGTTGGCGCGGAAGGTTATGTACTGGTTGGCGAACGCGTTGGCGATCCTCGCCGCCTCCTTCGCGTCGCCCGCCGAGACCGTGATGTCGAGCACGTCGGCGTTCGGGGCGGCTTCGACGGAGACCATGCTGAGCAGTTCCGAGACGCTCAGCGTGTTGCCGAGCTGGCTGCGCACGCCCTGCGCGACTTCGGGCGACTGGGCGATCGTGACCTGGGTGTCGATGTCGCGCTGCGGTTCGCTGCTGCCAGAGGTGACCTGGCCGACGATGTTTTCGACCGCCGGGTTCGGCTGCAGGGCGACGCTCGCGGTCGCCTTGTAGGTCGGGGTGGCGCGCTTCTCCTGAATCGCCGAGACGACGACGCAGACGAGCACGATCCCCAGCGCCACGGGCCAGCGGCGGCGCAGCACCTCGAGCGCGGTCGAGATCGAGTTGCCCTCCGCGGGCGGCTCGAAGCGGGTGTCCGACCTCATCGTGGACAGGCCCTCGCGGGATGCACCGGTCGGCTGCGGGCGACAGTTCTCACGACATCACTCCTATCGTCGCCGAACGGGCCGTGCTTGAGGGGGTTTTGGCCCATCCCGGCGGGGACACCGATGGTATCTACCCGCCGCCCCGCGCTCCGCACGCGGTCTTGCGCGAGCCGGCGCAACCGCGAGCCCCTCGCTCAGGCCCGCGGCCCTGTCAGAGCGGCGTGGGCGTCGAGCACGAACTGCTCCTGGGCGTCGAGGTACGGGCCGACCCGGAACTCCTCCGCGCGCAGCCGTGCGCGCTCGACGCGCTCGGCCGTGGCGGCCGGCTCGCCGAGGACCCGCTCCAGCGCCCTCGCGGCGCCGTCGGCGTCGCCGCGAGCGAACAGCAGGGCGTGCTCCTCATCGTGCATCCCCTCGCCGATCCCGCCAACGTCGGAGGCGACGATCGGCACCCGCGCCAGGGCCGCCTCGATCGTGACGAGCGGGAACGGCTCGTCCCAGACCGACGGCACGATTAGCGCGTGCGCTGAGGCGAGCGCCGCGGCGGACTCCTCGGGACTGCGCTGACCCGCCCACGTGACGGCCGCGCTCACCCCGAGCCGCTCGACCAGGGCTCGCATCTCGGCCCCGTAGCCCTCGTCCTCGGGCCCGATCACGACCAGCCGCGTCGAGCCGCGGCCCCCCGCGTGCAGCTTGGCGAGCGCCTCGATCGCGACGCCGACCCCCTTGTACGGCATGACGCGCCCGAGGAACACGATCTCCGGGTCCGCCGCGGGCGCGCGGACGACCCGCTCGTACAGATCGCCGTAGCGCGGCACCGAGTGACAGACGCGCTCGAGCACGGGCTCCACGAAGGAGGGCGTCGGGACCATCCGCTCGATCGCCTCGGAGTTCCACGAGATCGCAGCCCGCAGCGGCGCCAGCGGGCGCAGTCGCAGCGTCGCTGCGTTCAGCGCCCGGCAGCCCGCCGACCACGCCGCCCGCGCCGGCGAGCGGCGCGCCGGCAGCAGCTCGCGCATGAACTGGTCGGCGCCGAACAGCCCCCCGAACCAGTGCTCGCAGACGCGGAAGGCGAGCGGGACGCCGCTGTCGGCCAGGACGCGCACGGCGGCGTGCGGGATCGACGAGCAGTTCCACGCGTAGACGAGGTCCGGTTCGAAGGCCAGCGCGCGACGGGCCGCGGCGGCCCCGGCGAGCGCCGCGACGGGCGCGCGCAGGGCACCGCGTGCGTCGGGGGTGAGCAGCGTCAGCTCACGGCAGACGCGGGGCTCTGCGCCGGCCTCCGCGCGGCGCTCGGAACTGGTCAGCACGAGCACCTCGTGGCGCTCGGCGAGTCGCTCGACGACGCCGGCGCACTCGACCTCGTAGCCGCCCATGGCGACGGGCGGGTAGAGAGTCGACACGAACAGGATCCGCACGGGGGCTGTACGCTAGCCGCCACACGGGCCTTACCGGGGAATCGGCCACTGCGCCGCCAAGGCTCCACAGG
>DATNBM010000070.1:0-20340 GCA_035571915.1 Solirubrobacteraceae bacterium | reverse complement strand
GGAGCTCGAGCTTGCGCTTGGCCGCCAGCGCCGAGGCCCTGAGCATCGCCTCCTGTCCGGCGGTGTCGGCGTCGAGGGCGAGGAGCACCGTCTGGGCCATCCTCGCCAGCTCGCCGACCTGGTCGGGGGTCAGCGCCGTCCCCATCAGCCCTACCGCGTTGCGCATCCCGGCCTGGTGCAACGCGATCACGTCGGTGTATCCCTCGCAGAGGATCACGCGGCCCGCTTTGGCGGCGTGCGCCCGGGCGAGGTCGGCGCCGTAGAGGTGAAGGCCCTTGTGGTAGACCTCGTTGTCGGAGGTGTTCAGGTACTTCGGGCGCTTCCCGCCGCCGCCGTCGCCGCGTCCGGCCCCCTCCTCGCCGAGGTCCATCGCCCTCGCCCCGAAGCCGAGCACCCGCCCCCGGACGTCGGCGAGGGGGAACATGATCCGCGCGCGGAAGCGGTCGTAGATGCGCCCGCTCCCGCCGGAGCGCTGCACGAGCCCGGCCTCGTAGAGCTCGCGGTTGCTGAACCCGCCGCGGCGCGAGGCTTCGAGCACTTTGTCCCACGCGCTCGGCGCGAACCCGACGCGGAACTCGCGCAGGATCTCCTCGCCGAGGCCCCGCCCGGCCAGGTACTCGCGGGCCTTCGCAGCCTCCGTGGACTCCCACAGGTAGCGCTCGTAGTAGCCGGCCGTCCGGGAGAGCAGCTCGAGCAGCCGCTCGCGCTTCTTGCGGCGCTCGGCTTCTCGGGGGTCCTCCTCCTCGCGTTCGAGCTCGATCCCGTAGCGCTCAGCGAGCAGCTCCAGGGCTCCCCGGAAGTCGACCCCCTCGGTCTCCTGCACGAACGTGAAGACGTCGCCGGAGGCCTGGCAGCCGAAGCAGTAGTAGACCTTCTGGGTGGGGTCGATCCCGAACGACGGCGTTCGCTCCTCGTGGAACGGGCACAGTCCCTCGTAGCGGGCCGGCCCGGCCCGGCGCAGCTCGGTGCGGGCGCCGACGAGCTCGACGAAGTCGACCGCGTCGCGGACCTTGTCCTTCGACCCCTTGGTGTAGAGCGCCACGGCGCAGACGTTAGATGATCGGTTCCGCGGCCCTGCGCCGCCCGAGCCCCGCCCCGCCCGAGCGATCGATCAGCGCGCGAAGGCCCGCGGGACCTGAAGCTCGGTGTAGGCCCTGATGCAGTACCGGTCGGTCATCCCGGCGAGGTAGTCGGTCACGCGCCGCGCGAGCTCCTGCTCGCCGCCGCCGGCGTCGGCGTCGCCCGCCGGGAGGAGCTCGGGGTGCTCGACGTAGTGCTCGAACAGCCGCCGCACGACCGCGGCGATCTTCTCCCGCTCGGCGCGCACTTCCGGGCCCAGGTAGACGCGCTCGAACATGAACTCCCGCAGGGCCGCCATCGCGGGCCCGGCCTCGGGCCCCTGGACGACGTCGCCCTCGCGCTCGGAGTGCTCGACCATGTCGTGGACGAGGCGGTCGATCCGCGCGGAGCCGGAGTGGCCGAGCACCTCGATCGGCTCGGCCGGCAGCTCGCCCTCGCTCAGCAGCCCGGCGCGGACGGCGTCGTCGATGTCGTGGTTGATGTAGGCGACCCGGTCGATCAGCCGCACGATCCGCCCCTCGAGCGTCCGCGGCCGCTCGGCGCGGCTGGAGTGGCGGGCGATCCCGTCGCGGACCTGCTCGGTCAGGTTCAATCCGCCGGCGATCACTCCTCGCAGCGAGCCGGGGGGCGCTTCGAGGCGCTCGACGACGCGGAGGGAGTGCTCGTAGTGGCGGAAGGACATCCCGAAGCGCTCCCGCAGGCACTCGTCGAGGATCTCCTCGCCGAGGTGCCCGAAGGGCGGGTGGCCGAGGTCGTGGCCGAGGCCGATCGCCTCGGTCAGGTCCTCGTTGAGCCGCAGCGCCCGCGCGACGGTCCGCGAGATCGTCGTGACCTCGAGCGTGTGGGTGAGACGCGTCCGGTAGTGGTCGCCGCGGGGGGAGACGAACACCTGCGTCTTGTGGGTGAGGCGCCGGAAGGCCTTGCTGTGGACGATCCGGTCGCGGTCGCGCTGGAAGGGCGTGCGCAGCGAGCAGTCCTCCTCGGGGTGCTCGCGCAGCGGCGGGTAGGAGCGGGCGGCCTGCGGCGCGAGCAGGCGCTCCTCCTGCTCGCGGATCCGCTCGGCGAAGTCGGCTGCGACGGCGTGGACGTCGGTCGGGCTCACGACCCGATTCTCGCACCGCCCGCGGCCGGTCTAGCTTCGCGGGCTCCAGTCGCCTTTGCCCTGCAGGCGCCTCACCCAGTGCTCCCACTTGGTCTCGGCGGGATCCTCGCGGTACTCGGGGGCGGACCCGCCGGGACGGGGCAGCTCGGCGACCTCGCCGGAGCCGATCCGCAGGTCGACGCCGAGCTCGTGCATCGAGGCGACGTCCTCGGCGGGGACGAAGCGCTTGCCGAGACGCCCGGAGTCGATCACTAGGCCGTGGAAGATGTCCTGCTCGGGGGCGGCGACGACGTGGTTGACCTTCCCGACCTCGTCGCCGTCGCTGGAGATGACCCGCACCCCCCGGCCCAGCACCCGGTAGGCGATCGGCTGCCCCTCGTCCATGTCCGAACCATACCCGCGGGACCCGATCTCGGGGACCTTTTAAATATGAGGAGAGGTTCGCGCTATGCGGCTGCGAAGGCCGGCATGAGTCTCAGGTGCGCGTGGTGCTCGAGCGTCGCCGCGATCGCGCGTTCGACCTGCCCGAGCGCCTGCTCGCCCGCCCCGGGGGCCTCCGTGAGGGGCCGTCCGAGCGCCGCGGTCATGAACCCGTGGGCCTCCTCGTCGATCGGGAAGGACCCCGCCTCGCACGCCGCGCACACGACCCCTCCGGCGGCGCCGGAGAAGCCGACAAGATGATCGGGCTCCCCGCAGCTCGCGCACGCGCCGAGCTGGGGCGCGAGGCCCGCCGCGAGCAGGAGCTTCAGGCGGAAGCTGAGCGACCCGGCGCGGCCCGCCGCCGATGCCGGGCGCCCCTCCGCGGGTCCCGCGCCGGCCTGTGCGTCGAGCAAGCCGAGATGGCGGCAGAGCAGGTTGAAGACCCCCGGGTGGGGCTCGTTCGTCTCGAACAGCCTCCCGACCGCGTCGCAGGCGCGGGCCGCCGCGTCGATCGCGCGCGCGTCGGCGCGCAGGCGCGCGTGGGGGTCGACGGTCTGCGCGCCCGTGACCGTCAGCAGTTCGCCGCGCCCTTCGTGCAGCTCCGCGTTGATACGGAAGAACGGCTCGAGGCGCCCGCCGAAGCGGCTGCGCGCCCTCCGCACGCCCTTCGCGATCGCCGAGACCCGCCCCCGCGCGGGGGTGTAGAGGTGGAGGATCCGGTCGGCCTCGCCGTAGCGCATCGAGCGAAGCACGACCGCCTCCGTCTTGACGGGTCCGGGCACGCTCCGAGCATAGGCGGGGCAGCGGATCGTGCGGCCCGCAGGTCGGCCGCGGCTCCAGTCCGGCGCTACCCGCGTTTGGACATCGTCCTTTCGCCTCAGCATATACTTAGTATGAGTAAGCGCTAATAGAGGTCGCGGTGTCGTCTCCCCGAGAGCATCCCCAAAAAATGCCGCGCGAACGCCTGCGTCGCACCGCCCCGCTCGCGCGATTCGTGGCTCGCGCCACTGGCGAGGCCGCCCTGACTGCGCTGCGCCGGCGGCTGCGCGAGGAGCGAAGCGTCGAGTCCCATCTGCGTGCCGCCGAGCGCTACGCCCAGCTGTTCGGCGAGTCGAAGGGAGCGCTGATGAAGGCGGCGCAGATGTTCTCCTACGCCGCAATCCGTTTCGCGGTTCCCCTCGAGCTCCAGACGATCTACCAGAGCGCCTTCGAGCGTCTGCTGGACGACGCGCCGCCGATGGCGCCTGCGCTCGCGCGTGCGGTCGTCGAGCACGAGCTGGGCGAGCGGCTCGACGCGGCGTTCGCCGCATTCGAGCCGGAGCCGCTCGCGGCAGCGTCGATCGGCCAGGTCCACGCGGCGAGGCTGCACGACGGCCGCGAGGTTGCGGTCAAGGTCCAGTATCCGGGCGTCGCCGAGGCGATCCGCGCCGACCTCGCCAACGCCGAGCTCCTGGCGTCGTTCCTGACCTTCGCGATCGGCGCGATGTTCCCGCGCGGCCAGCGGCTGGACCTGCGCAACGCGGCACGCGAGATCGGGGCGCGCATCGAGGAGGAGCTCGACTACCAGCTGGAGGCGAGCAGGCAATCGGGCTTCGCCGAGCACTACCGAGGCCATCCCTTCATCCGCGTGCCCAATGTGATCGACGAGCTGAGCACCCCGCGCGTGCTGACGCAGGAGCTGATGAGGGGTCTGTCGTGGAAGGAAGCCCTCACCGCCGAGCAGGCCCTTCGCGACCAGTGGGCCGAGGCGATCCACCGCTTCCTCTATGGGTCGATGTACCGCCTGCAACGCCTGAACGCCGATCCACACCCGGGGAACTTCCTGTTCCACGACGACGGGAGCGTGACCTGCCTGGACTTCGGCAGCGTGAAGCAATTCGAGGTGGAGCACGCGCTGATGCTCAGGGCGATCTTCCGGGAATGCCTGCGTAACGACGTGCTGGGCACCTGGAGGGCGAGCGTGGAGGCAGGTGCCTGGAGTTCGTCGGATCCGGTCACCCCCGAGGAAGCGTTCGCCTATTGGCACGGGGACAACGCCCTGGTCTGGGCATCGGGGCGTTTCGTCGCGACCCCGGGCTACGTCGCGAAAGGCATCGCGCGCCGCTACTCGCCGATCGGCCCCTCCTCCAACGCGCTGCGCCACCTTCGGCTGCCGCCCGAGCTGGCGCTCATGGTGAGGATAGAAATCGCCCTGACCTCCCTGATCGGCCGGCTGCGCGCAGGCAACGACTGGGCCTCGTTCGCGGCGGAGTACTGCGAAGACGCCGAGCCGGTCACCGAGATGGGCAAGCGCGAGCGCGCCTTCTTCGATCGCCGTGAGAAGGAGCGCGTCGCCGAAGCCGAGGCCCGATGAAGATCGCAATTGTCGTCGGGTCGCTGTCGAGCCTCGTTCCGACCGGCACCCCCCTTACGCGACGGCATCGCGGACTTGGGTGGAGTAGCGACCCGGCCGCCGGGGCTACGCCGGTGCGCCGCCGAGCAGGCTCATCATCATCGGGACCCACGCGCCGACAAGCGTCTCGTCGTCGACCTTGCTCTCCGCGCCGAACACGTCGCGCAGGATGCGGTTGCAGAGCAGCGACCCGAGGCCGAGCGCGGCGATCGCCGCAGCCCTATCCCCGTCTGGTTCGCCGCTGCTGTCCCCGACCCACGAGGCGAACCCGTCGAACGTAGAGCTCACGAGCTGATCGACCGCGCCGGACAGCAGCTCGGGGTGGCTGCGCGCCTGCGCGGCGAGGATCCGCATCAGCTCCGCCTCGCGATCGAGTTCGGCCAGGACGTAGCGTGCGATCAGCGTCAGTTCCGCTTTCAGGTCCCCCAGCCCGACCAGCACCCGGCGGATGTCGCGCAGCGCCTCCAGGCGCGCCAGCTGGCGCTCGACCCCAGCGGTGAGCAACGCCTGCTTGCTGTCGAAGTGGTGGTAGAGCCCGCCGGCCCCCGGGGACAGACCCGCCGCGGCTTCGATCGTCGCGATGCTCGTCGCGGCGTAGCCCCGCTCGCTGAACAGCCGCATCGCCTCATCAACTATTCGTTCCCGTGTAGTGCTTGACATGAACCTTCCCTAAGTATACACTTGATTAGAACAAGCGGCCATGGTGGAGTAGAGATTGCCCGACAGCGGATTCTCCCCGGAACGGAAGCCATTCGAAGAAGTGATGGCGCACGGGCGTCTTAGGCGCACCGCTCCCCTGGCGCGGCTGGCGGCCCGCAGCGCGGGCGTCGCGGCGATGTCGGCGATCCGCGGCAGCGAGGACGAGGCCGCGATCGAGTTCCACCACCAGATGGCGGATCGCTACGCCCAGGCGCTCGGGCACTCGAAGGGCGCGCTGATGAAGCTCGGGCAGATGCTCTCCTTCGCGGCGGTGCGCTCGATGGTGCCGCCGGAGCTGCAGGCGATCTACCAGGCGGCGCTCGGGCGGCTTCGCACGGAAGCTCCCCCGATGGAGCCGGAGCTCGCGAGAGTGGTTCTCGAGCGCGAGCTCGGGGCTCCGGCGTATGAGTTCTTCCTCGAGTTCGACTGGGATCCGCTGGCCGCGGCGTCGATCGGCCAGGTGCACGCGGCGATGCTCCACGACGGGCGCGCGGTGGCGGTCAAGATCCAGTACCCGGGGATCGCCGAGGCCGTCCGCGCCGACCTTCGGAACGTCGAGCTGCTGGCGTCGTTCCTGACGCTGACCGTCGGCGGGCTGTTCCTGCGTGGACAGCGACTCGGCCTGCGCAGCGTCGCGCGCGAGATCGGCGCGCGAATCGAGGAGGAGCTCGACTACCGGCTCGAGGCGAGCAACCAGGCGGAGTTCGCCTCGCTCTTCCGAGGACACCCGTTCATCCGCGTCCCCGGCGTGATCGAGGAGCTGTGCACGGCCCGGGTCCTCACCCAGGAGCTCGCGCACGGCCGACCGTGGGAGGACGCCCTCACCGCCGAGCAGGGCCTGCGCGACCAATGGGCCGAGGCCATCCACCGCTTCGTGATGGGCACCTACTGCCGTCACGGCCTGTTCAACGCCGACCCTCATCCGGGGAACTTCCTGTTCCACGACGACGGCAGCGTCACGTGCCTCGACTTCGGCAGCGTCAAGCGGCTCCGGCGCGACCAGGTCGAGATGCTCGTCGCGATCTTCCGTCACGTGCTGCGCGGGGACGTGCGCGGCACCTGGCGGGCGAGCGTCGAGGCCGGCGTGTGGCGGTCTTCGGACCCCGTCACCCCGGAGGAAGCCTTCTCCTACTGGCGTGAGGACAACGCGCTGTTCTGGGCTGAGGAGCGATTCGTCGCCACGCCCGAATACGCGGCCAGGAGCATCCAGCGCCGGTTCTCGCCAGTCGGGCCTTCCAGCAACGCGCTGCAGCACTGCACGATGCCCGCTGAGTACACGTACATGGTCAGGATCGAGATCGCCCTAGCCTCGGTAATCGGCCACCTCCGAGCCGGCAACCGGTGGGGGTCTTTCGCTGCTGAGTACTGCGAGGACGCGATCCCCGAAACGGAAATGGGAATGCGCGAGCGCGCGTTCCTCCAAGCGAGAGCGGAGATCCCGTGAAACCCCAAACCGCGACCGTTCTCGCGACGGCTTTCCTCTGCGCGGCTTCAACGACCGCGGCAGTGGCATCGACCGCCGCGCCACTCCCATCGGCGGGCCCGCCCGTGCAGCTCGCGGCGGCGCTCACGCCTAACGTGCCGGGAGCGCCCACGAACCTGTCCGCCACGTTGACCCTGCCCGGGACCGGGGCCGGCTCGACTCCGGCCCGTTCGCTGCTCGTGCTCGGACCGAGGGGCATGAGCCTGGACGCGCGTGGTCTTTCGACCTGCACGGCGGACAGGCTCGAAGCGGTGGGACCGCGAGGCTGTCCGGCCCAGGCGCGGGTCGGCTTCGGCGGCGGGGTCGGGGAGGTCTCCTTCGGGAGCGAACGCGTCCGCGAGCCGTTCGTGCTGGACTTCTTCCTCGCCCCTCCGACGGGCGGCCGTCTCGCTGTGCTGGCCCTGCTCAGCGCCCACAGCCCGATCGGGCTGGAAATGGTCTTGAAGGGCGCGGAAGTCCGGGGTCCGTCTCCCTACGGGTTCGGGCTCGCCCTCGCGCTGCCCGCGATCGAAACGGTGCCCGGAGCCTCCGCCGTCTCGATCGAAAGCGGCTTCGTCTCGATCGGCGGATCGAACATCGCCTACTACGAGCGACGGCACGGGGTCCGCACGCTCGAGCACGTGAGGGGCCTGATCGCCCCGCGGACGTGCCCAAGCGGCGGGTTCCCCTTCGAGACGACCGTCACGTTCGAAGACGGCACGACGAGCGTCGCGCGGACCTCGTCTCCCTGCCCGGCGAGACATCGATGAGCTCCGCCCTCCTGAAGGCCGGCGCGACGGCGCTCCTGCTCAGCCTCGCCGCCTGCACGGCGCCGGCGGCCTCATCGCGAGCGGCGACGACGGCGCGGCTCACGTCGCTGCTCTCGGTGGGGCGCGGCGCCTCCTTCGGCGCGGTGACCTTCGAGGTGCGTTTCAGCGACCCCGACACGGCGATTCCGGCGCCGGTCCGGGTGGCGACGCTGAGCCTCCCCACCGGGCTCACGCTGCAGGTGCCGCGCCTGAGCGCCTGCGAGCCGCGCCGGCTCGCGGCGCACGGACCCGGGCGCTGTCCCGACGCCTCGCTGCTGGGGCGGGGCCGGGCGCTGGTCGAAGGACGGGCCGGCTCGCAGGTGATCTCCGAGCAGATCTCGCTGTGGGCGTTCCTCGGCCCGTTGCACGACCTGCAGCCGACGGTCGAGATCCTCGCCCGCGGTTACACGCCGTTCGACAGGAGAATCGTTCTCGGCGGCCTCGTGCAGGCCCCCGAAGGCTCCAGGGGGGAACAGCTCGTGCTGAGGATCCCGCCCGTGAGGACCCTGCCGCTGGAGCCCGACGCGTCGGTGTCGACGATGACGCTGACGATCGGCGCCGTGCCGGGACGTCCACGGCGCAACGGCAACGCGGTGAAGGTGCCGAGAAGCTGCCCTCGCGGCGGCTTCCCGGTAGCCGGGGAGTTCGTGTACGCCGACGGCTCCACCAGCAGCGCACAGACCACGATCCCGTGCCCCCGATGAGAAAGAGGTGACGATGACCCGGCAACGAGCAGATAGCCGCCGGCTCCGCGCGTTCGGCCCCGGCCTCCTTTGCCTGGCCGCGCTCGCGGTCGCCGGATCCCCCGCCGACGCACGCACCGTCTCGCTCAACGAGACCGGACATCTGCACCTCACGAGCAAGCACAACTTCACCCTCAACGAGCAGGGGTCGGCCTCGGGCACGATCGCCGGCGCGATCTACGTTCGCCTGACGGCGGTCTCGACGAGCCGGGTGACGGTCGAAGTCAGCATCCGCCCGCCAGGGGGCTCGATCTCCGGGAAGGGGTCCGGCAGCTACCGGCGCACGGGCAGCATCGCCAACTTCTCGGGGACGATGTCCTTCGGCAGCGGCACCGGACGATTCGCGCGCGCCCACGGAGCAGGCCTGAGCTTCAGCGGCAAGATCGAAGAAGCCAACCGCGACGCCATCACCGTGTACGTGCGGGGCACGGTGTCGGACTGACCCGCGCCGATGCTCGAGCTGTGCGATCTCGTCAAGCACTACCCGGCCGTCGGCAGCGAGACGGTGCGGGCCGTCGACGGGGTGTCGCTCGCGGTCGCCCCCGGCGAGACGGTCGCCCTCTATGGGCCCAGCGGCTCGGGCAAGACGACGCTGCTGCTGATGGTCGCGATGCTGCTGGCGCCGACCGCGGGCACGATCACGATCGGCGAGCGCGACACGGCGACGCTCTCCGAGCGTGAGGCCTCGCGCTTCAGGCTCATGGAGCTCGGCTTCATCCGCCAGAGCTTCGACCTGCTGCCGGGCGTGACCGCGCTCGACAACGCAACCCTGAAGCTGTTGAAGACGATGCGCTGGCGCGAGGCCCAGCGCGAGGTGGCGCCCCTGCTGGAACGGCTAGGGCTGGGCGGCCGGCTGCGCCACCGCTCGGAGACCCTCTCGATGGGCGAGCGCCAGCGCGTGATGATCGCCCGAGCGCTCTCGACGAAGCCCTCCCTGCTGCTGGCCGACGAGCCCACCGGGAGCCTCGACAGCAGGCGCGGTCGCGAAGTGCTCGAGCTGCTCGGCGAGCTCTGCCGGGAGCGGCGCGTGGCGAGCGTGATCGTGAGCCACGACCCGATGGCGGCAGAGTACGCGGACCGCGCGCTCGCGCTCCGCGACGGGAGGCTCGTCGAGCTGGACCATGGCGGCGCGCCCGTACACGAGCGGGCGATCGCCGGGGCGTGCGTCGACGCCGCTCCCCCGGCGTCGCCGTGAAGCCGCTCAACGCGCTCGCGCTCTACCGCGTCCGGCTGCGCGCGCGGCTCTGGCAGGAATGCTTCGCGGTGATCGGCATCGCCGCCGGGGTCGCGCTCCTGTTCTCCTCCCAGGTCGCGACGTCGAGCCTCGGGAGCTCGGTCGGCCAGCTCTCCCGGGGCATCGCCGGCGACGCGACGCTGCAGGTCAGGGCGCGAGACCCGCACGGCTTCCAAGAAGACTTTCTGCGGCGCGTGCGCGCGCTGCGGGGCGTCCGCGCGGCCGCGCCGGTGCTCGAAGCCGACGGACGCGCGCTCGGCCCGCGTGGCAGCCGAGCCGTCGAGCTGATCGGGGCCGACGCGAGCCTCTCGCGGCTCGGCGGCAGGCTCGTCCGTGACCCCTCGCTTCGGCCGTTCGGCGGGATCGGCGCGGTCGCGCTGCCGGCCGGGCTCGCGGGCGCGATCGGCGTGAGCCGGTTCGGGCAGGAAGTCCGTTTCCAGCTCGCCGGCCGCACCGTCGAGGTCCCGCTCTACACCCGCCTGCACAAGCGCCAGATAGGACAGCTCGTGGCCGCGCCCGTGGCGCTCGTCCCGCTCTCCACCGCCCAGGAGATGACCGGGCTCGCGGGCCGCGTCAGCCGCGTCCTCGTCGAGCCGGCCCCGGGCCCGCAGGCGGCGGTGCAGCGCGGACTGCGGGCGCTGGCCGGCGGTCGTCTCGACGTCGAGTCGATCGACCACGAACAAGCGCTGTTCGCGACGGCGTCCACGGCGAGCAACCAGTCGACGGCCCTGTTCGCGGCGATCAGCGCGCTTGTGGGGTTCCTGTTCGCGTTCAACGCGGTGCTCTTCTCGGTCCCGCAGCGACGGAGGCTGATCGTCGATCTGCGCCGCGAGGGGTACACCCCGGCGGCGGTCCTCGCCGTCCTGCTGCTCGACGCGCTGCTGCTCGGACTGCTCGCCGTCACGCTCGGCCTCGCGCTGGGCGAGGAGCTCTCAAGCCACCTGCTGCGCTCGAACCCCGCCTTCCTCTCGCTCGCCTTCACGCTCGGCACGCAGCGCGTCGTGAGCTGGCAGAGCGTCGCGCTGGCGGCTGGGGGCGGCATGCTCGCGGCGACCCTCGCGACGCTCGTCCCGCTGCGGGACATCTTCTCCTCCGATCCCCTCGCGGCGACCGGCGGGCAGGAGAGCGGGAGCATGCGACGGGTCGAGCGGCGCGCCGCCCTCTGTGGCGCGGCGTGCGTCGCCGCGGCGACGATCACGCTCCTCGTCTCACCCGACGCGGCGATCCCGGCGATGGCGCTGCTGGTGGGCGCCCTGCTGCTGGTTCTCCCGCTCGCGCTCAGCGCCGTGCTCGCGGCCCTCACACGCTGCGCCCGGTCGGCGGCCTTCCTCGTGCCGCACGTCGCCGCGATGGAGCTGGGCGCGGCCGGGGCGCGCGCCGTCGCGATCAGCGCGACCGGGGCGATGGCGATCTTCGGGAGCGTCGCGATCCAGGGCGCGCACGGCGATCTGCTCGCCGGCCTGGAGAACGCGGCGCGAGACGTGAGCTCCTCCACGGACGTATGGATCGCGCCGGGCGGGTCCTACGACCTGATGAACACCGCTCCCTTCGCCCCCGCCGGCCGGGCCCGGCTGGAGCGTCTTCCCGGGGTACGCGCCGTACGCGACTACCGCGGTGGCCTGCTCGACCTCGGCCGGCGCCGCGTGCTCGTGATCGCGCCCCCCGGCGGCTCGGGTCCGATCCTGCCCGCTTCTCAGATCGTCGAGGGGGATCCCGGCCTGACGGCGCGACGGCTTCGCAGCGGGGGCTGGGCGGTCCTCTCGAAGGCGCTCGCCGGCGAACAGCGCCTGCATCTCGGAGAGGCCTTCACGCTCGCCTCGCCCGACCCGGCCGTCTTCCGGGTCGCGGCCCTCTCCACCAACCTCGGCTGGGCCCCGGGCGCGATCGTGATGAGCTCAGCCGACTACGCGCGCGCCTGGGGCAGCAACGACATCAGCGCCTTCAGCGTCCTGCTGGCCCGCGGCGCCCGGCCCGGCGCGGTCAGAGACGAGATCCAGGCGACGCTGGGGCCCCGCTCGACGCTCGTGGCGCAGACCGCGGGCGCCCGCTCCGAGCAGCAGAGCGAGCTGAGCCGTCAGGCCCTCTCGCGCCTGACGCAGATCGCCACCCTGATCCCGATCGTCGCCGCGCTCGCGATGGCGGCGGCGATCGGGGCGATGATCTGGCAGCGGCGACCGCGCCTGGCGAAGCTGAAGCTCGAAGGGATCCCTCGCTCAGACCTGTGGCAGACGGTGCTGCTGGAGAGCCTCGTGCTGCTGGGCGTCGGCTGCCTGGTCGGCGAGGCCTTCGGCCTCTACGGCCAGCAGCTGGCAGACCGTGCGCTGGCCGACACGATCAACTTCCCGGTCGTTCACTCGCTCTCGGCCACGGCGGCCCTCTCGGGCCTCGCGCTGATGGCGTTCACGACGCTCGCGATCCTCGCCGCGCCGGGCTGGCTGGCGACGGCGGTGCCGCCCGGGCTGGCGCTGCAGGACTGACGCACCCCTTCCTATACTTAATGAAGTAATGCCCGACCACGCCCCCGTAGTCCTGTACACGACAGATCCGTGCTCCTTCTGCGTCCGCGCGAAGGGGCTGCTGTCCTCCCGCGGCGTCGAGTTCTCCGAAGTGAACCTCTCGAAGGATCCTGAGGGTCGCCTGCAGCTCGCCCGGCAGACGGGGATGATGAGCTTCCCTCAGATCGTCGTCGGGGACCGGCTCGTGGGCGGGTGGAGCGAGCTGCTCAAGGCCGAGGAGGACGGGCACCTGGAGGAGCTGCTGTGGCCCGAGGCCGCGTGACGCGGCGCCGCGGCCGCGGCTGGCAGGTCTCGCACACGTAGGTCCCGCGCCCCGCGACGACGATCTTGCGGACCTCGGTCCCGCAACGCACGCACGGCTCCCCCGCGCGCAGGTGGATCTGGAAGCGGTCCTGAAAGGAGCCCCGCACCCCGTCGATGTGGCGGAAGTCATCGATGCTCGCCCCGCGCGCGTCGATCCCGGCTCTAAGCGCGGCGACGATCCCCTCGCGCAGCAGCTCGTACTGGGCCCCGGTCAGCTTCCCCGCCTCGCGCATCGGATGGACGCGCGCGAAGAACAGCGCCTCGTCGGCGTAGATGTTCCCGACCCCCGCGATCCGCCGCTGGTCGAGCAGCATCGCCTTGATCGGCGCCCGGCGGCCGCGCATCGCCTCGCGCAGGTGCTCGGTCGTGAAGCCCTCGTCGAACGGCTCGAGGCCTAGGCGGGCGTCGAGGAAGCGCTCGAGCTGCTCCGAGCCGAGCAGCAGCTCGCCGGTCCCGAAGCGTCGCGGGTCGGTGATCGCCAGGCGCACCTTCCCCTCCCCCTTGCGCCGCCCGAGCAGGATCCGCACGCGCGTGTGGGGCGGCTCGAAACGATCCCCGCCCGCCCGGACGAGCACCGAGCCGGTCATGCGCAGGTGCTGGGCGAGGTGCACGTCGCCCTCTAGATGCCACAGCAGGTACTTCCCGCGCCTGCCGAGCGTCTCGATCCGCCGGCCCTGCACGGCCGCCTCGAGCTCGGCGGGCGCCAGCGGGCGCGGCCAGCGCGGGTCGAGGATCTCGATCCGCTCGATCCGCCGGCCCTCGACCAGCGGGGCCAGCTGGCGGCGGATCGTCTCGACCTCGGGAAGCTCGGGCACCGCCTCAGCTTAGGAACGGCGCGCCCGGGAGCCGCGCCGAGCGCTCACCGGCCAGCCACGCGAGGACCGTCGCGCCGACGTCGGCCATCGGCCCGTCGTGGCGGGCGCCGCCGTAGCCCTCCCCCCGGGCCGCCCGCGCGGCCATCTCCCCGGTCGCGGCGAGCAGCGGGACGTGCTCGCGGGTGTGGTCGGTGCCGGGGTGCAGCGGGTCGACGCCGTGGTCGGCCGTCACGATCAGCAGGTCGCCCTCGCGCAGGCCCGCCAGCAGATCGCCGACGCGAGCGTCGATCTCGGCCAGCGCCCGGGCGAAGCCGGCGACGTCCTTGCGGTGGCCGTAGATCTGGTCGGTCTCGATCAGGTTCACGAACACGAGCGCCGGCGGGTCCCCGTCGAGATCCTCCGCGAGCGCGCCGAGCGAGCCGAGCGCCTGCTCGTTGGTGGCGCCGGGCCTCGAGTCCGAGAGGCCCCGTCCCGCGAACAGGTCCGAGATCTTGCCGACCCCGACGACCGCGGCCCCGGCGGCGCGGAGCTCCTGAAGGTAGCTCGACCGTGGCGGCGCGAGCGCGAAGTCGCGCCGCCCGGCGGTCCGCTCGAAGGCGCCGGGCTCTCCCGCGAAGGGCCGCGCGATCACCCGCCCGACCGCGTGCGGTCCCGCCATCGCTTCGCGCGCCCGCCGGCACGCTTCGTACAGGCCCTCGGCGGAGAGCCGTTCGGAGTGGGCGGCGAGCTGCAGGACCGAGTCCTGGGAGGTGTAGAGGATCAGGCCGCCGCCGCTCAGGTGCTCCTCGCCGAACTCCTCGATCGCCGCGAGGCCGTTGTCGGGGCGGTTGCAGATGACCGCGTGGCCCATCGCGGCTTCCAGGCGCGAGACGAGCTCCGGGGGGAAGCCTTCGGGGTAGGTCGGAAGCGGCGCCGCGAGCGTCACCCCCATCAGCTCCCAGTGCCCCGTGATCGAGTCCTTTCCCGGCCCGAGCGGCGCGAGCCGTCCGTGAACCGCCGCGCCGGGAGCCGGGGGCACGCCGTCGATCGGAACGATCGAGCCGAGCCCGAGCGCGCCGAGGTTGGGCAGATCGAGGCCCCCGTTCGCCTCCGCGAGGTGGGTCAGCGTGCAGGTCCCCTCGTCCCCGTAGGCGGCCGCGTCGGGGAGCGCGCCGGCCCCGCACGCGTCGATCACGAGCACGAACGCTCGCCGTGGGCCGCTCGAGGTCATGCCCGATGTCTACCGGCCGGCGAGGCCGCCCGTCGCCTGGACGGGCGCGCCGCCCCCTTCCGTGCTCGCCGCGCGGGGGTGCGCGCCGAAGTACGCGTCCTTCAGGCGGTCGGCCGAGAGGTGCGTGTAGACCTGCGTCGTCGCGAGGTCGGCGTGGCCGAGCATCTCCTGCAGCGAGCGCAGGTCGCAGCCGCCCGCGAGCAGGTGGGTGGCGAAGGTGTGGCGCAGCGTGTGGGGGCTCATCTTCTCCTCAAGGCCCGCCCTCCGGGCGTGCCCCTGGACGATCTTGTACAGGCCCTGGCGGGTCAGCACGCCGCCGCGGTGGTTGACCAGCAGGCGGGTCTGCGGGCGGCCTCCGACGAGCTCCGGGCGCCCGCCTCGCAGATAGACCGAGAGCGCCGCGAGCGCCTGGCGCCCGACGGGGACGATCCGCTCCTTGTTGCCCTTGCCGCGGGTCCGCAGCAGGCCCTCCTCGAGGTCGACGTCGGAGAGCTCGAGGCCGACCGCCTCCGAGGCGCGCAGCCCGCACGCGTACATCATCTCGAGCAGCGCCCGGTCGCGCAGCGCGAGCGGCTCGGAGCCGCGGGGCTGCTCGAGCAGCCGGCGGACCTCCTCACGCGAGAGCACCCGCGGCAGCCGTTGGGGCTTGCGGGGGCCGTGCAGGTCCGCGGTCGGGTCGTGGGCGATCGTCTCCTCGCGACGCAGGTGGCGGTAGAACGAGCGCAGGCACGCGACCTTGCGCCCGAGCGTCGTCGGCGCGACCGGCGCGCGGCCGTCCCGGCCCGCGGCGAGCTCGTCTAGGAAGGCCGCGAGGTCGGAGTGGCGGGCGTCCTGCACGCTCAGCCCCCGGCGGCCGAGGAAGGCGGTGAACTGGTGCAGGTCCGAGCGGTAAGCCTCGAGCGTGTTGCGGGACAGCCCCCGCTCGAGCTCCAGGTAGGCGAGGAAGTCGCCCACGAGCCGCTCGGCCGCCTGCTCGGCGCCCCCCGGCGGACCGGGTCCGGGCGGCGGGGCCGGCGTGCTCGAGACGGTTTCGAGGGAGGCCATGGAGACACCTTCGCTCCAATCGCCGGCGCTCCTTGGAGGTGCAATCAGATGTTCAGTCGTCGCGCGAGCCAGAACAGCGCGATCAGGGTCTTCGCGTCGCGGCACTCGGCGAGCGCCTCGTCGAGCCGCGCGAGCGGCCACGGGACGATCTCGATCCGCTCCTGCTCGCCGCTCTCGGCGCTCTCCTCGTACAGGTCGGTGGCCGCGAACAGGTGAACCCGCTCGTCGGTGAAGCCGGCGCCGGTGTAGTAGGTGACGATCGGCTCCCAGCTGCGCGCCCCGCGGCCGATCTCCTCGGCCAGCTCGCGCCGCGCGGCCGGAAGCGGCTCCTCTCCGGGCTTGTCGAGGCGACCGGCGGGGATCTCGAGCAGGTCCGCCTCCCCGACCGCCTCGCGGGGCTGGCGCACCAGCCAGACGCTCGTCTCGTCGTAGGCGAGCATCCCCACGGCCCCGGCATGTCGGACGATCTCGCGGCTCACCTCTTCCCCGTCGGCGTGGCGGAAGCGCTCGACCCGCACGTCGACGATCCGACCCGAGTAGACCGTCTCCCCGCCGAGATCGGTGAACGCGCGGGGCGAGCCGGGATCCCGCTCCTGCGCGGGGCCTGGATCCTGCGCGGCGCCCGGATCCTGCGCGGCGCCCGGATCCTGCGGGGCGCCGCTCACGCCGCCTCGCTGCCGCCGTCCTCGGCCTGGCGCTCGCTCACGCCTCCGAGGGCCTTGCTCTGAGCCGCGCTGCCAAGCGCCTCGCCGGTGCTGCCAAGCGCCTCGCCGGTGCCGCCAAGCGCCTCGCCGGTGCCGCCAAGCGCCTCGCCCGCGCTGCCGAGGGGCTCCTCCGCCGCTGCCGGCGCCTCAACGGCCGCCAGCTGGCCGAGCGCCGTGCCGCCCGCGAGCGCGGCGCCGAAGAACAGCGGGTCCGCGGCGATCCCCCGTCCCATCGTCTCCGCGGGCAGGCCGCTCGCGGCGTAGGCGGGCAGGTCGATCTCGGCGCGGCGCCAGTCGTGGCGGGTGACCCGGGCGGGGCGCTCGACGTCGAGCGAGAGCGCCGGACGCTCCGTGGCCGCGGAGCCGAACACGGCCCCGAGGCCGGCCCGCAGCTCCGAGCCGACGGGCGAGCGCATCCCGGCGGGCAGCGCGACGGTGACGGGCTCGAGCAGCAGGTCGAGGACGGTCAGCGTGTGGTGGGAGATGCCGCGGTGACGAGCGCGGCTGTCGCCCGAGGACATCCGCGCGACGAGCAGCGCGGGGCAGCCGAGGGCGAGCGCGACGTGGGCGCTGTCGAGCGCCGTCATCCCGCCGTGGCCGAGCCGCGAGGAGGAGCCGACGATCCCGGGCCCGGGGCCGCAGACGGCCGCCTCCCATCCGAGCTCGCCGAACCCGTGGTAGAGCGCGCCCGCGACGCTGATCGCCTCGTGCTCGCCGCCGAACGCGGCGCCGGCGGTGATGTGGCCCGCGAGCAGCCCCCGCTCGCGAAGCGCCGCGACGGTCTGTGAGTGCCCGCCCGGCAGCGCGCCGCCGGCGGTCTGGACGTAGCCGAGACGGCCCCCGGGCGTGCCCTGCGCGAACGCCCACGCGACGGGCGCGAGCTGGCCGTGCAACGCGAGCACCGCGACAGGCCGCCCGAGCGGGACGCGCAGCTCGCCGTCGCGCTCGACCGGCGCGACGGTGTGCTGGAGGCTCGTGTAGTTGAGCTTCATCACGTTGCGATCGCTCGCGCCGGGGAACTCGAGGCCCCGCGTCAGGTTGACGTGAACGACGTCGAAGCCGCCCGAGCCGAGACCGAGGTCGAGCGCTTCGACGTTGACGATCACCTCATCCCCCTCCCGGCACGGCCCGACCGTCGAGACGTCCGCGACGGCCCGCCGCTCGGCGCTCGGCTCACCGGCCGAGACGGCCACGGTCATGCGCTGCTCGCCGCGCGCGGGCGGCGGCTCGGCCTGCAGGACGGTGGCGCGGCGGAGCTTCAGCATCGTGGCTGGAAGCTATCGAGCCGCGTCGGGCCGGAGCGCCGCGACCTCGTCGAGCAGGGCGCGCGAGACGGCGAGCATCTCCTCCAGCGCGAGCGCCGCCACCCGCTCGCCAGGCTCGTGGTTGCGCTCGGTTCCGTTCGCCAGGTTGACCGTCTGGAAGCCCGCCGCGATCAGAGCGTTGGCGTCCGAGCCGCCGCCGCTGGAGATCCTGACCGGCTCGTAGCCGCACGAGCGCAGCGCGGCCTCGGCGGCGCGGACCGGCGGAGCGGAGGGCGCGAGGCGATAGCCGGAGAACGTCCGCCGCACCTCGACGTCCACGTCGCACTCGCACTCGGGGTCGTTGGCCGCGCGGTTGATGCGGTCGACGACCTCGGCGACGAGCGCCTCCCCGCGGGCGTCGTCGAGTCCCCTGACCTCCCCGGTCAGCGTGCAGCGTTCGGGCACGACGTTGATCGCGGTCCCGCCGTGGACCATCCCCACGTTCACCGTCCCCTCCCCCTCGACCCACCCGTGCCGCATCATCGCGATCGCCCGGCTCGCCGCGAGGATCGCCGAGCGGCCCTCCTGCGGGCGGATCCCGGCATGCGCCGCGGCACCCCGGAAGGACGCCTCGAAGCGGAAGTGGCAGGGCGAGTCGATCACGACCTCGCCGATCGGCGAAGCGTGGTCGAAGACGTAGCCGTATTCGCTGCGCAGCTGCGAGGCGTCGAACTCGGCAGCACCGGCGAGGGCGATCTCCTCGCCGACGGTGAACAGCAGCTCGATGTCGACCGGCGCGCCTTCGTGGTGGACCTGGCGGGCGAGCGCGAGCAGGACCGCAACGGCCGCCTTGTTGTCAGCGCCGAGGATCCCCTCGTTCGCGTTCACCCAGAACCCCTCCTCGAGCACCGGCTCGATCGGCGCGACGGCGGGGACGGTGTCGAGGTGCGCGCACATCAGGACCGAGCGTCCCTCCCGGGTGCCGCCGGGCAACCGCGCGAGCAGGTTCCCGCAGTCCGAGCCGATCGCCTCCCCCGCGCGGTCCTCGGAGACCTCCAGGCCGAGCGCCGAGAGCTCGGCGATGACCCGCTCGGCGCACGCGCGCTCGCGCAGCGAGGGGCTGTCGATCGCGCACAGCTCGGCGAAGATCCAGTGCAGGTAGCGCTGCTCCAGCGTGCCGCCGGAGAGTGCCCCCTCGGCGCTTGCGCTCACGGCCGGGCTGAGTGCTCGCCGGCCAGGCCGGCCGAGGCGCGGGTGTCTGCGACCCGGACCTCCTCGCGCTCCTCGCCCGAGGGCGATCCGGCCAGCGCCGCCGCGACGAACTCGCGGAACATCGGCGCCGGGCGCTCCGGGCGCGACTTGAACTCGGGGTGGAACTGCGAGGCGACGTAGAACGGATGATCGGCGAGCTCCACGACCTCGACGAGACGCTCGTCGGGCGAGGTGCCGGAGATCCCGAGGCCCGCGTTCTGGAGCTTCTTGCGGAGCAGGTTGTTGACCTCGTAGCGGTGGCGGTGGCGCTCGTAGATGACCGCCTCGCCGTAGACTTCGCGGATGCGGGTGCCGTCGTGGAGCTTGATCGGGTCGGCGCCGAGCCGCATCGTCCCGCCGAGGTCCGCGACCTCCTTCTGCTCGGGCAGCAGGTCGATCACCGGGTGCGGCGTCTCGGGGTCCATCTCGGTCGAGTTCGCGCCCTCGAGGCCCGCCACGTTGCGCGCGAACTCGCTGACCGCGACGTGCATCCCGAGGCAGATCCCCAGGTAGGGGATGCGCTGCTCGCGCGCGACCTGGGCGGCGTGGATCTTGCCCTCCCAGCCGCGGCCCCCGAAGCCGCCCGGGATCAGGATCCCGTCGTGGCCCGCCAGGCGCTCTGCCGCCTGCGCGGGGTCGAGCAGCTGCTCGGAGTCGATCCAGTCGATCTCCACGCGGGCGTCCTGCAGCGAGGCCGCGTGGCGCAGGGCTTCGGAGACCGACAGGTAGGCGTCCTCGAGCTGGATGTACTTGCCGACGAGCGCGATCCGCACCGTCCGCGTCGCCTTCGCGGAGCGTTCGATCGGCTCCTTCCAGCGCTCGAGGTCGGCGGGGCCGGCCTCGAGCCCGAAGTGCTCGAGGATGAAGTCGTCGACGCCCTGCTCCTGAAAGGTGAGCGGGACCTTGTAGATGTTGTCCACATCGCACGCCGACACGATCGCGCTCGGCGGCAGGCTCGCGAACAACGCGATCTTCTTGCGGATCTCCGGAGAAAGCGGGCTCTCAGAACGACACATCAGCATGTCCGGCGCGATCCCGATGCGGCGCAGCTCATTCACCGAATGCTGCGTCGGCTTGGTCTTGAGCTCCCCGGCATGCCCGATGTAGGGGACAAGCGTCAGGTGGATGAACATGCACCGCCGCCGCCCCACGTCGACGGGGAACTGGCGGATCGCCTCCAGGAAGGGAAGCGACTCGATGTCGCCGACGGTGCCGCCGATCTCGACGATGGCCACATCGCAGTCTGCCGCGACCTTGCGCATGGCCGTCTTGATCTCATTGGTCACGTGCGGGATGACCTGCACGGTCTTGC
>DATNBM010000069.1:0-27968 GCA_035571915.1 Solirubrobacteraceae bacterium | reverse complement strand
GACCTCTACGCGGCCCTGATCCGCGACCTCGAGCGCTCCGACGTGACGACCGTCATCGACACCGACGGCGAGCCCCTCAGGCAAGCCGTCCGGGCCGAGCCCGATCTCGTCTCCCCGAACGTGCTGGAGGCCGAGGAGCTCGTCGGGCACGAGTTCGCCTCCGAGGAGGAGCGGACGCTCGCGATGGCCGAGATCGCCGACCTGGGGCCACGCGAAGTGATCATGACGCTCCCCGACGGGGCCCTCGCGAAGGTCGTCGTCGACGGCCAGCCCCGCCTCAAACGGGCCCGCATCGAGCCCCGCGAGCCGATCGCCAAACGGGGCTCCGGCGACGCCTTCCTCGCCGGCTACCTCGCCGTCCGCTACGAAGGCCGCCCCCCCGACCAGTGCGTCCGCTTCGGCGTCGCCTGCGGCGCCGAGTCGGCCGGCCGCTTCGGCGCGGGGCTGCTCGACGCCAAGGAGGCGCGACGGCTGATGGGGGACGTGGAGCTGAGCGAGGTCGAGGTCCCGGCCGCGACGCACGGCTGAGGGTCGAGCCCCCGCGCCGCGTAGAGCGAGGCCCCGAGCATCGATTCATCAGGGGGCTATGGGATCGCGACACGGGCGTGGATTGCCCGCCAGCGCCGGTCGAACGTCCACACGGCGTCCGCCTCGATCGCCTCAGCGACGACGAGCGCGATCGCGTCGGGCAAGCTGAGGCCGCGGTGGCGAGCCTTCAGCGTCGAGGCGCCGTCAGCGACGGCAGCGCCCACAGGCACGGTCTCGCAGGCGTCTACGAAGTCGCGCGCGGCCGCCAGTGCCATGCCGCCGACCCGAGAGGGTCCCACGAGTATCTCTGCCCGCGTCGTTGCTGCGAGCACCAACTCCTCCTCACTCGCGCCGGCAAGCGCCGCTGCCGCTGCACCGTGATGCGCATCGTCTGCCGCGAGCGCGGCGATCGCGACGCTCGCGTCGAGAACGATCAGCTGCGCCACTCGGCGCGGAGCTCGCCCAGGTAGCCCGGGGGGTAGACGGAGCTGTCGAGCTTGCCCATCGCTTCGAGCAGACGGGCACGCCGGCGGGCGCGTTCCTCCTGATCGGCCGGTGCGCCGAGCAGCTCGTGACGTAGTGCCGTGCGGATCCACTCGGCCTCGCTCGTGCCACGCTCCCTCGCCGCCTGCTTGATCCCCCGATGGAGCTCCTCGGGCAGGTAGACCGTCGTCTTCACCACCAGCCCAATCTACCATACCTTACGTATGGCAGTTGTGGGCGACCTTCAGCCTCCGGCCACGTCCCGCCTGAGGAACACCAGGTACCCCGCCACCAGGCTCGGCACCGCGTAAAGCGCGCACACCCACGCCGAGTGTGCGATCGGGGCCCAGTCGGTCGGCGTGCGCAGCAGGCCGTGCCAGTTCTCGAACTGGTCGGTGAGCAGGTACGGGTGGATCCCTTCCAGGCCCGGGATCTGCCCGACGATCAGCACGAGGATCACGAAGCCGATCGTTCCGACGACGGCCGCGGCGCTGTTGCGGGTGACCGTCGAGAGCATCACGCCGAAGCTCGCGACCGTGAGCGCGGGGATCAGGAAGCACGCGTTGGCCGCGACCACCAGAAGCAGCCCCTTCGGCGCCGAGACGACCGTGCCGGAGAAGGTCGTGATGCTGTTGAAGCCCCACGAGACGACCCCGGCGACGGTGGCGACGGTGGCCGAGAGGAAGACCGCCGTGACGACGTAGGTCCAGGCCGCCAGCACCTTCGCCGCGAACACCTGGCCGCGGTCCACCGAGCGCGTCAGGATCGTCTTCAGGGTGCCGTTGGAGTCCTCGTTGGCGACGATGTCGCCCGCCACGAGCGCGGCCACGACGTGGTGCATGAACACCGACAGGAACAGCAGCATCAGGACGGGCGTCGCGAGGCCCGACTGCGTTATCTGCGTGGCGAAGATGTTGTCGCGGTGGCCCCCGTGCTGGTGGATGTTTTCGACCGTCACGAAGATCAGCGGCAGCGCGCAGACGAGCGCGTACCCCAGGTACGTCCGCTTCTGGGAGGCCAGCTTGCGCAGCTCCCAGCGGTACACCGTCAACGTCGAGGGGCGTCGCGCGCGCGCCGGGGCGACGGGGCCGGCGAGCGGCGGGGCGGCGGAGGCGGCGCTCACGGCGCGCTCACCAGCTCTTTCTCCGCGCGCCCGTCGCCGGCGGCGTCCACCCGATCGGGGGCGGCGCTTTCCGTCAGCCGGAAGAAGAGGTCCTCGAGCGTCGCCAGCTCGGGGGCGAGCGAGAGGATCCCGACGCCCGCCCGGCCCAGCGCTACGGTCAGCTCCGCGACGTGGGCCTCATCGGCCTGGAAGTCGATCCCCTCGTGGGACGTCCTCGCGTTCTCGATCCCGGCCTGGGCGCTGACGATCTCGAGCGCGCGGCGGTCATCGGCGGTGCGCAGTCGGTAGCCCGCGCCCCCCTGGCGGCGCAGGTCGGCCAGCGCGCCCTCGTAGACGACCTTGCCGGAGTCGACGATCGCGACCCGGTCGCACAGCTCCTGAACCTCGGGAAGCTGGTGGCTTGAGAGCAGCACCGTGATGCCCTGGTCGGCGAGCCGCCTGATCAGCAGTCGCATGTCGCGCATCCCCGCCGGATCGAGGCCCGTCGCGGGCTCGTCGAGGATCAGCAGGCGCGGGCGGCGCAACAAGGCCGCGGCGATCCCGAGGCGCTGGCGCATGCCGTGCGAGAAACCCCCGACCTTGTGCCCCGCCCGCGGCGTCAGCTCGACCACGTCGAGGACCTCGCCGATCCGCCCGGCGGCGCCGTCGCCGTCGAGGGCCGCAAGCAGCTGGAGGTTCTTGCGGGCCGTCATGTAGGGGTAGAAGCGGGGCGCCTCGACGAAGCCCGCGACGCCCTCGAGGGCCCTCGCGCCCTCGCGCATCGGGTCGCGGCCGAACAGCTCGACCGTCCCGCCCGTCGGCACGATCAGGCCGAGCGCCATCCGCAGCGTCGTCGTCTTGCCCGCGCCGTTCGGCCCGAGGAACCCGTACACGTCGCCGTGGTCGACGTTCAGGTCGACGTGGTCGACCGCGAGAACCTCCTTGTACCGCTTGACCAGCCCCCGCGCCCGCACGGGGGGCGCGTCGGCGCTGCTCACCTAGAGGCCCTTCGCGAGCGCCTCTACGGCGGCCGGCGCGACCGCCCCGGCGAGCACGTAACGCAGGCCGCCCCGCTCGAACGTGAGGATCGTGCCGAGCTCCGTCCGCAGCTCGCTCGCCGTCGCGCCGCCGATCTTCACCTTCGGCAGGCTTTCGAGGCTCGAGGAGGAGGACGAGCCGCCGGCGGAGCTCTTGGCTTCGAGCACGGCGATCGAGGAGATCCCCTTGCCGTGCGTCGTCAGCTTCGGCTTGTTCGCGTCGGTCTTCCCGTTCCCGTTCGCGGCGCCGCCGGCGGATTCGCTGCCGTGCCCGATCGTGAGATCTTCGACCTTCGCGTCGGCGGGCGGGGTGATCTGGAAGACGGACGGGTCGACCGGCCCGTAGGAGACTTCGCTCGCCGCCAGTTCGATCACCGGCGAGGAGCCCGTCGAGGAGTAGACGGCGGTTCTGAGCGGCAGCCCGTTGTCGGCGTCGAAGCTCAGCTCCGCGCCGCCGATCAGGCTGCCGCCTTCGTTCGGCGAGACGCGGACCGTGTAGGCGGGCCGCCCCGCCACGTCGGTCGCGGTCCCTTCGGAGACCTTCGCGTGCTTGCGCGCTTCGGCGAGCGCTTCTTCGATCTTCGCGACGGACGGGACCGGTTCGGCGTTCTTGCCGTCATGCGGCGCGTAGGACTTCCAGCCCGCTTCGTTCGTCCGTTCCTTCGGCGTGAACTTGTAGATCGTGTTGCTCGACGCGTCGTACACGGTCACCGTGTGGCCGTCGTAGACGATCTGGGTGTCGCCCTTTTCGGCCTGGAGCTCGAGCCGCATCTTGCCGTCGGAGCTCACCCACAGACGCCCGGAGGCGCCGGTCAGCAGCGGGCTCGAGGCGAGCCCGCCGGGCTGCCCGCTGCCCCCGCCGGCCAGTTCCGAGCCTTCGATCAGGCGGTCGGTCAGCTTGACGTTCGCGCTGTAGCCCTGGATCGGGTTCGAGTGTCCGCCCGCGAGAGCGTCGTGGACGGCTTGGGCGAGCGGCTTGGCGGGCGGCGTCGGGCCGCCGCCGAGAGCCAGCGCGAGGGCCGTCGCGGAGATCCCGATCGCGACCGTCGCCCCGCACAGAAGGAGCAGCCGGTTGAGCGATATGCGCCGCAGGAAGTTCACGGCCCAGCGTCCTCCTTCCAACGTGGGATGAGCCTGAGAATCAGGTTAGCGCCAGATCTTCGCGGCGCTTAAAGGGCCGATGAGAACCGGACGCCTCGCCCGTGCGCGCGCCCCCGCGCGGGGGCGCCGTGCCCGCCCGCGGCCCGGCGGGCGTCACTTCCTCCTCGCCAGCCGGTAGATTCCCCTCCCGCATGGTCATCATCTTCCTGTCCATCTGGATCCTGGCCGCGGCGTTCGTCTTCTTCGCCGCGATGCGCGGCGGGCCGCGTGGCATACGCGCGTCGCTGCACACCGAGACGAGGGCCAGCCGCAGGTCCGTCATGGCCGGCGTCCTCGTCCTGTTCGCCTTCGGCCTGGCCGTCCCCGCGATCGTCGTCGCCTTCAACAAAGACCACAAGGCCAGCGTCGGCGTCGGCGGCGTCAAGCTGAACGCGAACGAGCAGACGGGCCGGGAACTGTTCGCCCGCTCGTGCTCGGTCTGCCACACCCTCTCCGGCGTCAAATCGGTCGCCCGCACGGGCCCGAACCTCGACGTCCGCGTCGGCGACGACATCTCCACCCCGGCGGGCCGGAAGGCCCTCGTCCTCAGCGCCATCACCGAAGGCCGCGCCCGCGGCCTCGGTCAGATGCCCGCCCTGCTCTACCAGGGCAAGGAAGCGCAGCAGGTCGCGGAATTTGTAGCCGCCGTCGCCGGTCACTGACCAGAGCACCGATAGCCGGCGCATATCTGCGTCCTCAGTCGCTCGTGTGCTGGCGCACACTTCGCTCCCTGCGTCCTTGATCTGCTTGGCTCTCGGCGCTCTGGACCGTCGCGCCCGCAACGCCGTCGCCGCCTTCGACACCCGTCGATACCGCCGCGCTGCCACCATCGGCTAGGGTCCCGGCGTGATGCCGGACCGGCCGACCACCGCGGATGACGTCAAGGCGCTCGTCGAGGAGCGCGACATCCGCTTCATCCGGTTCTGGTTCACGGACATCCTCGGCCAGCTGAAGTCGTTCTCGATCAACGCGGCCGAGCTCGACGACGCGTTCGAGGCGGGGATGGGCTTCGACGGCTCCTCGATCACGGGCTTCAACGCGATCGAGGAGTCGGACATGATCGCGATGCCCGACCCGAGCACGTTCGCGGTGCTGCCGTGGCGCCCTGAGGAGCAGGGCGTGGGGCGGATGTTCTGCGACGTGATCACGCCCGAGCGGACCCCGTACGAGGGCGACCCCCGCCACGTCCTGCGGCGCGCCCTCGAGCGCGCCAAAGCGATGGGCTTCGACACCTTCAACGTCGGCCCCGAGCTCGAGTACTTCCTCTTCAAGGACTCGAAGTCGACCGAAGTCCTCGACGAGGGGGGCTACTTCGACCTCACGACGCTCGACGCGGGCTCCGATGTGCGACGCGAGACCGTGCTGGCGCTCGAGCAGCTCGGCATCCACGTGGAGTACACCCACCACGAGGTCGGGCCCTCCCAGCACGAGA
The DNA here is from genome assembly GCA_035571915.1 of Solirubrobacteraceae bacterium. Classification (GTDB taxonomy): domain Bacteria; phylum Actinomycetota; class Thermoleophilia; order Solirubrobacterales; family Solirubrobacteraceae; genus Palsa-744. The sequence goes on along the minus strand of DATNBM010000069.1, from coordinate 22,246 downwards.
TCGACATGCGCTACGCCGACGCGCTGAAGATGGCCGACGACTGCATGACGTACCGCATCACCGTCAAGGAGTTCGCGATGAAGCACGGCTGGCACGCGACCTTCATGCCGAAGCCCCTGTTCGGGGAGAACGGGTCGGGGATGCACACCCACCAGTCGCTCTTCAAGGACGGCAAGAACGCCTTCTACGACCCCGACGACCAGTACTTCCTCTCCGACGTCGGCAAGGCGTTCATCGCGGGGCAGCTCAAGCACGCGCGGGAGATCTGCGGGATCTTCGCCCAGTGGGTCAACTCCTACAAGCGACTCGTCCCCGGCTTCGAGGCGCCCGTCTACGTCGCCTGGTCACGCCGCAACCGCTCGGCGCTCGTGCGGGTCCCGCTCTATCACCCGGGGCGCGAGAACTCGACCCGCATGGAGCTTCGCTGCCCGGACCCCGCGTGCAACCCCTACCTGACCTTCGCGGTCCTCCTGCAGGCCGGCCTGGAAGGGATCGAGAAGGGCTACGAGCTGCCCGAGCCGATGGAGAAGAACCTCTACCACCTCTCCAGCGAGGAGCGCCGCCGCCTCGGCGTCGAGCAGCTCCCCGAGAGCCTCGGCGAGGCGATCGAGCTCACGGCCGAGTCCGAGCTCGTGCTGCGCACCCTCGGCGAGCACATGTTCAACCGCTACGTCGAGATCAAGCGCCAGGAGTGGGACGACTACCGCGTCCAAGTCTCCCAGTGGGAGCTGGACCGCTACCTGGCGATCCTCTAGTCCGCCGGCCGCGGAGCGTCAGAAGGCGGCCCGCCCGGCGTCTCAGCGTCCATCAGGCGCTTGAAGACCGCCTCGTGGAGCTCTCGCGTGAGGGTCGCGACCTGTTCGGTCAGGGCCGTGTTCTGGGCGAGCATCGTCGAGTGCTGCTCGGCCATCCGCTTGTCCTGGTCGAGAAGCTCGGCCTGCCGCCGCTCGTAGGACTCCTGGCGGCCGATCTCGGCCTCGCGGTGCTCCTGAAGGCTTTCGTCGCGGATCCGGTCGCGGTCCGCCTGGCGCGTCTGGGCGAGCAGGATCAGCGGCGCGGCGTAGGCGGCCTGCAGCGAGAAGGCGAGGTTCAGCGCGATGAACGGATAGCGATCCCACGAGATCGCGTGCGGAGGATGTCTTGCCGGCTCGGATCGGCCGGGCGGAGGGCTCAGGCCGGCGGCACGGAGGGCACCGCGCAGGCGATCGGCCGCGCCGGGGCGATCCGCCAGTGCATCGCCCCGAGCAGGTGCCCGAACGCTCCGGGATGGCGCGGGGCGATCTCGCCGAGCAGCGCGATCACAGAGGAGCCGTGGCGCTCGTAGCGCTCCCCGCCGGTCAGCTGGGCGAGCCGCAGCAGCCCCGCGGCGGCCGACGATGCGCCCGCCGGGATCGGGCTGTCCTCCAGGTCCTTGCGGCGCACGATCAGGGTCTGCTCTGCCGGCGTCGAGAAGAAGCCGCCCTGCTCGGGGTCGGCGAAGCGCTCGATCGTCTCCTCGGCGAGCCCCGTCGCGAGCTCGAACCAGCGCTCCTCACAGGTCGTTTCGAACAGCACGATCGCGGCCTCGAGCAGATAGGCGTGGTCCTCGAGGAACGCGCCGATCCGCCCCTGTCCCTGGTTGTAGCTGCGCAGCAGCCGCCCCTCGCCGTCGCGCAGGTCGCGCCCGATGAACTCCGCGCAGGCGACCGCCGCGGCCGTCAGCTCGGCGGCGAGGCCGGGCGCGAGGTCGTCCGGCGCCTCGGCGGCGAGAACCGCGCCGGCGTCCGCGAGCGCCGCGATCATCAGTGCGTTCCACGAGGTCAGCCGCTTGCCGTCGAGCTCCGGCCGGACGCGCTCCTCGCGTGCCCGCAGCAGCGCCTCGCGGATCCGCTCGCGCTGCTCGGGCGCGGGCTCGGGGCCCCGCGCGGTGAGCACGTTCAGCCCCGGCTCGGGATGGTGGGGGTCTGAGAAGTTGCCCTCCGCGCTGACGCCGAGCCACGCGACCGCGGCGTCCGCGTCATCGCCCAGCAGCTCGCGCAGCTCCGCCTCCCGCCACACGTAGTAGCGGCCCTCCACGCCCTCGGAGTCCGCGTCGAGCGCCGAGTAGAAGCCGTCCTCGGGCCCGCGCATCTCCCGCAGCGCCCAGCCCAGCGTGTCGAGGCACACGTCGAGCATCCGTCGCTCGCCGGTCGCCTGCCAGCCGTGCAGGTAGGCGCGCGCCAGCAGCGCGTTGTCGTAGAGCATCTTCTCGAAGTGGGGCACGGTCCAGGCCGCGTCGACGCTGTAGCGGGCGAAGCCGCCGCCGAGCTGGTCGTGGATGCCGCCCGCCGCCATCGCGCGCAGCGTCTGCGCGGCGAGCTCGGTCTCGCCCCGCAGCAGCAGGAACTCGAGCACCGACGCCTGCGGGAACTTGGGCGCGCCGCCGAAGCCGCCGTGGCGCGCGTCGAAGGTCTGGCGGAGGTTCTCGACGGCGTGCTCGAGCGCGTCCTCGATTTGAGGTGACGCCCACCCCGCCGCCGTCGGCGTGAGATGCGCGGCGCCCGAGAGCTGGGCGCGTAGGCGCTCCCCACCCGAGCGGATCTCATCGCCGTTCTCCTGCCAGGACTCCGCGATCGCCCGCAGGACCTGGGTCCAGGCGGGCATCCCGTGGCGAGGCTCCGGGGGGAAGTAGGTGCCCCCGTAGAAGGGGATCTGCTCGGGCGTCAGGAACACGTTCAGCGGCCACCCGCCGCGGCCCGTCATGCCCTGGACGGCCTCCATGTAGAGGGCGTCGACGTCGGGGCGCTCCTCGCGGTCGACCTTCACGCACACGAACTCGTCGTTCATCACCGCAGCGGTGGCCTGGTCCTCGAAGGACTCCCGCTCCATCACGTGGCACCAGTGGCAGGAGGAGTAGCCGATCGAGACGAGCACGGGGACGCCCCGCTCGGCCGCCGTCGCGAATGCCTCCTCGCCCCACGGCACCCAGTCGACGGGGTTCTCCGCGTGCTGGAGCAGGTACGGGGAGGTCTCCCTCGCGAGCGCGTTCGTCACCGGCTCAGCCTAGCTCCGCGGGCGTCGCGCGGCCCGCTCAGGGCAGCTGGGCGAGGGTCCCCGGATGCCCCGCGAGCGCGAGCCCGCGACCCAGGCGGCCGAGCAGCGCGGCCGTCGCCGGCCATTCCGCGACCGCGGGGCCGCTCGCGCTCGAGAGCCGCGCGCGGGCGCTCGCGAGGCTGACGTCGAAGCGCCGGCGGCCGAGGGTCCCCGACACGCGTCGCGAGGAGGAGCCGAAGTCGATCGTCCCCGCGGCCGCGCTCGCCCCGGCGACTCGGATCGTGCTCGCAGCGAGTCGCCCGTTCCTCACGGGGAAGGTTCCGGTCAGGTTCACGCCCGGTATCAGCGTCAGGTGCGAGAGGACGAGCGAGCGCGAGCCCAGCCGCGCGAAGCCCCCGTGCAGGCCGCCGAAGCTCGCGCCGCTCGGCAGCGTCGTGTCGGCCTGGAGCGTCGCCGCGATCACCTGCCGGTTGAGGTCGAGCAGCGTGTCGAGCGCCGCCACGAGCGTTCGCCCGGGAAGCCCGGAGAGGCCGCTCGGCGGCTTGATCGAGGCGACGCTGCGCGGACTCGGGAGCGTCGGTGCGAGCACGTCCTTCGCGCCCGTGCAGGGCGCCACGGGCTGAGCGGCGAAGAAGGCGGCGAGCGCCTTTGCGGCGCAGCCCGTCAGGTCGCTTCCGACGACCGAGTGGCCCGTGAACGGGACGAGGACGATCTGCGCGTCCGGGATCAGCGCCGCGACGCGCTGGGCGTTGGCGGTCGGCGTGCGCAGGTCCTGGCCGCCGGAGAGGATCAGGGTCGGGACGTCCGGCAGGGGCGCCGCGGGCGGCGGCGGGGCGGACGCGTACGGCCAGGCCTCGCACGCTTCGACCAGGCTCGCGCCGAGCGAGGTGGCGGCGTCGAACGGCGCGAAGTCCGACGCCGGCTGGGCGTGCAGGAAGGCGAGCGCTTCCGCCAGGCGGGTCACGGCCGGCGCGGCGCGCTGCCACGGAAAGGGCGTCTCCTCGCAGCTCGTGGTCGCGAACAGGGCCTCGTCCGTTTCTTCCCCGCTCGCCGCCGTCGCGCCCGAAGGCACCGTCGCGCCCGAAGGCAGGTTGGGGACGAGCCCGTCGGCGAGCGCCTGCAGGCGCAGCAGCGGGTCGGGATAGCCGTGCAGGGCCGAGTGGACCGCGGCGGGCAGCAGCGCGCGGAGCGCCGGGTTCAGATCGCCGGTCAGCATCACGTCGAACAGGCCCTGCTCGTTCAGGCGCGCCGCGTGGCGGCGACCCGAGCCGTCGTAGACCGAGCCGCCAAGCGGACGCCTGCGCAGCCGCGCGACCAGTCTCGTCAGCTCGCCGACCGCGTCGCTCGAGATCCCCGAGCAGAGGGTTCCCGAGCACAGCTCCCGCACGACGCCGGCGACGGCTTGGAAGCTCGAGATCTTGAACGGTTCCAGCCCGTCCCTCGGCACGACCGAGTCGAGCACCAGCGCTTCGGTGTGCTCGGGGAACCGTTCGGCGTACTCGAGCGCGACCTTGGTGCCGTAGGAGGTCCCGTAGAGGACGAGCTTCTGATAGCCGAGCGCCTGCCTGATCGCGTCGATGTCGCGGACCGATTCCAGGGTCGTGAAGGCTCCGCGAGCCGGCCCGATCTGTTCCGCGCAGGCGGCGAACAGGCGGCTCGCCGAGAGCCTGCTGAAGCGTTCGAAGGCCGGGCAGCTGAGCGGGTCCGAGGAGCCGGTGCCCCGCTGGTCGAAGACGAGCAGGTCGCGGCCGTGCAGGCCCGCGGCCATCGACTTGGCCGCGAATTCCCCGAACGGCAGCGCCGGCTGGCCGGGGCCCCCCGCCAGCGCGAGCAGCGCCGAGTCGGCGGGGCTCGTCCCGGCGAGCTTGCGCGCGACGCTCAGCGCGATCGTGCCCGGCGCTCTGCCCGAGCGGTCGAGCGGGACGGGCACGTCGGCGCAGGACAGCGCCGGCTGGCCCGCGCAGGGGATGAAGTCAGGGCCCGAGGAGGCGCTCGACGCTGCGGGCCAGGCCGAGCAGGCGAGCGCGCTCGCCAGCGCGATGAAGGTCGTGAGCGTCGCGCGCCGCGGCATCCGCCCCGACAATAGCCGTCGCGCGTTCCCCCGAGACCGCCAGGCGGACGTGCCGGCCGCCGAGCGTGCCGACGAGCAGGTGGTGGGAGCCGAGCCGCAGCAGGCCCGCGGCGGCGTCCGCGCCGTAGACCCGCAGGTGCGCGGATTCGAGGTGCAGCGTCCCGCTCAGCTTCAGCCCGGGCACGAACGAGTAGCCGTGGAAGCTCACCCCGCCGCCCGTCAGCCTCGCCCAGCCGCCGCGCAGCCCCCCGAAGTGCAGCGTCGGCTGGAAGAGCAGCGCTTCGCCCTGCGCTTCGAGCGTCAGCGCGAACACGCGGCTGACGTCTTCGAGGGTCATCTGGATCCCGCGGGCGGTCCGGCCGGGCAGGCCCGAGTAGCCGCGCAGCGGGGCGATCGCCGACACCCGCAGCGGGGCGAGCGGCGGCGGGCGCAGGCGCGCCGCGACGGGTCCTTCGCGGCACGGCACGATCGGCCGCCGCGCGAACAGGGCCTGAAGCGCCTTGCCCGCGCAGGCGGCGCCGGGCTCGCCGAGCACCGAGTGGCCGACCCGCGGCACGATCAGCAGATGCGACCCGGGGATCTTCGCGGCCACTTCGCGCGCGTTCGCGGTCGGGGTGCGCATGTCGTAGGCGCCGCTCAGGATCAGCGTCGGCACGCCCGGGAGCGGTCCGTCGGAGACAGCGGGGAAGGGGGAGGCGGAGGGCCAGTACGCGCACGCCGAAACGTCGCTCAGCGCCAGCGCGTCGCTGGCGTCGAAGGGGGCGAACGCCTTCGCCCCGAGCGCCCGCGCCGCGGCCCGGGCCTGCAGGAGCCGTGCGGCGGGCTTCGCGCCCGGGCTCCACGGGAACGCCTGGTCCTCGCAGCTGGTCGCGTAGTAGAGCGGGACGTCGAACCCGCCCGATTCCCCGCCTTCTTCTTCGCCGGGGAGGATCGCGAGCACCCGGGCGAGCGGCGCGTAGTCGCCGAGCGCCGCGGAGCGGGTCGCGCTCACGAGCGCCGCTCGAAGCGGGGGCGAGAAGTCGCCCCCGAGCATCGCGTCGAGGATCCGCTGGGCCGTGATCGAGAAGCTGCGCGCCCGCCCGTCTTCGCCGACGACGCGTCCGTGCAGGCCGCCGCCGTGGATCCGGGAGAGCACCTCGGCGAGGTCCCGGGCGGGATTGCGGGTCAGCCCCCGGCAGACGTTGCGCCGGCAGACTTCGCGCACCACCCGCGGGACCGCCCGGAAGGTCGCGCGGTCGAGCGCTTCGGGGGCGCCGGGCGGGACGACCGAGTCGAGCACCAGCGCTTCGACGTGCTCGGGGTAGGCCTGGGCGTAGTCCTCGGCGACCTTCGTCCCGTAGGAGGTCCCGTAAAGGACGAGCTTCTCGTAGCCGCCTTCGCGGCGCACCGCCTCGATGTCGGCGACGCTCGCGGCGGTCCCGTAGAAGGCCCGCGAGGGGCCGAGCTGGGCGGCGCACGCGCGCATCGCGGCGGGCGGCGGAGTCGACGCGTAGACGTGCTTGAGGGCCTTGCACTTCAACGCGCCGGATTCGCCGGTCCCGCGCTGGTCGAAGACGATCAGGTCGCGCGTCGTGGCGATCGCGCCGAGCCCTTCGGCGAAGTCGGACGCGAACGGGATAGCCGACTGCCCCGGCCCGCCCGCGAGGGCGACGATCGCGCTGCGCGCGCCGCCGAGCGGAGCGAGGTGGCGCCGGACCGCGAGCGTGACCGTCCCCGGGGTCGTCCCGCCCGGGTCCAGCGGGACCTGCAGACGCGCGCAGGCGAAGTCGTTCGTGTCCTTGCACGCCTTGTAGGCGATCGCGCCCGAGGCCGGCGCCGCGAGCACCGCGAGCGCGAGCGCGGCCGCGGCTGACACGACCGTCGCGACCGCGCCGGCCTTCGCCGCCACCGCCTGCCGGGGGAGGGACCGTTGCATCACTCGGAATCTATTCGCCGCGGGAGCGTTAGGCGCCTCCCCGGCAGGTTTGCCCGCGCTAGGGTGCTCCCCATGCCGGTCGACCGAGAGACCGTCCACGCGCCGGACGCCCCGGCCGCGATCGGGCCCTACAGCCACGCGGTCCGCGCCGGCGGCCTGCTCTTCTGCTCCGGGCAGATCCCGCTCGACCCGGCGACCGGCGAGATCGTCGGTGAGACCCCCGCCGAGCAGGCGCGGCGGTGCCTTGAGAACCTGCAGGCGGTCTGCGCCGCGGCGGGCGCCTCGCTGTCGGCCGCGGTGCGCCTGACCGTCTACATGACCGACCTCGGCGCATTCGCGGAGGTCAACGAGGTCTACGGCTCGTTCTTCGCCGGTCAGGATCCTCCGGCGCGCGTCGCGATCGGCGTCGCCGCCCTACCGAAGGGCGCCCAGGTCGAGATCGACGCGGTCGTCGCGCTCTAGGCAGTCGCGGCGATCGCGGCGTCCGGCCCGTCGGCCGGCTCGACGCCCCGCAGGGCCCGGGTGAGGAGTTCCCACAGCACCTTGCGCTCGTCGTCGTTGAGCGCGCTCAACACTTCGTCCTCGACGCTTTCGAGCGCCTTCTCCGCCTGGTCGAGCGAGGCGCTGCCGGCGGGGGTCAGCTGCACGACGTGGCGGCGGCGGTCGAGCGGGTCGCGCTGCCGGCTCGCGTAGGCCGCGTCCTCGAGCTCGTTGAGCAGCAGCACGACGTTGTTGGCGTCCATGCAGAACGCGTCGGCGAGCTCCTGCTGGGGGCACGCTTCGTGGTCGCGCAGGAACGACAGCGCGATCAGATGCCGCAGCTGCATGTCCAGCTGGCGGTCTTTGCTGCGCCGGTAGACCTGCTTCGAAAGTCGCGACAGGAGCACCAGCGTGCTCGGTGCGGCGGACCCAGTCATCGGTATCACCTTACCCGTCATTGCTCAACGTGTCATCACTTTACCAACGATTGTAATTTTTATGTAGATGATCCCTGAAGCAGGGACGATCCTTGATATGGTGCGTCTCACCGCAACAAGGAGGATCACCATGGCAGCAGTCGCACAGCTATTTCGAAGCAGCACCGAGAGCTCCGTCAGATCCGAGCGGCGTCGCTGGATCGCCCTCGCCGTGCTCTGCCTGGGGCAGTTGATGATGGTCCTCGACTCGACGATCGTGAACGTCGCGCTGCCCTCGATCCAGCACGACCTGCACTTCACGCAGAGCAGCCTGACCTGGGTGATCGACGGCTACCTGATCACGTTCGGAGGACTGCTGCTGCTCGCCGGAAGGCTCGGCGACCTGGTGGGGCGCAAGCGGGTGTTCCTGAGCGGGCTGGTGCTCTTCACGGCGGCCTCGGTGCTGTGCGGGATCGCCGACAGCCAGGGGCTGCTGATCGCGTTCCGGCTCCTGCAGGGCGCGGGCGGCGCGGTCGCCTCGAGCGTGATCCTCGCGATCATCGTGACCGAGTTCCCCGAGCGCGCCGAGCAGGCCAAGGCGATGGGCCTGTACGCGTTCGTCTCCGCGGGCGGCGGCTCGATCGGCCTGCTGGCCGGGGGCGCGCTCACGCAGTCGCTGGACTGGCACTGGATCTTCTTCGTGAACGTCCCGATCGGCCTGATCGCGTTCGTGCTCGGCTCGGCGCTGATCGAGGAGAGCGAGAGCATCGGCCTCTCGGGCGGGGTCGACATCGCGGGGTCGATCCTGATCACGCTGTCGACGATGCTGGGCGCCTTCGCGATCGTGAAGTCGGGCGAATACGGCCTGACCTCGGCGCGGACGCTGGGCGCGGGCGGCGGGTCGCTCGCGCTGCTGGCCGGGTTCCTGGCGCTCGAGTCGCGCCTGGAGAACCCGATCATGCCGCTGCGGATACTGCGGCTGCGGATGCTGATGGGCTCGAGCCTCGTGCGCGGGATGCTGATCACGGGGATGTTCTCGGCCTTCTTCCTCGGCTCGCTCTACCTCGAGCGGGTGCTCGGCTACAACGCGATCCAGACGGGTCTCGCCTTCATGCCGCTGACACTCTCGATCGCGGCGCTCTCGATGGGCGGCGCGGCCCGGCTCACCGAGCGCTTCGGCGCGGTGCCGACGCTGATCGGCGGTCTCGTCACGATCATCGGCGGGCTCGTGCTGCTGGCGCTGCAGGGGGTCGGGGCGAGCTACTTCCCGGGCCTGTTCATCGCGTTCATGCTGCTCGGCCTCGGCGCGGGGACCTCGTTCCTGCCGCTGCTGACGATCGGTATGTCAGACGCTCCGGCCCGCGACGCCGGGTTGGCGTCGGGGATCGTAAACGTCTCGGTGCAGCTGTTCGGAGCGATCGGCCTGGCGACGCTGGGCACGATCGCGACCGACCACGCCAAAGCGCTGACTGCCCAGGGCCACGGCACGCTCGCGGCGCTGACGGGCGGCTACCACCTGGCCTACGTGGTCGCCGCGGGCGCGGTCGTCGTCGGGATCATCGCAGCCCTGCTGGTGCTGCGGGGACCGTCGCGGTCGGCCGGACAGGAGTCCGACGAGGAGCTGGAGCGGATCGAGTCCGTCCAGGCCGCCGAGCCGGTGGCGCAGGCCGCATGAGCGCGCTCGACGCACAGACCAGGCCGGCCCGCGGGCGGCTGCCTCTCCGCGACCGTCCGGGTGCGGCGGCCCGCCGGCAGCGCGCCGAGGACGGGGCCTTGACGGAGCTCACGCGGGCGCTGCTCCGCGACGCGCGTGAGAGCCGCCTGCACGCACCACCTACCAAGACCGCGCCGGTGACCCTTCATCCGGCGCAGCGGACGCGCTGCCGGGAGTCGGCGCGTCCGCGCCTGCGGCCCGGCGCGTCGCCGCTCGCGGCGGCCTGAGCCGCCCACCGGCCCCGGAGGCGGACCCCCGCCGCCTCCGGGGCCGACGTTCGCGCCGTGCGCGCTGGGGCGCGAGCCCGCGCGGGGCACGCGAGCCGCCGACGCGGGGGCGTAGGCTCGGGCGGCGGCCCGTCGTGGCCCGTCAGCCGGCCCGCAGCTCCGCCCGCTTGACCTTCCCGGAGGGGGTCTTCGGCAGCTCCTCGGCGAAGTCGACGATGCGCGGGTACTTGTACGGGGCGGTGACCGCCTTGACGTGCTCCTGCAGCTCGGTCGCGAGCGTCGCGCCGGGCGCGTAGCCCTCGCGCAGCACGATCACGGCGCGGACGACCGAGCCACGCTCCTCGTCGGGGGCCGCGACCGCGGCGGCCTCGGCGACGGCCGGGTGGGCGACGAGCGCCGACTCGACCTCGAACGGTCCGATCCGGTAGCCGGCCGAGACGATCACGTCGTCGCCGCGGCCCTCGAAGTAGAGCCACCCGTCCTCGTCGCGCGTCACCCGGTCGCCCGTCCGCCACCGGCCGCTTCCGCGGCGGTCCTCGACCCGCCAGGCGCCGTCCTCGCCGCGGGCGACCTGCTCGCCGAGGTAGCCGAGGAAGAAGGTCGGCGCCGTGGCGGGGTCGAGGGTCAGCTCGCCGTCCTCGATCTCCAGCGCGACGCCGGGCAGCGGCGGCCCCATCGAGCCTGCCCGCGTCTCGCCGCCGGCCGGCGCGCCGGTCAGCTGGCCCGTCTCGGTCTGTCCGTATCCGTCGCGGATCCGAAGGCCCGTGACCTCCTCGAAGGCGCGCAGCACCTCGGGGTTCAGCGCCTCGCCGGCGGCGACCATGCCGCGCAGCGCCGGCAGCGGCGCGAGCGTCGCGCGCTTGGCGATCACGCGGTACTCGGTCGGCGCCATGCACAGGACCGCGACGCCCTCGCGGGCGAGCAGCTCGAGGCGCTCGTGCGGGTCGAAGCGGGCGTCGTGCAGGAGCGCGGCGGCGCCCCGCAGCCACGGCGCGATGAAGACGTTCCGCGCCGACTTCGACCAGCCGCTCGCGGCGGTGCACCAGACCAGCTCCCCCGGCTGGGGAGCGAGCCAATGCTCGGCCTGCAGGCTTTGACCGTGTAGATAACGCTGGGCGTGAAGGACGCCCTTCGGCTCGCCCGCCGTGCCGCTCGTGAACGTGATCAGGCAGGGGTCGGCGTCGTCCAGCTCGGCGGCCGGCGCCGGCGGCGAGTCGTACAGCGCCTCGTCCGGGACGCTCAGAACCGGGACGCCCGCGTCGGCGAGCTCGCCGAGGTCGCGCTCGTCGGCGAGCACGACGCTCGGCCCGGCGGCCTCGATCCGCAGCCGCAGGTCCTTGGCGCGCAGCTGCTCGGTGCAGGGCAGGACGACCGCCCCGAGGCGGAAGCACGCGAGCATCGTCAGGACCCACTCCGGCCGGTTGCCGATCACCGTCATCACGACGTCGCCCCGGCCGACTCCGCGGGCCGCGAGCGTCCCCGCGAGGCGGGCCGAGCGGTCGGCCACCTCGCCGAACGTCCACTCCCGCCGCGACCCGTCCCGCGCCAGCTCGACGAGCGCGAGGCGGTCCGGCGGCGCGGCGTCGACGACCTCGGCGGCGAAGTTCATGCCCGCGTGATGGTATTTCGCGGCGACGGCGAAGCTCGTGCCGCGATCCCCGCGGGCGGCGCGACGCTCGCCTCCGACCCGGCATCGGTCGGCGATACGCGCCGTTCGCGGGCGCGAAGAACCACTGAGATCCGCCCCGGCGTAGCCGATTTGCGTCCGTGGCGGCTCGGCGACGGGGTGCGCGACGGTATGCTGATGACCTGGGAGCGGCGTCTGAGCGAGGGCGTGGGCCGTTCCCCGTGGCGCGCCGGAAATGGCGCACGAAACCTACCTTTTGGAGCGCAGATCAACGTGGCCGTAGCGACCCCGTACAACGACATCACCGACGAGCAGCGTGCGATCACGGAGATGGTCCACCAGTTCGTCGACGAGCAGATCATCCCCAACGCCGAGCACTACGACCACGAGGACTCGTTCCCCGAGCCGATCGTCGAGCAGATGAAGGAGCTCGGCCTGTTCGGGGTGACGATCCCCGAGGAGTACGGCGGGATGGGGCTCGACCTGACGACCTACGCGATGATCGTCGAAGAGCTCTCGCGCGGCTGGATCTCGATCTCGGGCGTCGTCAACACCCACTTCATCGGCTCCTACCTGCTGATGAACTTCGGCACCGAGGAGCAGAAGCAGAAGTACCTGCCGAAGATGGCCAGCGGCGAGATCCGCGCGGCCTTCTCGCTGTCTGAGCCCGAGCTCGGCTCCGACGTCCAGGCGATCAAGACCTCGGCGAAGAAGCAGGACGACGGGACCTGGGAGATCAACGGCCAGAAGATGTGGGTCACCAACGGCCTGCTCTCCTCGCTCGTCTTCACGCTCGTCAAGACCGACCCGCAGGCCGACCCCCGCTACAAGGGCATGACCTGCTTCATCTGCGAGAAAGAGCCCGGGGTGGGCGAGAACACCGGTGCGCTGAAGGGCTTCAACGTCCCCCCGAAGATCAAGAAGATGGGCTACAAGGGCGTCGAGTCGACCGAGCTCGTCTTCGACGGCTACCGCTGTCCCGCGGAGAACATCCTCGGCGGCGAAGCGGACGGGCTGAACAAGGGCTTCGTGCAGATGATGGACGCGCTCGACCTCGGCCGCGTGAACGTCGCGGCCCGCGGCGTGGGCCTCGCGCAGCGCGCCTTCGAGCTGGCGATCAAATACGCCCAGGAGCGCAAGACCTTCGGCAAGCCGATCGCCGAGCACCAGGCGATCCAGTTCAAGCTCGCGGACATGGCTACCCAGATCGACGCCGCGCGGCTGCTCGTGCGCCGCGCCGCGGCGATGAAGGACGCGGGCGAGCGCTCGGACGTCGAGGCGGGGATGGCGAAGCTCTTCGCTTCGGAGGCCGGTCGCTTCTGCGCCGAGGAGAGTCTGCGCATACATGGCGGTTACGGGTACTCCAAGGAGTACGAGATCGAGCGGATCTACCGTGACGCGCCGCTGCTGCTGATCGGCGAGGGCACGTCCGAGATACAGCGGATGGTCATCGGCCGCAAGCTTCTGCAGCGCCATAGGATCTGACCGCCACCCGTTGCGGTAGCGGCCCACGACAAGGGAGGTTCCAGCGGATGGCCGACGACGCCAAGGCTCTGATCGAACTCGCCGTACAGCGGTTCATCGGCGAGGTCCCTGCGCTTGCGCCGGTGAAGCTCGTCGTGGGGATCGAGCTGCGCGGCCGCGGCGACGTACAGCAGTTCCGGCTCGAGATGCCGGACGTCAAGGTGACCCGCGGGCCCGCCGCCGACGCCCGGGTGCACGTCGATATGCGTCGCGAGTTCTTCAACGTGATGGCCCGCGAAGCGAGGGTGCCCGATTGGATCGAGGCCTTCAGCTACGGGCAGGCGAAGGCCTCGGGTCCCGAGCAGATCATCAAGTTGATCGTCAACGTCGTCGAGCGGCAGGTCGAGCGGGACCGCACCCCGAAGGCCCGCCGCCAGGCGTCCTGACGACCATCGGCGGGCCCGGTCGCGTTCCGCTCAGCGGGGGCGGCGCGCAGTCCCGGCGGGGAGGCGACTGATCCGGCGTGGCTGCCCGGAGGCGGTCTCGCCGACCATCGGCGAGGCCTCGGGGGAAGGCTGGCCGGTCGGGGGCGGCCCCGTGCCTTCGCGGCCCGCGAGCTCGAGAAAGGCCTCGACCACGCGGGGATCGAACTGGCTGCCCGCGGAGGAGCGGATCAGGGCGATCGCCTGCTCGACCGGCCAGGCGGCCTTGTACGGGCGGTCGTGGGTCAGCGCGTCGAACACGTCCGCGACCGTGACGATGCGACCGACGAGCGGGATGTCGCTGCCGATCAGACCCTGCGGGTAGCCGTTGCCGTCCCACCACTCGTGATGTGACTCGGCGACGACGCCGGCGAGCTGCAGGGCGGGGGAGCGACTTCCGAAGAGCAGCCTCGCGCCGAGCGTCGTGTGGGTCTGCATCAGCTGCTGCTCCTCGTCGGTGAGGCGCCCCGGCTTCAGCAGCACCTTGTCGGGGATCGCGAGCTTGCCGATGTCGTGCAACGGCGCCGCTTCGCGCAGCAGCGCCACGCTCTCGTCGCTCAGCCCCATTCGGCGGCCGATGTCGGCGGCCATCGCGCCGACGCGTTCGGTGTGCTGGGAGGTCTCGTCGTCGCGGTACTCGCCCGCCACAGCGAGCAGCTGGAGCGTCTCCGCGCGCGCTTCGTTGAGGTCGCGCGTGCGCTCGTCGACCATCGTCTGCAGCCGCCGCGCCTCGTTGCTCAGCTGCTGTTCGGCCCGCCGCTGCGCCGAGACGTCGTGCGCGGAGCCGTGGATGACGCCTTCGCCCGTCGCGATCCGCGCGTTCCATTCGAGCCAGACGTGGCCGCCCTCGAGCGTCTGGAAGCGGCTGGTCAGCGTGACGCTCTCGCACGAGCCGCCCGCCAGGCGGAGGATCTCGGCGGCGGCCGCGTCGCGGTCGTGCTCGTGGATGAACTCGGTCAGCGGGCGCCCGCACATCGCCTCGGCCGGATGTCCGAGGCAGCGCCGCCAGGCCGGGTTCACTCGCTGCAGGCGGGCGGTCTGGTCGGCCGTCCACAGCAGCTCGCCGGACTCCTCGAAGTAGCGGGCGAGCTCGGCCTCGGCCGCGACGAGCGCGGCCCGGCGTCCGCGGCGCAGCAGCGCACGCGTCGACCCGACGGCTCGAGGAGGGGCGCCCACGAGCCTAAGTTCGCCGTAAAGCGTTCCGACTATGCGGCATCCGGTGCCTTCTGGACATATTTACGACACCCTCTTGACGCGCCCGAAGAAATGTCGTAAGAGCGCTGACAGGTCTGTGCGGGGGCCTGCAATGCTCGTGTGGTAGCGCCTCGACTCCCCGTGAAGCGGGTGTCTCAGTGGTACGACGTCAACTGCTCGGCCAGGAACGCCAGCGACCCGAGCAGGAACAGGCACATCACGATCAGCGAGAAGTTTTCGTTCATCAGCGGGCTCTCCCTCGCCGCCAAGCATAGTCCCCCCGCCGGAGCGGGGAAACCCCTACGCGAGCTCGGCGCCGCCGTCGTAGAGCTTGATGACCTTCACGCCGCCCTGAGGCGTCGCGTCGAGGCACAGGCGGCAGAGCACGCACTCGTCGAGGTTCGCCTCGACCAGCTCCAGGCGGCCGTCGCCGGACTGGGCGAAGATGTCGACGGGGCAGGCCTCGGTGAGCTTGCGGGCCACCTCGGCGTCCGCGGCGAGGGCGTCGTCGACCTCCACTGCGATGAACGTCCCGTCGGCCCTCACGCCGCACCGCCCCCTCGCTCGGCGAGCTTGGCCTTCACGAGGTCGGGGATCTCGTCGATCCGCTGCACGACCGGGATGCCGGCGGCCTCGAGGCGGGCGATCTTCTCCGTCGCCGAGTCCTCCTTGCCCTCGACGATCGTGCCGGCGTGCCCGAAGGACATGCCCTGCATCTCCTCGTCGTCCATGAACTTGCCCGCCATGAAGGCGATGATCGGCAGTCGCGAGTTGTTCTCGGCCACCCACTGCGCCAGCTGCGCCTCCATGCGCCCGCCGGGCTCCGTGTAGATCACGATCGCCTGCGTCTGCTCGTCGGCCTCGAAGTAGGGCATCAGCTCGGCGTAGGTCGAGCCGATGATCGCGTCGCCGCCGATCGAGACCGCCGTCGAGACACCGAGGCCCGCGGCGGTGAGCGTCGAGGAGATCTCGGTCGTCATCCCGCCGGAGCGGCTCATCACGCCGACCGAGCCGGGCTGGTAGGCGACGGCGGCGTTGCGGGCCGGACCGCCGATCCCGCCCATCTTCGCCACGCCCGGGACGATCACCCCGAGGCAGTTCGGCCCGATGATCCGCGCACCCTTGGCGTCGGCGAGCTCGACCATCATCGCCACGTCGCGCCGCGGGATCCGCTCGGTGACGATCACGATCGTCTTGATGCCGGCGTGCAGCGCCTCGAAGACGGCGTCGCGGGTGCCGGCGGGGGGGACGGTGACGACCGAGCCGTCCGGCACGACGCCGCCGTTGTGCTCGACGACCTGCTCGACGGTGTCGAACACCGGGACCCCGTGGACCTCGCGGCCCTTGCGGCCCGGCGTCACGCCGCCGACGATCTTCGAGCCGTAGTCGAGGCACTCGCGGGTCAGGTTCACGGCCTCGCGGCCCGTGATGCCCTGGATGATGAAGGTCGTGTTCTCGTTGATCAGGATCGACATCAGGCCGAGGTCCCTTGGATCTTCGCGACGGCCCGCCCGGCGGCCTCCCACAGCGACACGGAGCGGTCGCAGTACTCGATCCCGTACTTGTCGAGGATCTTGAAGCCCTCCTCCTCCCAGGCGCCGGGAATGCGGAAGATCGCGACCGTCTCGCCCGGGTCCCTGCCGAGCTCCAGGCAGGCTTTGATCACGCCGCGGGCGACGATGTCCACGCGCGTGTTCGAGACGATCGACATCATCACGGCGATCTTCTCGACGCCGTCTTTCTGGAGGACCTGCTTGGCGAGGCCGCAGGCCTTGGCGACGGACGGGTTGCCGCCGATCTCGGAGTAGTTGGCGGGCTCCCCGCCCTGCTGGCGGACGGCGTCGGTCAGCGTCAGCGAACCGCCGCCGGCGCCGATCACGAGGCCGATGTTGCCGTTGAAACCGGTGTCCTTGCCCTGGATCACGCCGCGGTGGTCGGCCGAGTCGATCGCCTTGACCGCCTCTTCGAACGCGCTCGGGGTGTGGTCCTCGCGGGTTCCCTCCTCGGCGCCGATGCCGAGCGCCTTCAGCAGCGCCTTCTGGCGGGGCATTCCCTCGTTCTCCATCTCCATGTGGGCGTCGAGCGCGACGAACGAGCCGTTCTCGAGCTCGGCCAGCGGGTTGATCTCCGCGAGCGTCATGTCGTTGTCGAGGAACAGCTGCGCCAGGCGGGCGAGCACGGGGGTCGCGCGCTGCAGGGCCCTGCCGGTGACGCCGGCCGCCGCGATCACCTGCTTGGCCTGGAAGTCCGAGAACGGCTCGATCGTGGAGAAGTGCCCGCGCCCGACGTGATCGGGGTGCTCCTCGGCGACCTGCTCGATGTCGATGCCGCCCATGTCGCTGAACAGCATCAGGGGCTTCTTGGCGGTGCCGTCCCAGACGACCCCCGCGTAGTACTCCTGCTTGACCTCGGCCTTGGGGTCCACCAGCACGCCGCGCGGCTCGTGGCCGTTGATCTCCAGCGCGAGGATCTCTCGTGCGTGGGTCTCGGCCTCCTCGGGCGTGTCGGCGAACTTCACGCCGCCGGCCTTCATCCGGCCGCCCGTCAGGACCTGCGACTTGATCACCGTCGGGCCGCCGATCCGCGCGCCGATCGCCCTCGCCTCGGCGGGGTCGGTGGTGAAGCCGTAGTCCGTTACGGGGATCCCGGCCCGCTTGACGATCTCGCGGGCCTCGAACTCGAAGAAGCGCATGCGGCGCGGAAGCCTATACGGAGGCGACGGCGCCGTGCCGCCCGCCCGTGGCGTCAGCGATAGCCGGTGCGATGCAGGAAGCGCAGCAGCGCGCGCACGAAGCTGCGGCCCGAGGGCCCGTAGCCTTCGCGGCTGTGCAGGTGCCCATGTGCGGCTTCGCGTGAGAGCGTCGCGCGCACGAGCCCGTCGTGGCCGAGCAGCTCCTCATCCGCGGCCCAGGCCGCGATCAGGCCGTTGCCGAGCTGCAGGCGGCGTTCGGTGCGGAACGCCTTCAGCCACTTGGCGGCGTCCTTGGAGAGCGCGGCTCCGAACGAGCGCGTCACGTCGCGGAAGCGCCCTTCGCGAAAGGCGAGGATCTGCAGCGGCAGCCCGGAGTAAGCGAACGGCGCGAACTCGTAGGCGAAGCGGTCGTCGGCGGTCTCGAACTCGAGCCTGCGATCGCCGGCCACGGAGGTGACGAGCGCGCCCGGATCGCCGAAATCGCGTTCGGCGCGGCGGTAGGCCATCGTGGCTGGGTCGTAGGAGAACACCTGGACGATCGTGCAGCAGTGCGCGCCGCCGGTGTTCAGCTCGACGACGACGCTCGGTTCGCCGGCGCCTTCCAGTTCGCGTACGAGCAGGGGGCCACCGCCGAAGTGTTCGAGGCCGCAGGGTGGACCGCAGTGCGGAGAGGAGACCGGCGCTTCGTAGGTCTTCACGCCCGCCCTCTCGATCGTCAGGCGCAGCCCCTTGACGGGCTCGCCGCCGGTCGCCGGGGCCGCTCCCTGGTAGGCGAGGGTGGCGCTCACCACCCCTTCACTCGCGTTGATCGTCTGCTCGGCGGCCCCCGCGCTCGGCGCGAGCGCACCGAGCGCGAAGACGATCGCGGCGATGGTGGCGGCTCGGTTCACGCCGCGGCCGGCGCGAAGCCGTACGCCTCCGCCAGCTCCGGGTCCTTCTTGGCGAGCATTTCCGCGAGGTTGACCATCACCTTGCACTGCTTCCAGGTCGCGTCGTCCTGCATCTTGCCGTCGATCATGTGCACGCCGCGGCCGTCGGGGATCGCCTCGATCACCTTCTTCGCGAACGCGACCTCGTCGGGGTCGGGGGAGTAGACCCGCTTGGCGATCGCGATCTGGGCCGGGTGCAGCGACCAGGCGCCGACGCAGCCGAGCAGGAAGGAGGCACGGAACTGCGTCTCGCAGCCCTCCTCGTCGCGGATGTCACCGTAGGGGCCGTAGAAGGGCAGGGCGCCGACCGACGTGCAGGCGTCGACCATGCGGGCGATCGAGTAGTGCCACGGGTCCTGCTGGTAGCTGGGGCGGGGGGCGTCGGGGTTCTCGGGGTCGGGGTCGGCGATCGTGCGGTAGCCGGGGTGCCCGCCGCCGACGCGGGTCGTCTTCATGCGCCGCGACGCCGCGAGGTCGGCCGGACCGAAGCTCATGCCCTGGATCCGCGGCGAGGCGCACGCGATCTCCTCCAGGTTCGCGACCCCCTGGGCGGTCTCGAGGATCGCGTGGATCAGGATCGGCCGGTCGAGCTTGGCTTTCGCCTCGAGCTGGGCGAGCAGGCGGTCGACGTAGTGGATGTCCCACGGCCCCTCGACCTTCGGGATCATCACGACCTCGAGCTTCTCGCCGATCTCGGCGACGACCTGGGTGATGTCGTCGAGGAAGTAGGGGGAGGCGAGCTCGTTGACGCGCGTCCACAGCGCCGTGTCGCCGAGCTCCATCTCCTTGCCGACCTTGATCAGGCCCGCCCGCGCGGCGAGCTTGCGGTCGAGCGGGACGGCGTCCTCGAGGTTGCCCAGCAGGATGTCGACCGTCGGGGCGATGTCGGGCACCTTGGCGACCATCTTCTCGTTCGAGAAGTCCAGAAAGTGGATCATCCGGGAGGGCTTGAAGGGGATCTCCCGGATCGGCTCGGGGGCGTCGATCGCGAGCGGCTTGAAGAAGTCTCGGGGGCTGCGCAAGTGGTCTCCTCGTTTCGGCCAGGTGCGGCGCTTGTCGGTCTGTCGGTGCTAGGAGTATCGGTGATGAGCGCACGAATCCGCCTTCTTGTCGCGCTCGGCGCGGTGCTCGCAACCGTCCCCGGGGCGGCCCGCGCGGCCGGCTCGGCCTCGCCCGCGCGGGTGCGCGGCTTCGCCGTCGCGCTGGCGCCGGCCCCCGGCGATCTGGCCCTGGTCGAGCTCCGCTTCCCGTACCCCGCAGCCCACGCGCCGAGCACCCGCTCCTCGCGCTTCTCCGCGCCGGCGGCGATCGGCGCCGACTACCTCGCGGCCGCGACGGTCACGCATCCGAGAGGGGGCGGACGCGCGATGCTGGTGCTGGCGGTGAACCGCCCGACGAGCCTGATGGATCCGGCGAACGTCCGCCTGACGGCGCGGGTTCCGGTGGGGCTCGGGGCGGTGCGGCTGCTGCGGCTGACGGATCCGATCTCCCGCCCGCCCGCCGCGCCGCCGGGGCTCTGCAGGCTCGCTCGAGGCGGCACGCCGCCGGCGATGAGCGCGGTCTTCGCCCGCGGGGCCCGGGTCGCGGGCCGTGGGGCTGTCGCCGCGATCGGAGAAGCGCTGCGGCTGTCCTGCGGCGGCAGCGCTTCGCCCGACTTCCTCGCCGCCGTCAAGGGCGCGCCGGCAACGCCCTGCGGCGCCTCCGGGGGCTGTGAACCGGCGCCGGCGCCCCCGGCTCCGGGCCCGCCGCGCTGCACCCCCTGCGAACCGAAACCGGGCTTCGCGTGCCCGCTCGTCGCCTCGCCCGCGGTCTGCGTCGCGTCGCAGGAGCGGCGGGGAGCGTAATAGAGTTCCCTCACGGCGCCCCGGACCGGCCAGGAAGGCCTGCAGCGGCGCCGCCTGGACTGCCATGGGCCCGCCCTCCGGGCGCCCGAACCTCTCAAGGAGAACCCGCACAAGCCATGAGCGAGACCCATCCCGTCGAGACCGAGCAGGCCGCGCGCGAGGCGAGCGGCGCTCACCCCTACGGCCGCTACCTCGAGGAGTTCGAGGTCGGCGCCGTCTACAAGCACTGGCCCGCCAAGACCGTGACCGAGGCCGACGACCACCTGTTCTGCCTGATCACGATGAACCACCACCCCCTGCACATCAACGACGTCTACGCCGGGAAATCGCAGCAGGGCCGCAACGTCGTCGTGGGTCCGCTCGTCTACTCGCTGGCGCTCGGCATGTCGGTCAGCGACGTCAGCGGCAAGGCGATCGCGAACCTCGCGACCGAAGAGCTCAAGCACCCGGCGCCGGTCTTCCACGGCGACACCCTGTTCTGCGAGTCCGAGGTTCTGGAGAAGAAGGAGTCGCGCTCGAAGCCCGACCGCGGCACCGTCAAGGTCCACACGCGGGTCCTCAACCAGGACGGCGTGCTGGTCGCCGAGTTCAAGCGGCTGGTGCTCGTGCCGCGCCGCGAGCCCGGCGCCGAGGCCCCGGAGGGCAACGTCGAGTAGTCCCGTTGCGACGGGCGCCGCGGCCGTCATCCGTGGAATCCCGAGAGCTCTG
Organism: Solirubrobacteraceae bacterium; assembly: GCA_035571915.1. Taxonomy (GTDB): domain Bacteria; phylum Actinomycetota; class Thermoleophilia; order Solirubrobacterales; family Solirubrobacteraceae; genus Palsa-744. The sequence goes on along the minus strand of DATNBM010000069.1, from coordinate 1,471 downwards.
GGCGCGTGCGTGTTGTACCCTTCGCGAGCACGCGCCCAGTGGGCGTTTTCTCAAGCGCCCGCGCCTTTCCCGCCCGGCCTTTAGGAGACGCACAGCGCGAGTCGACGAAGACCGCGAGTCAAGGAGCCGCCAGTTCCCAATGAATACCACCGTTCCCGCACCGACCAAGAACGAGCGTCTGCTGGCCTGGGTCGAGGAGGTGGCGGCGAAGACCGAACCGGACTCGGTCTACTGGTGTGACGGCAGCGCCGAGGAGTACGACGAGCTCTGCCGGCGGCTGGTGGAGGCGGGCACGTTCGAGAAGCTCTCCGAGGCCAAGCGCCCCAACTCCTACCTGGCCCTGTCCGATCCGGGCGACGTGGCGCGCGTCGAGGACCGGACCTTCATCTGCTCGCAGACCGAGCAGGAAGCCGGCCCGACGAACAACTGGCGCGACCCCGCCGAGATGCGGGAGACGCTCGGCGACCTGTTCGCCGGCTCGATGCGCGGGCGCACGATGTACGTCGTCCCCTTCTCGATGGGCCCGCTCGGCTCCGACAAGAGCTACGTCGGCGTGCAGCTGACCGACTCGACCTACGTGGCCGTCTCGATGCGGATCATGACCCGCATGGGCCAGGCGGCCCTCGACGCGCTCGGCGACGGGGAGTTCGTGCCGTGCCTGCACTCGGTCGGCATGCCGCTGCTCGACGGCGCGGAGGACGTGGCGTGGCCGTGCAACGCCGACAACAAGTACATCGTGCACTTCCCGGACACCCGCGAGATCTGGTCGTTCGGCTCGGGCTACGGCGGCAACGCGCTGCTCGGCAAGAAGTGCTTCGCCCTGCGGATCGCCTCGGTGATGGCCCGCGACGAGGGCTGGATGGCCGAGCACATGCTGATCCTCAAGCTGACCTCGCCGGAGGGGGAGGTCAAGTACATCACCGGCGCCTTCCCGAGCGCCTGCGGCAAGACCAACCTCGCGATGCTGATCCCGACGCTCGAGGGCTGGACCGTCGAGACGATCGGCGACGACATCGCGTGGATGAAGTTCCACGACGACGGGCGCCTCTACGCGATCAACCCCGAGGCCGGCTTCTTCGGCGTCGCCCCGGGGACCGGCGAGGACACCAACCCGAACGCGATGGAGACGGTCGCCGCGAACACGATCTTCACCAACTGCGCGAAGACCGACGACGGCGACGTGTGGTGGGAGGGCATGACCCCCGAGCCGCCCGCGCACCTGATCGACTGGCACGGCAACGACTGGACGCCCGACTCCGACGCTCCCGCGGCGCACCCGAACGCGCGCTTCACGACCCCGGCCGCGCAGGACCCGGCGATCGCGCCCGAGTGGGAGGACCCGGCCGGTGTGCCGATCGACGCCTTCCTGTTCGGCGGCCGGCGCTCGTCGGTCATCCCGCTGGTCTTCGAGGCCAACGACTGGGAGCACGGCACGTTCCTCGGCTCGATCATGTCGTCCGAGACGACCGCG
>DATNBM010000068.1:0-41958 GCA_035571915.1 Solirubrobacteraceae bacterium | reverse complement strand
CGTGCTCAGACCGATCGAGATCTTCTTGATGTACGCGTTCGACGAGCGGTGGCAGTAGTTGCTCGGCCCGTCGGTCGACCCTTCGTAGCTGCCCGCGCCCTCGCCGGATATCTCCGAGTCGCCCATCGACACCGCCGCCGTCGGGCCGGCCGCGCGGGCCGACGTCGCCGCCAGTCCGAAGACGACCGCACATGCGAGCGCCGAGAGCAGCGCGAGCGTCGCGCTTCTGCGTTGCAGGACCATCTCTCCCTCCAGTGTTCGTTGCTCGAGGGCAACGCGCGGCAGGCTGCGAGGCACGCGTGGCCTGCGCCCGCTCCCCTCCTCGGCGCGATCCTAACCCCAGACCGGGCTGAGTGGGCATGGAATCTCCGACTCCTCCGGCGCGCCGCGCGCGGCGCGGTCTCAAAGGCGTGCCGCCGGGTAGATACCACCGGTGACACCGCGGCCCGACCGGGCTGCGGACCTTGAGGATGGGGCTCGAGCGCGCGCTCCAGCGGACGGTTAGTCAGTGACGCCAAAATCCATCTCAGGCTCGCCCGGGCCTCCCGCCGCCGACCCCGACGTGGACGGCGAGACCTCCGCCGAGCTCGAGGAGGAGATCTCCTCCGAGCTCGCGACCGAGGAGCCGACCCAGGAGGTCATCGACGACATCCGTGCGCGCGCGGAGGCGCAGGCCGGCGTGAGCGCCGAGACCGCCTTCGGCGTAGTCGGGCGGCCCTTCGACAAGCGAGGGCCCTTCTTCGTCGGATTCCTCGGCGCGCTCGGCGTCGCCGCGGCGGCGACGCTCGCCTACACCGTCGTCGCGGCCGGTCAGGTCCTCGTGCTCGTCGGCCTCGCCTTCTTCATCGCGGTCGGCCTCGATCCGCTGGTGCTGTGGATGTACCGTCGCGGCGCTCCGCGCTGGGCGGCCGTGTCGCTCGTCGTCGTCCTGGTGCTGGGGACGGTCGCGGGCTTCCTGATCCTGGCGGTGCCGCTGGTGACAGAACAAGCGTCGAACCTGTCGAGCGAACTGCCTCACTACCTGCACGATCTCGATCGCAAGAGCCACTCCTTCCACAGCCTCGACACGAAATTCCACATCGTGCGCGGGCTCCAGAAGCTCCTCAACGGGGGAGCATCCTTCGAAAGCGCCGTCGGCATCGGGAAGGTTCTGCTGGGCTTCATCTCCTCCTTCCTGCTGGTCACGGTGCTCGCGATCTACCTGCTCGTCGATCTCCCGCGGGTGCGGCGCGCCGTCTACCTGCTCGCGCCCCGCAGCCGCCGGCCGCGGATGGTCCTGCTGACCGACGAGATCCTCGACCGCGTCGGCGGATACGTGCTCGGAAACGTCCTGCTGTCGCTTATCGCCGCCGCCCTGACGATCGTCTGGGCCCTGATCTTCGGCATCCCCTACGCCGTCCTGCAGGGCCTGCTCGTCGGGCTGCTGGACCTGATCCCGATCATCGGCTCGACGATCGGCGGGATCGTCGTCTCGCTCGTCGCCCTGACCGTCTCGCTGCCCGTCGCGATCGCCACGGGCGCGTTCTACGCGGTCTACCGCTTTCTCGAGGACTACCTGCTGACCCCCCGCATCATGCGCCGGACCGTCGCCGTCCCCGGCCTCGTGACGGTCCTCGCGACCGTGCTCGGCGGGGCGCTCCTCGGGATCGTAGGCGCGCTCGTCGCGATCCCCGTCGCGGCCGCGCTGAAGCTGCTGCACGACGAGATCGTGCTGCCGCGCCTCGAGGAGAGCTGAGCCCGATGCTGAGAACGATGAGCTCCGCCGGCCGCGAGGTGAGAGACGTGATCCGAGCCGCCACGCCGACGCACCGCCGCCTGCGCGGACACCTCCTCGTGATCGCCCTGACGACGGCCGGAGTCGACCTGATCTGCGCGACGCTCGCCTACGTCACCGAGCGGGGCGCTTCGGAAAGCGACATCCACACCTTCGGCAGCGCGGTCTTCTGGACGACGACCCAGCTGCTCACGGTCTCCTCGCAGATCAAGAACCCCCTCTCCACCGGCGGCCGGCTCCTCGACGTCGCGATGGAGATCTACGCGATCACAGTGATCGCGACGCTGGCGGGCGCGCTCGGCAGCTTCCTGCAGAAGCGCGGCGCTGAGATCGACGCGAAGGCGAGCGGTCCGCGAGGCAAGTAGCCGTCGGCCTGTCTCGAGCTGACCGGCGACGCGGAACGATGCCGGAGTGGGCCGAAGGGGTCCATCTGACGCTTGCGGCCCGAGAACGCGTATCGAGCAAAAGCCCGCAGTTTGCGGGCTCTTGAAGAGCGGGGGACCGAGGAGTCGAACCTCGCGTTGCGGTTTTGGAGACCACGGAGCTGGGGCGTTTCGGCCAGTAAACGCGGGGCGTCGCGGACTCTAGGGATAGCTGTAGGGATAGAAACCTCGCGTCGCTGGCGAGCAAAGCTCCCACAAGCGCTACCCCGCGAGGAGGTCACGGACACGCGAGCGCGGCAAAGCGCCTACAGGGCCGAGCGACGGGATCAGTGCGGCCGGGGACCCGAAACCGCCGGGGCCGACGGGCGTTTTGGTGCCCGGACGGGAGTCTAAGATGCTGAACTCACGTATGCGCGCACAGCCATCATCAGCCTCTCGCCCATCCGCGGAGCCGCGTAGCCTGCTTGAGGCGAGCTTCCCGTTCGCGAAGGTCTCAGAGCTCGCGCGCGCCGACCGGTACACCAACGACGCGGTTTACAGCGTTCACAAGTGGTGGGCGAGGCGGCCCCCTGCGGTAATCCGAGCGCTGCTACTGAGCGCGATCTTGCCGGCCGACACGTCCCCGACGGAGTTCTGGGAGCGCTATCGCACCGGCCGCGACGATCTCCTCGGGCTGCACGTCGGCGATGCATTCCTCGGCGGGGCGACGTCGCTGGTGGAGGGCGCGCGGCTCGGCGCGAGCGTCTCCGGCGTCGATGTCGACCCCCTCGCGGTGCGCATCGCGACGGAGGAGCTCTCGACGCCTGCCCCGGAGCTGCTGCGCGAGGCCGCCGGCGAGCTGCTCGTGTATCTGCGCCGCGAGCTGAAGGGCCTCTACCCGGTGCACGACCGAGCCACGGCGCTTCACTACTTCTACTTGCGGCGCGTGGAATGCCCGGAGTGCACCACGAAGAGCCTGCTGTACCGCAACTTGGTGGTCGCACGCGACCGGGGCCGAGACGGCGCGGTGGTGCGGGACACACCGACCGTCGCGTTCTGCCCGGACTGCCTGACCGTGCACGAGCTAGGGGCCGACAGGACGCTACTCAGGTGCTGCGGACGCCGCCGACGCCTCGACGAAGGGACGTACGCAGGCGCGCGCTTCACCTGCCCCCACTGCCGGACGCGCTCGGCGCACGAGCAGCTGCGCACCGCGACGGCACCACGTGTACTGGTCGCCGTCGAGAGCACCCGCGGCAACGAGCGGCGGATGATCCGAGCGCCGCGCCCGAGCGAGCACAGGCTGGAGGCACGGGCCGGGGCCCTTCTGGCGAGCAAGGGCTGGAGCGCCCCGGATGTGGCGCTCGGGGACGCCGACGGCGGCCGCGCTGGCGTCTACGGTTTTCAGAGCGTGGCTGACCTGTTTTCGAACCGCCAGCAGGCTGTGTTCGCTGCTGCGTTCAGATGGGTCCGCGAGAGCGGCCTCGATGAGAGCGTGCGTGCGAGCCTCGAGCTTGGGATCTCCAATGCGCTGACGGCCAACAACCAGCTGTGCGGGTACGCCGTGGATTACGGGCGGATCTCGCCGCTGTTCAGCGTCATCCGCGCCTACGCAATGCCGGCGCTGTCGGTCGAGCTGAACCCGCTGCACCCGAGCGCCGGGCGCGGCACGATCACCGCGACCCTGCGTCGGCTCTACGAGACGCCCCGTGAGCACGTGCGACGCAACGCCGTAACGGCCGACGGGAGGCTCTCGAAGCACAGCTTCCTTGGCCGCCAGCAGGTCGCTTCGCATGTCGAGTGCCGCTCGGCCGACCGGCCGTTCCCGGAGGAGCTCGGCAAGGTGGACGTGATGCTCACCGACCCGCCCTACTACGACTTCATCGCCTACTCGGACTTTTCGCTGCTGCACAGGGCCTGGACTGGCGCGGGGGACAAGGCCGAGAAGCTCGGTGACACACCGATCTTCCCGGTCGGCGAGGACCCTGCCGCGACATTCGCGCGGCGCCTCGGGCTGGCGTTCAAGCGGATGAGCGCCGCGCTCGCGCCCCAGGGAGTGCTGATCTTCACGTTCCACGCCTCCAAGGACGACGCCTGGAAGGCGCTCGCGAAGGCACTAGCCGCATCGGATCTGAGGGTCAGCGCTCTGTACCCGGTGTGGGCTGATGCTCGCGCCGCCGGGGGGCACGGGCACCCTGGCAACTGTGAGCTCGACCTGGTGTTCGTCTGTCGACCGGCAGCCCAGGGAGCTCCTGCCTGGGAGGCGCGGAGCGTCGAGGAGTGGGTCACCGAGCTCGGCGAGGGCTCAGTCGCGCCCGCCGACCTGAAGGGCATGCGTGCGGCCGCCCAGATCGCACGCTCGCTCTCCGTGGAGCTTGCATGAACGAGACGCCGCTCGTGGAGCGCGATGGGGTGCTGCAAGAAATCGACAGGACCGAACGGCTGTGGGCGAAGGGAGGCTTCCAAGAGTTCCAGATCGGCCGGATCGCGGTCGAGAACCTGACCCTGAATCCCGAGAACCGCCGCTTTCGAGCAGACCGGGAGGCGGTCGAGTCACAACTCGAACGCACTCTCGAGTTGCCCGCGGACGAGGACGCGATCATCAAGCTGCTGCTTGACCGCGATTGCCGTGTCGACGTCGATCGAGTGGTGAGCAAACCGAGCCCGGACACCGCCGCACTCGTGGATGACTGGCGCAGGCGCGGACAGGAACGACCGCTGTGGATCGAGCCCAACGGCCTCGTCAGAAATGGCAACCGCAGGCTCGCGATGATCAAGCGCGAGCTGGCGGCCACCGGCGAGGAGCGCTTCAAGTACGTCGATGCGATCGTGCTCGACCCGCGTGACTTCGACGACGCGAGCCTGTTCGACATGGAGGCGCTCGAGCAACTGACCGAGGGGCTGAAGGTCCGCTACACCGACATCAATCTGCTGCTCACGTTGCGCGAGGCCGCGGACCGCGCTGGGGTCGACTGGCACAGCCCGAAATCGATCGGACAGGCCGCCGAGAAGATCGCCTACCTGGTCGGTAACAACGCCGGCTACGCGCGCGTCCAGCTCGACGCCGTCAAGTGCATGGCGGACTACCTGCGTCTGAACGACCGGGCAGGCCACTTCGGACAACTGCGAGGGAAAGTCGAGGTGTTCCGGGACGTTGGCAAGAATATGCGGTGGGCGGCAGAGAACGACCCGGAACGAAGCCTCGAGATGATCGAAGTCTGCTTCGCGGCGGTCACGGCCGGCGCGGTCTACCAGGATATTCGCGAGATCCGCAAAATCGCGGACAAAGATCCCGACGCGTTCACCGCTCTGGCGCAGGAGATCCGCGACGTGCGCGAGCGCGCTCCCGTCGATAGCGGCGAGGAGCCGGCCAGACCAACGGACCAGGAGGACGAGGACTCCGAGGAAACCAGGTCCGAGGACACCCCGGTGGCGAACTTCCCGCGCCACGCCGTCAAAGGTGTTATCGACCTCGCCACCCTGATGGCGAAGGCCAGGCGAAACGCCCAGCCCGAGCGCGACCTGCGGCTCGCCGCCGACCACCTCGGCCGAGTGTCACCCGATCAGCTGAGCACGCTGCTCGAAGGGCTCGGCGCGGAGCATGTCGCACGAGCACGCGACGATGTGCTGGCATGGGCTGACGCCGTGCGGGCGTCTGAGACAACCCCCGCGTGAACGCCGCGCCCCGGGTAGAGCTACGCCTCGAGGGCGACGTCCTGACGGTGACAGGCGCCGCACTCGACGACGAGCGCGACAGGCTCCTGTTCGAAGCACTGCTCGGCGCCGAGCGCACGCAGGAAGGATGGAGCTGCCCCGTCCGCGACCGAGACCCCGAGCAGCTCGTTCTTGAGGTCACCCGCCATTTCCAGGGCGCGGGCCGGGAGGTCCGCGCCAGCAGCGACCGCGCCGAGCGGGCTATGCAGCGAGAGGTGGAGCGCACCCGCAGCTATGAGCGAGCCCTGGAGGGCAGCCGCGCCTGGCGCGAGAGCGACGAGGAAGTGGTGCGGCCACAGCCCGCGGACGTGCTGGCAACGCTCGAGCGAGCTGGGTGGGACAGCACCGCGCGGATGTTGCGCCCCCACCAGCTCGCTGGCGCGATGCACGCGCTGAGCGCGACGAACGCAGCCAACTTCTCGGTGCCGGGCGCCGGCAAGACCGCCACGGCGCTCGCGGTCTTCGCGACACACCTTGAGCAGGGCACGGTGCGGTGCGCGATCGTCGTCGGGCCGCTGTCTGCGTTCGCGCCGTGGGAGCGCGAGGCGCGGACCGTGCTCGGGGAGCGGCTTCGCGTGCGTCGCGTGCGCGGCCTGCCCGAGGCGCGAGCAGCGACGCTCTCCGACGCCCAGCCGGGAGACGTTCTGTTGCTCACGTACGCGACCGCCGCGAACGACCTCGAGGCGATCGAAAGGCTCTGCGGACGTCTCGACGTGATGCTGATCGCCGACGAGTCCCATCGGGTGAAGCGTTTCAACGGCGGGTTGTGGGCGCCCGCGATGATCGAGATCGCGCGACGATCGCGGGTGCGGATGATCCTCAGCGGCACACCGATGCCGCAGGGGCCACGGGACCTGTGGAGCCAGTTTATGATCCTCTGGCCCGGCGGCGAGCTCACGGGACCGAGGGCACGCTTCCGCGCCCGTGCCGACACGAACTTCGACAGCGTTCGAGACGACCTCGTGCCGTTCTTCGTGCGCACTCCGAAGGAGGCATTGGGCCTTCCCGAGTGCCGAGTGCTACGCCCGACGGTGACGCTCGCGCCCGTCCAGACCGCGATCTACGAGGCGATTCGCAACCGCCTACGCCAAGTGGTAGCGGCACCGGGGCCGACGCTCGATCGGATCGAAGCGCTCCGCCGCGCGAGACCGATACGTCTGCTCCAGGTCGCCTCGAACCCCGACCTGCTGAACGAGGAGGACGGCTTCTATGGTCTGCCGGCCGTGGCCGAGCAGCCCGAGGAGATCTTTGAGCAGCTCCGCCGGTACCGGACGCTCGGTGAGCTCCCCGCGAAGTTCCGCTGGGGGCTTGACTATCTTCGCGAGCTGCGCGATTACGATCCGCCGCAGAAGTGCGTTGTCTGGACATCGTTCGTGCGCAACATCGAGCAGTTCGGGGACTGCGTGCAGCGGGAACTCGGGGGGCCCGTCTTCCAGATTCACGGTGGCGTGCCCGCCGCGGAGGAGGGCGAGCCGGGAGATCAGGACGAGGACGAGACACGAGAGCAGCGGATCGACGCGTTCCTCGCCAGCGAGGGCTTCGCCGTCCTGGTCGCCAACCCCGCCGCCTGCGCGGAGTCGATCTCGCTGCACTCCAGCTGCCATCGCGCGCTGTACCTCGACCGCACATACGACTGCGCCCGCTGGCTGCAGTCGATCGACCGCATCCACAGGCTCGGCCTCGAGGTCGAGGTCGAGGTCACGGTGCCGATAGGGCGGTGCGACGGCGCCCCTGCGATCGACGAGCTGGTGGACCAAGCGCTAACGCGCAAGGCCGCCCGGATGCACGCACTGCTGGAGGGTGGCGAGCTGCTCGCGGAGGATCTCGGCAACCGCGACACGCTCGACGCCGCTCAGGGCGCCGCGGAGGACCTCGAAGAGGTGCTCCGCTACCTGCTCGGCGAGGATATGGACGCGCCCGCTTGCTAGCGCGGGTCGTCCAGCGGCTCGTCGAACGGAGCGGGAGCTATCGGCTCGGAGCTTTGTCGACGGTCGTCGAGTGAAATGCGCAGCAGCTGATCCAGCAGCCAAAGCACCCAGGCCAACCGCGTGACGACGAGCGCAAGAACCCCCGCGCCGAGAGCCTCCACGGACCAAGCGCCAACCTGCCCGGTGTCGATCACGATCAACGCGGTGAACACGGCTGTCGCGAGGGCGAGCGCGTAAATCGCGTACATGAACACCACTCTCGTTTTCTGGAACTCCCGCTGATCACGCAGCCAAGTCATGCGTGGCCCTGAACCCAGCACCAGGAGGATCGACGTTGCGGTGATCGCGAAGCCCAGCAGCGCCGCGCACGACGCCGAGATCGAGATATAGAACGCCGAGCGCGCGCCGGTGCTGACGTGGGAAAGCAGGGAACGCCCTTCGACGAAGTGCACTCGGTCGACGATCACGAACACCGCGGCGGTCGCGACAGCGCCGAGTAGCTCTCGACCGATAGAAGGGTCACCGTCGGAGGCCGGCTGCGTGCCCAGGCCGGTCACACTGCCTGCGCGTCGCTCGGCAGATCCTTCTTGACTTCGTTGTATGCGTCGAGGATTGCCCGGAACGCGCCAGGCGAGTCCAGCGCACGAGAGCGCTTGCTCTCTCGAGGGATCATCACGACTCGCTGCAGCGCGTCGTTGAGCAGGTTCAGCGGCTCGACGCGATCGGATTGCGGGTTCACACCCTCGATTTCCAAGACGTCGAGCAGATCCCCCGGATCGCGTTTTTCTTTGCGGAATTGCGTGAGCATGCCCTTGACCTTGCCCGTGAAGCTGTCGTCGAAGCCCTCCGCGCGAAGCGTCACCTCGGCAAACACACCCGCATCGAAGTTAGTCGCGACATCGAGGACGCCCTTCAGGCCAGCTTTTTTGACGAGTTCCTTGCTGACCATGCTCGGCAAGAGCTTGACACGCAGGACTCGGATGTCCTTGAACTTCAGTGCGCGCTTCAGCATGTCGGCGCGGTAAAGGGGCTGAATGACCACATCGAGATTGCACCGCTCCGTGAGGTAGTCCTGAAACCGGCCGATCCTCGGGCCGTAGAAGAAGCTCTCAAAGCCGATAATGCCGTTAGGGAACAGCCGCAGGTGCACCGCCTCGGCAAGCCCCTCGGTGACAGCGAGCCCGAGATCGCCGATGGTGCCGGTGCCCGAGTCGCGCGAGGGAAGGTTCGTGCGACGGATCCCGTAGAGCTTGATGCTCTGAGGCGCCTTATTGGTGTGCACCTCGGCGCAAGTGATGCGGTCTTCGCCTTCGTCGAGGTAGAAGGTCGAGTTCCCAATGTGGCCATTGATCGCTTTGACAATGGCGGCGCGATCGAGTTTCCAGCCTTTCGCGGGCGTCGCCGGCGCGACTCTGTAGAAGTAGATCTTTCGCTTCAGGTCTTCGGAGTAGGCCACCGCTGCTAAGTCCTTTCGTCTCATTCCCCCGCCGGGAGTATGCCAACAGATCGAACTTGGAGCAGATCTGAGGACGCGTCGGGTGATGCGTTTGCCAAACGTGTCATCGGGACGAGCCGAAGCTGTGGGGCGGATGTCACGATCTCTGCACCGCCAGCGCCGGTGAGCAGCTCGCTGATGTCGAGTACCGTGATCGACCGGAAGCCCTCGAGCTGCTCGACGGAACGTAGGAACAAGTCGAGCGTGAGCTTGCGCCGGGGGGCAGCGAAGCGGCGGGGCTGGGGGAGATGGTGGAACGTCACCGATCCCTGTCCGTGGACGTAGCGCGACCCGAAGTCGACCCAGACGAGCGCGTCAGCAGCGAGGTCGCGCTCCTTCAGCTCCTGGAAACGGCTCACACCGGACGCCTTGACCTCAACAGTCAGGGCGCCATCGGGGCTGATCACCAACAGATCGCTCGCGACCCCACCAAATGCCACCGTCGCGTCTACTCCGTAGAGCTCTCCAATGAGGAGCGCCGTGAGACTCTCGCTGAACGCCGACGGAATCGCCGGCCGGCTGACGTGCCCGCGGGCGACGGGATGGCGCTCGCAGAGCGCATCGTGATCACGGTAGGCAGCGATCAAAGCAGCGTCGAGCGCAAGGAGCTGCTCGACGCTCAGCAGTGTTCTCGCGCGACGTTTTCGAGATGCGGATCCTTCTGACATCCGCCCATGATCAGGCCTCTCGCGGACGTCCCTGGATGCCCGACTTCAGGGTCTCGCCACAGCGCACTGCGCACCGCCGCGCTTTTCGGCAAAGATGAGCGCGTGCTGGTCGTGCTCGACACTAACGTCTTCTACACAGACGTACGTGCCAACGGGCTTCTGCTTCGCTCGATGCTCGACGATGCGTTGCCGAAAGGCGCCTTCGAGCTGTTCGTCCCGGAGGTCGTGCTGCGCGAGCTCGACAAGCAGTTCGCCCAGCGCTCGAAGAAGGTCGTGCGAGAGGTCAACAAGGCGCTGGGCGCCCAGGAGGAGGAGCTGCGCCGACTCGGCATCCAGGCCCCTCCCCCGATGGTCCGGGATGACGCGGATATTGAGGCGTACCGCGAGGCGCTCGTGAAACGCCTGACCGACGCGGGGGCCGAGGTGCTGGACATTCCGGAGGACCTCTCCCCCGCATTGGATTGGGCCGTGAACCGGCGCAAGCCGTTCAAGGACAGTGGCGACGGTTTCCCGGACGCCGTGATCTGGCTGTCGGTGCTCGATCTCGCACTCGCCCGCGAGGACGAGATCGTGCTTATCAGCAACAACAGCGGCGACTTCGCTGTCAAGAAAGACTCTGACGAGCTTGCCGAGGAGTTGCGCGGCGACCTCGTCGCGCGCGGCAGGCCCGCTGAGCAGGTGCGCCTGACGCTGAGTCTGCGCTCCTTCGCGGAAGAGATCGGTGTCGGACCTGCCAAGGACGCGGTAGCCGAGCTCGCGGCCGACGGGGCATTCTTCGAGGCGATCGAGAACGCGATCATGTACTCACCTGTCGACCCCGCTGTGTTGGACCGGCCGATCGAGCTCGACAACGACCCGCAGGTCACCGGCTGGGATCTCGAGGAGCTGACCGTCGAGTCCGCGGTCGAGCTGCCCGGCGGACGCCTCGTCGCGGACTGCACCGCGAGAGCAAGCCTCGAGCTTGACCTGCTGATCGCCAAGGCGGACTACTACGGTGCACCCGAAGACCTGACCCAGTGGTTGACGCTCAGCAACGGTGACTTCACCAGGCATTACGTCGAGGCCCAGACCAGCGTTGAACTGGACATCCAGATCGAGATCACCACAAACAAGGACGGCTCGGGTACACAGGCCGAGATCGGCGATATGTCGCTCACGCCCGTGGAAGTCCTACGCAGAGTCCTGCACACCCCTGAAGGAATCACTGAACTACTGGAAACGCTACGCCCCGAGGTCGTCGGTCAGTCGGTATCCGAGTTCGTGCCTACAGAGAGACTCGAGACACCCGTCGAAGAGGCGACCGTGTCATTCGTGTACCCCGGCGGTTCGGCCAGGCTCGAGGAGGTGCTGGAGTCCGCGGATGAATGTCACGTATGCCAGCTCGATATCGCCGTCGAAGCAGACGTCGCATGGAACATCAGCGCGCCGTCGCCGTTCGATGTAGAGCTCTTCAAAGGCCTCGTTCAGAACGAGGAGTCCGACGCTCCGATCCTCCAGGGCGAGGATTCCCGTGTTCCTCTGACGGTAGGCCTCACTGGCGCGTGGGACCCGGAGCACGGCTGGCATCATCTCGAGATCAGCGAGGTCGCAATGACCTCGACGGAGTCGCGCCGGCGATCCCAGCGACTGAGCGCCGCCCAGGAGAAACTTCTCGACGAGCAGGACCCCGAGGAGTAGCCGTTGCTGAGGGGAAGCAGGGGACGCGCGATAAGCGCTCTTATGGTCGGACTAGAAGCTCGTCGCGGACGTCCATGGCATCGGCAAGCCATCGATCGAACTGCTCGCGTGCCCGCTCCAACTCCCCAGGTAGAGCGTGCGTGTACCGCTCTTGGGTGATCTGCGCCGCGCCGAGCTGTCGAGCTGGCGCCGCGTGGCCCATCAGCTGCGAGACAAGCACTGGACGAACCCCGGCGGCGTCGAGCCATGAGGCGCACGTGTGGCGGCACTCGTGGGCGGTGATCCTCTCGCCGATCTTTTCCCCGGTCGGCTTACCGCGTCCGTCCTTCGGTTCCCAACTATCGTCGACGCGCGTCTGGAGGGCCTCGAACGAGAGCAGGCCGCTGTTCCGGCCTCCGGGCTTGTGTCCGGGGCATAGGAGCGCTGTCGACTCTGGCCGACCACGCCGCATGAGCTCGCGGCGCAGCCTGACTGCGAGCGGCTTGACGATTGGAACTGCCCGCTGCGCTGCGCGCGACTTGCGTCCGCGGTCGTCAGCGCCGAGGTAGATCACTCCGAGGTCCAGGTCCACGTCGCCGACGCGTGAGTGCCGGATCTCGGCCCGGCGGGCGGTCGCGTAGACGGCGAGCGCGTAAGGGAGCGCATCGGCGGGGTCGAGACTGTCGAGCAGCGTCTGCATCTCGGCGACCGTGGCGACGCGGTCGCGCGGCGTAGCGTTCATCGCCGGCAGCCGCACGCGGGACGCGGGATCGCTGTCGACGAGTTCTCGGTCTTGCGCCCAGGCGTAGAGACTGCGGATTGAGTTGACGACGGTGCGCACGCGGCTACCCGACTTCTCGGGCGTCATCGAGTCGACGAGTCGCTGGACGTCGCCGCGGCGCACATCCCCAAGGCGGTGTCCGCCGAAGGCAGGTTGCACGTAGCCTTCGAGCGCGCCTTGGAGATCACGGACGGCTGACGGCTTGTGCGGGCGTCCGTGCTTGTTGAGGGCGGTGCCGGCCTCGATCGCACGGAGATAGGCCTCGATGGCGGCGGCTACGCGCATCGTGTTCGATGCCGGGAGCATCCCGGCGCGGAGCGTCGCTTCGAGGTCGGCGCAGGCGTTACGGGCCTCGGCAATCGAACGCATCTTCTTGGTCTTGCGTGGCCTGCCGGCGGCGCGATCCCACACCTGGCCCCAATAGGACGGCGAGCAATTGCACGTTCGCTCTTGCTCCACCGCGCAATCAACCCGGTGGCGAGCGTAGATGCCCTGGTATCGAGTCTTGGTGTCTTTCGGCATCTTGGTCACGCTACACGCCGCCTCCGCTGGATTGTGTGCTCGTCGAGCCACTCCTCGAGTGCCTGTCGGGGATAGAGCCGCAGCGATCCTGAATAGACGACGGGGAGGTCGGGCTTGACGTGCCGAGCGAAGTGGTCGACCGATATGCCGAGCGCTTCCGCGGCCTCCTGCTGGTTGAAGGCGAGACGCGGGACGGTGCGCTGGATGCACTTCTCCCTGGTCATCGTGTCCGCTCGGGTGCTGGCGGCTGGGCGCTGCGGTGGAGCGCGCGAACGATGCCGGGGAGACGCGGGACGTAGCGCTCGGGGCCGTGACGTTCGAGCGTGAGGGCGCGGCCCGCTCCCCATTCGTAGCTGGATCGTTCCGGGTGCGCCAGTGAGGGTGTCTGCGTGGTGCTGCGGCTCATCTCGCGGGCGAGGCGTTTGATGCGGTCGGTGTCGTGTCCGTCGGTGCCGAGGTCTTGGCGGTTGACGTACCAGTCGGTGCCTTGGCGGGCGCGGGATGCCTCGACGTAGGCGGGCTCCTTGCTGGTCTGCCAGCCGCCGGTGAGGACGAGCGTGCGGGTGACGGTCGCGCCTTGCGCGCGGTGGATGTGCTGCGCGTAGGCGAGTCGGATGCGTGCGAGCTCGTCGCCGGCGAGTGTTCGCCATTGGTTGGTGGCGTCGAACTGGATCAGCACCTCGCCGGTCTCGTTGATGTCGACGACTTCGCCGCGGGCGCCGTTCTCAATGCGGTCTGCGCCCGGTTGGTGGTATTGGTCGATCGTCGTTACCCGGTCGCCTGCGCGGATCCCGTAGGGCACGCCGGGGATCTCGGCTTCGATGTCGCCGAGTTCGCCGCGCTCCGCGCGGTAGTGCTGGGCGCGGGCGTTCAGACGGTTGATCTCGACGTTCGATGCGTCGGAGATCAGCGCGACCTCGCTGATCGGGACGGTCTCGGTGAGCTTGGCCCAGTCTTGGACGGCGTGCTCGACGGCCTGGTCGCGGCTGTCGGTCATGTGCAGACGGCCCTGCCGCAGGTAGTGTGCCATCGCCCGGTCGGAGCGTCCTGCGCGTAGGTCTGCCCATGCTCTCTGCTCGGCGGGGTCGAGAGTGCGCCGCACGTTCGATAGCGCTGCGCTCGGGGCAATCTCTGCGAGCCGGTCGAACATGCCGCCGGCGCCGATCGAGGGGAGCTGCGCGCCGTCGCCGATCGCCACAAGCTTCGCTCCTGCCCGCTCGACCACCTCGGCCAGCCGGTCGAGTCGGTTGGTGTCGGCCATCCCTGCCTCGTCGAAGTAGATCGTCGTGCGCGCGTCGATGTCGAACCGGCCGTGCTGGACGCGGGCGACGAGCGCGTCCAGCGTGAGTGTCTGTCCGGCCAGCGCCGGGCTGTCCTGGCCGAGGCGTTGTGCGGTCGAGCCGGATACGGCGATCCCGTAGGTGGTGTGTCCGGTGAGCTGCTCGGCGCGGGCCGCAGCGTCGATCACCACGCCCTTGCCGGTGCCCGCCGGGCCGATCAGCACGGCGGCTCGCTCGGGGCCGGTGAGGATCTGGAGCGCGTGGCTCTGCTCATCGCTGAGACGCGAACCGATCCGCTCGGCGAGCTGGTCGCCAGCGGATATGCGTGCCCGCTCGCCGACATCCCTGCCGGCTGGCTGGGCGAGCGCCGCGAAGTTGCGCTCGATCGCCTGCTCTTTCGCACGTACCGCGAGTGTCGTCATCCGGCCGCCCTCCAGCGGGAGCACCCGGCGCTCGGCGACCATGTCCCGCGCTCTGGCGAGTGCGTCGGCGGGAGCGAGTTCGCCGGCGGACTGCTCGAGCAACACGGTGCGCAGCTCGCCCGGCTCGAACGTCGCGGCGCGCTCGGTCAGTCGATCTTCGGCACGGTCCTCGAGCGCGCCCTCGGTCCGCGAGCGACCACCCGGTTGCCTGTCGTGTCGCTCCCGCGCGTGGTCGTGGCGTGCGGCTGTCTCATCCCAAACGCGTTGCAGGTCCGCACGGGTCACGGGGAGCTTGGCCTTGCGGTTCTCGAGCTTCATCCGTCGCAGCTCGCCGCGCTCGGGTGCTCTCCCCCACTTCGCCCGGAACCGCTCTGCCGCCGCCGCGACCTCGCGGCTGCGAGCCGAGAACGCGTCGATCAGCCCCTGGGGCACGCCGGCGATCTCGAAGTAGCGACCGTCGTTGCCGGTGCCACCGTTGATCGCGTAGCCGTGCTGGGAGAGCTCATGTGCGAGTGCTGAGCGGTAGAACGCGCCGACCTCCCGGGCGGAGCGGAAGATCGGTCGTGAGGCGACAGCGACGATCCGCCCGTCCTCCCTGACCGCGCTCGTGATGACCACGTGGCTGTGCAGCTGCGGGTCAGGCGCATCGCCATCCGCTACGCCGCGTGCGGTCGTGTGCAGGTACTCGGCGGCGATCAGCTCGCGCGCTGGCTCCTCCACGACCTCACCGCCGTACCGGCGCCTGACCGTCGGCACCGTCTCGGTCATGTACCCGATCGCTTGCTCGACGGCGCTGCGGTGAGCCTGTTCGATCGTCTCGCGCTCGCGCTCGTCGCCGAGCGCCCACGTCACGGACACCGACTTCGGGGCGCTGAACGTCACGTCGATTCCGCCGCCCCGCCCGCCGCCGGCACCCTCACGACGCAACCAGCGACCGCTCGTCGGATGCCTCCCCTCCATCAGAGCGATGAAGTCCGCGCCGTCAACGCCGCTGCCCTCTATCCCGAGAAGTGCGAGCGTGTCCGCGGAGGCAAGCCAGCGACCGGGTGCCTGCGCCGGCTCACCGCCGGGCGTCAGGTAGTAATCGCCGCGCTCGGGCTGGACGGTCTTGCCCTCCAAGTACCTGGCATAGCCGCCGCCTTTCGCAGCACCGATGCTAGAAGCGGTCACCACAGCCATTACTGACCGCCAAACCCGCGAATGAGCCAACGGGTTTCGTGGAGTCGAGTCGGCGAACCCCGACCCCTCTCGCGCCGGCCGAGCGAGCTGGGACAAGGAGGCGAAGCCGACGCCTCCGATGCACGTAACGGCGGCCACCGGCCGCAACAACTCCCGGCGCTCGCGCCACCCATAAGGCCTCGCGCACTCTGCACGGCGACACGAGCCGCTCCTCACCGCCACCGGAGGCTCGGCCACCCCGGGCAGGCTCCGTCGTGGCCCCGAGAGGACACAGCACTCGCACAGCACCCGCTGGGCCGTGCATGTGGTCTGTCCTGGGTCGTTGCGCTGTGCCGCCGGCGAAACGCAGACGGCAGCAAGGCCGGCGCGGAGGACGGGCTGGCGTCGGTCGG
This sequence comes from Solirubrobacteraceae bacterium, assembly GCA_035571915.1. GTDB lineage: Bacteria > Actinomycetota > Thermoleophilia > Solirubrobacterales > Solirubrobacteraceae > Palsa-744. The sequence continues at coordinate 25,785 of DATNBM010000068.1, read as the reverse complement.
TCGGCGCGGCATGCGACGCTGCGGGTGATGGAGCTGGCTCGTGTGACGCTCAGTGGGGACCTGTCGGGTGACTACGTGGTCGAGGAGCGTCGTCCAGATGGCCGGGTCGTCTTGCGCCCTGACTTGGGCGTGGAGGCGATGCTTTCCCGCCACGACGTACGCGAGCTGCCCCCAGAGGAGTTCGAGCAGCATTTCGGAGAGCTGCCAATCGACGGCGAGGGTTGAAGCGCCTCTCGATCGTCGACCGGCGCGAGGCCGCTTCCGCGACTGGACTACGATCAGGTGGCTGCGATGACGACGGAGCAACCGTCGCCTTGGAACGACTCAAGAGCGTCACGGCGTGCGCGGCTGCCGATGAGCAACGGCTCTTGTCCGCCGGGCGCGATGTCGATCGCGAACTCGATCGCGAGCGCCTTCGAGAGGCGTAGCAGCGTTGGGAAGGTCGGGTTGTGCTCGCCGCTCTCGAGCCGTGCGATGGCCGGCTGGCTCATCCCCAGACGCCGGGCAAGCGCAGTCTGGCTGAGTCCGTGCTCGGCGCGGTAGGCGATCACCTTCACGGCGACCGCGCGGGCGAGCGCCGTGCGCTCCCACTCGCGACGGTACTCGGGATCGTCGTCGAGGTGCGCAGCGAGCACCTCATCGTGAGTGGGCAGCTTGGAGAGGCTCACGACCCCCGCTATATCAAACTTGTAATGGCGTCAGCTCGATCCCTCGAGTCCGGCCGTACCACCCGTCAACTCGTCGGGGGTAACGACAAGACCGAGTCGCTCGGCGCCGCGACGTAGGCGCAGGTCGAGCGTGACCACTCGCGTGTCGAGCAGTCGCGCAAGAGCGAGATACTCGGCGTCGTACGTTTTCGCCCATCCCAGCTCTCTGGCGATGCCCACCGCAGTGATCGTCAGCTCGGGGTGACGACGCTCGCTCACGTGAAGCTTGCCAGCCAGGAAGCGCTCGATGGCGCGATCCGCGAGAACCCCGGAGATTTCGCCTCGGAAGGTCATCTCGTTGATGACCGATGGCACCTCGCTCCAGAGCAGGCAGGGCGCCGTCAACTCTTGATCGCCGCCGAACAAGAGCCCGGCTTGCTCGCCGAGTTTGTCCAAGGCAAGCTCGACGACCAAGGCTGCGTCAACGACGAGCACGTCGTCAGTGCGCTGCGCGCGAGCGACGGACGGCGGCTGCCACATCGGGCATCGGCTCGCCCGTCAGGGTCGTGCCCCACCCCTCCGGGAGCGCTGCGACATCAGATTCGCTGGCTCGGAGCTCGGCGTCGATCAAGCGGAATGCCTCCTCGGCCTCCCGGTCGCTCAGCGTGTCCACAAGTTGGTGCAGACGCTCCTTCGTCGTCATAGGAACGATTGTATTGCCGACTCACGTCGGCGAGCGCCTACCGCTCGCCGTCCACCATCGAGCCAAGCTCGCCCATGCTCACCCCGAGCGCAGCGGCGAGCTGACGGACGGTCGTCCACGCAGCGCTCGTGTGGCCGGTCTCGATCCGGCCGAGCGAGCTGATCGAGACGCCCGACTTGAAGGCGAGCGCTTCCTGCGTGAGCCCGCGATCCTCACGCAGGCGTTTCAACACGGCTGCCAGCGCCGGATCGGGAGCGGGTGCGCGCGACACGAGCGAAACATCGCATCCGCCCGGGCGCATAGTCCATAGCTAAAGCTCCCTAGCATTGACGCCCTGGCACTTTAGGCGTAGGCTGGGCGACGTCCAGCAAATAGTGCCCCCGCGCTGCGTCAACAGCCGGGGGCGTGGCAAAGGAGCCGTAACTCCCGTGCCTCCGGAGAATAACCCGCGAGCTTGGCCCCTGGCCGTAGCGATCTACGGCCACGATGTGCGCGTCGTCAGCGACCCCGCGATGCTGGACCCGGAGATGGTCGTACGCGACCGCGCATCGAACGAAGGCGCGAGCTTCGACGCTCGACGCACCCCGTACTCGGGCGAGCTTGCGGGCTCCGGCGCCCTCCGTTATGGCGAACTGACCGTCGATCCGCGCACGCACATGGTCATGTACGGCCCGACGCCCGTGCGCCTCCGTAGGCGCGAGTACGCCCTCCTCCTGTACATGGCCCACGACCCGGAGCGCGTCTGGACTCGCCACGACCTGCTGCGCGACGTATGGGGCTACCGCGCCGCCGGCACGACGCGCACCGTGGACACGCACGCCGGCCGCGTGCGGCGCGCCCTCGCAGCCGCAGGCGCGGTCGGGTGGGTTCCTTCGACGTGGGGCGTCGGCTACAGACTCGCACCGTGAGAGACGAACGCGCCGCACTCCGCAGGTCACGCCGGCCGCCTGGTCCCTCAGGGGATAGCTCTAGGGATAGAAAGGGATCGAAACGAGCGGATTCCAGCGGATCGATGCGGAACGCCGCCCACAATCACATCACCACGCGATCGGCTCTAGAAAGCCAAAAGCCCCGGATTTCCGGGGCCTGACTGAAGCGGGGGACCGAGGAGTCGAACCTCGCGTTGCGGTTTTGGAGACCACCGTGTTACCGATACACCAGTCCCCCGGGGGCCCAGGATTGTAGGGGCTGGCCGGGCCCCGGGCAGGCGTGACGGTCAGCGCCCACCCCTGTTCGGACCGGAGACCGAAGGGTAAGCTTCGCCGACCGATGGAACGCCGAGACGCGGCGAACCCGGGGCTCTGCCAAGGAGGGCGGACTCTTCTGATGCGTGTACGTAGCGGCGTAACGCTCGTTTGCCTGCTGATTCTGCTCGCCGCCGCGGGGCAGGCCCGCGCGTCCGGGATCACGAACTCCGGGGACGACCTGCGGACCGGCTGGTACCCCGGCGAAGCCTCGCTCACGCCCGAACTGATCCAGGGCGGCACCTTCGGGCGGGAGTGGTCGACGAAGGTCGAAGGGCAGGTCTACGCGCAGCCGCTGCTCTACAACGGCACCCTGCTGGTGGCGACCGAGACGAACCACGTCTACGGCCTGAACCCCGCGACCGGCTCCCCGGAGTGGTCGCAGACGCTGCCCCACGGGACGCCTTGGAACCCGGCCGAAATCGGATGCGCCGACCTGACCCCCTCGATCGGCGTCACCGCCACGCCCGTGATCGACTCGGCGACGGGGATCGCCTACCTGACGCACAAGACCTACGCGAGCGGAAGCTCGGGCGCGGGCCGCTGGTGGATGGACGCGATCGAAATGTCGACCGGCGCCGAGCGGCCCGGGTTCCCCGTCGAACTCGGCGGCGAAGCCCAGAACATCCCCGGTCTCGGCTTCAACGCGACCGACGAGCTCCAGCGCCCCGGCCTGCTGCTGATGGAAGGCGCCGTGTACGCCGCGTTCGGCTCGCACTGCGATCACGACCCCTACCAGGGCTGGGTGTTCGGGGTCTCGACCTCCGGCTCGGTCAAGGCCCGCTGGGCCGCCGACAGCGACGGCGCCGGGATCTGGCAGTCCGGCGCCGGACTGACCTCGGACGGTCCCGGGAAGATCCTGCTCTCGACCGGCAACGGCGCCGACCCGCCGCCGCCGATCCCCGGCAGCAAACCGCCCGAAGAACTCGGCCAGGCGATCGTGCGCCTGCAGGTGCAGGCAAACGGCACGCTGAAAGCGACCGACTTCTTCGCCCCGTTCGAAGCCGAAGAACTGAACACGTGGGACGCCGACTTCGGCTCGGGCGGCGTGACGGGCCTGCCGAGCCCGTACTTCGGCACCGGCTCGATCCCCCACCTCGCGGTCGCCGTCGGGAAGGACGGCTACGTCTACCTGCTGAACCGCGACGAACTCGGCGGCTACGGGATGGGCCTCCACGGCTCCGACGACGTCGTCGAACGGATCGGACCGAACGGCGGCGTCTGGTCGCGCCCCGGCGTCTGGCCCGGGGAAGGCGGTTGGGTCTACATCCCGACCGCCTCGGCCGGGCACAGCGCCGGCGGCGGCTCGGGGAACCTCGACGTCTACAGCTACGCCCTGACCGCCGAAGGCACCCCGAGCCTGCATCTCGCCGCGGTCTCCTCGGACGCCTTCGGCTTCACCTCGGGCGCACCGATCATCACCTCCAACGGAACCGAAACCGGATCGGCCGTCGTCTGGGTCGTGTGGTCCCCCAACGGCGAAGGCAAGGGCTCCGAGCTGCGGGCCTACGCCGCCAAACCCTCCTCCAAACAGCCCGTCCTGCTCGCGAGCTGGCCGATCGGGCAGTCGGCGAAGTTCTCCACCCCGGGCGTCGGCCTCGGCCGGATGTACGTCGGCACGCGCGACGAACACGTCATCGGCTTCGGCTCCCCCGTGACGCCGCCGATCTCCGGCGGGCGAACCGAATTCCCGCTCACGAAGGTCGGCTCGACCGCCGCGAAGACCTTGACGCTGACGGCCAACCGGGAAGTGACCGTCACCCAGATCGAAACGACCGAAGCCGACTTCGCCGTCGGCGCGTCGCTCCCCCCGCTGCCCAAGACGCTCGCGGCCGGCGAACAGATGACCGTGCCGCTGGAATTCTCCCCGAAAGCCGCGGGACCGCGGGCCGGAACGCTGAAAGTGTCGCTCGGGGGCGGCGAAACGCTCCCCTTCTCCCTCTCGGGCACCGGCCAGGCGGTCGGCGCGAAGCTCGAAGCGAGCCCGCCCGTCGTCTCCTTCGGCGGCACGACCCCCGGCCATCCGATCTCCGAATCGATCCTGCTCAAGAACGTCGGCTCTGAAACGCTCGTCGTGCAGGGCTCGACGCTCCCGAAAGCGCCCTTCCTCCTCGAATCGAAGGACCTCCCCCACGAACTGAGCCCGAATCAGGAAGTGCTCGTTCCGGTTAGCTTCGCGCCGAGCGAATACGGCAGCTTCAGCGGCACGCTCGAACTGAAGACCAACGGGGGGGAAACGAGCGTCCATCTGCTCGGCGTGTCGACCACCCCGGGCCTGCTCACGATCTCCCCCGCGGCGATCGACTTCGGCCGCGTCACGGTCGGCTCGGAGACGACCCGCTCGTTCACGATCTTCAACAGCGGCGGGCTGCCCGTGAAAATCAACATCTCAAAGCCCCCCGTCGCGAGCGAGTTCCACGCCACGACGACCCTCGCCGAGGGGGAAAGCACGATCGAACCGGGCCAGAGCGTGACCGAGACCGTGCGCTTCGCCCCCACCGTCGCGGGCGCCGCAACCGATGAATGGAGGATCGCCGGCCAGGACTCGAGCGGCCTTCACGAAGTCCGCTTCGGCGGCGAAGGGGCCCTCCCCGAGGCGCCGGGCACGATCGTCCCCGAACTGCCCGGCGGCTCCGTGCTCGCCTTCAAGACGCCCTCCTTCGGGGCGTTCCTGACGACCGCGGGCCTGCTGGCGAGGCCCGGCGGGGTCGTCCACGTGCGCCTCCACTGCCCCGCCCAGCAGGGCGCGTGCACGGGCACGCTGGTGCTGCGCACTGCCCGGGCGATTCGCGCGAACGCACGCACGCGCCGCCCGGCGATCGTGACCCTGGCGGCGGGGCGCTTCGCGATACCGGCGGGCCGCTCGGCGACCGTCAGCGTCTTTCTGACCCGCGACGCGCGCCGGCTCCTCGGCCGCCTGCGCAGCATCCCCGTGCGCCTTGCCACAGTCACAACCGCCGTCTCCGGCCGCGCGGAAGTCGTGCACGCGTCGGTCGTGCTGCACGCGCCGCCTCGCTCCGCTCGCCACTGACGCTCCGAGCGCGAACGCCGCCGCGCAACGAGCGCCGCACAGCGGCGATCAAGGCGCCTAGACGGGGTCGCCTGGCTCAAGCAGCGCTCGGGCGTTGCCGAAACGAAGTCGTAGGTTCGAGAACCCTCTGTATCAATGCGCACTTTCTTTCAGACCAGGTCGGGCTGGCGGTATCGCGGGGGCACGGTCGCACGTGCTCTCGCCACCCGCCTGCGGACGGTCGACGCGCGCGGCGAGGACGGCATGATGCTCCTCGAGGTGCTCATCAGCGCGCTGCTGGTCGCGCTGGTCTCGGTCGGCACCTTCAACGCCTTCGATGCCTCCAACCGCGTGCAGCGCGATGAGCGCGTAAGGGCACAGGCGACGACGCTCGCCCAGCAGGACGAGGAACGGCTGCGCAGCCTCGGCAGCGCCGCGCTCGCCAGCCTCAAAGAAGAAAAAGTCGTGACCTTCCAGAAGACGAGCTACACGATCGTCTCCAAGTCGGAATTCGTCTCGGACACCTCCGGCGAAGGAAGCTGCAGCTCGAGCAAAGCCAACGCCGACTACTTCCAGACGACCTCGGAAGTCAGCTGGACGGGCATCGGGAAACGGCCCAAGGTGGTGCAGACGGGTCTCGTCGAGCCTCCCGCCGGCGGCGAGCTCGTGGTGCAAGTCGAAGACGGCCGCGGCGGCAGGACGGCCGGCATGAACATCGTCGGCACGGGCCCCGCCGCCCTCTCAGGAACCACGGGGAGCAACGGCTGCATCGTGTTCGGCCCGCTGGAAGAAGGCACCTACAACGTCAACGCCACGCAGTCCGGCTACGTGAACCCCGACGGAGAAAGCGAAGTGCCGGTCGCGAAACGCCCGATCTCGCTGACGGGACAGACCACCGCCAGCGACCCGCTCGAGTTCAACAAAGCCGGCAAAATCAACGCCACGCTCGCTACGGCGCCCTCCTCGCTGGGCGGGCCTCAGACGCTGAACGTGGTCGCCAAGCAGAGCGGAATGACCGCGCCCAGGGACTTCCTCAGCAGCGAATCGAGCGGCTACACCTCCGGGACCGGCGAAGTCATCCAATCGACGCAGACGTTCTTCCCGTTCGCTTCGGCATACGTCGTCTTCGCGGGCAGCTGCGCCGCCAACAACCCCGAAAACTATGGGGCGGAAGCGGGCGCACCGCTGCTGGAACCCGGGGCCACCGTCGCAACGACCGTGACCGAGCCGGGGATGATCCCGCTCCTCTACACGGGGACGAGCTCGAGCAAAGGCAGCCTCGTGACCTCCGGGTTCGAACTCTACGTGAAGGACACCGACACGGGCGAAGGCACCTGCAACAACACGAGCTACAAAATGAAACTCGCAGGGACCATCACGACCGCGAAAGGATCGCTCGAACGGCCGGGCCTCCCGTTCGGGAAATACACCGTCTGCGCGCTCTTCACGAAAAGCGGAACGAAATACCGTGTCAAAAAGAGCGTCGAAAACCGCAACACCACCTCTGGCACGACCGTTGAACTCTTCGAGGGCGGCACCAGCCCCGAAGTCGAACTGGGGAGCACGTGCCCGTGACGCACGTCACCAACCCTCCGCAGCCGACGCTTCGCGGCGAAGCGGGTTTCACCCTCGTCGAGCTGCTCGTCGCAACGGTCACCTCGATGGTCGTCGCGCTCGCGCTGTTCGCGATCATCGAGTTCTCCTTCCGACAGACGGCCGGCGTCTCCGAACGCGTGCACGCCAACCAGCGGGGACGGCTGGCGATGGAATACGTGACCAACCAGCTGCACTCGAGCTGCGTGGCGGTCTCGGCCGTCCCCGTGCTCGCGCAGAGCACCCCGACTGCGCTCTATCTGCTCAGTGAACAGGGCAGCGGGGCCTACTTCAGCTCGATGACCGAGCACAAGCTCTACCTCTCCGGCACGACCCTCTACGACGCGAAGTACGCCAGCACGGGCGGCGTCGCGCCGCACTGGACGTTCTCTTCGACGCCGAGCAGCACTCGGACCGTCCTGACGGGAATCTCCCAGTCGGGCACCACGCCCGTCTTCCGCTACTACAAGTACGAAGGCAGCACCCTGCCCGAAACGGAACTCGGCACGCCGCTGAGCACTGAAAACGCAAAGCTCACGGCGGCCGTGAAGATCGCCTTCACCGTCGCTCCCGAAACGAAAGAGACGAGCAACACGATCGGGAAGAGCGTCGAACTCACCAACACGGTCCTGCTGCGCTTCGATCCGGCCTCCACGACGAGCCAGAACACGCCATGCACGTGATCCGAGACACCCTCGCGCGCCGCCGCGCGCAGCCGGCCGCAGAGGACGGCTTCACGATGCTGCTCGCGATCGCGGCCCTGCTGATCAGCTCGCTGCTGGTGACCGCGGCGCTCGTCGCCGCCGAAGGCGACATCGCGCTCAGCCACCGCGACGTCTCAGCCAAGAAGGCCTACTACGCGGCACAGGCCGGCATCGACAACTACGTCTTCCACCTGAATCGCAACAGCAGCTACTGGGAATACTGCACGAGCAAAGAAGCCGAAAAAAACCCTGCCCTGAACCAGGTCGGCTCGACGGCCAACCGCGCCACCGTGCCCGGCTCGAGCGAAGAGGAATACGCGGTTCAGCTGCTTCCCGCCTCGACCTCGCCGGAAGCCAAATGCAACCCGGAAAAACCGACTCAGACGATGATCGAGAACGGCACGCTGGCCGGCGGGACCTTCAGGATCGAGTCGACAGGCTACTCCGGCTCGGCGACGGCGTGCAAAAACAAAGTCGAAACGGCATCGTGCGCGAAGCGCACGCTGGTCGCGACGTTCTCCAACGCCGGCCTGCTCAACTACATCTACTACACCAAGTACGAGACGCTCGACCCGTACGCCTACTCGCCCGCCAAACCGCAGTGCGCCGCGTTCCGCGCCTCACGGCCGTCCGAATGCGTCAACATCGTGTTCGTCGAAAGCGACGAAGTCAAAGGTCCGCTGCACACCGAGGACACCGCGGAAATCTGCGGCGGCGCAACGTTCGGGCGCAGCACCCAGGACCTGATCGAATTCAAAGGCTGGTACGAATACAAATCAGGCTGCACGGGCACGCTCAACGTGAAAGGGACGCTCGTCCCCAAAGGAACCGTCCAGACCGTCGAACCGCCGCCCAGCAACGCCTCGCTGAAAACGCTCGCCAGCAAGCTCTACACGGGCAAGACGACGATCACGCTCACGGGCGAAACGATGACGGTCACCAGCGAAGGCACCACGACCACAGGGGTGGCCTGGCCGTCCAACGGCGTGATCTACGTGGCGAACGGCACCTGCGGCGTGACCTACACACCGTTCGGGCCGACCTACACCGGCGACAGCGGTTGCGGGAACGTCTACGTCAAGGGTGAATACACCAAATCGCTCACGATCGCTGCCGAAAACGACATAGTCGTGACCGGCAACCTCAAACCGCCCGTGAACGCCGAAGGCACCCCCACGACCGGCGCCACCCTGGGCTTGATCGCCAACAACTTCGTCCGCGTCTACCACCCCCTCAGCGGGTCGCGCGGCAGCACCTCGGGCAACTGCAGCAGCGCGACCAACAGCTCAGAAGCGCTCAGCAACCCGGAAATCTACGCCGCGATCCTCGCGCTCAACCACTCCTTCATCGTCGACAACTACGACTGCGGAGCGCCCTTGGGCAAACTGAACGTGTACGGGGCGATCGCGCAGCTGTTCCGCGGCCCCGTCGGCACGAGCAGCGGAAGCTCGGTGGCGACCGGGTACTCGAAGGAATACGAATACGACGACAGGCTGACGGTCGAGTCCCCGCCCTACTTCCTCAACCCCGTCAAGGCTGCTTGGAAGGTCAGGCGTCAAACGCTGGCCCCCAACCCGTAACGCGCCCGATCGCCGCTCCTCTCAGGAAAGCGAAAGGCCGAGTCGATACATCCAGCGAAGATGTCGGTCCTCCTTCGCCACCACGACGACGAGGCGCGGCCACGGCCCACGCGCGAGTGCCTCGGGCTGCTCCTGAAGGTCCTCAACGAGCACGACCCCGGGGTGCTCGAGGATCTCAATCGCATGGGCCATCTCGCGGCCGACACCGCCCGCGCGCTCGACCTGGGCGAGCCTGAGACCGAGCGAGTCGAGCTCGCGGCGCGGCTGCACGACGTCGGCAAGCTCGCGATTCCCGACGCGATCCTGACGAAGCCCGGCCCGCTCGAGCCGGCCGAGTGGGAGGTGATGCGCACGCACGCCGAGATCGGCGCCCGGATCGTCGCCGCTGCGCCCTCGCTCGCCCACACGGCGGACCTGATCCGCTCACACCACGAGCGCTACGACGGCCACGGCTACCCGGACGGCCTCGCCGGCGAGGAGATCCCCATCGCCGCGGCGATCATCTCCGTCTGCGCGGCCTTCGTGGCGATGATGCGCCACCGCCCGTACAGCGACGCGATCACGGTCTCCGAGGCGCTCGCCGAGATCCAGCGCTGCTCGGGAAGCCAGTTCCATCCCCGCGTCGTCGAGGTGTTCTGCGCGCGCTTCGCCTAGTGCCTGCGGTGGCGCCGGCGCGGCTTCTTCTTCGGCGCTGAAGCCACCGTGACGAGCGCCGCGCTCGCGGGTTCGAGCCGCAACGAGAGGACCCCGCCCCGCAGCGTCGCGTGCTCGCCCACGGCGGGTTCGACGAACTCTCTGCTCGCGGGCACCGCGCGCCCGCCGAGGCTGACCCCCGTGGTCGCCGTCAGGGACGGTCCGGTCAGCCGCACCACCCGCGCCACCCCGAAGCCCGGCCCCAGCGGGGCACGGACCGCCAGCGGGCTCGACCCCGGCGCTTCGTCGTCGACGAGCAGCAGCTTGCGGGTGTGGTTCGGGCCGGCGAAGCCGTAGGCGGCCAGGTTGGGGGCGCCCGTCGAGGCGATCGTCGTGAGCAGCGGGCGCGAGCCGATCAGCGAGCGGGTCAGCAGCAGCGCGTACCAGTCGGGCTGCGCGCGCAGCCGTCCGGCTGCCAGCGCGGGGGCGTCTGGAGCGCACAGTGGCGTGTAGCCGGCGCAGTTGGTCGGGTTGCCCTGGAGGTTGACTCCGACGATCCCCGCCGCCATCGCCTCGCCCACGTAGCCGGCCGCCCACAGCGCCGAGGCGAACGTGTTGCTGATGCCCGGGACGCCGCCGCAGGAGACGGAGTTCGTCTCATCCATTCGGAACGGGATCCCCTGCGGCCGCGAGATCGACAGGTACGTTTCGAGCGACTGGGCCTCGCGCCCCCGGATCGCCGGGCTGAGCAGCGTTTCGATGCTCGGCGGGGGCGTCTGCGCGCATCCCAGCGGGTAGTGATGCCCCGTCAGCATCAGCGGCGCCTGCGACGCGCCCTCGGCGAAGCCCCATTCGGGGAAGATCCCCGACCCGGACACGTCGGGCCCCGCGAGCGGGACGCCGGGCACCAGGCGCGCAATCGCTTCCCGGTACTGGGTGACCTGTTCCTCATAGCCCTGCGCGATCCACGGCAGCGGGCGGAAGCCGTGGCGGCCGTACGCGTCGGGCTCGTTGCCGACCTCCACCGCGACGAGGCGCGAGCCGAGGGCGGCCCGGGCGGAGGCGACCTCGCGCGCGGCCGCTTCGGGTTCGTAGTGGGCCATGCCGACCGTCAGGAGCACCCCCCAGCCGCTGCGCCTGGCGAGCGCGCCGAGGGCCTTCATCTGCGCCGGGCCGATCGTGCTCGTCGCCCACGCCGGCCGCGGCGTCAGGGGATCCGTCCAGGCGACGTTCTGATCCGCCGTAATCCCCCCGAAGCGGATCAGCCCGGGACCAAGCGAGCGCAGCAGCGTGACGAGATCCCCCCGCCCGGCCAGCGCCCCGAGCTGATCGAGCGCCTGCGCCTCGAAGGAGAGGCCCAGGAAGCGGGCCGGGACCGGCCGCCCGGGACCTGCCGTGCTGAGCGTCACTTCGACAGGCAGAGGCACCGGCGGGGCCGCCGGGGCGGGCGCCGCCGGGAGCGGAGCTTCGGCTTCCACGGCCGCCGCTCCCGGCGCGCACGCGAGCAGGCCGAGACAGATCGCGGCGAGGGCGAACAGCGTCGAGCAGGGCTTTCTCGGAGGGGCGTTCATCGGGCACGCCCGCACCGGCGCGAGCACCAACATCAAACCGGAACGCGGGAGGAAGTCTCGCCACACGTCCGGGCCGCCGGCAGGCACGGAGCGTCACGGGCGGCGCGCGCGTATCGTCCCGGCCGTGAACAGCCCTCGCTACTTCGAGCTGCAGGCCGACGATCCGGCGCGCGCGGCGGCCTTCTACGGCTCGGTCTTCGGCTGGGAACTCGGCCGCGTCGAGGGCATGCCGATCGAGTACTGGCGGACGCGCACGCCGGGCGGCATCGAGGGGGCGATCCTCGCGAGGCCCGTGCCGATCCCGGAGCGGCCGAGCGGCACCAACGCCGCGGTGATCTCGATGGAGGTCGCGGACTTCGACGTCACCGCAGCATCAATCGAAGCAGCGGGCGGCATCGTGGCGATGCCCAAGTTCGCCGTTCCAGGGCGATGCTGGCAGGGGTACTTCCTCGATACCGAGGGCAACACGTTCGGGATCTTCGAAGCCGATCCCGAGGCCGGGTAGCGGCGTCGAGTCGCTGGACCGACGCCGGTCCGGGTCACCCTCTGATTTCCAGTTCTTCGCTCCACCATCCGGTGAACGTCGTGACGAGCACGGCCGGTTCCGCGAAGGCTTCGAGCCTGTGCGTGGCCGTTTCGCCCGCGAATTTCGTCCATTCCTGATTACCCCCCGCTTCGTTGAAGACCAGTTCCCACCCCGTCTGCTGGACGTTGATCGGTCTGGCTTCGCCGATCACTGATTTCTTCACTTCGCCGGTGAGCGTGCCGCACTGGATTTTTGTGATGGCGCCTTCGCCCGTGTTGAGGAGCAGGCCCACCTTGACCGGCGCTGTCGTCCTCAGATAGCCGAGCGGCCCCTTGAGCGCGAAGGTCACGATTTCGCCTTCGGACCCAAGGGGGTTCGTGCTGTGACACGAGGCTCCCGAGATCGTTTCTTTGCAGCCGACGAACCACCAGCCGAAGTTCGTCACTTCGTTGGGACCGTTGGTTTCGCCCGACGATATGCCTTCGGTGCACAAGATCTTGTGCGTCGAGCTGGTCTTCAGCGTCGCGCTTCCGATCAGCGCGATGAATCCCTTTTTCGCTTCGGCGCCGATCGGCGAGCCGCCCTGCCAGAACTGAGGCAGAGCTGCCGCCGACGATGCGGTGACGGCGATTGCTGCGGCGGTCGCCGCCATGCAGCACGCCAAGACGCGAATGCGTTTCATGGTTCCCCCCGTGTTCGTTGGTTGTGGACGCACGACCGTCGAACCCCCGCCCCCCTGCCGGCCCGTCGCCGCGCGACCTCCGCCGCCAGTGTCGCTCCGAGCGCGGCCTACTGCCAACTAGTCGGAGACGCCTTAGCTTTGGCTCCGTCCCAACAGGAGCTCCGGGTATCGCATGCCACCAGGGTCCGTCCGGGCGTCGCGGCACTCAAATCAAGCGTGAAGCTGCTTGATCCGTTCAGTCGGCGGCGGCCGGCGACGCCCTGGGGCTACCGTCCGCCCGGCGCAGCTTCGGCCACTAGGCCTGCGGACCGTCGACCGGAGGTCCGCCCCGACCCTCCGCGCGACGCTGCGCTGCGCGCTTCTGACGCCCCCGCGTCGATACAGCGATGACGAGGACGATCACCGCTACGGCTATCGCAACGACGATCACTACGACGCCCGTTCCTACGGCGAGGGGAACCATGATCGCTTGATCCTACAGAGCGAACTCGACAGACACGCGCACTCCGCGCCCCGTCGCTGACCTCCTCCTGAGGGGCGAAAACGCAAGCCTCGAGGACCCCCGACGCGGAGGTCATAACGCGCGCTCCGGTTCGTGAAGAATGCGGCCCATGCTCGCCGGCTTGATCCTGGCGTTGGCGGCGGCGCTGGGCACGAACGTCTCCTTCCTTCTCAAGCAGCGCGGCGCACAGGCGGCGCCGGCCGTGCAGTTGCGTCATCCCCTGAGCAGCGCAGGCAGCCTGTTTCGCTCGCGTCTGTTCGCCCTGGGCTGGGTCGTGGCGGTCGGGGCGTGGGGACTGCACGTCGGCGCCCTCGCCCTCGCGCCGCTGTCGATCGTGCAGGCCGTTCTCTCGGGCGGGCTCGTCTTCCTCGCGGTCATCGCCGAGCGCTGGTTCGGCTTTCGACTCGGCCCTCGCCAGTGGGTAGGCCTGACGCTGACGGCCACCGGCCTGGCGTTGATCGCGGTCACCGGCGGGACGCACACCAGCGCGTTGCGTCACTACTCGCTCGCCGCCCTGATCGCGGTTGAGTGCGGCGTCTTCGCGCTCGGCGTCGCGCTGATCAGGATCTCCGCCCGCCAAGGCATCGGGCCCTACGCCGAGGGGCTCATGCTCGCCGTCGCCGCGGGCGTCCTGTTCGGCGTCTCCGACATCGCGCTGAAGTACCTCACCGAGGCGGTCCACAAGGGGCCGAGAGGGATCGTCAGCGAGTGGACGCTTGCCGCCCTGACCGCCTCCGTCCTGGCCTTCTACGCCTCTGCGCGCGGCCTCCAGCTCGGCCCCGGCGTCGCGGTCATCGCGTTCACCTCGGTTGCGGCCAACCTCGCCGCGATCATGGGCGGGATCCTGGTCTTCCGCGACCCGATCGGTATCGGAGCGCCGGCGATCGCCGCACGGGCGATCGCGTTCGGCCTCGTGATCGTCGGCGCCGGGTTCATGCCCCCGGCCCGAACCGGTCGCACGCCGGAGTGTTAGCGGCGACGGCCCGGCAATGCGGGCGAAGGGACTCGAACCCCCAAGGGCTTTCGCCCACCGGCTCCTAAGGCCGGCGTGTCTACCAGTTCCACCACACCCGCGTGGCCCCGCAAGCGTACCGGCGGCGGGCGGGCGCTCCCGCACGCGAGCCGCCTCAACGGGTATCTTGATCAGCTGATGTCGGCGCACGCGCAGGAGCCCGCTTCCCGCGGGACGATCATCACCCACCCGAACCGCGACAAGCCCGTCGTGCAGGCGACGCGCGCGACGGTGATCCTGCTGCTGCTCGCGAGCGCCGCGCTGATCCTGATCGTCACGATCGGCGGCTGGAGCGTGCTTCAGGGGATGATCCCCGTCGACATCCTCTACGTGATCGTCTACCTGACGCTCGCCTTCTACGCCGGGCGCTGGAACCGCGGCGTGCTGCCCGTCGCCTCGGCGCTGGCGGTGCTGCTCGCGATCTTCGCGCTCGTCGCCGGCCCGGGCTGGTTCAGCCGCGACAAGAGCGGCTTCGAAGCGCCCGCGATCGACGCGGGCGTGCTCGGCCTGCTGACGCTGCTGATCGTTCCTGTCCAGATTCTGCTCGTCGCGTTCGCGATGCGCGGCTTCCAGCAGGGCTGGAACGTCGAGCTCGAGCGCCGCGACCCCTCCGCCCGACCCGACGGTCTGGGCAGCGCGCCCCCCCAGCCTGCCTGAGCGGCGGGTATGCTCGGCTGCACTTCGTGCGGCAGGCGGCGGTGGCGGAACGGTAGACGCGGGGCCCTCAAAAGGCCCTGTCCGCAAGGGCGTGTGGGTTCGAATCCCACCCGCCGCATGATCCGGGCCCACGGGCCCGGCCACTTGACAGAAGCGAGCCAGTTTGTAAGCCTCGCGCGGGCAGCCACGGCTGCACGAGGGCCTGGGGTGTGCCCTCTCCGACGGCGGCGGGTCGACGATCCGCCGGCAATCAGAGGAGGGGGAGGAGTCGGTAGATGGGAACGAAGAGGATCCTGGGAGCGGCCCTGGCCGCGGCCTTTGCGGCGCTGGGCCTGCTCGCGCAGGGCGCGTCCGCCAATCCCCACTGGTACGAATGCGCGAAAGTCAGCGGCGCGAAACTCGAAAAGGGCTGCGCCACCGAAGGCGGCAAGGGCGGGTACGAACTGCGGGAAGGGATCGGCAAAGCCAAGCCCTTCAAGGGCAAGGGCTCGACCGCGATCCTGCACAACGTGATCCCCGGCAAAGGGGACATCAAGATCGAATGCGCCTCCTTCAAGGACAGCGGCAAGCTCGCGCTGCCCGACAAGGAGTTCGACGTCGTCGCCGAATTCAAGAAGTGCAAATCGCTCGGCGCGCCGTGCAAAACCGAAGGCGGCAAGAAGGAAACGATCACGACCGAAAAACTCGCCGGGAACCTGGGGTGGCTGAACAAAGCCTCCAAACAGGCCGGCGCGTCGCTGTTCGACGAAGCCGACCCGGGCGGAGCCGAAGGGTTCCTCGCGAAGTTCGAATGCGAAGGCCTCGCCAAAGTCCGCGTTCACGGCGGCGTGATCGGCGTCGTGACCCCGGTCGAAAAACTCAGCAAGGAAGCGACCGTCACCTACGCGGTCGGGCCGTACCTGGGCGAAGTCTCACCCGGCTACACCCCCCAGACGAACCCCCCGGCGTTCGAAGAAGAACCCGTCGGGGTGCTGTTGACCGAACTCAACGGGCCCGAAACGGGCAACACGTGGCAGCCCGAAGGCGGGCTTCCCGCCGGCCAGGAAACCAGCGCCGTCAACAAGGGCGAACAGCTCTTGATCAAGTAGGGCCGTAGCTCGCGGGCGCGCTCCGGGTTCGAGAGTCCGGGGCGCGCCGCCGGCCCTCAGCCGACGATGTCCTGCAGCGCCGCCGCGAGCCCGGGCCGGCCCGCGAGGATCCCCCACGGCAGCCCGTCGGTCTCGGGGAGCTCACGGATCTCGAGACCCGCCGAGCGGCAGACGAGCTCCCCCGCGGCGACGTCCCACGTCTTGACCGAGCGCTCGTAGTAGGCGTCGAAGCGCCCCGCCGCCGTCCAGCACAGGTCGAGCGCCGCGCTCCCGAAGCGCCGGATGTCGCGCACCCGCGGGATCAGCGCGGCCATCACCTCGGCCTGGCGGCCCCGCACCTCGGCGTCGTAGGCGAGGCCCGTCGCGACCATCGCGGTCTGGAGGCCCTCCGCGCTGCCCTCGCCGGCGCCGGCGCCGTGCGGATCGACCGAGCGTCCGCTCAGCGCGCTGCGCTCGCCCCCCGGTCCGTGCAGCAGCGCCGGCCCGCCTCGCGTCGCGGCGAACAGCTCCTCCCGGTTCGGGTCATACACCGCTCCCGCGACGGTCCCCTTCTCGTCGGCGACCGCGACGCTGACCGACCACTGCGGGATCCCGAACAGGAAGTTGACGGTCCCGTCGAGCGGATCGACGATCCAGCGCAGCCCGCTCGTCCCCGTCTCGCTCTCCCCCTCCTCCTCTCCGAGGAAGCCGTCGCCGGGACGGCGCTCGCGCAGCAGCGCGCGGATCGCGCGCTGGGAGGCGACGTCCGCCTCGCTGACCAGGTCCGTAGGGGTGCTCTTGCTCGCGACCGAGGACTCGGCGCCGCCGGCGGCGCGCTCAACGAGCAGGCCTCCGCCCAGCCGCGCCGCCTCGATCGCCAGCTCGAGCAGCGCGTCCGGGTCGCTCACGCGAAGCCCGGCGGCACGCGGTCGGCCCAGGGGCGCTCGCGCTCGAGCTGGGCCGCGAGCGCTAGCAGCGGACCCTCCTGGCCGGGCCGCGAGACGATCTGCACGGCCAGCGGCAGGCCCTCCGCCGAGAAGCCCGCAGGTACCGAGACGGCGGGCTGGCCGGTCAGGTTCCAGACCCCGTTGTAGGGGACCCATCCGGCCACCGCGTTCAGCGTCCAGAGCGCGCCCCTGCCCTGCAGCGCGCCGATCGCCGGCGGCAGCGCCGCGACGGCCGGCGTGATCAGGAAGTCGTTGTCCTCGAGCACGCCGTTGATGCGCGCGGTCAGCTGCGCCTCCCCGGCGAAGGACCGCTCGATGAAGCTCTCCGGGATCAGCCCGCCGAGCCGGGCGAACGAACGGGTGCGCCTTTCCAGACGCTCGGGGTGTTCGAGCCCGGCGACGTCGTCGTGACCGCCCCGCAGGTAGCGGGCGAGGACGTGGGGGATCGTGTCGTTGCCGTACTCGGGGTCGCGCTCTGAGACCTCGTGGCCGAGCGAGCGCAGCAGCTCGAGAGTCTCCCCGAAGGCACGAGCGAGCTGACCGTCGAGCTTCGCCAGCACCAGACCCGGGAACTTCCGCGAGGCGGCGATCCGCAACCTGCCCGGCGGCGTCGCGGCGGCCTGCGAGAAGGGGATCTCCGGCGGAGCGGGCCTGTCGACGTCGACGGCCGCCGAACCCGAGGCGACGTCGTGGAAGAGCGCCGTGTCGGCCACCCGCCGCGTCAGCACCCCGTTGACCGACATGCCGTGCCAGGCCCGCGCCCGCGGCGCAAGCGATACGCGCCCGCGCTGGGGCTTCAGGCCGAGCAGCCCGCACCACGCCGCCGGGATCCTGATCGACCCCGCGCCGTCGGAGCCGAGCGCCGCGCCGACGAGGCCGGCCGCGACCGCGGCCCCGCTGCCGCCGCTCGAGCCGCCCGGGGCGCGCTGCGGATCCCAGGGGTTGCGGGTGACGCCGAAGGTCGCCGTCTCGGTGAACGGCCACAGCGTCATCTCGGGGACGTTCGTCTTACCGATGACCACCGCGCCCGCCTCGCGCAGCCGTCGCACCACCTC
This sequence comes from Solirubrobacteraceae bacterium, assembly GCA_035571915.1. Classification (GTDB taxonomy): domain Bacteria; phylum Actinomycetota; class Thermoleophilia; order Solirubrobacterales; family Solirubrobacteraceae; genus Palsa-744. The sequence goes on along the minus strand of DATNBM010000068.1, from coordinate 7,652 downwards.
GGCGTCGGCCGGCGCGGCCTTCTCCTTGGCGTTCGTGCCGTAGGTGGTCACCTCGCCCGCCAAGTCGATGTCGTCCTTGACGGCGATCGGCACGCCCAGGAGCGGCCGCGAGCCCCCCGCCGCGCGCCGTCCGTCCGCCTGGTCGGCCTCGATTCGCGCCCGCTCCGCGAACACGACCCGGAACGCGTTGAGGACCGGGTCGTGACGGGCGATCCGGTCCAGGTAGAGCTCGACGAGCTCGCGCGAGGAGACCTCGCCGGCGGCGATCAGCTCCGCCTGCCGGGCGATTCCCGCGTATGCGAGCTCGACGGCCTCCACTCGCCCGTATCTAAGCGGAAACCGGGCCCGTCCGCCGCGCTGCCGCATACGATCTTCCAAGAAGCCGAAACCCAGACACGAAGGGGGAGCGAGTGTCCTATCCGGTCAGCTTCGAGGCCGACTACGCTGAGAGCCGCAGCCGTCTGACGGCGTTCTTCCGGCTGATCCTCGTGATCCCGCACGCGATCCTGCTCTACATCTACGGGATCGCCGCGAGCGTCCTGCTGCTCGTCGCCTGGCTCGTGATCGTGATCACGGGTCGCTACCCCCAGGGCCTCTACGACTTCGAGGCCGGCTTCATCCGCTACTACACCCGCGTCCTCGCCTACGCGGCTCTGCTCTGCGACCCCTACCCGGCGTTCAACGGCTCGGACGACCCCGCCTACCCGGTGCGGATGTCCTTCGCCGGTCCGCTCGAGCGCTACAGCCGCCCGAAGACGTTCTTCCGCTTCCTGCTCGCGATCCCGATCGTGATCCTGCGCTACGTGATGAACCTGCTGCTCGAGATCGGCGCCGTCGCGGCCTGGGTCATCATCCTCGTCACGGGGAAGATGCCGCGGGGGCTGTTCGACCTGATGGTCCTCGCCAACTCCTATACCGCCCGCAGCGACGCCTACCTGTTCCTGCTGACCGAGACCTACCCGCCCTTTCAGGACGAGCAGACCCGCGCCGCGGGCGTCGCCTGAGGCGGCGGCTCAGACGGGCGTGACGGCGTTGTGCTTCGCGGGCCAGGCCCGCTGCTTGGATGACGCCTGGGCGAAGCGCCGGATCAGGTCCTCGCGCAGCAGCTCGGGCGCCACGACGGCGTCGATCACCATCTCCGATGCTAGGTGGAGGATGTCGATGTCGGCCGCGTACTCGGCCCGTAGCCGCTCGGTCTCCGCGGCCCGCTCGGCCTCGTCGGAGATCGCCTGCAGCTGGTTGAAGTAGACCGCGTTGATCGCCGCCTGCGGGCCCATCACGGCGATCGACGCGCTCGGCAGGGCGATGCAGCAGTCCGGCTCGAAGGCGGGGCCCGCCATCGCGTAGAGGCCCGCGCCGTAGGCCTTGCGGACGACGACCGAGATCTTCGGCACCGTCGCCTCGCTGACCGCGCTGATCATCTTCGCGCCGTGGCGGATGATCCCGTCGCGCTCGACCTGGGTGCCGATCATGAAGCACGGCACGTCGGCCAGGAACAGCAGCGGGACGTTGAACGCGTTGCAGTTCCAGATGAACCGCGCCGCCTTGTCGGCCGAGTCGGAGAACAGCACGCCGCCCTTGTGCTTGGGCTGGTTGGCGACGATCCCGACGGCCCGCCCGTCCAGGCGCGCGAAGCCGACGACGAGCTCCTTGGCCCACCGTGGATGGATCTCCAAGAACGAGCCGGCGTCGACGAGGCCGTCGATCAGCGCCTTGATGTCGAACGGCTTGTTCTCATCCGCGGGGATCAGCTCGCCGATCGCGCCGCCGCCGGGCTCGGCGGGCGATGCGACCGGGGGCGTGTCGTGCCAGCTCCCGGGCAGGTAGGAGAGGTAGCGGCGCGCGAGGGCCAGGCCCTCCTCGTCGGTCTTCACGAGCTGGTGCCCGCAGCCCGAGACGCCGGTGTGCATCCGCGCGCCCCCCATCTCCTCGAGCGTCACCTTCTCGCCGATCACCATCTCGGCCATCCGCGGCGAGCCGAGGTACATCGAGGCGTTGCCCTCGCGCATGATCACGATGTCGCAGAACGCCGGGATGTAGGCCCCGCCCGCGGCGCTCGGCCCGAACAGGACGCAGACCTGCGGCACGACCCCCGAGAGCTTCACCTGGTTGTGGAAGATCCGCCCCGCGCCGCGACGGCCCGGGAACATCTGCACCTGCTCGGTGATCCGCGCCCCCGCCGAGTCCACGAGGTAGACCATCGGGATCTCCAGGGCCATCGCGCGTTCCTGAATGCGGAGGATCTTCTCGACCGTCTTCGGGCCCCACGAGCCGGCCTTGACGGTCGGGTCGTTTGCCATCAACGCGACCTGCCGGCCGTCGATCGCGCCGACGCCCGTCACGACGCCGTCGGCGCCGAGCCCGTCCTCCTGCCAGTTGGCGAGCAGCGCCTCCTCGGAGAACGAGCCCTCGTCGAGCAGCATCGCGACGCGCTCGCGGACGGGCAGCTTGCCCTGCTCGACCGCCTTCTCGCGGTGGCGCTCGGGCCCGCCGGCGAGAGCGCGGGCAGCGGCCTCCTCCAGCGGAGTCATCGCGGCAGCCCCGGCGGACGCCCGTAGCCCCGGCCGCGGCCGCGGCCGCCCCGCCTGCGACGACGCTCGACGTCGCGGTCGCGGCGGCGCTCGAGACGCCGTTCGAGCCCCTCCAAGTCGGGATCCGGTCCGAGCAGTCGCCATCCGTCGCGCAGCAGCGGCAGCACGCTGAAGAAGATCACCCAGGCGGGCCAGAAGGCGCCGTCGGCGCCGCTCGCCGCCCAGATCGCGACGCAGATCGCCGACGCCGTGAGGCCGCCTCCCCCCTCCTGAATCAAGCGGCGCCGCAGGTGCGCCTTGCGTTTGGCGAGCTCGGCACGCGCCGCCTGCGGGCTCATCGGCAGGTCGTCCTTGAGCGCCTCGAGCTCACCCCGCGTCGAGGCGTCGTAGGCCTTCCCGACGCGCTCCTCGAACTCCTCGGGGCGCAGCCGACCGGCGAGCATGTGCTCGCGGAGCTCCCGCGCGACGCTCTCGCGATCGTCGTCCGCGGCGCGTATGCCTGACGGGTCCACCATGCCGATCCCAGGCTAGAACGCCGGGTTCTCCCGCGGCTCATCGCCGGAGTAGTCGTACCAGCCCATCCCCGACTTGCGCCCGTACCAGCCCGCGGCGAGCATCTTGCGCAGCGTCGGCGGGCGCGCGAAGCGCCGCTCGCGGAACTCGTCGAACAGCACGTCGCAGATCGAGCCGAGGGTGTCCAGGCCGACGAAGTCGGCGAGCGTTAGCGGCCCCATCGGGTGCCCCGCGCCGGCCTTCATCGCCTCGTCGATCTCGGCGACCGAGCCGACGCCCTCTTCGTACGCCCGCATCGCGTCGAGCATGTACGGGACGAGCAGCCGGTTGACTATGAACCCGGCCTTGTCCCTGGTCGGGATCGCGAGCTTGCCCTCGCTGCGCGCGAACTGCAGGCCGGTCTCGAAAGCCTCGTCGGTAGTCGTCACCGCGCGGACGACCTCGACGAGCTTCATGATCTGGGCGGGGTTGAAGTAGTGAAGGCCGATGAACTGGCCCGGCCGGCCGGTCGAGGCGGCCTGGTCGATCACCGACAGCGAGGAGGTGTTCGTCGCGAACACGGCCTCGGGCTTGACGATCGGGTCGAGCTCCTTCCACATCTCGAGCTTCAGCGGCAGGCTCTCGGTGATCGCCTCGATCACGAGGTCGCAGCCCGCGAGGTCGGAGTAGTCGACGGTCCCCTTGATGCGCCCGCGCACGGCGTCGGCGTCCTCTTGGCTCGACTTGCCCTTCTCGACGGCCCGCGCGAGCTGCTTCTCGATCTTGCCGATCCCCTTCTGCAGCGTCGCCTCGTCGACCTCCCTCAGCACCACCTCGTAGCTGGCCTGCGCGGCCACCTGGGCGATGCCGTGGCCCATCAGACCCGCACCGAGCACTCCCACCTGCTTGATCTCCGCCATGAACCCTCCGGTCGTTCCTCTCGATTTGCGCGTCATGGAGCCTATCTCGCCCCCGCCCGCGGGCCCATCGACGCCCGCCGGCCCGTAGGCTTCCCAAGCACACACGCGAAGAGGAGGCCGCCGTGAGCATCGTCGTCACCGAGGACCGTGGCCCGGTCCGTCACATCGTCCTGAACCGCCCCGAGAAGCGCAACGCGATGAACCAGGAGCTGCTGCGCGCGCTCGGCCAGGCGCTGCGCGAGGCGGCCGCGGACCCGACGGTCCACTGCGTCGTGCTACGCGGCGAAGGCCCCGTCTTCTCGGCCGGCGTCGACCTGAACGAGCTGATGGCCTCGACCGGCCAGGTGGGGATGCTGCGGCCTTTTCGGAACGTGTTTCTGGAGTGCGCGAACCTCTGCGAAGAGATGGCGAAGCCGGTCGTCGCCCAGATCCACCGCACCTGCGTCGGCGGCGCGCTCGAGGTGGCCCTCGGCTGCGACCTGCGGGTCTGCTCGACCGACGCGCAGCTCGGGCTGCCCGAGGTGAAGTTCGGGATCATCCCCGACGTCGGCGGCTCGACGAGGCTTCCCGCCGTCGTCGGGCTCGGCCGCGCCAAGGAACTGATCATGACCGCGCGGACGATCGGCGCCGAGGAGGCCCACCGGATCGGGCTCGTCAACCGGGTCGTCGAGCCCGAGGAACTCGAGGGCGCGACCCAGGCGCTCGTCGACGAGCTGCTCGCCAACTCCCCCGTCGCGGTCGGCCGCGCCAAGCGCGTGATCGACGCCTCCGCCCGGCCCACGCTCGCGCAGACGCTCGAGATGGAGGTCGCCGTTCAGGAGTACTGCGTCGCGGCCGCCAAGGAGAGCGCGCGAGAGGTGCAGGAGGCGCTCGCGGGATGAGACGGCGCCCCAAGCTGCTCGTCTTGCTCACCGCGCTGCCGATCACCGCGTCGATCGCGTCGCCAGTTGCGATCTCCTCAGGTTCTGAAGGGGCGTCCGAACTCGCCCGCCCTTCGATTTCGGATCTGACGCTCACGCCCGACAGCTTCCGTGTGCGAGCCCGGATAGGGCCGCATCACAGGCTCAGCGGAGGCACGCGCATCTCGTTCACACTGAGCGCAGCAGGAACGGTTCACCTTGGAATCTCTCGTCGTGTGTCTCAGTGCAACGGCGAACGAGCCACCAACGTCAGGGGCGCCGCTGTCTGCATCCATCTCATCACCGGATTCCCGCTGACCACTCTCAACGGCCACGCGGGGCACAACAACTTCGACTTCAGCGGCGTCGCACACAAGCGCCCGCTGGCACCGGGCAGATACAAACTCGGCGCCGTCCTAGAGCAGGGGAACAGGACAGGAGCCGAGTTCACGATCCTAGGTCCGCCAGTTCACCGGCCCCGCAACTAGCGTGTGACTCCCGAGCGGCCGTCCGAGCACCTCTCTGACGGCCGCCGCGCAATCGAGCAGGGCGCCGAGATCCACGCCCGTCTCGATCCCCATCTCGTGCAGCATCGAGACGAGGTCCTCGCTCGCGATGTTGCCCGTCGCGCCCGCCGGGACCGGGCATCCGCCGAGCTCCCCGAAGCTCGACTCGAAGGACTCGACCCCCGCCTCCAGAGCGGCGAGCACGTTTGCCAGGCCCTGGCCGCGCGTGTTGTGAAAGTGGGCGGTCAGCTCGACGCCGTCCAGCTCTGCCCGGGCGCGCGTGAAGAACTCCCTCACCTGCAGCGGGTTGGCCATCCCGGTCGTGTCGCCGAAGCCGATCTCGACCGCGCCCGCGTCGCGCAGCGCGGCGGCGATCGACAGGACGCGCTCGACCGGCACCTCGCCCTCGTAGGGACACCCGAAGGAGGTCGAGATCACGCCCTCGCAGCGCAGGCCCGCCTCTCCCGCCCGCGCGAGCACGCTCCGCAGGCCGTCGAGCGACTCCTCGATCGAGCGGTTGACGTTCTTGCGGTTGTGGGTCTCCGAGGCCGACATGAAGACGTTGACCTCATCGAACAGGGGCCGCCCGTCCGGTCCCCGCTCGCGCCCCGCCGCGTCGCGCAGCGCGAGCGCGTTCTCGAGGCCCCGCTCGTTGGGGATCAGGACCGAGATCGAGACCTCCCGCGGGACGTCGATCGCGCCGAGCACCTCGGCCGCGTCGGCGAGCTGAGGGATCACGTCGGGGCGTACGAAGCTCGTCACCTCCAGGCGCCGCAGGCCGGTCCGCGAGAGCGCGTCGATCAACTCGACCTTGCGCTCGGTCGGGATCACCTCGGGCTCGTTCTGGAAGCCGTCGCGGGGGCCGACCTCGCGGATGCGCGCCGCCCGGGGCAGACCCGTCGAAGACCCGCCCACGCCGCTCACCACATCGACAGGCCGCCGCTCACTCCGAGCGTCTGGCCGGTCACGTAGGAGGCGTCCTCGCCCGCCAGGAAGGCGATCGCCGCGGCGACCTCATCGGCCTCGCCGGAGCGCCCGAGCGCGGTCGCGTTCACCATCCCCTGCTTCAGCCGCTCCCCGATCTCGCCGAGCATCAGCGGCGCGGCGTTGAGCAGCGGCGTCTCGATCGGCCCGGGCGCGACGGCGTTGCAGCGGACGCGGTAGCGGGCCGCCTCGCGTGCGATCGCCTTGGTGAACCCGATCACGCCCGCCTTCGCCGCGGAGTAGACAGCCGAGCCCTGCGAGCCGACCCTCCCGGCCTCGCTCGCGACGTTCACGATCGAGCCGCTCCGGCGCTGCTGCATCCCGCCGAGGACCGCGTGTGTGACGGCCATCGTGCCGCGCAGGTTGACGCCCAGCACGAGGTCCCACAGCGCCTCGTCGCTGTTCACGAAGAAGGCGAAGCGGTCGGTGCCGGCGTTGTTGACGAGCACGTCGACGGGCCCGAGCGCGGCCTCGACCTCGTCAACCCCTCCTCGCACCGAGGCCGTCTCGGCGACATCCATCGGGCAGGCGAAGCCGTCGAGCTCGCCCGCCAGCTCGCGGGCGCCCGCCTCGTTGACGTCGCAGACCGCGACGCGGGCGCCTTCGGCGGCCAGTCGCCGCGAGGTCGCGGCGCCGATGCCCGAGGCCCCACCCGTGACGAGCGCGATCTTTCCCTCGAGCCGCATCGCGCTAAGCCTATACTCGGCCGCCATGTCGCCCTCCGATCCAGCCCCCGTCACGATCGTCGGCGCCTCGGGCGCGCTCGGCTTCGGGCTGGCCGTCCGTCTCGCGCAGACCGGCGTCCCGATCGTGATCGGCTCGCGCGACCCCGGCCGCGCCGCCGAAGCGGCCGAGCGCGCCGCCGCGCAGGTGCCCGGCGGGAGCTTCACCGGCCTCGGCAACGAGGAGGCCGCCGGCGCCGCCGAGACGGTCGTGCTGAGCGTCCCGTTCCGCAGCCAGTCCGAGACGCTCAACAACCTCAAGGACGCCCTCCGGCCCGGCCAGCTGCTGATCGACGCGACCGTCCCGCTCGCGGCGGCGGTCGGCGGCAAGGCGACGCGGATGCTCGGCGTCCCGCAGGGATCCGCCGCCCAGCAGGCGGCGGAGATGGCGCCCGAGGGCGTACGCGTCGTGTCCGCGCTCCACACCGTCTCGGCCGCCTCGCTGACCGACCTCGCGCACCCGCTCGAGCAGGACGTCCTGATCTGCGGCGACCGCCGCGCCGACAAGACCGAGGCGGCGGCCCTGATCGAGCGCATCCCCGGCCTGCGCTGCGTGGACTGTGGGCGCCTGGAGATGGCCCGTACGACCGAGGCCCTG
>DATNBM010000067.1:0-21882 GCA_035571915.1 Solirubrobacteraceae bacterium | reverse complement strand
CACCCCCGAGCAGCACGCCACGGCCGGCGTCCCCCTCCCGCTCGGGCCGCTCGCCTCCGAGGGGCGCGCCGCGACGCTGCGCGCGGCCGCGGCACGCGCGCGCAGCACGGTCCGCGCGATCGTCGACCGCCCGCTGCGGATCACCCTCCTGCTCGGCCTCGCCCTGCTGCTGGTCTCGGCGCTCGTGCTCCACCTCGGCTACCACCGACCGATCGGGAACCCCCACCTGCCGTTCCTCGACGCGATCTACTTCACCGTCGAGACGGTCGCCACGGTCGGCTTCGGCGACTTCTCCTTCTCCGGGCAGTCCGGCTGGCTGGAGGCCTACGGGATCTTCCTGATCGTCGCCGGGACGACGCTCGTGACGACGATCTTCGCGCTGCTGACGAACGCGCTCGTCAGCCGCCGGATCGCCCAGTCGCTGGGCGGCGGGCGGATCCCCGGGATGCGCGGCCACGTCGTCCTCGTCGGCCTCGGGGCCGTCGGCATGCACGTGCTCGAGGGGCTGCTCGACCACGGCGTCCGGGTCGTCGTGGTCGAGCGGGCAGAGGCCGCCGGCACGGTCGCCCGCGCCCGCGCGCTGGGCGTCCCCGTCGTGCTCGGCGACGCCACCCACGGCGAAACGCTCGACTCGGTGAACCTCGACGCGGCCGCCGGCGTCGCGATCGTCACCTCCGACGACCTCACGAACATCGAGACGGGCCTCGCTGTCCGCGAGCGGCTCGGCGAGCGCTGGGGCGAGGTGCCCGTCGTGCTGCGCGTCTTCGACCGCCAGCTCGGGCGGCGCCTCGAGCAGAGCTTCGGCTTCCGTCACGTCTGGTCGACCTCCGCGATCGCCGCGCCGTGGTTCGTCGGGGCGACGCTCGGGATGGAGGTGCTGTTCACCTTCTACGTCGGCAATCACCCGTTCCTGCTGGCGCGTCTGCGCGTCAGCGAGGGCGGGGGCCTCGACGGCCTCGCGATGCGGGAGCTGCCGGCGCGGATCCGCGTGGTCGCGATCCGCCGCGCCGAGCGTCCCGAGGAGCTCGAGCACCCGCCCCGGCGTGACACGCGCCTCGCGCCAGGCGACGACGCGTTCCTGGCGGGACCCTCGGTGGAGCTGCTCGAGGTGCTCCGCCACGACCGCTCCGGCCGGCCGGCCACGAGCGCCGTCGAGCGACCGGCGGGCTAGACGACCGGCGGCGGCACTCCCGCGCGCTCGGCGATCGTCGCGACGAGCCGCTCGATCGTCGGGCAGCGCAGGCCGTGACGGGCGGCCGCCCGCATCACCGAGCCGGGGATCGCGTCGAGCTCGGGCTCGCGCCCGGCCGCGATGTCGCGCTGCATCGAGCTGCCGAGCGTCGCGTGCGCCCGCTCGAGCTCCTCGATCGCCGTGTCGCCGTCTACGTCCGCGCCCTCGGCCCGGCCGGCCGCCGCGGCCTCCCGCATCGCGCCCACGAGATCCGCGCGGAGCTCGGGCGTCGAGCGGATCTCCCCGAGCAGCTTGTCGTAGGCGCTCGTCGTGCAGGCCAGGGCGTTGAGGCGGACGAGCTTCGACCACATCACCTGCGGCTCGGAGTCGAGGATCTTCGTCGGCACGCCCGCGTCGTTCAGGGCTTCGGCGAGCCGCTCCATCGGTCCTGCCATCGCCGGCACGGCGCTCGCCATGTTGATCAGCAGGAAGGGGCTTGTGTGGACGACCACGCCGGCCTCCGGGCGGTCGGCCTCGACGCGGATCGAGCCCGCGAGCACGGAGTCTGCCGGGAAGCGGCGACGCAGGACGGCGATGTGATCGAGGCCGTTGAGCAGCGGCAGCACGACGGCGGGCTCAACGTCGATCCGCTCGAGCGCCGGCTCCATCCCCGCCGCCTTGGTCGCGACGAGCAGCGCGTCGACCGGCTCCTGCAGGCGCGAGACCGCCCGGGGGTGCGCGGTGAAGCGGCCGAACTTGACGCTGTCGATCTCGATGCCGTCGGCCGCGATCTTGGCCGCGGTCTCCTCGCGCGCGACGACAACCACCTCGTGGCCCGCCCGATCGAGCGCGCCCGCGAGCAGGCCCCCGACGCCGCCCGGGCCGAGCACCGCGATCTTCAGGGCCGCGCCTCCAGCAGGACGCCGGGGTTCATCACTCCCGCCGGGTCGAGCGCCTGCTTGGCGCCGCGCAGCGCCGCCGCGAAGGGCTCGGGGCGCTGGCGCTCGTACCAGGGCCGGTGGTCGCGCCCGACGGCGTGGTGGTGGGTGATCGTCGCGCCGCTGGAGATCAGCACGTCGGAGACGGCCCGCTTGATCGCGCCCCACTGCTCGACCTCCTCGCCGCGGCGGGCCGGCGCGAGCACCGTGAAGTACGGGGCGGGCCCGTCGGGGTAGACGTGGGTGAAGCGGCAGTACACGCTCCCGCCCTCGCCGCAAACCTCGCGGACGGCCTCCCGCGCCGCCTCCATCACGCGAGCGTGGAAGGCGGGAAAGCGCTCCCACGTGATCGCCGTCTCGAACGTCTCGCTCAGCACTCCCATCGAGACGAGCAGGTCGCGCACGTAGGGGGCCCCGACGAACGCGCCGCGCCAGGACTGCACCGCGTCGCCGCCCGCCCCCTCGCGCCGCGGCACGGGCGCCCCGCCGTGCTCGGCGCAGATCGCCAGGGCGCGCGCCATCGCCTCCTCGACGGGGTGGTCGGTCGACTCGAAGCCCAGCACGAGCAGCGCGTGGCTGCCGTCACCGGCCATCGTCAGACCGGCCTCGCCGGGGTCCAGCAGGCGGCAGTTGGACGGGTGCAGGCCCGACTGGGAGAGCTCGCGGACGCACTCCGCGCCGCGCGCGAAGGTCTCGAAGCGAACGCCCGCCGAGGCGCGGTGCTCGGGTCGCGGCTGAACACGGACCCAGGCGCTCGTGATCACCCCGAGGATCCCCTCCGAGCCGGCCAGCAGCCGGTCGGGGCTGGGCCCCGCGCCCGACCCCGGCAGCCGCCGCGACTCCCACAGCCCCGCCGGCGTGATCGCCCGAGCCGACTCGAGGAAGTCCTCGATGTGGGTCCAGACGGTCGCGAAATGGCCGCCCGCCCGCGTTGCGATCCAGCCGCCGAGCGTCGAGTACTCGAACGACTGCGGGAAGTGCCGGAGGGTCATGCCGTGCTCGCCGAGCGCCGCCTCCAGGGCCGGCCCGGTCGCGCCCGCGCCGATCCGCGCCGATCGCGAGACCTCGTCGAGCTCGAGCAGGCCGCCGAGCGCGGCGAGGTCGATCGAGACGGCGCCATTGTGGCCGGGCCCGAGCTCGGGCGTTACGCCCCCGACGACCGACGTGCCGCCACCGAACGGAATCGCCGCGACGCGCTCGGCCGAGCACCACTCGAGCACCCGCTCGAGCTCCCGCTCCTCGCGCGGGCGCACGACGAAGTCCGGCGGGCTCTCGAAGACGCCCCTGAAGCCGCGCACCACGTCGACGTAGGACTTGCCGAGGGCGTGGCAGGCGCGCTCGTGCTTATCCGCGCTCGCGATCTCCGCGAGCGCCGGGGGCACCGGGATGCGCGGCTCGGGCAGCGCGACCTGCTCGAGGGCCACCGGCTGCTCGGGTTCTCCGAGCGGAAGCCGGAGCCGTTCGGAGAGGGTCGGCGCGGCGGCGCGCGCCTGCTCGAGCGTCGGCTGCTGGTCCTCGAAGCCCCACCCCCAATGCTTGCGCCTGCGGCTCGTCACGCCGCGAGTCTATGCGGAGGGCGGCTCGGCGGGAGCGCGTGCGCGGCAGCGGGCGCGGATCATTCACTAGCCTGTCCCGCGCTGTGTCAGAGACCGCCGAGCAGAGCAGCCAGGCGCCCGAGATCCTCGCGCGCGGCCCATGGGAGCTCGACCGCGTGAGCGTGCGGTGGCGCGATGAGCCCTACGAGCCGACGCCGGAGCAGACCGAGGCGGCCGACGCCGCGATCCGCGATCTGCAGGAGCGCGGATCGCCGAGCCACGACGGCGTCGCCGCGCGCCTGGTCGGCTACAGCCAGAGCGAGGACGGCATCGCGATCGAGATGCAGCCGCTGCGCTGGGCGCTGCGCCTGGTGGCGGGCGACGCCTCGCAGAGCATGGCCGCCCTGTGCGTGACGCGGGCGGCCGACGGTCGCTGGCTGGCGGGGCGCAGGGCGCCCTGGGTCTCGTCGTGGGCCGGGCGCTGGGCGCTCGGCGCGGGCGGCGCCGTGGACCTCGGCGAGAGCCCCGCGCACACGCTCGTGCGCGAGCTCGAGGAGGAGTGGGCGGTGGCGCCCGCGAAGGTCCGAGCCGAGGCGCTGCTGAGGCTGCCGCACGGCCTGGTGATGTTCGTCGGACAGGCCTGGCTTGCGGAAGGCGTCGAGGAGACGGTCCGCCCCGACGACGAGCACGACGAGTTCGCGTGGTGGCCGTCGGAGATCGACGCCTGGCCCGCGGAGGCCGGCGAGGCGCTGCCGCGGATGGCCCGTTGGCTGACGATGTGAGCGAACGGCGGCCCGGCGTGGGGCCGATCACGTTCGCGCGGCTGCGTGCCGCCTCGTTCACACACTCCTGTGTCTATCTCGCCCTGCTGCTGTGCGCGTTCGTCGCGGGCGGCCCGCAGCCCGAGACGTTCGTGCTCGGGCTGGCTCACGGGCTGATGTGGATCGCGATGTCGCTGCTCTGCCTGGCCGCCGCGCGGCTGCGGGTCGTGTCCCTGCGCCTGGCCGTCGCGGTCGTCGTGCTCGGCGGGATCGGCCCCTTCTTCGGCAGCTGGGAGTTCATCCGCGAGGGCCGCCGGACAGACAGATGAGAACGCTCTGAAAAAGCCCTGCAACGGGGCCCGGGAACCCGTCGCCGGGCCCGGTCGGATCGCTAGAGTGGTAGATCGATGGCCACCGACACGACGACCCAGCAGATAGTGGACGTCGTGACCCCCGCGGCGGGTGAGTCGGTCACCGAGGGAACCATCCTCGAATGGCACGTCAAGGTCGGCGATCAGATCAAGGCCGACGCGACGATCGTCGAGATCTCGACCGACAAGGTCGACGTCGAGCTGCCCTCGCCCGCCACCGGCACCGTCGCGGAGATCCTCGTCGCCGAGGGCGACACGGTCACCGTCGGCCAGGTGATCGCACGGATCGCCGTGGGCGGGGGCGCACCCCCGGCGACCACCGAGCCCGACGACGAGGGCGCCGAGAAGACCTCCGGCGGGAGCGAGACCGGCGCGCCCGCGGCAGAGGGCAACGGAAACGGCTCCGAGCCGCCGAGCACCCCGGCGCCGCCCGCCGAGCCGCCGGGCGAGGCGCCCGGCGTCGTCGACGTGGTGACCCCCGGCGCGGGCGAGTCGGTCAGCGAGGGGACGATCCTCGAATGGCACGTCGAGGTCGGGGATGCGATCAAGCTCGACGAGACGATCGTCGAGATCTCGACCGACAAGGTCGACCTCGAGTTGCCCTCCCCGGCCACCGGCACCGTGACCGAGGTCCTCGCCGCCGAGGGCGACACGGTCACCGTCGGCCAGGTGATCGCGCGGATCGCAGTGGGCGCCGGCGCGCAAGCACCCGCTCCGGTCGCGGGCGAAGGTCCTGCTGCTGCGGCTCCGTCTGCGCCGTCGGCCGTGCCCGATGGAACCAAGGTCTCTCCCGTCGCCGCGCGCGCGGCGGCCGCCGAGGGCGTCGACCTGGGAGCGGTCGCCGGGAGCGGCCGCGCCGGGCGGATCACGAAGTCCGACGTGCTCGCCGCCGCCAGCGGCGCACCGACGGCGGCAAATGGCGCCGCCGCGCCCGCAACGGCGCCGGGCGGCGCAGGCGAATCGCAGCTGATGAAGGGCGGCGCGGCAGCCCTGGCCCGCTACATGGACCAGTCGCGCTCGATCCCGACCGCGACGAGCTTCCGAACGCTGACCGTGACGGCCCTGGACGGCCGCCGCCGCGAGCTGAAGGCAGGCCCGCGGAAGGTCTCCTTCACGCACCTGATCGCCTACGCGATCGCGAAGGCGGCCGAGGAGATGCCGGTGATGGCAAATCACTTCGAGGAGGTCGACGGCAAGCCCCACCGCGTCCTCGACGGGCAGGTCAACCTCGGGCTGGCGGTCGACGTCGAGAAGAAGGACGGCTCGCGGACGCTGATGGTGCCCGTGATCCGCGACGCCGGCAAGCTCAGCTTCGCGGGCTTCCTCGACGCCTACGACGGGCTCGTGGAGAAGGCGCGGACGAACTCCCTGACTGCGGACGACCTGGTCGGGGGGAACATCACGCTGACGAACCCGGGCGGCATCGGCACGATCGCCTCGGTGCCCCGGCTGATGATGGGCCAGGGCACGATCATCGCCACCGGCTCGATCGCCTACCCGGTCGGCCTCGGAGCGATCGGCGCGATGATCGGGGCCGAGAAGGTCATGACGATGACCTCGACCTACGACCACCGGATCATCCAGGGGGCCGAGTCGGGTCGCTTCCTGGCCCTGATCGAGGAGCACCTGCAGGGCGAGCACGGCTTCTACGACGAGGTGTTCTCGTCGCTCGGCGTCGAGCTCGGCCCGCTGCCCCCGGCGCCCGCGCCGGCCGCCGCGGCGGCATCCGCGCCCGCCCCCGCGCTCACGCCGCAGGCAGCCGGCGAGGAGATGCTGCGCGCCGTGCAGGCGGCCACCACCTACGTCCACCGGGTTCGCAGCCACGGCCACCTGGCGGCGCGTCTGGACCCGCTCGGCTCAGAGCCCGAAGGCGACCCCGGCCTGGACCCGGAGGCGCTCGGTCTGACCCCCGAGCTGCAGGCTCGGATCCCGGCGAAGCTGTTCCAGGTCTGGGTACCGGGGGCGACGCTCGCCGACGCGCTGCCCCACCTGCGCGAGACCTACTGCGGGACGATCGCGTACGAGATCGAGCACATCGCCTCGCACCGCCAGCGGGTGTGGCTGCGCGAGCACATCGAGTCGGGCACCTTCCGCCTGGAGCTGACCAACGACGAGCGACGCACGCTGCTGAAGCGCCTCGTCGAGGTCGACGCGCTGGAGCGCTTCATGCACAAGGCCTACCTGGGCCAGCACCAGTTCTCGATCGAGGGCCTCGACATGACGGTGCCGATGCTCGACGAGCTGATCCAGCTCTCGGCCGCCCACGGCGGGCAGGAGGTCGTCGTCGGGATGGCCCACCGCGGGCGCCTGAACGTGCTCGCCCACAACCTCGGCCGCTCCTACGACACGATCTTCGCGGAGTTCGAGGGCGCCTCGACGCTCGAGGTCGTCACGACGATCCCCCAGGGCGGGACGGGCGACGTCAAGTACCACCACGGGACGCAGGGCACCTACGAGCTGCCGGGCGGCGGCACGATCCGCGTCAACCTCGAGTCCAACCCGAGCCACCTCGAGTTCGTCTCGGCGGTCGTCGAGGGCGCCACGCGCGCGGCCCAGACCTCGCGGCGGGGCCCGCACGCCCACCAGGACACCGACGCGGCGATGCCGATCGTGATCCACGGCGACGCAGCCTTCCCGGGCCAGGGCGTCGTCCCGGAGACGCTGAACCTCCAGGCGCTCGACGGCTACAAGGTCGGCGGCACGGTCCACCTCATCATGAACAACCAGGTCGGCTTCACGACCGACCCGGACGACGCTCGCTCGACGCGCTGGGCCTCGGACCTCGCGAAGGGCTTCGACGTGCCGATCATCCACGTCAACGCCGACGACGTGCCGGCCTGCATGAGCGCGGTGCGCCTCGCCTTCGCCTTCCGCCAGGAGTTCGGCCACGACGTGCTGATCGACCTGATCGGCTACCGGCGCTTCGGCCACAACGAGTCCGACGAGCCCGCCTACACCCAGCCCGAGGCCTACGCGAAGATCAAGGGCAAGAAGCGCGTCACGGAGCTGTGGGGCGAGCGGCTCGTGGCCGAAGGGGTCGTGACGCAGGAGGAGGTCGAGAAACAGGCCCAGGAGGTGTGGGACAACCTGACGCTCCTGCACCAGCGCCTGAAGTCGAAGATCGCCGAGGTCGCGGAGCACGGCGGCAAGCACTCGACCGGCGAGTACCAGCTCGACCGCTCGCCGAGCCCGGACGTCGACACGGCCGTCCCGGCGGCGCGCCTGCGCGAGCTGGGCGAGCAGCTGCTGCGCGTGCCCGACGGCTTCACCGTCCACCCGAAGCTCGTCAAACAGCTCGACCGGCGCCGCGAGGCGCTCGCCTCGGAGGGTCACGAGGTCGACTGGGCCCACGCCGAGGCGCTCGCGTTCGCCTCGCTGCTGACCGAAGGGACGCCGCTGCGCCTCACCGGCCAGGACACCGAGCGGGGCACGTTCAGCCAGCGCCACATGGTCCTGCACGACGCGAAGACCGGCCAGACGGTCTGCCCGATCCAGAACCTGCCCGACGCCGCGGCTCCGCTGGAGCTGCACAACAGCCCGCTCTCCGAGCTCGCCTGCCTGGGCTTCGAGTACGGCTACAGCCAGGAGGCGCCCGAGACGCTCGTGCTGTGGGAGGCCCAGTTCGGGGACTTCGTGAACAGCGCGCAGGTGATCATCGACCAGTTCATCGTCTCCGGGCTTGCCAAGTGGGGCCAGACGTCGCGCCTGACGCTGCTCCTCCCGCATGGCTACGAGGGGTCAGGACCCGAGCACTCCTCCGCGCGCCTGGAGCGCTTCCTGGCGCTCGCCGCCGAGGGCAACATCCGCGTCGCGAGCCCGACGACGCCCGCCCAGTACTTCCACCTGCTGCGCCGCCAGGCGCGGATCGCCAAGCAGCGCCCGCTCGTCGTGATGACGCCAAAGTCGCTGCTGCGCCTCCCCCAGGCGGCGAGCTCGGTCGAGGAGATGGGCGAGGGCACGCGCTTCCACCCGGTCCTCGCCGAGCCGGGCGTCGTCGACGAGCAGGTCACGCGGCTCGTGCTCTGCACGGGCAAGATCTACTACGACCTCGTGGGACACCCCGAGCGCGCCTCCCACACGGGCCTCGCCGTCGCGCGCGTCGAGCTCCTGTACCCCTTCCCCGAAGGCCAGCTGCTCCAGCTGATGAGCCGCTACCCGAACCTGCGCGAGGTGCTGTGGGTTCAGGAGGAGCCCCGCAACATGGGCGCCCGCGCGCACATGTTCCCGCGGCTGATGCAGATCATGCCCTCGGAGATCCACTTCGGCTACATCGGCCGCCCCGAGCGGGCCAGCCCCGGCGAGGGCTACCCCGCCGCCCACGCGACCGAACAGAACCGCATCGTCACGACGGCGATCGACCTGCGCCAGCCGATCTCGCAATACCCCCGCAAGACGCCGGGGGAGCGCTGATGGGGGCGCTGTGGCGGCGGTTCCGGCAGATCATGGCCCAGCGCCGGCGCAAGAAGCAGCTGCGGCGCTAGCCCCCGGGCAACTCTAGGTCATTATCGCGCCCTCCCGCGGATCGCTCGCAAGATGAGCGCGCGCTGTCCGCGAGAGCACAAAGCGCGGCGTTTGATGCGCACCATGTTCGATTTCGAGCCATGCTTTCTTCTCAAGCAGGACCAGCCACTCAAGCACGTCCTTCAGCCCAGCCTCATAGACCCGAGCCACCCTCACGACGTCATCGAAGCTCATCGGCGACATAGGCAGCAAGTCCAAGATGCCGGGGGCAAAAGGTGCACGCCGATCGCGGTAATAATGGCCGAGAGATCGGTCCAGCGTCAACTTCGAGCGCCGGTTTCGCACCGTGGCCACAGCCGTCTTCAGAATTATCTCAACGTCGAGAAAGATGCTCCAATGCTGGACGTAGTACAGGTCGAGGCGCACCATCGCCTCAACGTCTGTGTCTCGACGGCCGGCGATCTGCCACAAACCCGTTATTCCAGGCCGAACAAGAGTCCTTGTCTGTTGCCACGTAGGCAGTCGGTTGAAATCCTCGGGACTCATCGGTCGTGGACCGACAAAGGACATGTCACCTTTCAACACGTTTATGATTTGCGGCAGCTCATCCAGCCCAAATTTTTCGATGACTTTTCCAACTCGCGTCGGCGGGCCCAAAGCACGCCCATTAGCTGACGAGTGCGTAACCCGAAATTTTTTCATCGCGAATGTCTGACCTACCCCAGGTCGCGACTGTTGCTGTGTCGCACTGCCACGAGAAGTGAGACGGATCGCTACGACGCTCATGACGTAAAGCGAGACCCAAAACGGCGCAAGGGCGAACGCGAGAACTAGGTCAAAAGCCCTTTTGGCAGCACTTTGGGCGCCTGTAAATTCAGGAAACCGGAGCTCCTCTAGTGGAAGTCCCTCTCCCGCGCTATACCGACTGACTGCCACCAAGAAGTGCCGGTCCGGCGCGACCATACGCAAACGTACACCCCAAAACAATGTGCTTTCGGCGATCTCCGCTGCATAAGCGTCAGACACCAGCGGGTCGCAAATGACGAGTTCGTCTATGTCCTTCTCGAACACCAGCACCTCGAGTTCCTCGATGGTGGTGGCCTCTCCGAGCCACGGTAGCGCTGGCGCAACATTTGTAGGAGCCGCTCCGAAATAGCCACAGACCTCCGTCGCGATGTCATCCTCACGCATAGTGCCGGCCAGAACATTGACTTGGTCGACGCTCCCTATGAGAGCGCATCGTCCACGATGCCCTCGACTGCGATTCGCAGCCCATACTGCCCCACGATTGAAGAGCCCCCGAAACGTAGAGACCGTCACCCAGGACAAACCCGATGCCCACGCGATCAGTTCATAGCTACCGAGCCCACCGCGATTCAGCATGTGCGGCTCAAAGGCTTCGAGAAACACTCGCAAGGCAAGGAGAGCAAGCCCTCCCTGCGAAAGAACAGCCAATACGCGAGCCGTGTTCCGGCGACGACTACTCTCGCGGTACAAGCCAGCGCCGGCGAAAAGGATCACGGCCAATAGGGCGACAAAAGGGATGCGGTGGTCCGCCGCTCTCCTCGCGGTTTCGAACGACACGGAAGAAGGCAGACGCGACAAGAAGTAACCGACAAGAAGCGCGACCCACAACCCAGCGACGTCCGAGACAAACAAGGACACGATGCGTAGAACACCCCAGAGGGCAGGCCGCTCGTAAATCCACGCCAGCGGCGCAATGTATCTTTCGATTGGAGGCTCGGCCGACCGCGCTGCGGCGGCGCTGAGCGATGGCGCGTCGACTGACGGAGCAGTCCGAGAAAACGCGTCATCGTAAACTTGTCGCGCTGCCTCCTGTATCTCAGGTGAAACCGCTAGGTTGTCGAGAAGCCCGTTGAGAATGCCATATGAAACACGAGAAGCGCCAGCGAGCAGGGCTGCCTTGGCTACTGTTACCTCGTCCTTGGTGCCCGCGGTGCAGGCCGCCATAAGTTCCCAAACGCCTAGCGGCGTTTCGAAACGTCTCGAAGTTGCTGCTTCGAGCAGGACATCCGCCAGTTCGACGTGCTCGCTGTCGCTCGCGCGCGTAACTGGCCCTGCGGGCTTCTCGCACCGGTCTGTCGCCCAAGCGATCCCCGCCTCAAATCGCACGTTTCGCTCCCCAGCGACGACCTTATCGACCGTATAGAACGAAAAGGACTCGTGCAAGAACCCGAGCGGAATTGTCCGGCTCAGGCCTGCCCGCCTCCACGCCACAGCAGCCTTCATGATGGCAGCGGCATCAGGACACGCATCCACGGCGGCTTCGTAGCGCATCAGATGAAAGTCCCCGAGCGCGAAGAAGCGGCTCAGTTCCCGGCACTTATCACCCGCCTTTGGGTATTGTCGTTCTGCGCGCCCTAGCTCCTCGCCGGTCCATTCAATGTCCCAGCCGAGCGCCACCTTCGCCATTCGAATTAGTACTGTCGCGCTCTTTCCGGCGGGCGAATTTTCTGCTGCAGTATGACTCCGATACTCGGAACCGATCGTAGTTATCAGGCGACGGTCCTCGTGACCGGCGAGCCAGGTTCTTAGAAGGGCCATATTCAGAGGCCCTTGCCTCAGATACTCCTCGAGGTCATCGAGCCAAAGCCAGGCACCCGAGCGAATGATCCGCGGGCCGCTAAGCATGGAAAGAACCTCGCTCAGCGGATCAAACCCCGGTGCTGGTCGTCGCGGCACGATGACACGACGGTTTGCGGCAATTTTGGAGGCGACGTGATAGGCGCTTGTGCTCTTCCCGCTCCCGGCCGGGCCGACAATCACCACGACCTTGTTCTCTTCGAGCAACCTTTGCAGCGCCGCGTCGTTGTTTCGCTCGAGATAAGGCACGTCCTCGTTCGCTGAGGTCGCTCTCGCCAATACCGACTCCTCGAGCCCCAGTGTGTCGGCTGGCACTTCACACAGTGGAGGCCCAGCCCACGGCCAGGCACCGGTGATCTCAAGCAGCCCTCGCAACCTCTGGCGTCGGACCGCGACGCGCGCGACGAAGACCAGCAGCACCACAACGACGACTGCGCCAAGTCGAGACGCCAAGGCAGTGAGCCCGAGTGCCTTCAGCGGCGCTTGGATATTCGCGAGCCACGTTATCACCGCCGCTACGGCAGCGAAAAAGCCCGCGCCCAGATCGTCCCTTCGAAAGCGCCGTTGAGAGTCCATCCAGCTCCTGAGGTCCTCACGATGTCTGCTCAAGCTCGACTGCCCAACGGCCAAGAGCATCTGAGACCCTGCTACTTCGACCGATAACCAATCCCGTCCCTCTACAACATTTACGAGCCTATACGAACTATCGGACTAGCGTTATCGAACCCTGAGGCGGCTCGAGCCGGGTCGGATGGGAAGTTCGCGCGTGAACCCGATACAAGGCTCAGTGTCCTTTCCACACCGGCTCGCGCTTCTCCTTGAACGCGCTCGCCCCCTCCTTGGCGTCTTCGGACGCCATCACGGGACCCGCGATCTCGCCCTGCTTGCCCCACATCTCCGAGGTCGACCAGTCCCACTGCTCCTGAAGGATCTTCTTGGCGGCGCGCAAGCCGAGGGGCCCGTTCTTGGCGAGCGTTCCGGCGAGCTCGAGGGCGACGTCGACGGCCGTGCCCGGCTCGACGACCCGGTTGACGAGGCCGAGCTCGTGGAAGCGCTCGGCCGGAAACGGGTCGCCGGTCAGGGCGAGCTCCATCACGACGTGGTAGGGCATCCGGCGCGGCAGCCGCAGCAGCGCGCCGCCGGCGGCGACGAGCGAGCGCTTGACCTCGGGGATGCCGAGCTTCGCCCCCTGGGCGGCGACGATCAGGTCGCAGGCGAGCGCGATCTCCATCCCGCCCGCGACCGCGAAGCCCTCGATCGCGGCGATCAGCGGCTTCTCGGCGGCCCGCTGGGCGATGCCGGCGAAGCCGCGGTCGCCGTACCACGGCGACTCGCCCTTGACGAACGCGCCGAGGTCCATCCCAGCGCAGAAGAATCCGCCGGCCCCGGTCAGGACCCCCACCGACAGCTCTCCGTCGGCGTCGAGCTCGTCGAGCGCGTTGCCGACGCCTTCGGCCAGCGCCGCGTTGACCGCGTTGCGGACCTGGGGGCGGTTGAGGGTGATCAGCAGCACGTTGCCGCGCCGCTCGGTCAGGACGGCGGGCTGCTCGGGGGCGTCAGGCTCGGCGGTCATCGCGGCTCCTTGCTTCGTCGATTGCGCAGGGAGCCTACCCAGGCCGCTGGGCGCGCGACAGCCGAGGAACGCTCAGGCGGCGAACAGCGTCAGGTCGGGCTCGCGTTCGCCGCGGAGCACGGCGATGTCGACCTCGACGCAGTCGATCCCCCGCGCCTGGGCGAGCACGACGGCCTGCGGCTTGATCGTCTGCGCGGCGAGCACCCCGCGACAGCTTCCCATCGCGGGATCGAGCCGAATCCGCTCCAGGTACCTCGAGAGCTGCTCGACCGCGTCGATCGTGCCGACGCGCTTGATCTCGACCGCGATCCACTCGTCCTCTACGTCCCTGCACATCAGATCGACGGGCCCGATGTCGGTCGGCCACTCGCGCCGCACCAGGCGCAGGCCCTCGCCGCACCGCTCGGGGGCCGCCGCCAGCAGCTCCTGCAGTTCGCGCTCGATCCCCTCCTTCTCGAGGCCCAGCTCGCGGTCGAGCTCGTGCTCGACGTCGGAGAGGATCTCCGCGATCCGAATCTCCAGGCGATCCTCTCCGCGCTGGCGCCTGACAAGGAGCGTGCGCAGCTCACCGTCCTCGTCGCGCTCCTCCTCGAGGACCGTCGGCGGCGTCATCCAGTTGAGCGGTTTGACCCCGCCGCCGTCGGCCCAGACCATGAACGTCCCGTCCGGCCCGACCATCAGCAGCCGGACCGCCTCGGGCAGCACGGTGGAGAGCCGGCCCGCATAGGAGACCTCGCAACGGGCGACGATCAGGCGCACGGCGCGAACCTACCGCGCGGAGCGGACCGCTCGCCTCAAGGCACGAACAGGCTGAGCAGCGAGCTCGACCTCGGCCGGCCGATCGTCCTCAAGACCTCCCCGCTCGGAGCGAGCCATTCGGCCTTCAAGGGCTCCGTCTGCTTCAGCTCAAGGAAGGCGGCGTGTTCGGCTCGCTCCTGGCGGCGCCGGTCGGCCGCCGTCGGGTGCTTCTTCGGTTCCGCCTCGATCAGCCTCCTGATCAGTCGTTCGCGGCGTCGCACCAGGCTCGCCGGGGCTTCGTAGAGGTACGCGTTTTCGCTCACCGCGAGCGTCTGCGTGAGCGAGCCCGGGCCCGTGACCCGCACGCTGGACACGCCGTCGGGCACCAGCATGACGCTAGGCCCGCCGGCCAGCGGCAGGGCGAACAACCGGCGCGAGTCGGGCACTTCGGCGAACGTCACGCACGCGCTCGGCCCGATGGACGGCCGCCCGCCGAGGTCGACGACGCAGTAGGCCGGCTCGACGGAGCGCTTGAGGCTTTCTTCCTTGAGCTTCTGGAGCGATCTTCGCGACTTCTTCGGGACGCACCGGAGCGGTGGCAGGTCGAGCGCACGCGGCAGGCCCGGGACGATGAAGAAGCGCTCGCCGTCGGGACGGGCGAGCACCTGCCGGATCTCGCTTTCGTAGTAGCCCGAGAGCGAGTATTCGATCGTGTCCGCTGCCGGGTTGATCGCCGGCAGGCTGTCGCTCGGCATCGCGGGGCGGCGCAGGACCGCGTACTGGGCGAGGATCCCCGCTTCGAGACTCCCCGTCAGGCTCGCCGGGCCGGTTTCGCGGATCGACACCGGCGCACCGGAGTGGCAGCCGCTCGCCTTGGCCTCCGCGGCGGCCGGCAGGGCCAGCCACAGGCAGAGCGCCGCCGGCAGCGCCACGAGCCCGATTCCTCCGAACGGTCCCCTCATCCGAGCACCAACCTACCCGACGCGGCGAAGCCGAGCCGGCGCGCGGGGCGCTCAGCCCCTTGCAGCGGACCCGTCCGACTCGGCGACCCCCGGCGTAGCGAGGCCCGACTCGCCGGCGGGCCCTCCCGCCGCGTTCTCCTCGTCGGGCACGACCTCGGCGTCAGGCACGACCTCGGCGTCGGGCGGGTGGGGCGGCACGGGCGGGTCGGGCGGCACTGGGATCACCTCATCGTCTTCGCCCGAGGTCATCGCCTCACGGAACTCGCGGATCCCGTGGCCGAGCGCTTTGGCGAGGTCCGGGAGCCGTTTGGGCCCGAGCACGATCAACGCGACGGCCGCGATGAAGAGCAGGTGGACCGGGTTCTCGATGCCCATCGCAGGTCAGGCTAGCGGTCGCGGACGGTCCACGGGCCGCAGCCGCTCACGGCACCGGGGAGCCCTCCGACACTCCCCATACGCTCCCCCAGTGGCGTCCGAAGCCGAACAGCCGCCGCCGATCGCCCAGGGCCGAAGGCCCTACCCGCCACCGCCGGAGTCCGAGCCGTTCTGGCCTGCGCAGGCGACGGTCCTGGCGGCGATCGGCCTGCAGTTCTCGCTTCCCGACCGCCTCACGGTCGGGCCGTTCTGGCTGATCCCGGCGCTCGAGGCGGCGCTGCTCGTCGGGATGTTCTTCGCGACCCCCAAGGAGCTCGAGTACGAGCACCCCCGCCGGCGGCGCGTGGCGCTGCTGATGACCGCCTTCGTCACGGCCGCCAACGTCTACTCGCTCACCCTGCTGAGCAAATACCTCCTCCACCACTCCGTCGGGAAGCACGGCGGGCCGGAGCTGATCCGCTCCGGGGTGGTGATCTGGCTCACCAACTTCCTGATCTTCGCGCTGTGGTACTGGGAGCTCGATCGCGGCGGGCCCGGCAAACGGGCCTCGGGGCACGACCAGCCGCCGGACTTCCTGTTCCCGCAGATGTCCGACGACACGATCGAGCCGCGCGACTGGCGGCCGAAGTTCATCGACTACCTGTACGTCTCGCTGACCAACGCGACGGCCTTCTCGCCGACCGACACGATGCCGCTCACGGCGATGGCGAAGAGCATCATGGGCGTGCAGTCGCTGGTCTCGCTGGTGACGATCGGGCTGATCGTCTCGCGCGCGGTGAACATCCTCTAGCGGCCCTCAGGCGCTCTGCGAGACCGGCCGCGGTTCGAGCGCCAGCGCCTCGGCGATCAGGCTCTGCACCTCGCCCCCCGCGCCGAGCGAGCTGGCGCGGCCTAGCGCCTGCAGAGCGCCCTCGCGGTCGAGCAGCTTCAGGCGCAGGCGACCGAGGCGCTCCCACGCGCTCGCGTCGGACGGCCCCCGCTGGGCGGCCCGGTCGGCGGCCTCCTCGGCGAGGTCGACCGCGCCCATGTCTTCGTAGATGCGCGCCGCGAAGCGGTGCGCGGCGGGTTTGGCGCCGTCGACCCGGGCCCAGTCGCGGACCGCCCGGGCTGCCGCGTCGAGCCGTCCCGCCTGCCAGAAGGCGAGCGTCATCAGCCGCAGCACCGCGACGTTGCGGGGATCGGCGTCGCGGGCGTAGATCAGGCGCTGCGCGGCGAGTTCGTAGTCACCCTCGGCCATCGCCCGCTGGGCGGCGATCAGGAACCGCTCGACCCGCTCCTCGGCCGGGTCGGGCTTGGAGAAGTCGACGAATTTGAGGCTGCCCGCGGGGACCGTGCGGATGCCGTGCGCGAATTTCACGCGAGCCCACTGCTGGACCTCCTCGCCCGCTTTCTCCTCGTTCGAGAAGTAGATCCCCGCGACCGTCCCGACGCCCCACTCGGGATAGGAGACGCAGCGCGCGTAGCGGTGCACGACCGAGTGGTCGGGGACGCGCGCCCCGAACGGGTCGTGTTCGGCTTTCTCCTTCGCCGCGGCGCGAGCGCGCTGCTCGGCCTCGTACGCCCGGCGCCCGGCCTCCTCGCGCTCGCGACGCGCCGCCGCGGCGCTCGCTTTGACGGCGTTTCTGGAGACCTTTCCGCCGCGCGAGCCTTCGGCGATGCGCTCGAGCTGGTCGGCTGCCTCGTTGATCGCCTTCAGGTGACGCTCGTGCTCGAACTGGCGGCCCGCCGGGGCGATGTCGGGGTGCCAGCGCTTCGCCATGCGGCGACGGGCGAGCTGCACGTCGCGCTTGTCGAACGGCGCCTCGAGCTCCAGAAGGAGCAGGTGCTGCTCGATGTCGAGGACCGTCGTGGGCATGACCCGACAACGTTAGCGGCGGGAGCGCGATTCCCTTCCTCTCTATCCTGCGCGAGAATGTCCTCTCAATACATCTTCACGATGCACCGGCTCTCGAAGGTCCACCCGCCGGACAAGACGGTCCTCGACAACGTCACGCTCGCCTTCTACCCGGGCGCGAAGATCGGCGTGCTCGGCTACAACGGCGCGGGCAAGTCCACGCTGCTGAGGATCATGGCCGGGGTCGACCAGGAGTACCGGGGGGAGGCCCAGCTCGCGCCCGGCGCGACCGTCGGGATGCTCGAGCAGGAGCCCCACCTTGACGAGACCAAGGACGTCAAGGGGAACGTCGAAGACGGCGTCGCCGAGACCAGGGCGCTGCTCGACCGCTTCAACGAGCTGGCCGCCAACTACTCCGAGGAGACCGAAGAGGAGTTCGGCCGGGTCCAGGCGCAGATCGAAGCGGCCGACGCGTGGAACCTCGACACGCAGCTCGAGTACGCGATGGACGCGCTGCGCCTGCCGCCGCCCGACGCGGACGTCTCGACCCTCTCGGGCGGCGAGCGCCGACGCGTGGCGCTCTGCCGCCTGCTGCTGCGCGCCCCCGACCTGCTGCTGCTGGACGAGCCCACCAACCACCTCGACGCCGAGTCGGTCGCGTGGCTGGAGCAGCACCTCTCCGAGTACAAGGGCGCGATCGTGGCCGTGACCCACGACCGCTACTTCCTCGACAACGTCGCCGGCTGGATCCTCGAGCTCGACCGCGGCAAGGGCATCCCGTATGAGGGCAACTACTCGAGCTGGCTTGAGCAGAAGCAGATCCGGCTCGCCCAGGAAGAGCGCTCGGAAAAGGGACGCGAGCGGACGATCGCGGCCGAGCTCGAGTGGGTGCGGACCAACCCGAAGGGCAAACGGACCAAGTCCAAGGCCCGCCTCGCCCGCTACGAGGAGCTGATCGCCGAAGAGCGCAACGTCAAGCTCGACGAGGTCCAGATCCACATCCCGCCCGGCCCGCGGCTCGGCGACAAGGTCCTGACGGCCAACTCGGTGTCGAAGGGCTTCGGCGACCGGCTGCTGATCGAGGACCTCTCGTTCGACCTTCCCCGCGCGGGAATCGTCGGAGTCATTGGTGCGAACGGCGCCGGGAAGACCACTCTCTTCCGCATGATCACGGGCGAGGAGCAACCCGACAGCGGCACGCTCGTGCTCGGCGACACCGTCAAGCTCGCCTACGTGGACCAGTCGCGCGACGCGCTGAGTCCCGACAAGACCGTCTGGGAGGAGATCTCCGAAGGCTACGACCACATCAAGGTCGGCGACCGCGAGGTCAACTCGCGCCAGTACACGGCGGGCTTCAACTTCAAGGGCTCTTCGCAGCAGGCCAAGATCGGGAAGCTCTCCGGCGGCGAGCGCAACCGCGTTCACCTCGCCAAGCTGCTGCGCAGCGGTGGCAACCTGCTGCTGCTGGACGAGCCCACCAACGACCTCGACGTCGACACCCTCCGAGCGCTCGAGGACGCGCTGCTCGCGTTCCCCGGCTGCGCGATCGTGATCTCCCACGACCGCTGGTTTCTGGACCGCGTCGCCACGCACGTGCTCGCTTTCGAGGGCGACTCGCACGTGACTTGGTTCGAGGGCAACTTCGAGGCCTACGAGGAGCACCGCCACGATGTCCTCGGGGCCGCCGCCGACCGCCCCCACCGCATCACCTACAAGCGGCTCGTGCGTGGCTGAGCCGACGACGGCGCCGGACGCCTTCGGGGCCGGCCCGTTCGAGCGAGAGACGGCGGTCCGCCGCCGTCCCGAGCAGCAGGACCCCGGCGAGGCGCGCTTCGAGGCGACAATCGCCGACGGCTGGAAAGCCGGCCGCGGACCCCACGGCGGCTACCTCGCGGCGATGCTGCTGCGGGCCCTCACCGAGGCGCTCGACGACGCCTCCCGGGCGCCGCGCTCGCTGACGATCCACTACGCCCGTCAGCCCGAGCCGGGCCCCGTCGAGATCGCGACGAAGATCGAGCGCGCGGGCCGCTCGCTCTCGACGATGTCGGCGCGGATGGAGCAGGACGGCCGTCTGCTCGCGCTCGTCCTGGCCGCCTTCTCGGTGCCGTGGACGGGGCCCGAGATCCGCGACCTGCCACTGCCCGCGGTCGAGCCGGCGGGACCGGAGCGCGAGCCGAGCAGGGCCCACGAGCACGGCGCGCCGCAGTTCACGCGCCACCTGGTTATGGAGCCGCGCCTGAGCGGCCCGCCGCTGACCGGCGAGCGGCGGGCGATGGAGGTCGGCTCGTGGATCGGCCTGGCCGAGGCCCGCCCGCTCGACGCGCCGGCGCTCGCGTTCTTCAGCGACGCGTTGATCCCCTCCCCGTTCATGGCGACCGGCGAACCCGCCGCCGCGCCGACGATCGACCTTACGGTGCACTTCCGCGTCTCGCTCCCCCGCACCCCGCAACCGGATCCCCACGAGCTGTGCTTCGTGCAGGTCTCCTCGAAGTTGATCCAAGAGGGGTTCTTCGAGGAGGACGGCGTGATCTGGGCGGCCGACGGGACGGTCCTCGCGCAGTCGCGCCAGCTCGCGATCCTACTGCCGGAAACGAAGGGTCAGTAGCATCACGAAATCCAGTAGGGTCCGCCTCATGACTGATTACACGGCTAAGCAGATCAAGGACATGCAGGCGGGCTTCGGCGGCGGATTCGTGAAGGTCCGGGCCGAGCTCGGGGTGACGGCGTTCGGGATGCAGGTGATCCAGCTGCCGCCGGACTTCGGCGACTACCCGGAGCACGACCACGCAGAGAGCGGGCAGGAGGAGGTGTTCGCCGTGATGTCGGGCTCGGGCTGGATGGACATCGAAGGCGAGCGCGTCGAGATGGACCCGGAGACGATCGTCAGGGTCGGCCCGGAGACCAAACGGAAGGTCCACTCGGGCCCGCAGGGCCTACGGATGCTCGTCGTGGGCGGCTGCCCCGGCGAGGCCTACAAGATCTCCGAGCTGACCGAGCTCGAAGCGGTCTGACGCAGCAGGCGAGTGCGGGCCGAGCGGCTTCCCGCCGCCGGCCCGCGCCGCTTTGCTCCGCTCAGCGCGGGAAGCTCGTGCCGTCTTTGAGGCGCAGCGCGAAGCCCGCGACGAGGCGCGCGCACGCCTCCACGTCGGCGAGCTCGACGAGCTCGACGGGCGAGTGCATGTAGCGCAGCGGGATCGAGACGAGCCCGGTCGGGATGCCGCCCCGGGCGAGGTGGACGGCGTCCGCGTCGGTGCCCGTGTGGCGTCCGCTCGCCTCGACGGTGAAGGGGATCTTCTCGGCTTCGGCGGTGTCGTGGAGCAGCTCGAAGACGCCCGGGTTCAGGACCGACCCGCGGCCGATCACCGCGCCGGAGCCGAGCGGGTGGCTGCCGAGCGCTTTGACCTCGATGCCGGGCGCGTCGGTCGCGTGGGTCACGTCGAGCACGATCGCCGCGTCGGGCTCGAGCGAGAAGGCGCTCGTCCGTGACCCGCCGAAGGTGATCTCCTCCTGAACCGCCGCGACGGCGGCGAGCTCCCACGCCGCGCCGCCGGCCGCGGCGACGAGCCGCGCGGCCTCGAGGGCGATGTAGGAGCCGAGCCGGTTGTCCAGCGCACGCGAGCCGAGCCTGCCGTTCGGCAGCTCGACCGGCTCCGCGTCGATCACCGCGACGTCTCCGACGCGGACCGTCGCGCGCGCCTCCTCGCCGTCGCGCGCGCCGATGTCGATGTGCATCGACTTGATCTCCGCGACCTTCGAGCGCTCGTCGCCCTTCAGCAGGTGGATCGGCTTCTTGCCGACGACGCCTTTGACCGGCCCCCCGCGCGTGTCGAGCACGACCCGCTGGCCGACGAGGACCTGGGCGTCCCAGCCGCCGACTTCCCCGAACCACAGGAAGCCGTCGTCGTCGATGTGGGTGACGATCAGGCCGATCTCGTCGATGTGACCCATCACGAGCAGGCGCTTGGAGGCCCCGCGGGCGCCTTTGCGGCGGGGGACGAGGGCGAGCGGGGTGCCGACCGGGTCGGTGCTGACCTCCGCGAACGACGAGGCCGCCTCGCGCCACGCCGCGGCCGGCGCCGCCTCATAGCCCGACGGCCCCCGCGCCTCGAGCAGCGCGCGCAGGACCGGCGGGACCGCCCCGGCGCGGGCGCTCGCGGGCGCTTTGCGTTTGACGCTCGCGGGCGCTTTGCGTTTGGCGCTGGCGGGCGCTTTGCGTTTGGCGCTCGCGGCTTTGCGGGCGGGTCGTTTCGGCTGCGGGCTCATGCGGCGAGCAATCCTCGCAGGACGAACTGGAGGATGCCCCCGTGGCGGTAGTAGTCGGCCTCGCGAGGCGTGTCGATCCTCACCCGGGCGCTGAAGGCAACCGGCTCGGCGCCCTCTCGTGAGGTCGTCACGCTCACCTCGCGCGGCAGGGACCCGCCAGCCATCCCCTCGGCCAGGCCCTCGATCGAGATCGTCTCCTCGCCCGTGAGCCCGAGCGAGGCGGCGCTCTGCCCGTCGGGGAACTGCAGCGGCAGCACGCCCATCCCGACGAGGTTCGAGCGGTGGATGCGCTCGAA
>DATNBM010000066.1:0-17395 GCA_035571915.1 Solirubrobacteraceae bacterium | reverse complement strand
CGAGCGTGGCGGCGTACTTCTCCCGCTCGTAGGGGCTGTGGCTCTAGTTCCACGGGTCGGCGCTGCGCTCGTAGAGGCGGTCGAAGCGCGCGGCCGGGGAGTCGGGCGCGACGCTCATCGCCGATGCTCGGTCAGAGCCTGCGATCCGAGCGCCACGATCTTCGGGTCGAGCCGGTGCTGCAGCAGGAACAGGTCGAGGTCGCGGCGCGCGCGCTCGAGCGGACCGCCCCCGACGAGCGCCCGCGAGCCGCACGCGTTCGCGGCCAACGCCGCGATCTCGCGCCCGCAGTCGCTGAGCGCGACCCGGCACTGGGCCGCGACCCTGCCCCCGTCGTGCCCGGCGTCCGGGCGCGCGTCGGTCTCTCCGAGCTCGAGGATCGCGTGCTCGAGCCAGCGGTCGATCGTGGCCCGAGCGACGGTGATCCGGCCGACCGCGTGCGCGCGCAGCTCGTCGGCGCCCTTCGGGTCGACGGCGTCGAGCGTCGACCGCACGATGCAGTCGACGAGGCCCGCCCACGTCGCGGCGGTGCGCACGGCGTCGCGCGAGAACCAGGGCTCGCGCGAGAGCTCGCCGACGCCACCGAGCAGCGCCAGCACGGGCGCGTCGTGGAACTCGACCCGATGGCTCTCCGAGGAGCGCAGGCCCGAGGCGCGGTACCACTCGCGGTCGACGACGATCCCGCCCGTCGTGTCGAGGTAGGCCACGCGCCGCTGCTCCTGCTCGTCGAGGACGACGACGAGCGCGCGCTGCACCCCTCCGGCCCCGGAGCAGAAAGTCTTCACCCCACGCAGCCGATATCCGTCGCCCGAGCGGATCAGCTGCGCCGGCGGTCCCTCGCCGGGCGCGGGGTCCGCTCCCCACACCCCGAGCAGGATCTCTCCGCGGCGGATCGCCTCCAGCTCCCGGCCCCGCAGCGGCTCCTCCGCGTTCAGCGACAGACGCTCGACGCCGTTGAGGTGCCCGTCGAGGATCCGCGCGGTCGATCCGTCGGCGGCGGCAACCGCCCGCACGAGCGCGACCTCGCTCGCGAGCCCGCCGGGGCGTCGGGCCGCCTCCTGCAGGATCCCTGCACGAGCGAGATCGGCGAAGTTCTCAGACGGAAAGCGGGGGCGGCGGTCGAGCTCCTGCGCGCGCGCCGCGATCCGGCCAAGCGCGTCCTCGCGCGAGATCGGCGAAGCGGCCTCCAGCTCCACGCCGGCCGTCCCGTTCTGCGCGGTCCCGCTCATGCCGGCACCGGCTGCGGAGAGGGTGAGCGCAACGGCTCGATCGCGGCGCCGAGCTCGCGCGCGGCGGCCGCGAGCGGGGCGAGCAGGGCGAGCGTGTTCGCGCATCCCGACCGGAGCGCGCCGGGCCCGAGGCCGTCGTGCATCAGCACCGCTCCGCCGCCTGCCAGCTCCGGCCGTGCTGCCGCGAGCATCGTGCCGGGCGCGTCTCCCCGCCAGTCGTGCGTGTCGATCGACCAGCCGACGAGCCGCAGCGCGAACTTCCGCGCGACGCGGTCGCTGGCCTCGGTGAGCACGCCCCACGGCGCCCGCCACAGCGTCGGCCGGGCGCCGACGCGGTCGAGCGCGTCGAGCGCGCGCTCGGTGTCGAGCTCGAGCTCGCGCTCGCTCAGGCGGGTGTGCCTTACGTGCCGGTGGCAGTGCAGCTGGACGTCGTGGCCCGCCTCGATCGCCGCGCGCACGGGGCCGTCCAGCCGCCGGGTGCGCTCGCCGACCGCGAAGAACGTCGCGCGCACCCGGCAGCGGTTTAGCTCCGCGATCACGCGCTCGGTCCAGATCTCCTCGGGACCGTCGTCGAACGTGAAGCTGACGCTTCTCTCCAGGCTCCCGCTCATCGTTCGAGGCTCAGGAGGCCGCGGAGTCCTCGTACTCGCGGAGGAAGCCCTCGAACAGGCGACGGTGTCCCTCCTCGTCGCGGAGGATCGCGATCACCATGTCGTTCGTCACCGGGTCGACCTGCTCGGTCGCCTCGATGATCTCGTTGTAGAAGTCGATCGCCCCCGTCTCGGCCGCGATCACGCCCTTGATGATGTGGACGACGTCGCTCTGACGCTCGGGCGGCTGCAGGAAGTCCTGTTCAGCGGCGAACTCCAGCGAGCCCGGCACGACGCCGTAGAGCTCCTTAATCCTGTTCGCGTACTGCATCGCGTGCCCGAGCTCCTCCTGAATGTCCTCGCGCAGCGACGCGACGACCTCCTGGGCGCGCACGCCGTCTGGGTTGACGGAGCCCGCGATGTAGCTCATCACGGTCTCGATCTCCATCCAGTACGCCTTCTGCAGCATCGCGACGATCTTCTCGCGCTCCTCGCGCCGAGCCTCGGCGAGAATCCCGCTGCTGCTCGTCATCGTGGGCATCGTGCTCTCCTTCTCGGGGTTGCGGGTGGACATCTCTTACCCGCCCCCGGGCGCCCCAAGCGAGGCTCCGTTTTCGGCGTCTCCCGCCGCGGGTATCGCCAGCGCATGGAGACGCGAGCGCGGACCGGTTCGGGGATGCGGCGATAGCCCGCCTGCGGCGGAGCGACTGCGCCGCGCCCGGGATCGCGCGGCGCCGGCGCGGGCGCGGGTTCGAGTACCGCGGCCCAGACGGCGCGCGGATCGAGGACCCCGAGGCGCTCGAGCGGATCGCCGAGCTGGCGATCCCTCCCGCCTGGCGGGAGGTCTGGATCTGCATGGACGCGCTCGGGCACCTGCAGGCGACCGGCGTCGACGCCGCCGGGCGCAAGCAGTACCTCTACCACGAGCGCTGGCGCCGTCATCGAGACCGGCGCAAGTTCGACTCGATGCTCTCCTTCGGAGCGGCGCTGCCGCGGTTGCGCCGTCGCGTCGCCCGCGACCTGGAGATCCCGGGTGCCCGCGGGGCGCGACTCACCGGCGCGGAGCTGACTTCAACGCGGGTGCTCGGCTGCGCCGTGCGGCTGCTCGATCTCGGCTTCTTCCGCATCGGCTCGGAGGACTACGCGGAGCGCAACGAGTCCTATGGGCTGACGACGATGCTCCGCGAGCACGTGACCGTGGCCGGGGAGGAGCTGATCTTCGACTTCCCCGCGAAGTCCGGGCAGCGCCGCGTGCAGGCGATCGCCGACGAGCAGGCCCTGGCGGTCGTCGCCGCGCTGAAGCGGCGGCGCGGCGGCGCCCAGCTGCTCGCCTACCGCTCGGACGGCCGCTGGCGTGAGCTGAGCGCCGAGGAGGTCAACGATTACCTGAAGGAGCACTCCGGCGGCTCGTTCACGGCCAAGGACTTCCGCACCTGGAACGCGACAGTCCTCGCGGCGGTGGCGCTCGCGGGGGTCGACGCGAGCAGCGGAGCCGGCAGCGAGCGGGAGGTGAAAAAGGCCGTCAAGACGGTCGCGGCCTACCTCGGCAACACCCCCGCGGTGTGTCGGGCCTCCTACATCGACCCGCGCGTGATCGACCGCTTCAAGGCGGGCGTGACGATCGCCCCGCGACTGGACGGGCGGCTGTCGGCGGACCTCGCGAAGCCGAGGGTCCGAGCGCGGGTCGAGCGCGCGGTGCTCGGGCTGCTCGAGGACGCCGCCTGAGCTCAGCGGGGGATGCAGCTGATCTGCCCGTCGCGCTCGAGGATCGCCCAGCGCAGATCCGCGACGGAGAGGATCTGCGCCTTGCGCGCCTCCTCCTCGATGTCCTCGATCGTGATCCGCTCCCGGCGCATGTTGCGCTCGATCGCGCGGCCGTCTTCGACCAGCACGAGCGGCTCGCCCTCGGTCACGACGCGCAGCCCGCGCCAGCGGAAGGAGATCCAGCTGACGAGCACCGACAGCAGGGCGATCGTCGAGATCACGATCAGCGCGCCGGTGACCGACTCGTCGCTCTGCGTGACTCCCTGCTGTACGAGGTCGCCGACGACGACGAGCAGGATGAAGTCGAAGGGCTCGAGCTCCGAGAGCTGACGCCGGCCGACGATGCGCGTCACCAGGAAGACGAAGAAGAAGACGACCGTGGCGCGAATCACGAGGTCCATGGCTCAGGGGAAGATCGTCAGGGATCGGTGGACGTGGAGCAGCTCGGTCCCGCCGTCGAGCAGCGAGACGTCCTCGCTGCGCTCGCCGACGTTGGTCGGGTTGGCCTGGAAGTAGATCCAGAAGGTCAGGGTCCGGCCGGCCGGCAGATCTTCGTAGGAGAGCGCGACCCCCCCGTCCCGCGCCGCCGCGCTGCTCGGTTCGGGGGCGATCGAGTTGATGCTCATCGAATCCCACCAACCGCGGTCGAAGAGCACCGTCGGCTGCTTGATCTCGCGGTGGGCCGTGACGGTGACGCGGACCTGGAAGATCAGCCCGCCCCGCAGGCGCGTCGGCGCGGTCACCCTCATGCTCGCCGCCGCGCCGGTCGCCGCGCTGGTCGACGGTTTCTGCCCGAAGAAGCCGAGCAGGGCGAGCAGCGGCAGAACCCCGATCGCGCCGAGCAGCGCCCGGCGCACCCAGGGCGAGCGGAAGCCCCCGCGCAGGTCGCGGTTGCGCTCGCGCGTGATGCCGTCGGGCATTTGCGCCACGTCAGACGTGTTCGTGCCCCTCCCCCGCGCTCCTGCCCGCGGGCGCGCCGGAGCGGCTCAACCGCCGTCGCGGCCAGCGCGCTCGTTGATCGCGAGCGCCTCGTCCTCGCCGGTGTCGATCGCGTCGGGGTCGATCGCGCGCGCCTCGTCGTGCTGCTCGCGAGCGGCTTCGGTTAGGTGCTCGGCCTCGATCGCCCGCTGCTCGGCGGCGGCGCGTCCCTGCCGCGCCTCGGCGGCGCGTTCGGCGGCTTCGGCCTCGGCCCGCTCCGCTTCGGCGGCCTGCTGCTCCGCCGAGGCGCGCGCGCTTTCGGCTTGGACCGAGCGACTTCTGGCCTGCTGGCGAAGCTCCCCCGCCTGTTCGCGGTTGCGCTCGTAGCGTCTGCGACTCGCGGCGCGGGCGGCGAGCGCGACCAGCACGAGCACCACGATGGCGATGACGACGATTGCGACGATCGTTCCTGTACTCACAGATTCCTCCCGAAGTTGTCCTTGGACTGCCGCCGCTGGTCAGATCGCGGCGGGTTTGGCGAGACCCTGCGCGAGTCGCAAAGGTCCGCCACGACGCTCGGCGCCGATGCTTCGCGACGCCCTCAGTGCTCGGCGCGTCCCGGATCGGAGACACGCCACGGGCCGGGTGCCCGACGATGCGGGCGCCCGGCGCCGGCGGCCGGGGACTCAGCCCCTCCCGCGTGCGTGGTAGCCGAACCCGCCGCCCGTGAAGAACACGACGAGGGCGACGAGCAGCAGAAGCCAAAGCAGCGGACTAACACCGATTCCACCGGCTATGGCAGCGATCACCAAAACGATCAAAAGCAGCTCTACGAGGCCCATGGGACCCCCTCTCCTTGTCCGTTTACCCCTCACGGGGGCTCAGGTGTTCACTACCCGCCGCAGGCCTTCGCGAACCTTCCGAGGCGAGCGGCGTCACGGCGTATCCGCGACGGGCCGCGCCCCGCGCGTGCCTACAGACGGGCGAGCACGAGGCCCGTGGCGAGCAGCACCATCGCGATCGCGCAAGCCCGCAGCGCGCGCTCCATCGGCGCCGCGATCCTCAGCGCGTCGAGCGGGACGACCGACCCGTCCGCGAGCCGCTGCTCTCCGCTCAGCGCGACGGTGCGCCGGCGCAGCTCGCGCACCGGAGTGCTGAGGGTGCGCTGGACGACGAGCAGCATCGCGCAACCGCCCGCAGCGAACAGCGCCGACGGGCGCAGTTCCAGCGCGTTGACCCAGTAGGCGGTCAGGACCGGGAAGACGCCCCACGACGCGGCGAGCCAGAACGTGTTGTGGAAGCGCCCGCCGAACCACTCGAGGTTGTAGGCAAGCGCCAGGAACACGCCCACGAGGACGAACGGGATCAGGCTGAGGGAGATCGTGACGGCCCCGACGATCCCGATCGCCGCCGCACCCCCCAGCGACCCGGCCGCGAGCAGGACGAGCGTCCGGCGCGAGAGGTGGGTGCCCATCGGCCTGCCGTTCAGCTCGTCGAGCATGTGCGCGCCCACCCCCACCGCCAGGAAGAACGCCGCCAGCGCTGCGCCCAGCCGCCCCGGGTAGAGATGCGGGGCGAGCGCGGCGCCGATCGCGACGTTGGCGAGATGCCAGGCGGTGTAGGGCAGGTGAAGCAGCGTGACGAGATCGCGCCACCCTCCCGGCCGAAGCGCGTAGAAGGCCGGGCGCTCGAGCGACGGCGCGGCTGCTTCGGATCTTCGACCGGGCGACTCCATCGGGGTTGACCCTCAGCCTCTCACGTCTGCCGCCGAGAGAGGCCGACCGGCGGCCCTCACGGAGCGAGACGGAACGGCGGGTAGCGGTCGGTCGCGAGCACGTGGGCGTATGCGATCACGCGGTTGGTCCAGCGGGCGACTCCGACGAGGTAGTCGAACATCCCACGCGGGAAGCGCCCCGTGAAGAGGATCGCGAACCACGCGGCGATCACGACGAAGAAGCCCACGAGGTAGAGGAAGAACAGGACCACGTAGTGCGGGATCGCGAGCAGCCACTTGACCAGCGGCAGCCAGCGGTTGAGCTCGGCGCGCGCGTCGGGATACGGGATGTCGAGATGAACGGCCTGATGCTCGTCGGTGGAGGGATAGCGGTCGTCCATCAGCGCCAGGTAGACGCCGACCCGGGCGGAGAACCGCATCAGCTCGAGGTTCCAGTCGAACCACCAGCGGGGGTACTTCTGCCTGAACAGGATCAGCAGCAGCGGCGGCAGGACCACGAGGCCCGCGCCCCCGACCGCCCAGCTCCTGCCCCCGCTGTAGCCGTAGCCGCTGTCCTCGAGCAGACCGATCACGACCAGGATCGGGATCGCCGCGAACAGCCGGAAGAACGTCGTGAGGCGGTTCAGCGGCCGGTCCGGGTAGTCGACCGAGTACTGGACGGGGTACGGCGCGTCCGGGCCGGGCGGCCGGGCCGGGGGCTCGGAGGAAAACGGTTGCTCGGTGCTCATGGCTGCCTCCCAATGTGGTGTACGGCGTACACTTCTGCGCGGACTATAGGTGTACGCTGTACACTTGTCAAGCCCGATGGAGCGACGAGCCGCCACCAAGCGCAAACGCCTGAGCAGAGCCGACGTGCTGGGAGCCGCCGTCTCGCACGCCGACGAGATCGGCCTGGAGGCGTTCAGCATGCGAGGCCTCGCGCAGGAGCTCGGCGTCGTGCCGATGGCCCTCTACAAGCACGTCGCCAACAAGGACGAGCTGCTCGACGGCATGATCGACGTCGTCTTCGACGAGATCGAGCTCGCCTCCGCGGACCTCGACTGGCGCTCGGCGATGCGCCGCCGGGCGCTCTCCACGCGCGAGGTGCTCAAACGCCACAGCTGGGCGATCGGGCTGATGGAGAGTCGCCACCCCGGCCCGGCCAACCTGCGCAATCACAACGCCGTGATGGGTTGCCTGCGGAAGGCCGGCTTCTCCTTCGAGACCGCGATCCACGCCTACTCGGTTCAGGACGCGTACATCTACGGCTTCGCGCTGCAGGAGAGAGACCTCGGATTCGAGACCCCCGACAGCGCCGGGGACGCCGCGCGGCGCAGGAGCGAGACGACCGGCCTGCTCGACGAGTACCCCTATCTGGTCGAGATCGCCGAGAAGCTGCCCGACTCCGGCTACGACACCCTCGGCGAGTTCGAGTGGGGGCTCGACCTGATCATCGAGGGCCTCGAGCGACTGCGGCTGCGCGAGTGAGAGCCCGCGAAACGCCCTCCCGCTGCCCCCGTCTGTCACGCTGGACCGAAGCCCAAGACTGTCCGTGGCGATGACAGACGAGAGCTCATGCGCCGATGCCGATCGATCGACTCGATGACCTGAGGACCCAGGCCCGCTACGCCCGGGAGCGCTACGAGCTGTACAGGGCGAAGAGCTTCGGGGAGCGGCCGACGAGCGAAGAGCGCATGCGCGAGCTGCAACGGGCATGCGAGAAAGCCGAGGAACGCCTGCGCTTCGCGGAAGCCGAGGAGCGGGAGCGGAGCGCGCCGGACACACCCGAGCCGCCGCGCTGAGCCGGCCGCCGCCCGGCGTCGCAGACCCGAGGACGGCGATCCCGAGCGCGGTATAGTCGAAAGCCCCGCCCAGGTAGCTCTCGCTCTTCTCCCTACCCGGTCGGCATGTCGTGCAGAGGGGTAGAGAGGCGGTTGACCATGGTCACCGCAAGATCGAAGTGACGTCGCCGCGCCACCTCAGCTGTCCGGCATGCAGGCTGCGCGTTCGCGCAGACTCCCCCGCGATCGCTCTGCTGGAGGGTCAGTGCCCGATCTGCGGAGCGACGCTCGCGGAGGCGTCCGCGTCGGAGGTGATGGGGTTCCGCTCGTTCGACCTCGAGGCGCTCACCGATCGAGGTTCCGGCGAGGGGCCCGAGCTGACGCAAGCCCTCGCCGCCCAAGCCGTCGCACAGGCGCCACCGCGGCACTGACCGACCTCAGCTCTCGCCGGCGCCGCCTCCGTCGCGGGGCCCGTCCTGCGAGCGGTACCGGGCCTCGTTCTCCTCGGCCTGACGACGAGCCTCGGCGTCGGAGGCCTGGCGACGCGTCTCGTTCTCGACCGCCTGACGGCGAGACTCGGCGTCGGAGGCCTGCCGGCGGTCCTCGTTCGCGCGAGCCTGATCCTGCGCGGCCTGCTCGGAGGCCTCGCCGCGAGCCGAGTTCTCAGCCGCGATTCGGAGCGACTCACCGCTCCTGCGCGAGCCCTCCTCCGTCGCGGAGACGTCCGAAGAGCCGCCGCGCTTCCGCCTGAAGAAGCCCGGCATGAGGAGCTTCAGCCCGCCGCGGCTTGGCCCGAGGCGACGGCGGGGGTGAGACCGGTGTGCCGGTCGACGAACTCGGTGATCGTCCTCGTGACGAGCGCGGCGTCGTCCCACATCGGCACGTGACCGCAGCCGGGCAGCGTCACCGCGTCGACGCCGGGGATCTCGCGCCGGTAGCGCGGCGCGTGGCGCTCGGCCGGCAGCACCCGATCGAACTGCGGCGAGGCCAGCCTGACCGGACAGGCGATCCGGTCGAGATCGCGCAGGACCAGATCCTCGCGATCCTCCGCGAGCGCGCGGATCGCCTGCTCGGCGACGCTGCAGCGCAGCGAGGACTGCGCGAGGTCGAGCGCCTCCGCGGGCGAGACGAGCTCGCCGTGGCGCATGATGTCGCGCATCGCCAGGCGTCGCACCGACGGGCGGCGGAAGATCGTCGCCATCCGCGGGGCCGTGGCGCGCGTGAGACGGAGCTGGCGCGCGAAGAACCGCCCGAGCCGGCGCGCCTCGCCGTCGCCGGGAGTCCAGCCGCCGGCTGGCGCCAGGGCGACGACCGAACGGGCGCGACCGCGCTTGGCGAGCTCGAGCGCAAGCCCTCCCCCCATCGAGTTGCCGACGACGTGCGCGGTGTCAAGGCCCAGCTCGTCCATGTGCTCCTCGAGCAGGTCGGCCGAGCTCGCGAAGCTCATCGCCGTCCCCGCGGGCAGCGGCTTGCCGCCGTCGTGACCCGCGAGCGTCGGCGCCACCACGTCGTAGCGGGCGGCGAGCTCTCCGAGCAGCGGACGCCAGTGGTGCCAGGCGCCCGTGAAGCCGTGCAGCAGGAGCAGCGGCTCCCCCGAGCCCGCGCGGTAGAGGCCAGGTGCGATCTCACCCATTCCGCATCACGCTACAGCAGCGGCGAGGCTTTGCGGCAGCTCGGTTCCGCGATCCGGGTTCGAGCCGCCGCGCCCAACCTAGGTCACCCACTCGCCGTCTCTCATCACGACCCGCCCGTCCGTCACCCGGCGGCGGGCGGCTGGTCGACGCGGACCATGTTCCCCGACGGATCGCGTACGGCGAAGTCGCGCGCGCCCCACGGCTGATCGGTCGGCTCCTGAACGATCTCCGCGCCTGCGTCGCGGACCTGCGCGAAGGCGGCGTCGAGGTCGTCGGCGTGGAAGTGGACGCCGTTCAAGGCTCCCTTCGCGAGGAGGCCGGCGAGCGCGTCGCTGTCGGCCGGACTGCCGTTGAGGTAGTTGGTGAGGACGATCGCGACGCCCGGCTGGGAGCCGGCGCCGACGGTGATCCAGCGGAAGTCGCCGCGGGCCACGTCGTTGCGTAGCTCGAGGCCGAGCACGTCGCGGTAGAAGCCGAGCGCGACCTCGGGGTCGTGGACGAGCACGAAGCACGTAGAGAGAGTGAGTTCCATGGGCCCAACGCTACGGGAGCGGAGCAGGCGCCGTTTCTCCGATCCTGCTCGGTTCGCGGACCGGACGGGTGAGGTCCTTGGCGAGGCAGCCCGGCACGCTCGCGAGCGCGCTGTGGTCGCGCGCCCGGTAGGCCGTCGGCGTCTCCCCGACCAGCTCCGTGAAGCGCGCGCTGAACGAGCCGAGCGACGAGCACCCGACCGCGACGCATACCTCCGACACCGACATCTCGCCGCCGCGCAGCAGCGCCTTCGCGCGCTCGATCCGGCGCGTCATCAGGTAGGCGTAGGGCGTCTCCCCGTAGGCGGCCCGGAACTGCCTGGAGAAGTGAGCGCTCGACATCAGCGCCGCGCGGGCGAGCGCGGCGACGTCGAGCGCGCTCGCGTACTCCCGGTCCATCAGGTCGCGGGCACGCCGCAGGTGGGCGAGGTTCTCCAGATCCTCAGGCGTCACGGGTCGAGCCTAGCCACGCGGCGCCGCCCCGCGCCGGGGCAGGGCTGCGCGCGGCCCGCGCTCAGACCGCCCTGAGCACCGCCTGGAGGAGCCGCAACCGATCCTGCTCGAGTCCCCTCACGAGGTTCTCGGCGCGGACCTGGAAGCCGGGCACGAAGACGTGCAGTCCGAGTGGCGGCGGCGGCGCCGAGACGATCGTGCGCATCAGCTTCGCCGAGGGCTCGGTCAGGTCGTTCCAGACGATCTCCTCGAAGCCGGCTGCGGCGAGGATCTCGCGCAGCTCCGTGGCGCCGAGGAGGTGGCTGTGCTCGGGCCGGTCCGCCCACGGCACGGGGAACTCGGGAGCCCCGGCGGGACCCGCGAGCACGTCCCAGATCGCGAGTCGCCCGCCTGCCCGTAGGACCCTCCGCGCCTCGGCGTACATCGGCGCCTTCGCGGCGACGTTCATCTGCACGTGCTGACTGATGAGCACGTCGAAGGAGGCCTCCTCGAACGGCAGCGCGAGCACGTCCCCCTCCCGGACCTCGATCGCCTCGCCGAGGCCGCAGGCGTCGTTCAGCCGGCGGGCGACCTCGCAGTACTCGGGCGTTATGTCGAGCGCGCTCACACGGCAGCCCCGCTCGCTCGCGAGCAGGCGAGCCGTCCCGCCGATCCCGGCGCCTGCGTCCAGCACCCGGTCCTGCGCGCCGATCGACGCGAGCTCGAGCAGCGCCACGGTCGCGAAGCGCCCCGAGGAGTGGAAGTCCTCCATCAGCGCGAGGTCCGTCGGATCGAGGTGGTCGGGATCCTTGCCCGCCGCGATCAGCGCGGTCTGGATCCGCTGCGCAACCTCACCGGTGGAGTAGTGACCGGCGGCGCCAGGCATATGCGCGCTCATCCACCCGTCTCCGCGGCGACGCGCGAGGCGCTCGCCAGGAACGGGCCCGGCCCGACGTCCTCGACGCCCATCTCCGCCGGCTGCGTGAGCGGTTGCGCGGGGAGCAGCGCGAAGGCGAGCGCCGCTCCGGCCGCCGCCACGCATGCCGCGACGAGGCAGCCGACGCTGAGACCGTGGTCGAAGGAGCGGATCGCGCTGTCGTGGAGGCCCTCCGCCAGCCGCGCCTGGCCGCCCGCCGCCAGCTGCCGGGCCAGGCCGAGCGCCTGCCCGACCGACGCGCGCGCCCCCGACGCGACCGCTGAAGGCAGGTGCGCGGGCAGCGTCCCGCCGAGGCGGGCGGCGTAGGTCGAGGCGAAGACCGATCCGATCACCGCCACGCCGAGAGTGCCGCCCAGCAGCCGCGTGGCGTCGTTGATCGCGGACCCCGCCCCGGCCTTCGCCGTCGGCACCGCGCCCATGATCGCCTCGGTCGCGGGCGCGCTCGTGAAGCCCATCCCGGTTCCGTACAGCACCATCTGGATCGCGATCGTCGAGTAGGGGAACGTCGGGCCGATGCTCGCCGAGACCCAGCCGTAGAAGGCGGCGACCATCAGCAGCCCGACGCCGACGATCAGCTTCGTCCCCGCCCGCACGGCGAGCTTCGTGCCGAGCACCGAGGAGATCCCCACCGATGCGGCGACCGGCAGCAGGTGGACGCCGGTCGAGAGCGCGCTGTACTGCTTGATGAACTGGAAGTACTGCGTCATCAGGAAGATGAACCCGAGCAGGGTGAAGAACGAGATCGTCACCGAGACGCTCGCGGCCGTGAAACGCAGGTTCGCGAAGATCGCGAGATCGATCATCGGCGCCCGCGCACGGGCCTCGCGGATCGCGAACCCGACGAGCAGCACGGCGGCGAGAGCGAGGCCGCCGAGCGTGCGAGCGCTCGCCCAGCCCTCGGCGGGCGCCTCGATCAGCGTGAAGACGAGGACCGACATGGCCGCGGTCGAGAGAGCGAAGCCCGCCGTGTCGAGCGGAGCCGCCTCGGGATCGCGGGAGGACGGCACGAAGCGCCCGACGAGGACCGCGGCGAGCAGCGCTACCGGCGTCATCGCGTAGAAGATGCTCGACCAGGAGAACCCCGAGAGCAGCCAGCCTCCGATGATCGGGCCGAGCGCGATCGCGATGCCGCCGGTGGCGCCCCACAGGCCGATCGCACGGGCCCGCTCGGCGCGCGCGGTGAACACGTTCGAGATCAGCGACAGGGTCGCGGGGAACACGAGCGCGGCGCCGAGGCCCATCACGGCCCGGGCCGCGATCAGCTCACCGGGGTTGGCCGCGAAGCCGCCGACGAGGCTCGCCGCCCCGAACACCCCCAGGCCCGCGAGCAGCGTGCCCTTGCGGCCCGCTTTGTCGGACAGGCTGCCGGCCGCGAGGATGAAGGCGGCGAAGACGAGGTTGTAGGCGTCGACCACCCACTGCAGCTGACGCTCAGAGGCGTGCAGCTCGGTGACGAGCGACGGAAGCGCGACGTTGACGATCGTCGTGTCGAGGTTGATCGCGAAGGCCGCGAGCAGCAGCGAGACGAGGATCAGGGGCTTGCTTTTCTCGGTCATGGGCCTACCCTAGAACAATTACTATTAAAACTCAAGTATCTAATAATAAATTGATAGTCCAGCTATCATCTTCTGCATGCGCTCTTACCGGGAGTACTGCGCCGTCGCCAAGGCGCTCGACGTCGTCGGCGACCGCTGGACGCTGCTGATCGTGCGCGAGCTCGCGCTGCGGGGCGCCTGCCGCT
Source organism: Solirubrobacteraceae bacterium (assembly GCA_035571915.1). Taxonomy (GTDB): domain Bacteria; phylum Actinomycetota; class Thermoleophilia; order Solirubrobacterales; family Solirubrobacteraceae; genus Palsa-744. Next base: position 4,127 of record DATNBM010000066.1, on the reverse strand, counting down.
ACTCCGATCTGCAGGAGGGACTGCCCGGGATCTCGACGAACCTGCTCGCCGACCGCCTCCGCGAGCTCGAGGAGTCCGAGGTGGTCGTGCGGCGTGAGCCTCGACCGCCGGTCGCGACGCCGGTCTTCGAGCTCACCGAGCACGGACGCGCGCTCGAGCCGGTCCTGCGCGGCCTGATGGGCTGGGGCATCCGCTACCTCGTCGAGGGACCCGCGCCGCAGGACAGCTTCCGCGGCCGATGGCTGTCCTGGCCGGCGGAGATGTTCCTCGCCGACCGCGAGCCGAGCGCGGGCCCGGCTCGCGTCGAGCTGGAAGCGGAGGGGGAAGCGATCGGCCTCGCCGTCGAGGGAGGCCGTATCTCGGTCGAGCTGGCCGGCGAGCATGCTCCCGACGCACGTCTCAGCGGCGACCCCCACGCGATGCTCGGCCTCATCACCGGCTACCTGAGCCTCGACGATGCGTCCGGCCGTGGCGTCAGCGTCGAGGGGTCGCGCGCGCTGCTGGAAAGGATCCTGCCGGGCGGCCCGCCGTCCGGCGCCCGATAGCGGGCACGCTCAACCCGAGGCGAACGCGCCCTTTAGCGCGGCGACCTGATGGCCCTGATGCCTGAGGAGGGCGCTCACGACCTGCTCGAGCGTTCGCTCGCCGTCGCAGAATCTCATCGCCTCCTCGGCGGGCGGCACCGCGTCGAGCTGCGCGTCGGTCAATCCCTCGAGGGCGCCGAGCGACGTTCGCGCGCGCGTCAGCCGAGCGATCAGCGTGGGGCGGTCGGCCTCCTCGCCCTCCGCCGCGGGACCGTGCATCCAGGGCCCGTGGCCGCCTCGGCGCCGGAGCAGCGACGCGAGCGCCCGCCGGCGCGCGCCCGCCGGCTCGCGGGCCGGCGAGGGCTGCTCTCCCGCCGGCGCGCGGGCCGGCAAGGGCTGCTCGCCCGCTAGGAAGCCGGCGATCCGCCCGTAGCTCTGGGCGACGTGTGCGCAGACCGCCCCGACCGTCCCGTCACCGAGCCTCTCGCGACCGGGACACGGACGTCGCAGCACGGACTCCTCGCAGGCCTCGAGCCGCTCGATCAGCTCGGTTATCTGGCTCTCCGCGGTCGCGCTCAGGGCTTTGGCGCGAGCGCCCACGGCGCGCCTACCCGCGGCCCATCAGCCGCCCGACGGCGGCCATCAGCTCGGCGGTCCGCTCCTCTTGGACGTCGCTCTCGGCGCCCACGACGCAGGTCCGGGCGTGGCCGTCGAGGAGTCCGAGCGCGACCTTGTCCAGCGCGGCCCGGACGGCGGCGATCTGGGTCAGCACGTCGATGCAGTAGCGGTCGTCCTCGACCATCTGCTCGATGCCTCGCACCTGCCCCCCGATGCGGCGGAGCCGCGCCTGGAGCTGGTCCTTGGTGGCGGTGTAGCCCCGGATCGTGGGCGTCGCTGCGGCGCTCATGCCCCAACTCTAGCAGATACCCCCCAGGGGTATGCTAGCTTGACGGCGTGACCGCTTTTCTGGATGTGATCTGGCACGGCCTGAAGGACTCGTTCCTGATGGCCTGGGAGGTGTGGTGGGCGCTCGTCCTCGGCTTCGCGATCTCGGCCGTCGTGCAGGCCTGGGTTCCCCGCGAGCGGATCGAGCGCGCGCTGTCCGGGTCCGGGCCGCGCCCGGTCGCGCTGGCGACCGGGCTCGGGGCCGCGTCCTCCTCCTGCTCCTACGCGGCGATCGCGATCGGGCGGTCGCTCTTCGCCAAGGGCGCCTCGGCGGCCGCCGCGCTCACCTTCCAGTTCGCCTCGACCAACCTGGTCTGGGAGCTCGGCCTCGTCCTGTGGATCCTGATCGGCTGGCAGTTCACACTCGCCGAGTACCTCGGCGGGATCCTGATGATCGTCCTGATGACGGTGCTGCTGCGCGCGTTCGTCTCGCCGCGGCTCGAGCGCGAGGCCCGCGCGCACGCCGAACACGCGGACCCCGGCCACCAGCACCACGCGGCCGGCACCGATACCGGCTGGCGCGAGCGGCTGACCTCGACGGCGGCCTGGTCGGACGTCGCGCACAACTTCCGCGGCGACTGGCAGATGCTCTACCGGGAGATCGCCACCGGCTTCCTGCTCGCCGGCTTCGTCGCGCAGCTCGGCGACGGCTTCTTCAACGGGCTCTTCCTGCGCAGCACCGGCGGGCTCGCGGGCACCGTCGAGAACGTCGTCGTCGGCCCGTTGATCGCGGTTCTGAGCTTCGTCTGCTCGGTCGGCAACGTGCCGCTGGCCGCCGTGCTGTGGTCGGGCGGGATCTCCTTCGCGGGCGTACTCGCGTTCCTGTTCGCGGACCTGATCGTGTTGCCGATCGTCGCGATCTACCGCAAGTACTACGGCACCGCCTACGCCGCGCGGATCGTCGCCCTGATGTTCACGACGATGGTGCTCGCGGCGCTCGCGCTCGACGGGCTGTTCGGCGTCGCGGGCTTGATCCCCGGCGGCCCGCGCCCGAGCCGCGCGGACGTCTTCGGCCACGTCGCCCTCGACTACAAGCTGGCCCTCAACCTGCTTGGCCTCGCGATCTTCGCGGCGCTGTTCTGGCTCACGCACACGCGCGGCGCCACCGACCCCGTGTGCGGGATGAAGGTCGACCGCGCGAAGGCGCTGAGCGTCCGCGACGGGGCGCGAACGGTCTACTTCTGCTCCGAGCACTGCATGCACGCCTACTCGGGCGGCGAGCACGCCCACGCCGACGGGGACCGAACGGCGCCCTAGCCGCGGCAGGGCAAGCGGCGGCAGAGACCGCGGCGGGGCCTATAACTGTGTGTGAGCGTCCCGCGCGCCGGGGGACAACGACCACAGGAGATGCACGAATGAGCGACATGCAGACATACGCAGGGGCTTTCGGCGAAGTCTCGGCACGCGACCGCAGCCGCGCGCTGTTCGGCCAGGTGATGGGCCTCGTCGCACTGACCGTCGGTTGCGCCTCGCTCGGGGCCTACCTCGGCCGCAACCTCTCCGGCGGCGCCGGGATCGTCTCGTTCATCCTCGCCTTCGCCTGCATCTTCGGCCTCCAGTTCGCAAACGCGCGCGGGCGCGAACAGCTCGCGATCGGGTTCCTGTTCGGGCTCGGCGTGCTGCTCGGCGCCGCGGTCGGACCCGTGCTTCGCCAGTACGCCGAAACCGAGCCGGCCGTGCTCTGGCAGGCGGCCGGGTCGACCGCCGCTTTCGTCGGCGGGCTCGGCGCGCTCGGCTACGCGACCAGGCGCGACCTGTCCGTCTACGCCCGCGCGTTCTTCTTCGCGCTGCTCGCGCTGATCGTGTTCGGGATCGTCGCGATCTTCGTCTCGATCCCCCACGCGAACATCATCTACGCGGTGCTCGGCCTGGTCATCTTCGGCGGCTTCAGCGTGATCGACTTCAACCGCCTGCGCCACGCCAGCCACGAGATGGCGGTTCCGATCGCGGCGTCGATCTTCCTCGACGTCTTCAACGTCTTCCTGTTCTTCCTACAGCTCTTCGGCGGCGGCCGACGCAACTGACGACAGGCCCCCGGACGGGGCTCACGTCGTCTTCACGACCCGCCGTCGATCAACCGGTTCGACCCGTTCGCGACTACCCGGCCGTCTCGGTCGCTGCCGCGGCGTGCTCGATCGCCCAGTCGAGCGCGTAGTCGGCGACCTCCTCCCAGCCGTCCTGCCCGACGGTGTAGTGCGAGCGTCCGGGGAACTCCCTGAAATCGGTGACGGCGTCCGAGCGTTCGAAGCGCTTGGACGCCTGACGGTCGACGACGGCCGGCACGACGTGGTCGGCGCCGCCGGCGATGATCAGCAGCGGAGCACGGTCGGGGTTCTTGAAGTCGAGCTGCAGCGGCGTGCGCGGGTTGAAGTTCGCGAACGCCCCTTCCCACAGGACCCGACCGGGGCCCGGTACGGCGTACCGCTCGTAGGCGGCCTTCGCTTCCGCGTCGTCCATCGTGTTGGTGAACGAGTAGTGGAACTCCTCGAACGTCAGCGCCACCGCGCGGTGTTTGTTGGCCGGGCTCTTGAGGATCGGGAACCCGGACTTCAGCGTCGAGAACGGCAGCTTCGTTATGCCCCGTACCCCGGCCGCGTCGATCGCGACGCCCGCCGCGCCGAGGCCGCGGTCGAGCAGCACCTCGGTGAAGGCGCCCCC
>DATNBM010000065.1:0-16923 GCA_035571915.1 Solirubrobacteraceae bacterium | reverse complement strand
GGCGTACTCCCAGTCGACGATCATGATCCGGTCCGACCCCTGCTCGCGCACGAGGTTGCCGGGCAGGAGGTCGTTGTGACACGGGGCGGGCCGCTCGCCGCCGAGCGCCGCCTCGATCCTCCCGGCGAGCCCGCGCGCCTGCTCGTAGTCCGCGCTGGCCCCGCCGCCGCGGGCGTGGACCAGCGCGCCGTACTCGTCGAGCAGCGCCGCGACGCGGAACTCGACCGGAAGCGTCACCCCCGACTCGTGGAAGGCGCGCAGCGCAGCCGCGATCTCCTCCGCGCGCCGCGCGATCTCCGCCGAGGAGAGCGGCGCGCACGAGATGTAGCGCGTGACGAGGCCGCCCTCGAAGTCGCCCGCGACCTCGGGCGCGATGCCGAGCTCGGCGGCGGCGGAGTTCGCCAGGCGCTCGGCCTCGCGGCTGATGCCGAGCAGGTCGGTGTCCTTGCCGTGCAGCCGCAGCACGTACTGCTCGCCGCCGAGCTGCACCCGGTAGTTGCGGTTGGTGATGCCACCCTCAAGGGGCGACGGCTCACCGCCGAGACGACCCAGGGAGGGCTCGAGGCCGTGCAGGATGTCGTTCAGCTCACCCACCGCTCCCACCTACCGTTGCTCGATAAGGCACACAACCTATACCTTCAAGCGGGATGATCGGCGTCGACGCTGCAGACGGGTCAGAGCCCGGCGTTCGCGCCGATGAGCTGATCGCCGCGGCCGACCTCGAGACCGCCCGCGCCGCCGTCACGGCCGACGCGCTGCGGACGCCGACGATCGCCTGCCCCGGGCTCTCGGAGCTCGCGGGCTGCGCGGTCGCGCTGAAGGCCGAGTGCCTGCAGAGCACCGGCTCGTTCAAGCTGCGCGGGGCGCTCACCCGCGTGGCCGCCCTCGGGCCCGCCGCCGAGCGCGGTCTCGTCACGGCCAGCGCAGGCAACCACGCGCGCGCAGTGGCCCAGGCGGCGCGCCTGCGCGGCGTCGGCTGCGAGGTCTTCATGCCCCGCGACGCGCCGGTCTCGAAGGTCCAGGCGGCCGAGGCGCTCGGCGCGCGAGTGCGTCTCGAGGGCTCCTCCGTCGACGACACCTTCGCGCAGGCCCTGCGCCTCGCCGAGGAGACGGGCGCCGTCTTCATCCATCCGTTCGACGACATCCACGTGATCGCGGGCCAGGCGACGCTCGGGATGGAGCTGCTCGAGGACGTCCCGGACCTTGCGCGCGTAGTCGTCCCCGTCGGCGGCGGAGGTCTGGCCTCCGGGATCGGGATCGCCGCGCGGCGCGCCGGACGGAAGGTCGAGCTGATCGGCGTCCAGGCCGCTGCGTGCGCACCCTATGCGGCGCTGCTCGGGGGGCCGCCCGCCGCTCCCGCGAGCGCGATGACGATCGCCGACGGGGTCGCCGTCAAGCGTCCCGGGAAGCTCACGCTGCCGCTCCTGCGCGAGCTGCTCGACGAGCTGCTGACAGTCGAGGAGGACCGGATCGCCGATGCGATGGTCTACCTCGCCGAGCACGCAAAGCTCGTCGCCGAGGGCGCTGGCGCCGTCGCCGTCGCGGCGCTGATGAGCGGCCTGCTGCCGCCCCGCTCGGGCACCACCGTCGCCGTCGTCTCCGGCGGCAACGTCGACAGCGGCCTGCTCGCCTCGCTGCTGCTCCGCCACGAAACCGAGGAGGGGCGACGGGTGCGGATCTTCACGCGCGTCCCCGACCGGCCCGGCGGTCTCGCCGAGCTGCTCGGCCTGATCGCGACCGCCCGCGCGAACGTCGTCAGCGTCGAGCACGTGCGCGAAGCGGTACCGCTGCACGTGCGCGAGACGGGCGTCGAGCTGACGCTCGAGACGCGCGGACCGGGGCACACCGAGGAGGTGCTCGGGGTGCTCTCCGCGGGCGGCTACGAGGCCCGGCTGGGCTGAGCGCTCGCCGCTCCCGCGCGCGTTGCCGCTAGCCGAGGACCGCGGCCCGCGCGACGAACTCGCGCCAGCGCGCGCGCTCGCGCTCGCGCTGTGCGGCTGCCATGGTGGGCTCGATCGTCCGGCCGGATGGGAGGTCTCGCGCGGCGCTCTGTGGGGACCCGAACACGCCCGCGCCGACGCCCGCGAGCGTCGCCGCCCCGAGCGCGGTCGTGTCGGCGCGCAGCACCTCGAGCGGGAGGCCGAGCAGGTCGGCCTGGACCTGCAGCAGCGTCGGGTCGTTGGTCAGCCCGCCGTCCACGCGCAGGGACGCGATCGGCGCGACGGTCGCGATCGCCTCGACGACGTCCGCGACGCGGTGGGCGATCGCCTCGAGCGCCGCGCGGGCCACGTGCGCGGGCCGTGTCCCGCCGCTCAGTCCCGCGATGACGCCCTGTGCGCCCGGCTCCCACCACGGCGAGCCGAGTCCGGCCAGCGCGGGCAGCACGCGGACGCCGCCGGTGTCCGCAACCGAGGCGGCGAGCCGCGCCAGCGCGGGGACGTCCTTTGCCAGGCCGAGCCCGTCGGCCATCCACTCGAGCAGCGCCCCGGCCGTGAAGATGCCTCCGTCGAGCGCGGCTTCGGGCTCGCCGACGGCCTCACCGCCGGGTCCAGGGGCGGCCCAGGCGACGGTCGGCAGCAGTCCCGGGACGGCGAGCGGGCGCTCGGTGCGGGCCAGGACGAAGACGCCGGTCCCGTAGGTCGCCTTGGTCTGCCCGGGCGAGACGCAACCCGACCCTGCCAGCGCGGCCTGCTGGTCGACGAGCTTGGCGGTGAGCTCGACCTCGCGCGGCCAGCTCGGGTGGCGCAGTCGCCCGAGCGCGCCCCACGTCGGGCCGGTGGTCGGGAGCCACTCGCGGCGCAGCCCGAACGCGTCGAGCAGCCCCCGATCCCAGTCTTCTCCTCCGAGCGCGAGCAGCTGCGTTCGCGAGGCGGTCGACAGGTCGGTGGCGAAGCGCCCCCCGAGGCGGTCGGTGAGGTAGGCGTCGACCGTGCCGAGTCGCAGCCGGCCGCGGTCGGCGGCCGCCGCGACGGCCGGCTCGTGAGCCACCAGCCAGGCGAGCTTGCCGGCCGAGAAGTAAGGGTCAAGCGGCAGGCCCGAGCGCTCCACCGCCGCCTCGCCGAGCTCGGCGAGCAGGGCCTCCTGACGCTTGTCCTGCCAGACGACGATCGGGGTGATCGCCGTTCCGCCCGCCTCCCAGGCGAGCACCGACTCGCCCTGGTGAGCCAGCCCGGCCACGACGCGAGCATCGGCCGGCGCTGCCTTCAGCACCTCCGCGACGCACCCGGCGACCGCCTCGAGCACCTCCTCGGGGTCCTGCTCGACGCGGCCCGGGGCGGGATGGCTCGTCGCGACCGCCCGACGCGACTCGGCCACCGGGTTCAACCGCGTGTCGAGGAGGGCCGCCTTCACGGCGGTCGTGCCCTCGTCGATGCCGAGCAGGAGCGTCTCGCTCACCGGGCGGCCCGGCTCCCGGCCGACTGCGCGGCGGCGAGTCGCCACCACGGCTCGCCGGCCTGTCGCTCGGGGAGCGCCGCCGGGGGAGCGGCCGGGCCGAGCTGGAGGCCCGCGGCGGCGGCGAGCAGCCGCGCGACCCGCTCGCCGATCGCGGGCGCCGCGGTCAGCCCGGTCGAGCGCACGGCGGCGACGTCGACGAGCCCGGGCAAGGCCTCCGAGGCGGCGATCGCGTAGTTGACGCCGCGGCCCGCCGGGCGCAGCCCCGCGTAGGCGGCGAGCGGCTCCGCGTCCTCCAGCGCCGGCCACATCGCCCTCGCCTTCGCGAGGATCAGCTCGCCCGCGTCGGGCTCGACGCTCCAGTCCTCCTTGTCGGTCCGGTCGCGCGCCGTCGGGCCGGCGATCACGTGACCGTCGACGGTCGGGAAGACGAGCACGCCCTTGCCGGCGGCGGAGGGCACCGGCAGCAGGATCCGCTTGAGCGGCTCGCTCGGCTGCGCGAAGACCAGGAACTCGCCCTTGCGCGGGTAGACCTCGAACGGAGCGTCCCCGCCGACGGCGGCCAGCTCGTCCGCGTACAGGCCGGCGCAGTTCGCCACGCCGCGGACCCGCAGCGAGCCGCCGCCCGCGAGCCGCACGGCGATCCCGCCGCCGGGCGCCGCGGCCAGCGCCGCGACGGGCTCGGCGGTGCGCACCGACGCTCCGGCGCGCGCCGCGAGCGCTCCGAGCGCGGAGGTGAAGGCGGCCGGGTCGGTGATCGACTCGCCCGGCACGAGCAGGCAGTCCGCTCCGCGCGGCTCGGTCTCGACGCCGTTGCCGGCGGCGTTGCGCGCAAGGCGCGCGATCGCCTCGCGCTGCTCGGCGCCCTCGGCGCGCAGCAGCGCGCCGCAGCGGCGGACCGGAACGCCGAGCGCCTCCAGCAGGGCGCCCCGCAACGAGCCGGCGCGCAGGATCAGCTCTGTCTCCAGCTCCCCGGGCGGCGAGTCGAAGCCGGTGTGGACGATCCCCGAGTTGGTCCCGCTCGCGGCCGTGCCGAGCTGCGGTCGCGCCTCCAGCAGAACGGTCTCCACCCCCCGCGCGGCGAGCGCGTGCGCGACCGCGCAACCGACCACGCCGCCCCCGACCACGGCGGCCTCTGCCTCGTAGCGGGCCATGGCACATGCTATGCATCGCCCCGTGCGGATCGCCCCGTTCGAGATCGAGCGCTACTACGAACGCTGGGAGTTCAGCGCCGAGCTGATGCTCTCCAGCAGCGACTGCGAGTCGCGCCCGCTGGGCGATCTGCTCGCGCTCGAGCCGGACGCCGCCGAGCGGCTGCGCGCCCTGCACCTCGGCTACACCGAAGTCCCCGGCTCGCCGGAGCTGCGCACCGCCGTCGCCTCGACCTACGAGCGCGCGGAGCCGGAGGACGTCCTCACGCTCGCGGCCGCCGAGGAGGGGCTCTTCATCGCCTACCACGGGCTCCTGCAGCCCGGCGAGCACGCGGTCGTCGAGGCGCCGTCCTACGGCTCGGCCGTCAACCTCGCCCGCAGCACGGGCGCCGAGGTCACCCTCTGGGAGCGTCGTCACGAGGACGGGTGGGCCTATGACCTCGACCAGCTCGAGCGGCTGCTTCGGCCCGACACGCGCTTCGTCTACGTCAACAGCCCCCACAACCCCACGGGCAGCCAGATGACGGCCGAGGAGCAGGCGCGGCTCGTCGCGCTCGTCGCCGAGCGCGGCGCGGTGCTGTTCAGCGACGAGGTCTACCGCGGCCTCGAGCACGATCGGGCCCGCCGCCTGCCCGCCGCCTGCGACCTCTACGAGCGGGCGATCTCGCTGAACACCGTCTCGAAGTCCTACGGGCTGCCGGGCCTGCGGATCGGCTGGGCGGTCTGCCGCGACCGGGCGCTGCTCGCCCGGATGCGCGAGATGAAGCTCTACACGACGATCTGCTCGAGCGCGCCGAGCGAACTGCTCGTGGCGATCGCGTTGCGCCACAGCGACCGGCTGATCGGCGAGAGCCGCGCGCGCGTGCTCGAGAACCTGCCGCTGCTGAGCGCCTTTCTGGACCGCCACGGCGAGCTGCTCGATTGGGTCGCCCCCGCCGCGGGCCCGATCGGCTTCCCCCGCGTGCTGGACGGGAGGGACGTGCGCGAGTGGTGCGAACGCACCGCGGCCGAGGCCGGCGTCCTGCTGCTGCCCGGCTACGTCTACGAACAGCCCGACCACGTCCGCTTCGGCTACGGCCGCGCCGGCCTGGCCGAGGCTCTGGAGCGCCTGGAGTCGAGCCTCGGCTAGGGCGGCGGCGGGATCGCCACCGCTCAGCTCGCGGTGCGGGCCGCCAGGCCGTCGAGCCCGAGCTCGAGCATCCGCCGCCAGCCGTCGGGCTCGCGCCGGCGCGTCGCGCGGACCGCGGCCAGCACCAGCCGCACGTCCGCGGCGCTCGCGTCGGCGCGCAGCCGGCCCTCAGCCCGCGCGGCGTCGAGCAGCGTCTCCAGGCGCCGCTCGCAGAGACCCGCGCGCGTCGCCACCTCGGCGTGTCCGCTGACCGTCGCGATCGCCTCGGCGGCGACGTCGTCGGCCGCCTGCAGATCGGCCAGGCGCCACATCAGCCCGACGAGCGCCCGCCATGCCCCGCCCTTCTCGGCGAGGGCCGCCTCGATGTCCGCGGCGACGGTGTCGAGGCGTCGCACGACCAGCGCGGCCAGCAGGTCCTCCTTGGAGGGGAACTGGCGGTACACGCTGCCCACCCCCGCTCCCGCCGCGGCCGCGACGGCCGGCATCGGCGCCTCGATCCCCTCGCGGGCGAACACCTCGCCCGCCGCTCCGAGCAGGCGCTCGCGCTTGGCCTCCGCGCCGAGCTCGGCCCATGGGGGAGCGGTCCGCGCCGCGCCACCGCCTTCCGGTGTCGGAATGACCATTCCGCTATCCTAGTCGACCGTCAGGGCGGAATACCCGTTCCGCACCGGTGGAAAGGCGTGGGAGTCGATGAGCACCAGGCAGCGGAGGATGGATCCGAACGTCACGCTGGCGGTGCTCGCGCTGTGCGGGATCGCCTACGCGCTGCTCAGCTCGGCGATCGTTCCGGCGCTCCCGAGCATGCAGCGGGACCTGCACGCGAGCGAGACCGGCATCACGTGGCTGCTCACCGCCTACCTGCTCGCGGCGTCGGTCTTCACCTCGATCATCGGACGGCTGGGGGACATGTACGGCAAGGAGCGCCTGATGCTCTGGACGCTCGGGCTGCTCGCCGCCGGCACGCTGCTCGGCGCCGTCTCGACGTCGCTGCCGCCCCTGATCGTCGCCCGCTTTATCCAGGGCGCCGCGGGCGGGATCTTCCCGCTGGCCTTCGGGATCGTCCGCGACGAGTTCCCGCACGAGCGCGTCGCGGGCAGCATCGGCCTGCTCTCCTCGATCCTCGGAGTCGGCGGCGGGATCGGGATCGTCCTCTCGGGTGTGGTCGTCGAGCACCTGAACTACCACTGGCTGTTCTGGATCCCGCTCGTGATGATCCTGCTCGGCGCGCTGTGCACGTGGCGCTTCATCCCCGAGTCGCCCGAGCGCAGGCCCGGGCGCGTCAACTGGACGGGCGCGGCGCTGATGACGATCGGCGTCTCGGCGCAGATCCTCGCGATCAGCGAGACGACCGTCTGGGGCTGGGGCTCGCCGCGCACGATCGCGCTGCTGCTGGCCGGCGTGGCGGTCACCGCGATCTGGATCCGCGCGGAGTGGCGCAGCGCGGAACCGCTGATCGACATGAGGATGATGCGGGTCCGCGGTGTGTGGACGACGAACGCGGCCGCCTTCCTGCTCGGCGCGGGGATGTACGCGTCCTTCATCGTCTTCCCGCAGTTCGCGCAGCTGCCCCGCAGCACGGGCTTCGGCTTCGGCGCCTCGGTCGTCGTCTCGGGCCTCTACCTGCTTCCGTCGACGGTCGCGATGACGCTGCTCGGCCTCTACGCGGGGCGGATCTCGGCGCGATTCGGGTCGCGCTCGGCGCTGCTCGTGGGCACGGGCTTCGCCGCGGCGTCGTTTGCGATGCTCGCCTTCGCCCACGCCCACCCATGGGAGCTGCTCGTCGCGGCGGGCCTGCTGGGGATCGGGATCGGCCTCGCCTTCGCCGCGCTCGGCAACCTGATCGTCGGAGCCGTGCCGAGCCACCAGACGGGCGTCGCGAGCGGTATGAACACGGTCATGCGCACACTCGGAGGAGCGCTCGGCGGCCAGCTGTCGGCGACCTTCATAGCCGACAACACCGCCCATGGCCTGCCGACGGTGACGGGGTTCACCGACACGTTCGTGATGGCGACGGCGTTCCTGATCGCGTGCCTGGCCGCCGGGCTGCTGGTGCCGCGGGCCACGGGGATGCGGGGCGTCGAGCGCGTCGAGGGCGGCGGCGCCGCCGTCGCCGAGGGATCCGCCTAGAGAGAAGGAGAAAGTCATGTTCCGCAACATCATCGTCGCGATCGACGGCTCCCCGGACGCCGAGCGCGCGCTCGGGCACGCGATCGACCTGGCCGCAAGCGAGAACGCCAAGCTGACGATCTTCAGCGCCGTGCCGGCGCCCCCGCCGTTCGCCTACACGACCCCGGGGGCGGCCGCGCTCGGGGACCTCGGCGAGCAGGCGCGCGCGGAGACCGAGAAGATCGTCCGCGCGGCGCTCGAGCTCGTGCCGCAGGGCGTCTCGGTCACGAGCGTGATCAAGGAGGAGCCGGCCAAGCAGGCGCTGCTGAAGCAGATCGTCGCCGGCGAGCACGACCTCGTCGCGATGGGCTCGCGCGGGCGCGGCGCCGTCCGCTCCGCGCTGCTCGGCAGCGTCAGCCACCACGTCCTCCACCACAGCGACGTGCCGGTCCTGATCGTCCACGGCGACCGCGACCCCGGCCAGGCGGCGGCCGCCGAGCACGCCGCGGGCGACTAGCCGTAGCTCCCAGGCAGGTTCGTCAGAGGACCTTCGAGAGGAACGCCCGCGTGCGCTCGTGGCGCGGATTGCCGAGCACCTCGGCGGGCTGCCCGGACTCGACGACGACGCCGCCGTCCATGAAGACGACCGTGTCGGCGACCTCGCGGGCGAAGCCCATCTCGTGGGTCACGACGACCATCGTCATGCCGTCGGCCGCGAGCTGGCGCATCACGTCGAGCACGTCGCCGACGAGCTCGGGGTCGAGCGCGGAGGTGGGCTCGTCGAACAGCATCAGCTTCGGCTCCATCGCGAGCGCACGAGCGATCGCGACGCGCTGCTGCTGGCCGCCGGAGAGCTGCGCCGGGTAGGCGTCGAGCTTCTCGCCGAGGCCGACTCGGCCGAGCAGCTCCCGCCCCTGCGCGCGGGCGGTCTCGCGCGCCGTTCCCTTGACGTGGATCGGCGCGCAGGTGACGTTCTCCAGCGCGGTCATGTGGCCGAAGAGGTTGAAGTGCTGGAAGACCATCCCGATCTCCGCGCGCTTGCCGGCGACCTCGGATTCGCGCAGCTCGTGGAGCTTGTCGCCGACCTGCCGGTAGCCGACCAGCTCGCCGTCGACCGACAGCCGTCCCGCGTCGATCTTCTCGAGGTGGTTGATGCAGCGCAGGAACGTCGACTTGCCCGAGCCCGACGGGCCGAGCAGGCACAGCACTTCGCCCGCCGCGACGGTGAGGTCGATCCCGCTCAGGACCTCGTTGCGGCCGAAGCGCTTGTGGACGCCTTCGGCGCTGACCATCGGCGCGCTCACCGGTGCTCGCCCCCTCCCGGCCGGGCGTGCGCCCCGGGCAGCACGAGCGTCATCGCCTCGCGGAGCCGGGCGATCGGCGTTGGCGGCAGCTCGCGCGAGGCGCCGCGGCCGTAGTGGCGTTCGAGGTAGAACTGGCCCACATAGAGCAGGCTCGTCACGGCCAGGTACCAGATGCTCGCCACGATCAGCAGCGGGATCGTCTTGAAGTTGATCGAGTAGATCGACTGCGCCGCGTAGAGGAGGTCGCCGACCGCGATCACGCTCACCAGCGAGGTCGTCTTCAGCATCGAGATCGTCTCGTTGCCGGTCGGCGGGATGATCACGCGCATCGCCTGCGGGAGCACGATCCGGCGCATCGCCTGCAGCCGGGTCATCCCGAGCGAGCGAGCGGCGTCGGACTGGCCCTCCTCGACCGAGATGATCCCGGCGCGAACGATCTCGGCCATGTAGGCGCCCTCGTTCAGGCCGAGCGCGAGGATCGCCGCGGTGAAGGCTTTGATCAGCGTGTTCGCGTCACCGTGGATGAACGACGGGCCGAACGGGACGCCCAGGTCGATCTTCGGATAGAGGGCGGAGATGTAGTACCAGAAGATGATCTGGACGAGGACGGGCGTGCCCCTGAAGAACCAGATGTACAGCCAGCTCGATCCCGATACGAGCGGGTTCGGCGAGAGCCTCATGACCGCGAGCAGCATGCCGAGCACGATGCCGATCGCCATCGCGATGACGGTCAGCTCAAGGGTGATCCGCAGGCCTTCGAGGATCCGTTCGTCGAACAGGTAGCTGCCGACTACGTGCCATTCGAAGCGCGGGTTGGTCGCGATCGAGCGGACGATCGAGGCGGCGAGCACGAGCACGACGGCCGCCGCGATCCAGCGGCCGGGCCGTCGCACGGGGACGGCCCGGATCTCCTCGGGCCGTCCCGCTCCTCCGGTGTCCTGTCGGGAGGACACCGTGCGCGCCTAGCTTGTCGCGCCGTTGATCTTCGGTTCGGTGATCGCGCCGTCCTGAATCCCCCATTTTTCGAGGATCGCCTTGTACTTCCCGTTCGCGATCAGTTCCTTCAGGGCGGCGAAGATCGGCTGGGTCATGCCGCTCTTCTTGGGGATCGCCAGCCCGTAGGGGGCGAAGCCGTAGCTTTTCCCGGTCAGCGCGAACTGGCCGCCGGACTGCTTGATCTGGTAGGCCACGACCGGCGAGTCGGCCATGCCGAGCTGGGCGCGGCCGCTGGCGACGGCGAGGTTGACGGCGTTCTGGCCGGGGAAGCTCAGGACCGTCACGCTCTTCTTGCCTTCTTTGGTGCATTCCTTGCCCTGCTTTTCGGCTTCTTCCTGCTCGACGGTGCCTTTCTCGACGCCGACGGTGTGGCCGCAGAGGTCCTTCAGGACGTTCACGCCGGGGTTCGCGCCCGACTTCGCGTAGAAGGAGATCCCGGCGCTGTAGTAGTCGACGAAGTCGACGGTCTTCTCACGTTCCTTGGTGTCGGTGAAGGATGAGGCGCCGAGGTCGTAGCGGCCCGCGGCGAGCCCCGGGATGATCGCTTCGAAGTTGGCGTTGACGAGGCTCACCTTCAGGCCCATCGTTTCGGCCAGCGCCTTGACGAGGTCAGCGTCCATGCCGATGATCGTGTGACCGTCGGGCGCCAGGAACTCGTTCGGGGCGTACTGCGCTTCCATCGCGACCGTCAGGGTCCCCTTCGATTTGATCGCGGCCGGGACCTGCGAGGCGATCGCGGCGACGGTGCCGCCGGCGGCGGACGAGGTGGAAGTCGAGGCGGTCGTCGAGGAGCTCGAGCTGCTGCTCGAGCTGCTCCCGCACCCGGCGAGCAGCAGGACGACCAGTACCGGCGCGCCGATACGGGCGAGGAGCTTGTACATCAGAAACCTCCCGAAGGTGTCAGCCCGGCCCCAGCGGCCGAAGCGCGGCAAGTATAAGTCGATGCGGCGAGGCGGCGCTCGCGTGGGTCAGGCCGCGGAGGCCCGGTCGGCCACGACCGGAGGGGCGCCGATGCCCAGCAGGCCGTCCACGACCTCGGCCGGCGTGGGACGCCCGAGGTGGAAGCCCTGGCCGAGCTCGCAGCCGAGCTCCGCCACCGCGAGCAGCTGCTCCGCGGTCTCGATGCCCTCGGCGAGGACCTTCATCGAGAGCGATCGCCCGATGCCGACGATCGCCCGCAGCAGCTCGCCGCTCTGGCCGCCCTCGTCGAGCGCGGCGACGAAGCTGCGATCGACCTTGAGGATGTCGGCGGGCATGCGCTGGAGGTGGGCCAGCGAGGCGTAGCCAGTGCCGAAGTCGTCGATCGCGACCCGCACGCCGAGGCGCTTCATCTGCTCCAGATCGGCGGACGCCGCGGCGACGTCGCGCATCACCGTCGTCTCGGTGATCTCGAGCAGCAGGAGGGAGGGGGGGAGGCCGGTCTCGGCGAGGACGCGCCTCACGTCCTCCGCGAAGTCCTCGCGCCCGAGCTGGAAGGCGGAGACGTTGACCGAGACGCCGACGGGCCGGCCGGCCCGGGCCCACGCGGCGCCCTGCCGGCAGGCCTCCTCGAGCACCCAGCGGCCGATCGGGACGATCAGCCCGGACTCCTCGGCGAGCGGGATGAACTGGTCCGGCCCGACGATCCCCCGCACCGGGTGGCGCCACCGCACCAACGCCTCGACGCCCTCGATCACGCCGTCGACGA
Source organism: Solirubrobacteraceae bacterium (assembly GCA_035571915.1). Classification (GTDB taxonomy): domain Bacteria; phylum Actinomycetota; class Thermoleophilia; order Solirubrobacterales; family Solirubrobacteraceae; genus Palsa-744. Next base: position 5,157 of record DATNBM010000065.1, on the reverse strand, counting down.
GGCCGTAGATCGGCTGGTAGAGGAGGTAGAGCTGACCGCTCGCGAGCGCGCCCGCGAGGTCCGCCTCCAGCGCGCGCCGGTCCTGCGCGTCGTCGTGCATGCTCGCGTCGAACAGCGAGTAGCGGTCGCGCCCGGCGGCCTTCGCCGCGTACAGCGCGAGGTCGGCGTCGCGCAGCAGGGCGTCAGGGGTCGCGTACTGCCCGACCGCGACCCCGATGCTCACGGTCACCGTCAGGCTTGGGGACCCCGCCTCGAGGTCGACCGGGCGGCGCACCGCCGCGACGAGCCGGTCGGCCAGAGCGTCGGCGGCGGCTTCGCTCGACTCCGATTCGACCAACACCACGAACTCGTCGCCGCCGAGTCGCCCGACGGTGTCCTGGTCGCGGACGGTCGCCTGCAGGCGCTCGGAGATGACCTTCAGCAGCGTGTCGCCGGCGGCGTGCCCGAGGTTGTCGTTGACGTGCTTGAAGCCGTCGACGTCGAGGAACAGGGCCCCCGCCGTCACGCCCGGCCGGCGAGCGGTACGTGCGAGCATCTGCTCGGCGCGGTCCATCACGAGAGCCCGGTTGGGGAGGCCCGTGAGGCCGTCGTGGAGGGCGAGGTGAGAGAGCTCGGCCGTCTTCTCCCGCACCAACGAGAGGGCCCGCGTGCGACCCGTGCCGAGCAGGAACACGAGCAGCCCGATCAGGAGGCTCAGCAGCGTCGCGCCGAGCAGCAGGATCAGCGCGTGAGAGTCGCCGGCCAGCGACGCAGCCGGCGCCGCCGCCGCGGCGTGGACCGTCCAGCCGTTGTGCAGGTCGGTCGTGGCCGTGACCGCCCGCCGCGGCGCCGATCCGCCGTGGAAGACGATGTTGAAGCCGTCGGCCCTGTAGCGGAACGTGACCGCGGTCCCGGTGTGCTCGGCCAGCGCGGTCGTGAGCAGGACCTGCGGCTCCAGGCGCTCGCCGAGCCAACCGATGAAGGCGCGACGCCGGGCCGCTTCGGTGCGCGGCACGAGCCCCCCGCGGTAGACCGGGGTCTGGATCCCGAGCGTCGTCGTGCCGGCGGCGCTGAACGGCGCGTAGCTCGCGCGGCCGGTCAGCCTGGCCCCGAGCAGCGAGCGCTCGAGTGCGCAGTAGTCGACCCCCGCGGGCAGGTAGCTGGCCGGGTTGCGGGCGAGGCCGGCGACCGCGAAGCAGTAATACGGACGCGACCCGGCCGGGAGGACCGCGAAGGGGAGCTTCGCCGCTCCGCGCCCGGCCCCGAGCGGTTCGACCGGTTCCCGCGCGAGGCGGGCTTCGAAGGCGGCGAGGCGGCTCGCCGGGACGAGCTCGATCAGGCCGACGTTCTGAAGCTCGGGGTACCGCTGCATCGCGTGCACGGTTTCGACCCAGCGGTCGAAGGACCGCGGCCCCGCGTGCGGGTTGGCCGAGACGAACGCGCTGGCCGAGACGACGAGGTCTTCCTCGTGCTGGATCGCGAGCTTCAGCGTCGAGGTGATGTCGGCCGCCGTGAGGTGGAAGGCGAGGCGGTCCTCCTTGATGTCGCTGTGCCACACCGCGCGCGCGCCGATCAGCGCGCCGACCGTCCCGCACAGGACGATCGCGCAGGCGGCCGCGAGCCACGCGCTGGTACGCGCGCCGGAGCCGAGTCGGCTTGAGGCGTCCGCTGCCACGCCCTCTGATCGGCCGATGGGCGCTCCGGCTGTAGCCATTCGGACCCACCGCGCACGCCCTGTCCAGCGCGCTAAGGCATCCGCCGCGGGTTGCCGATGAGGCCTCGTGACCAACTCCGCCCGCACGCCGGCACGCGCCGGCCACAACCGCTCGTTCCGCCTGCTGCTCGTCGCGCTGCTCGCGTGCGGCGCCGCCTTCCTCGCGCTCGTCGGCACGGCCGGCGCGGTCGTGACCGAAGTCGAAGGGACGAAGTTCGGGTTCCAGCCGCGAACGGAAATCCTCTATCAGGGCAACGACGAAGTCACGCCGGCGGGCGAACTCACCAAACGCGCCACGATCAAATCGTTCGACAACCCGGGCGGCAACGTCGTGCTGCACGGCACGAACGTCTACGGCATCTACTGGGACCCAAATGCCGTCATGCACAGAGAATGGATGATCAAGACCGACACGTTCCTGCAGCGGCTCGGCCGCGGGAGCGGCGAACTCGGAACGATCCTCTCCGCGCTCGGGCAGTACCGCGACCGGACGAACACGGGCGCCCGGTACAGCACCGTCTTCGCGGGGACCTACACGGACACGGTCAAATACCCGACCACCGAAAACTGCACCGACCCGAACCCGCTCGCGGAAGGCGCCGAAGCCTGCCTCACCGACGCCCAGCTGCGGGAACAGCTCGAGGCGTTCATCGCCGCGCGCGGTCTGCCGAAAGGCATGAACACCGTCTACTACGTGATGACACCCCCCGGCGTGACGGTGTGCCTGGACAAGACGTCACAGTGGTGCTCGGACTTCAAGCTCTCGAAAGCAGAACTCGAAGAAGGCGTGCGCAGCAGCACGAGCTACCGGCAGAGCTTCTGCAGCTACCACGGCGCCGTCAACCCGGACAACGCGACCTCCGGCGACGCCAACACCCTGCTCTACGCCGCGATCCCATGGACGGCCGGGTACTCGGGTCATCTGTCGGGCTTCGTACCGCCGACTCCCGGCGCCGAACCGTACGCGTACCGCACCGCCTACGACTGCCAGGCGGGTGGCTGGCACCCGGAAAGCGTCACCCGGCTGACCGTGCGCGACGAACCCCGGCCACTGACGGAACTCGAAGTTGAAGTCCTGAAAGGAGAAAAGGGCACGCCCAAAGAACGCCGCGAAATTGAAGAACGGATCCGGCTCGAAGGCCCGCACGTTCAGGAGCCCAACCAGGAAGGCGCCGGCGAAAGCGGGCAGTACAACGCCGGCCTCAGCGACCTGATCGACAACCAGATCATGGTCGAGCAGGCGAACATGGTCACCGACCCGCTGCTCGGCTCCTGGCGTGACAGCGAAGGCTTCGAGGTGACCGACGAGTGCCGCGACGAGTTCGGCAACACCGTCGGCGAAGAAGTCACAGGCGTGGCCCCCGTCGACCCCAGCGGCACCGAAGCGGGCACCCTCGCCAACGAGACGATCGGCAGCGAACCGCCGCCGAACTGGGCGGACGGAGACCCGAGCGAAGGCGAAGAGCCCGGGCGCTACTACATCAACAACGTCTGGAGCGCCTCGACCAACCACTGCGTCGGTGGCGTCGGGCTGGACCCGCGCTTCACGCCGCCGAGCCCGGTCAAATCGAACGAAGTCGTCTCCTTCAACGGCATGGAGTCGACGGTCGGCCTGATCAAGGGCACCTCCTTCAGCGAAGCGGGCGTCGAGAGCGCCACCTACTCGACGTTCGCGTGGAACTTCGGCGACGGCTCGGCCGTGGTGACGGGCTTCGCGCCGGGCGCGCCGACGTGCGAAGCGCCGTGGCTCAGCCCCTGCGCCGCGAGCGTCCTTCACGCCTACACCTACGGCGGGGAATACGACGTCACGTTGACCGTCACGGACGTCGCCGGCAACGTCAGCTCCGTGACCCACGACGTGACCGTGAGCGGTCCTCCCGCGCCTACGCCGAGCACCGCTCCCGGCGGTGGTGCGCCGGGCGGCTCCCCCGCGGGCGGTCCCTCCGCGACCGCGGCGCCCGCCACCCCCCTCGCCAGCGCGTCGATCCTCTCGCGCTCGCTTCGCACCGTCGCCCGCAAGGGGCTGCTCGTGACCTACTCGGTCAACGAGCAGGTCGCCGGGCAGTTCGACGTCCTGATCGCGAGCTCCACGGCGAAGCGCCTGAAGATCAGCGGCACGCCGGCGACGGGGCTGCCCGCGGGCAGCGCCCCCGAGCTGGTGATCGCGAAAGCGGTGCTGGTCACGACCAAGGCGGGCAAGGCGAAGATGACGATCCGCGTCCCCAAGCGAGTCGCCGCGGCGTTCAAGCACGCGCGCCGCGCCGGCCTGATGCTGCGTCTTTCGGTGCACAACACCGCCGCGGTCGGTGTGACCGCGATCAGCTCCGCCACGCTGAGTCGCTGAGGACGCTCTAGGCCGGGGGGTCCTTTTCGCCCCGCCGCCGTCGCGCCTTCGCGCTGAAGACGAAGTGCCAGAGGCACGCCAGCAGCGCGTACCCGAAGATCATCGAGACGATCGAGATGATCGCGAGGCCGGCGTTGCCGGAGACGGCCGATTCGCCGTCGAGGGCGAGCAGCAGGCCCGCCGTCGCGTGGATCGCCGCAAGCATCCCGCTCCGGTCCCGCTAGAGCCCCGGGTAGTGGCGCACGACGTATCCGCTGTTGTCGGTCCCCCCGACCAGCCAGCGGGACGCGTAGACGCCGCTGCGACCGGCGGTGTCGTAGAGGATCCCGTCGACGTACATGTAGGTGTGGCCGGCGTTCGCGTAGACGGTGATGTACCTGCCCGGGCCCGGCGCGCCCCAGCTCTCCAGTTCCCCGGAGGTCTCCGGCCGGCTCAGCAGGCCGCCGGCGGCGAGCGCGTAGCTGACCGACCCGGAGCAGTCGTAGGCGTTGTCGACGAACGACGCGTGGCCTCCCCCGAAGACATACGGGAAGTCCGCGATCTCGTTGGCCCCCGCCACGACCTTCTGGATCACTTCGGGGACGTCGGCGGGGATCGGGAGCGTCCCGTTCCCTCCGATCGACATCCCGCCCGGGACCGGGGTCAGCTTCGCGTGGCTGGCCGCTTTGGCCGACTTTTCGACGGCTGCCATCTGCTGCAGCTCGGCCTTCACTTCGGCGTCGGACGGGGCGCCCGCGGCGACGACCGCTTCGCCCGCCTTCGCGGGAGACGCGGCGGCGGCGTGGTGGGTCGATGCGGGAGCCGGGAAGCTCCTCGCTTCCTGGGGGTCGGCGATCTCCTTCGGGGAGCCCGCGGCCTTGCCGGACGGCGTGCCCACGGCCGGGCCGGCGGGCAGACCCGCGGCGGCCCCGGCCCGCCCGGCCGCGGCCGGGCCGCCCGAGCCTCCCGAGCCGCACCCCGCCAGCGCCGCGCACGCCGCGAGACCGCAGCAGAACGCTCGGACCTCGGGGGAGACGCGCATCGAGATCAAGGCTAGCGGCCGCGGGCCGCGGCAGGGGCCGCTAACCTGCTTTCGATGCCCGAGGAAGCCAGCGCGGTGGAGTTGCGTCCCCACGCCCGA
>DATNBM010000064.1:0-6954 GCA_035571915.1 Solirubrobacteraceae bacterium | reverse complement strand
GCGTCGCGCTCGCCCTCGCCCTGCCCGCCGCGGCGCCCGCCCGGCTCAGCGAAGTCGGCGTCCTCGGCACCACCAACCCCGCGACCGTCGCGAGCTGCCCCGCGAGCCCCTGCCTCGCCGTCAGCCGCACGACCGGCTTCCAGGTCAAGGTCGGGACCGCCCGCAACCCGCTCGGGGTTCCCCGCGACGGCTCCATCGTCGCCTGGACGATCACCCTCGGCAAGCCCAACGCGACCCAGGTCAAGTTCTTCAACACCAACGCGGGCGGCGAATCCGAAGCCGCGATCTCGATCCTGCGCCCGCAGCCGAAACCGAACCTCACGTACAAGCTGATCGCCCAGAGCCCGCTGATCAAGCTCGAAAAGTACTTCGGGAAAACCGTCCAGTTCCCGCTCGAAACGACGATCAAGGCGAAGAAGGGCGACGTCGTGGCCCTCACGGTGCCGACCTGGGCGCCGGCGCTCGCGCTCGGCTTCGGCAACGACACCTCCTGGCGCTCGAGCCGCCAGAAGAAGCAGTGCACGTCCACGAGCATCCAGACCGCGCACACGCAGGTCAACACCGCGGTCCAGTACTACTGCCTGTACCAGACCGCGCGTCTGACGTACAGCGCCACCCTCATCTCGACCCCCTGAGCGGGTCGTAGACCGGGCGCGAGGTCGTCCTCGCCCTAGGGTGCGCTGGCCCCGCCGGTGGGGCTCGAGTTGCCTTCTTCTTTGGCGGATTCTTTTTCGGTCGCTTTTTCTTCGCTGCCGGTTCCACCCGAGGCGGTGCCTTCGCTGGCCGACCCGCCGGTTTCGCCTTCAGGCGTTTCGCCTTCGGATTCCGAGGCGGTCGATTCGCTCGTGCTGCCGGTTTTCGACTTGGTTGTCGTGGTCGACGTCGAGGTCGTCTGCACGGCCGCCTTTTCGGCGCTCGTGTCGGCGGGCGGGGTGAGGTCGGGGGTGCTCTTGGGCACCTTGTCCGAGACGCTGCTGCCGCCGCAGGCCGCGAGGGCCGCCGAGCAGAGCAGCGCGGCCAGGACCGCCAGCGCGTGGCGGGGGCGCGGCGTGCTCACGCTCAGGTCGTCTCCCCGAGCGGGCCCATCCTCCGGCCGCAGGTGGGGCACTCGTTGAGGTCCTTTTGGGCCATCTGCCGGCACCACGGGCAGAAGCGGAGGTTCTCGACGGCCCAGGGGAGCCGCGAGGCCGAGGGCGCCAGCGGCAGCACCTTGCCGGTGACCTCGAGCTTCTCGCCGGTGTCGCGGTCGAGGTAGATCTCCTCGGGCTCGGCCTCGACGAAGATCTCCCTGCCGGTGGCGGGGTTACGGAGACGGTAACGCTGTGCTGTGCTCATGGGCGGCACTCTACCGGAGGCGGTCGGCGGCCCTCCGGGCCGCCCGGGCCGGGGATAGGCTCACCGTCCGTGCGCGTGCTGATCTTCCACGGCTACCTGCTCCGGGGCACCGGGTCCAACGTCTACAACGCCCGCCTCGCCGAGGCGCTGACGAGGCTCGGACACGAGGTGCACCTGCTCTGCCAGGACCGGCACCCGGAGGAGCAGGCGTGGCTGGCCGCCGCGGGGGACTGGGACTCGGGAGAGCTGCGTGTCCGCGAGCTCGCCGGCGGGCAGGAGTGGCCGGGACGGGCGACCGCCTACCGGCCCGACGTGGGCGGGCTGCTGCCCGTCTACGTGGCCGACCGCTACGAGGGCATCGAAGCCCGGACGTTCGCGGACTGCACGCCGGAGGAGGTCGACCGCTACCTCGCCGCGAACGTCGCCGCGGTCGCGGAGGTGAGCGCGCTCGCGCGGCCCGACGTGGCGCTCGCCAACCACCTGGTGATGGGGCCCGTGATCCTCGCCCGCGGCCTCGCCGGAGCGGTCCCGTACGCCGTCAAGGTCCACGGCAGCGCGCTCGAGTACACCGTCAAGCCCGAGCCCGAGCGGTTCCTGCCGTTTGCGCGGGAGGGGATCGCTCCGGCCAAGGGGGTGCTCGTGGGCTCCCGTCACACGGCGAGCAGCCTGTGGGCCGCGCTCGAGGACCCGGAGCTGCCGGCCCGCACTCGCCTCGGGCCGCCGGGCGTCGACGTCGCGCGGTTCGCGCCGCGCGAGCCCGAGGCGGCGGTGCGGGGCCTGCGGGACCTCGCCGCTCGACTCGCGGCGGAGCCTGCGCCCGGGGGCGGGGACGAGCACGCGCGGAGCGCCTTCTCGCGCGACGCCCGCGAGGCGGCCGCGGCCGTCGCGCAGATCGCGGACCGGGACGGGCCGCTCGTGTCCTACCTCGGCAAGCTGATCGTCAGCAAGGGAGTCGACCTGCTGCTGGCCGCGTGGCCGCTGGTGCTCGCGCGGGTGCCGCGGGCCCGCCTCGCGGTCGTCGGCTTCGGCGCCTACCGGGAGGGCCTGCAGAGGCTGCTCCTCGCGCTGGGCGACGGCGATCTGCAGGCCGCTCGGGCCGTCGCCGCCGCCGGCAGGGCGCTCGAGGACCCGGGCGCACCGCCGTTGCCCCTGACCCACCTGCTCGCCTTCCTCGACAGTCTGCAGGGCTCAGAGCGCGAGGAGTACCTCGCGGCGGCCGCCGGGCTCGGCGAGAGCGTCGTCTTCACGGGGCGCCTGGAGCACGAGGAGCTGGCCGACCTGTTGCCCGCCTGCGCCGCGCTGGTCGCGCCGAGCACGTTCCCGGAGGCCTTCGGGATGGTCGCCGCGGAGGGGGCGGCGAGCGGCGCGATCCCGGTCGTGGCGCGTCATTCCGGCCTCGCCGAGGTCAGCCGGGAGCTCGCCGCGGCGGTGCCCGAGGAGGCCGCGGGCTGGCTCAGCTTCCCCGTCGACGACGAGGCGGTCAGGTCGCTGGCCCGCTGCCTGATCGGCTGCCTGGCGGCCGAGCCGGGCGTGCTGGCCGCCACGCGCGGGGGGCTCGTCGAGACGGTGCGCAGGCTTTGGTCGTGGGAGCGGGTCGCGACGGGCGTGATCGCCGCCGCGCAGGGCGAGCTCGAGGGCCTGCAGCTGCCGTGAGCGCGCGCCCGCGGGGTCTCGCGGCCCAGCGGTGCGGCCGCGCCTTCGGATAGTGTTTCGCCCTCCGATGAGCTCGATGCGCGACTTTGACGAGCCCCGTGAGCGGGCCCGAGGAGGACTGCGCGGCCTGCAAGGCCGGGCGGCGAGCGCGTGCGCGATCGCTCTCGCGGCCGTCGTGGTCGCGGGCTGTGGGGGCGTCAAGGGCGGCGACAACGTCAACCTGATCGCGGGCAAGAAGGCGTTCGTCTCGAAGTGCGGCTCGTGCCACACGCTCGCCAGGGCGGGGACGAAAGGGATCGTCGGGCCGAACCTCGACAACGCGTTCCGCGCGAGCGTCGAAGAAGGGCTGACGCCCGGGTCCCAGCGGGCGGCGATTCGCGGGACGGTCGAAGAACAGATCAAGATCCCGAACCCCGAAGGCGCGATGCCGAAGGACCTCGTAAAGGGCCAGACGCTGCGCGACATCGCCTCTTACGTCGCCCAGGTCGCGGCCCGTCCCGGAAAGGACGCGGGCCTGCTCGCGAGCGCCGTGGAAGCGCCCGGCGCCGGCAAGCCGGCCGTCGAGAAGGGCGGCAAGCTCTCGATCGCGGCGAGCCCGAGCGGACAGCTGGCCTACGTGACCGGCAAGGCGACCGCCACGGCGGGCCCGGTCACGATCGAAATGCCCAACGAATCGGGCGTGAGCCACAACATCGCGATCGAAACCGGCGAAGGCGGGGCGGCCGCGAAGGGCGCGAAGCTCGGCGCGAGCGCCTTCACAACCAAGACCACGGCGAGCGTCACGGTCACGCTGAAACCCGGCACGTACACCTACTTCTGCGAGGCCCCCGGGCACAGGCAGGCTGGGATGTACGGGACGATCACGGTCAAATGAGGCTGCGAGCGTGGCTCGCGTTCGCAACAGCTTCACGATGGAAGTGGCCCCTGAGCGGGCGCAGGAGATGTTCTTGCGCGATCTCGTCCCGGACCTGCACAGGGACGGAGGCTTCACGGTCTACCGGGAACGGCCGGGGGAGCTGCGGCTGTCGGACGCCGACTTCGGCAGCGAGGGGCCGGGGGGCGGCCGGTGGGCCTCCGTCGACTTTCAGGAGCTGGACGAGCTGGCCGAGCCCGACGAGTTCGAGGCGCACGAGGAGGAAGCCGCCGAACCGGCGCTCGCGGACGTGTTGCGCCGAGGCGTCGACGCTGAGGCGATCGGCGCAGACGGACGTCGCCATCCCTCGCTCGACCTGCTCGCCTCGCACCGCCTGAAGGTCACGTTCGAGCCGGAGGGGCCGGGCACGAGGGTCACGATCAGGGGCGGCGCCCACGAGGACGTCCGCACGGGCCTGCAACGGCTTGGCACGGCCGGCCACTGGCCGGAGATCGCCGGGGAGCCTCACGACTGAAGGCGCCGTGATCGGTGGCGAGGATCAGGCACAGCTTCACGATCGGCGAGCCGCCCGCGGAGGCCCAGGAGATGTTCGTGCGGGACATCCTGCCGAGCCTCTACAAGGGCACCGCGTATCGCCTCACCGACGAGCGTCCCGGCCGGCTCGTCTTCTCCGACGGCGCGGTCGACGTCAACAGGGTCTTCGACGCACGGCGGGTCGCCGTGGGAGAGGACACGGGCCGTAGGCGCCTCGGCGAGCCCGCCGCGCCGCTGCCACCTCCGGGTGAGCGACCGCGCCCGCGCGTGGCGGGGATCGTCGCGCCGAACGTCGAGCATCGCCAGCCGTGGCTCTACGCGAGCCTCCGCGGGGCCATGTCGAGGCGCGTCACCGTCCGCTTCGAGGCCGAGGCCGCGGCCGCGAAGTCACGGACGTGGGTCGAGATCCGCGGATCGGCGCCCCGCCCGGTTCGCGATGCCCTCAGCCGCCTGGGAGAGCCAGGAGAGTGGCCCGAGACCGCCGACCGTCCGCACGGCTGAGAGCGGGAGGCTCACGTGGGGGCGCCTGCCCGCCAGGCATGCCCGGCTGTCTCGACACGTGCCTGCCGCTGCGGAGCTAGATCGCGCGTACGACGACGACGATCAGGATCACAACGACGAACACCGCCAGCGCCCAGAGCAGGAACCGGAACGCCTCCCCCTCGGACCGCAGAGGATTCAGCACGGCGTCGCCTGGACCGTCAGAGGATGTAGACGGTGAAGTAGACGACCAGCCACATGATGTCGACGAAGTGCCAGTAGATCCCTGGGACTTCGACACCCCGATGCTCCTCGGGGCTGTAGTGGCCTTTGAAGGCTCGAATCGTGACGAACAGGAGCAGCAGGAGCCCGATGAAGACGTGGGCGCCGTGCAGGCCCGTCAGCGAGAAGAAGATCGTCTGCTGGGCCCCGTCCTGGGGGGCGAAGCCGATGTTGGCGTACTCGTTGATCTGGATGAACAGGAACGAGCAGCCGAGCAGGAAGGTCAGCAGCATGCCCGCCTTGAAGCCGAAGCGGTTGTCTTTCTTGATGCAGTGCTCGGCCCAGTGCAGGGTGAAGGAGGAGGAGACGAGGATCGCCGTGTTCATGCCGGCGACTTCGAGCGGCAGTTTCGTGCCGACGGCGGGCCACGGGTTGCCCTGGGCGACGCGGATGAAGAAGTAGGCGGTGAAGAAGCCGCCGAAGACCATGACCTCGGAGATGATGAAAAGCAGCATCCCGAGCAGCTGGGGCTCCACGCGCGAGCTGCGGTTGGCCTCGACGGGACCGTGGTGCTCGTCGTGGGCGTGCGCCCCGCCGTGGGCGATGCTCGCGGCCTCCATGGGCTAGGCGGCCGTCGCCGGGGTCGCGGAAGCCTGCGGGTCTACGACGACGTGCTCGACCTTCGCGGAGGTCGCCCCCCGCACACGCCCGACCAGGTCCGAGCGCAGCCAGCCGGAGCGCTCGCCGGGCAGGGTCGAGATCACGACGGTGTCGACGCGGAACAGCTCGAGGCCGTTCATCGTCGCCGTGTAGGGGTCGGGGTCGCCGATCATGCCGGAGCTGAGGAGGCCCGCCTCGCCGAGGCGGGCGAGCATGCTCGCCAGGCGCGCCCGCGCCTCGCGCGGGGCGTCACCGCCGCGATCGGCCTGGGGCACGATCGCGATGAAGAGGCGCTGCTCGCCGCTGGCCTGGCTCTTCAGGTGCTCGATCAGCTCCTCGCCGGTGGAGGTCTTGTGGGCGACGACGAGCGTCACCTTGAAGGGGAGCTGTTCGTGGTCGAGGTCGACGACGACGTGCTCGACCGGCAGCCCGGTCGCGTTGCGGATCCGCTCGATCAGGTCGCGCCGCAGCCAGCCCGAGCTCTGGGCGGGGTAGGTCGAGACGATGATCTCGTCGGGCCGGTGCTCGGCGACCGCGTCCATCGTCGCCGAGAACGGATCCTCGTCGCCGACTTCGCCCGTCGCCTCCATGCCCTCCGCCGCGACCGAGGAGAGCGCCAGGTCGACGCGCACCTGCGCGGCGTCGCGGACGGCCTCGTCGTAGATCACGTAGCCCGCCGAGGGCTTGCTCTGGGGCACGACGAGGCGGAACCGGACCGCGCCCTGCTGGGCGCGCTCGCGGACGGCGTCGAGCAGCGCCGCGCCGCCGAGCGTGCGGTTGGCGACGACCAGGACCTCCTTCACGGCTGCCTCCTCATCGGCTCGGCTCCCGCAGCACGCCACCGGCGGTGGCCGGAGTGGGGGCGAAGATCCCGTGCACGGCGCCCGGGACGCCGTACTCGTAGGGGCCGCCGACGACGGTCGGCAGCTTCTCGAAGTTGAAGACCGGCGGCGGCGAGGAGACCTGCCACTCGAGCGTCAGGCCGCGCCACGGGTTGGCGACCGAGACCGGCCCGCCGCGCCAGCTCGTGACCATGTTGTAGATGAAGAGGAGCGTCGAGATCCCGAGGCCGAAGCTCGCGAGCGAGATGAAGAGGTTGAGGTCGGCGAACTTCGACGCGTACGTCGAGACGCGGCGAGGCATGCCCTCGAGGCCGAGGATGTGCATCGGCGCGAACGTCAGGTTGAAGAACACGA
>DATNBM010000063.1:0-23685 GCA_035571915.1 Solirubrobacteraceae bacterium | reverse complement strand
GCGACGCGGGCGGGCTCGAGCGGGTCGTTCCAGGTCGGCTTGCCGGTCTTGACGTTGCAGAACCCGCACCGTCGCGTGCACGTGTCGCCGAGGATCATGAACGTCGCAGTGCCGCGCTCCCAGCACTCGCCGACGTTCGGGCAGGCGGCCTCCTGGCAGACGGTGTGGAGGTTCTCCTCGCGGATCAGCGCGGTCAGCTCGCGGTAGCGCTCGCCCCCGGGCGGGGGCACCTTGAACCACGGCGGCTTGCGCTCGCGGATCGGCCGCACGTCGGAGCCGAGCACCTTCAGCACGTCGGCTCCGCCGGGGTTGGCGCGGGAGCGTGTGGCGCTCATGCGGGCGCTGCCTCCAACTGGGGGCTCGAAGATAGAGAAGGCTCCGGCCCTGTCGGGCCTCCGCGGAGGGTGGGCGCGGTCGGCACGCCGAGGCGCGCGGCGCTCACGAGGCGCTGCCTCGCGCCGTGCGCCTCGCAGAACGCGTGGGCGATGCGCTTGCGAAAGCAGCGGAGGCCCTCGCCGGCTCCGTTCGTCTCGACGGCCAGCGATGTCATCGCGACGTCGGGCAGGCCGCAGGCGATGACCCAGGAGAACGGGTCGAGGTCGTTCTCGACGTTGACCGCGAAGCCGTGCGTGGAGACGCCGCGTGAGACGTGCACGCCGATCGAGGCGATCTTCCGGTCCGTGACCCAGACGCCCGTGTAGTCGATGCTCTCCTCGTGGCGCGAGCGTGCCGTCACGCCGGCCTCGCCGAGCGCGGCGATCGTCGCCGCTTCCATCGCGCGCAGGTGCCGGTGCACGTCGCCGACGGCCATGATCGGGTAGCCGACGAGCTGGCCGGGGCCGTGGTAGGTGATGCGCCCGCCGCGGTCGGTGGCGTGGACCTCGATGCCTTTCGCGGCGTAGAAGGACTCGGGGAACGGGAGCTCCTCTGCGGCCGAGCGGCGCCCGACGGTGTACGTCGGCGGATGCTCGAGCAGCAGCAGCGTGTCGGGGATCTCCCCGGCCTGGCGGCGCGCGCGGAGCGTCTCCTGCAGAGCGACTCCGTCGGAGTAGGGGATCAGGCCGAGGTGACACACCTGGATCTCGTCAGACCGATGACGGAACTTGCTCATTGCTCGCGTTTCAGCCTATCCATCCATGCCGCGGCATCATGACAGCAAGCTTCCTGATGATATGATGCTTCTCATGCGTACGACCGTCACACTCGATCCCGATGTCGAGGCACAGCTGCGCGCGGCGATGCGCGAGCGCGGTGTCTCGTTCAAGGTCGCGATCAACGATGCGGTGCGGGCCGGGCTCGGTGGATCCGCGCGCGTCGCTCGGCCTTACAAGATGCCGACGGCACCGCTCGGAGTGAACATCAACATCGACAAGGCGGGGACGATCGTCGGCGAATGGGAAGACGAGGAAACCCTTCGCAAGATGGAAGAAGGCAAGTGAAGCTGCTCGACCTCAACCTGCTGATCTATGCCGCTGACGAGGAATCCCGATTTCACGAGCCGTCACTCGAGTGGTTCGAGAGAACGATGTCGGGAGCCGAGACAGTTGCCTTCGCATGGAACACCCTGGTGGGCTTCCTCAGGCTCACGACGAGGTCACGTGCTTCGCGCAGCGCTTGGCCGATCGAGCGTGCGCTGGATGTAATGGACGGCTGGCTTGCTCAGCCGGTCACAGCCGTCCTACACCCGACGGATCGTCACGCAGCCGTGCTTCGCGATCTCCTGGTCCCGCTCGGCGCGGGCGGCAATCTGACGACCGACGCCCATCTGGCGGCTCTGGCGATCGAGCACGGGGCCACGCTCTGTTCGCACGACAACGACTTCTCCCGGTTCATGGGCCTGGACTGGGTCGACCCGCTCGCGGCTTAGCGTGGGCTGTCGCGGCCACTGCGCCGAGGCGGCCGTGCCCGCTCTCTCGGGCACGGCCGCTCTTGGCGACGGACGGTCTTCAGGCAGCTGACGCTGCGATCAGAAGGTTTCTTTCAGCGCTGTGGCCAGTTGCAGCGCGGCCGGCGTCTTCTCGCAGAACAACGTCCCCGCTTCGCAGAAGCCGTCGATCTCGGCCGCCTGCAGTTCTTTCAGCGGTTCAGCTCCCGAATACGGGCCGAGGCCGTAGGAGGGGTCGTATAGCGCTTTCGCCCCCGTTTCAATGATGAAATGGTTCAGGAACGCGGGGGGTGGATTGCTGACTCCCTGACCGGCGGTGCCGAGTTCGTCGGTGATTTCGGTCGGTTTGTATGGGAATTCGGCATTCCCGCTCGTGCCCGCGCCCGCCGCGTATTTCCATTTCTTGACGAGGAAGAAGTTGCCGATCGTCGTCGTCACTTCGAGCATTTTCGTACTGACGCCCTCGATTGCGAGCGCCGAGCCGAACGCCCTCGCCCAGGCGCCGCACTGCCCCGCGCCGGTTTCGAGCAGTTCTAACACGGTGGTCACCGTGACGCCGCAAGAGGTGGCGGCGACTTCTTCGAGGTTTTTCCCGGCCGTGATTTCTAACCAGTATTTGAGCGTCGTCCCGGTACGCGTGAAGGACCCCGTCGCGACTTCGTAGACCCGGAAGTGCACGGTGGGCCCGGTTGCCGCTTCGAATCCTTTCCAGGTGCCGGTGATCACTTCGGCTTCGGTGGGGGCCGCTTTTTCGATTCCCTGTGTCGCAATGTCGAGCAGCGTGAAGTAAGGCGTGACGGTCCCCCGCGGTTCCAAGTGGGTCACGAACAGGTTGTGTTCGCTTTCTCCGCTCCTCTGTCGATACGGCAGCGCACGTCCGTTTTCGGTCACTTCCCACCGCCAGGCGATTTTCATCTTTTTGCCGGTGACCTTGTTCGCGAGGGCGCTTAACGCATTCACGGCTTCCGTTTCGAGCGGGGACCCCGGTTTTTCAAGCTGCGTTTTGACCTGCGCTAAGGTCAGTTCTCGTAAGAATTGAATCGCCACGCCGTCGACGGTGGTTTCTCCGACAAGGCGGGTGTTGACCGTCGCCGAGAGGCGCGTTAAGAGGAAGGTCACGGTCGCGGCGGGAACTTTGAAGGTGGCGTCGAGTTTCATCGTCGCCCCTTCTTTGAATGAGAGGGGCCAGTTTTTCGCATTCGTCCCGGTTTCCCACTCGGTCGAGTTTTTCGCGCCGTATTCGCCGATCGTCAAGGCTTTTTCGGGCACCACGTTTAAGCGATGGTCGATCACCACGTTGTTGGTATTCGTAAAGTCCACTTTTTCGACGGTCGGCGCTGGGGGTGCTGCGAGGACTTGGACTTCGGCCGCAGTGGTGAGTTTGTCGGCTTCGCTGTTCGCGGTCGCAGATACAAAAGCGCCTCCGTTGACGGATGCTTCAAGTTTGGCGACGACGGTTTCCGCGTTTTCGTTTTCGTATTGACCGAATTCCTGTTTGCCTTCGCTGGCGTGGATCTTTGCTTCGAAGGATTTCGTCAAGGTGTCCGTTGGGGTCAACTGGCCCAGCAGGCTCCCCTTCATGCGGATCGAGGTACCGAGGAATTTGCATTCGACGTGCACTTCGGTCACCGCCAGGAGGAGTAGCGATTCCGGCGTGCCGCCAACAGCGTCGGCGAGTTTGTATTCGCCGCTGATCGGGACTACTCCGCTCCCGCTGCCTGTGGCGTGGCACTCCGAACCCGCCAGCGTGCATTCTTTGAATTCGAATTTGAACGTGCCGGTCTTCTTGGAGGTTGACGTCCCGGAGTCAGTCGCGTTTGCGCATTGCACTTCGGTGGCGCCGATCGCAAATTTGGTTTTCCCGGCGGTCCCGGTGAACGTGGTTTCCGCGCTGAATTCAGGTAATGCGATGGTCGCTGCGCCGGCCGAGCCGGCGGCCAGCGCGCTGCCCAGCATGCAGACGACCGCGACCGCAAGGCCGAGCTTCGTACGCCTGTTCATGATGCCCCCTTCGGAGTGGCGTTACTTGACTGTGAGCGTCGGCATCGGTGCTCTCCCGCCCGTCATCGCCGCCACCGGCGTGGATGAGCTTTGCTCGGGGTGAGGGCGCTGTCAACGCCTCGTGTCGAGATGTCTCCGACCCGGGGAGCGGCTACTACAGCGTGAGCGACGCGGGCGTCTGCAGCAGCTCGCGCACCCGCGCCAGGAAGTGGGCGGCTTCGGCGCCGTAGAGGATGCGGTGGTCGCAGACGAGCGTCAGCGTGAGCATGTGACGGGAGACGATGGTGCCCTGCTCGTCGACGACGGCCCGCGGCGCGAGCTCGCCGACGGACATGATCGCCGCCTGGGGCGGGTTGATGATCGCGGTGAAGCTGCGGATCCCGAACATGCCGAGGTTCGAGACGGTGAACGTGCCGCCGCCGAGCTCCGGCGGGGTGATCGTCTGCGCCCGCACGCGCTCGGCCAGCGCGCGCGTCTCGCGGGCGATCTCCCCCAGCGCCTTGGCGTCCGCGTCGAACACGGTCGGCACGACCAGCGCGTCGTCGGCGGCGACCGCGACGCCGACGTTGACGCGCGAGTACAGCTGCAGCTTCCCGTCGCGGTAGCTCCCGTTTGCCTTGGGGTGCTCGCGCAACGCGAGCGCGCAGGCCTTGACGACCATGTCGTTGTAGGTCGGCACGAGCTCGGCGCCCTCGGCGGCGAGGCGCTTCAGCTCGGTGCGCAGCGAGACGCACGCGTCCATCTCGACGTCGATCGCCATCGTGAAGTCGGGGATCGTCGCCTTCGACTCGGCCATGCGGCGCGCGACCGCCTGCTGGAGCCGGTTCAGCTCGACGTCGGTCGTGGTCCCCTTCGCCGTGGCGACGGCGTCGGGGGTGATCGGCGGCGCGGCGGGCGCCGGTGCCGACGTCTCCCCGGCGATCACGACGCTCGACGCCTGCGCGGGGACGGCCGCCGTCCGGCTCGCGGCTGTCTCCCCGGCGACGTCCGCCTTGACGATGCGTCCCCCGGGCCCCGTGCCGGTCACGGTCGCGAGGTCGACGCCGCGCTGCCTGGCGATCCGGCGCGCGAGCGGCGAGGCCTTGACGCGTGCGGACTCGGCGGACGGTGACGCTGCGTCGCCGGCTGACGGGGGGGCTTTGGCGCCGGTCGTCTCCGCGGCAGGGCCGGCGGTCGCTTGGGGAGCGCCGGTCGCTTGGGGAGCGCCGGGCGGTTGGGGAGCGGCGGCGTGGCCCGGCTCAGCATCGGCCGCCTCGACTGCGCCCGCCCCGGCAGCTCCGGTCGCGCTTGGCTGGCCCGCGCCCGACTGCTGCGCCTCGGCATTGCCGCCGGCCTCCGCGCCCGCCTCGCCCACCCTCGCGATCGGGGCCCCGACGGGAAGCGTCTCGCCCTCGGCTGCGATCAGCGTCAGCGTGCCCGAGACATCCGACTCGTAGACCATCGTCGCCTTGTCGGTCTCGATCTCGACGAGCTCCTCGCCGCGCTCGACGCTCTCGCCGTCGCGCTTGAGCCAGCGCAGGATCGTCCCCTCCTCCATCGTGTCCGAGAGGCGCGGCATCACGATCTCGCTCATGCGGTCGCTCCCGCGTGGGCGCGGCCGAGCGAGGCGAGCGCGGCGGCGATGACCTGGGGCTCGTGGGGGTAGGCGAGGTCCTCGAGGGGCTTCGAGTAGGGCATCGGGACGTCCGCCCCGGTCACGCGCTGGACGGGCGCGTCGAGGTCGTCGAAGGCCTGTTCGCCGATCAGCGCCGCGAGGTTCGCGCCGACGCCGCCGTGGGGCCATCCCTCCTCGACGATCACGCAGCGGTTCGTGCGGCGCACCGAGGCGAGGATCGTGTCGAGGTCGAGCGGCCGCAGCGTGCGAGGGTCGATCACCTCGGCCTCGACGCCGTGCTCGGAGGAGAGCGTCTCGGCTGCCCGTTCCGCGGTCAGCGCCATCCTCGAGATGCCGACGATCGTTACGTCCGAGCCTTCGCGGGCGACGCGCGCGACGCCGAAGCGGACGAGCTCCTCCTCGCCGTCGGGAACCTCGCCGCGGACGCCGTAGAGGGACTCGTGCTCGATGAAGATCACCGGGTTCTCATCGCGGATCGCCGTCTTCAGCATGCCCTTCGCGTCGGCGGGCGTGGCGGGCACGGCGACGAGCAGCCCCGGGACCTGCAGGAACATCGCCTCCAGGCAGTGCGAGTGGGTCGGGCCGAGCTGGTGGCCCGCGCCCTGCGGCATCCGCACGACGAGCGGCACCCGGGCCTGCCCGCCGAACATGTAGTGGATGTGCGCGGCGTGGTTCACGATCTGATCGAAGGCGAGCAGAGAGAAGTTGATCGTCATCAGCTCGACGACCGGTCGCAGGCCCGTCATCGCGGCGCCGACGCCGGCGCCGACGATCGTGTTCTCGGAGATCGGGGTGTCGCGGACGCGCTTCTCGCCGAACTCCTCGAGCAGGCCGTCGGTGACCTTGAAGGCGCCCCCGAAGACGCCGATGTCCTCCCCCATCAGGATCACCCGCTCGTCGCGCGCGAGCTCCTCGCGCAGCGCCGCGCCGAGCGCCTCGCGGTAGCGCATCTCGGTCATCGGGCAGCCCCCTCGGGCTCCCCGGAGTCCTCGCCCGCGGCCAGTGCGTTCGTCAGCTGCTGCGGGATCTCGTCGTTGACCGCCCGCCCGTCCTCGCCCTCGCCGGTCCCGGCGGCGCGCTCGTCGGTCGTCTCGACCGAGTACCAGCCCCGCGACTCGTCGCCGAGCACGTAGATGTCGTCGTAGAGGGCCCCCGGCTCGGGGAACGGGGATGCGTCGGCGAACTCGACAGCCGCGTCGACGCGTGCCACCGCGGTCGCGTCGATCTCGGCCAGCTCGGCCTCCTCGATCACCCCGGCCTCGACCAGCGCGCCGCCGAAGGAGGGGATCGGGTCGCGCTTGCGCCAGGCCGCGACCTCCTCCTTGCTGCGGTAGCTCTCCGGGTCTGCCATCGAGTGCCCGCGGAAGCGGTAGGTGATCGCCTCGATCAGGACGGGCCGGCGCTCGGCACGAACCTGCTCGACCGCGGCGGAGACGACGGCGTAGGTGTCGAGGACGTCCATCCCGTCGCAGCGCATCCCGGGCACGCCGAGGCTCTCGCCCTTGCGCCGCAGGTCTGTGACCGCCGAGTGACGGCTGAGTGAGGTTCCCATCCCGAACTGGTTGTTCGTGACCATGAAGACGACCGGCAGCCGCCACAGCGCCGCGAGGTTCAGCGTCTCCCCGAACGTGCCCTGGTTGGAGGCCCCGTCGCCGAACGTGCAGAGCGTGACCTCGTCGCGGCCCAGGTAGTCGCTGGCAAGGCCGATGCCCGCGGCGATCGGGAGGTTGCCGCCGACGATCCCGTACCCGCCCATGAAGCGGCGCTCGAGGTCGAACATGTGCATCGAGCCGCCGCGACCGTGACAGCAGCCGTCTACACGGCCGAACAGCTCGGCCATCACGTTCTCCGGCGGCGTCCCCCGCACCAGCGCGTGCCCGTGCGAGCGGTAGGTCGAGATCAGGTAGTCCTCATCGCGCAGCGCTCGCGCCGCGCCGACGATCGTCGCCTCCTCGCCGATCGAGAGGTGCAGGAAGCCGCCGACCTTGGCCCGCGCGTACATCTCGCCCGCCCGCTCCTCGAAGCGGCGGATCAGCGTCATCGTCTGAAGCCACTCGCGCGCCTGCTCCGGGGGTGGGAGTGAGGGCTGCGAGGAATCGGGCATCAGGACTCCACGGTACTCCAGCGGGCGCGGAACTCCTCGGCCTCCATGCTGTTCAGGTCGGCGCGGATCGCCCGCGCCAGACGCGAGGCGGCGTGCGGAGGGCGATCCCAGAACAGCTCGGCTTCGCCGCTCTCGATCTCCACGATCTCGATGTGGTCGACCCGCTCGGGGTCGGCGAACAGCGCCGGGGCGCGCCCGCCGCGGGTGACGATCAGGCGGTAGGCGTCCTTCGCCCTCATACGACGCCGCGGTCGGCTCGGGACGATCCTCCAGCCGCTGCGCGGGGGTCGGAGCCTGCGTCTCCTGCCAAGGAGCGAGCCGCCTCGCCCAGTTCTCGCTCGCCGTGGAACAGCCGGCCCGCGGCGAGGACGGCGGGAACTTCGCGGACGCCTGCGGCGGACGCTTCGGCCGTGGCTTGCTCCAAGGCCTCGGCGGTGGAGCGCAGGGCGGCGCCCTTCAGGACCGCGGAGGGGTGCATCTCGCAGGCCGCGGCGGCGATCACCACGGCGTCCTCGCTGTCGAGGGCGCGGCCGCCCGCGTAGGCCTGGCGGAAGGCCGCCTGGGCGAACGGGACGGCGCGGCCGATCGACTTCGCGTAGGTCGCGACGCGCATCGCGAGGGTGCTGTCGAACGGGAAGCGGGCCGGCATCCGCAGCGGCTGCAGGCCGAGCTCGACGGCGCGCCGGGCGAGGTCCTCGATCAGGGCCTCGCGCTCCTGCTCGCAGCGCGGCGCCGCGAGTGGCTCGCCGCCGGCCAGCCCGCTCGCGAGAACCGGAGTCCAGACGACCGGCTCCGGCGCGCCCGCGAACGCCTGCAGGGCCTGCTCGGCGGCCAGGTAGGCGTGGGGGCTCGCCAGGTCGAAGAAGAAGGCTGAGGGCGGAGAGTGCACCGCGGCGGGAGCGCCTCTCAGCCGTGGATCAGCCAGCCGTCAGCGGCCCGGCCGGCCTCCATCACCGCCTCCGAGAGGGTCGGGTGACCGTGGATGATCCGTCCGACCTCCGGGAAGCCCCC
Organism: Solirubrobacteraceae bacterium; assembly: GCA_035571915.1. Lineage (GTDB taxonomy): Bacteria > Actinomycetota > Thermoleophilia > Solirubrobacterales > Solirubrobacteraceae > Palsa-744. Next base: position 15,069 of record DATNBM010000063.1, on the reverse strand, counting down.
CTCGAGTGCCCTGACGTTGACGAGCTCCTGAATCAGCTCGGTCGCGCGCGCGCCGACGATGTGCCCGCCGAGCAGCTCTCCGTACTTGGACTCGCCGACGATCTTCACGAGGCCTGTGCGGTCCCCGTAGACGGTGCCGCCGCCGACCGCGCCGTAGGGCACCTTGCCGACGACCACGTCGTAGCCCTGCTCGACGGCCTGCGCCTCGGTCAGCCCGAAGGAGCCGACGTTGGGCGTGCAGAACGTCGCTCGCGGAACGTCCACGTAGGGGATCGGGTGGGTCTGTAGGCCCGCGCTGTCCTCGACCGCGATGATCCCCTCGTCGGAGGCCTTGTGCGCGAGCGCGGGGCCCGGGACGAGGTCGCCGATCGCGTAGACGCCGGCGCGCGAGGTGCGCATCGCCCCGTCGACCCGGATCAGGCCGCGCTCGTCGACTTCGACGCCGGCCTCGGTCAGGCCGAGGCCCTCGGTGTCGGCGCCGCGCCCGGCGCAGATCACGAGGTAGTCGACCTCGATGCGCTCCTCGCCGACCGCGAAGCTGACGCTGCTCTCGGTCGACTGCACGTCGGCGATCGGCGTGCCGGTGTGGATCGCGATGCCCTGGCGCTTCAGGCCGCGCTCGACGAGGCGGGAGATGTCGGCGTCCTCGCTGGGCAGCAGCCGCTCGACCGCCTCCACGAGCGTCACCTCGCTGCCGAGCCGGGCGAAGCCCGAGGCGATCTCCGCGCCCGAGGCGCCTGCGCCGACGACCGCGAGGCGCGCGGGCAGCTCCTGCAGCGCCCACGCCTCCTCGGTGCCGAGGATGCGCCCCCCGAGCTCGACGCCCGGGATCGCGCGCGGGACGGACCCGGTCGCGAGGATCACCGTCGCCGCCCCGTAGGAGTCCCCGCCGACCTGCACGGCGCCGTCGGCGGTGAGCGCCGCGTCGCCTTCGATCAGCTCGACGCCGTTTTTCTTGAACAGGCCGCCGACGCCCGAGGTGAGGATCCCCACGACCTTCTCGCGGCGCGCCTGGACGGCCGCGTAGTCGACCTCGACCGAGCCGACGCGCAGGCCGTAGTCGCCGGCCTCGCGGATCTCTGTGAGCAGGTCGGCCGAGCGCAGCACCGCCTTGGCGGGGATGCAGGCGTAGTTGAGGCAGCGGCCGCCGACCTTGTCGCGCTCGACAACGGCGGTCTTCTTTCCGAGTTGTGCGGCGCGGACGGCGGCGACGTAGCCGCCCGGTCCAGAGCCGATGATGATCGTGTCATAGGAGGATTCGGGCATCGTGCGCTGAGCCTATCGCGGGATGCGCCGGGTTCCCGCCGCGGCCGTCACGGTCCTCGCGGCTCTCAGACGCGCGGGGGTTCGCCCGCCTGGATTCGTCCCATCACCCGGACGAGCTTCCAGAACAGCCAGCCGCCGAGGCCGATCCCGACGGCGCAGACGAGGGCCGCCGCGATCGTCGAGGCGACGATGAGGGCGAGTGAGGTGACGATGATCTGGAAGGCGAGCAAAGCCTCGAAGGACAGCACGGCCCAGTAGCGGTGCCGGTACATCCCCTGGGCCAGCAGCGCGAGCACGACGGCGATCGTCGCCGCTCCCGGCAGCGAGCCGCCGTGGCGGCTGAGGTCGTGGACGCTCGCCGCTCCCGCGATCACGCCGGCGGCGAGAACCAGGCAGAGCACGATCGCGACGCTAAGCGCGCGGGGCCGCTCGTCGGGCTCGAGCGGGCTCAGCGCTTCCCGCGCGATCCGGTCGCGCTCCTCTCCCCGTACCCGCGGGGGTCTCGACGAGCCGGCGCCGTGGCGCTCGCCCGAGTGGGCGGCGGGCGGGCTCAACTCGGCGCTCCCGCTTCGTTCCCGAGCAGCGCGCGGAGCTCGTGCGCCGCAGCCTGCGGGTCCGCGGCGTCGGCGATCGCCCGCAGGACCGCGATTCGCTCGGCTCCCGCCGCGATCGTCTCGCCGGCGTTCGCGGCGTCCAGCCCGCCGATCGCGAAGAACGGGACGCGGGCGTGGCCCGCGGCGTAGCGGACGAGCTCCTCGCCGACCGCGGGCCGTCCCTGCTTGGTCGGCGTCTCGTGCACGGGGCCGACGCCGATGTAGTCGACGAGCTCGGGGCCGGCCGCGTCGATCTCATCGGGAGCGTGCGTGGAGAGCCCGATCAGCAGGTCCGGCCCGACGAGCTCCCGCACCTCGGCGGGCGGCAGGTCGTCCTGGCCGACGTGGACGCCGTCGGCGCCCGCCGCCACCGCGACGCCGGGCCGGTCGTTGACGATCAGCAGCACGCCGAGCTCGCTGCAGAGGGCGCGAAGGGCGTGGGCGACCGAGGTCAGCTCGTCGTCGGCCAGGCGCTTCTCCCGCAGCTGGAAGACCTCGACCCCGCCCGCGGCCGCCGCGCGCAGCAGGTCCGGCAGCCGCCCGGCGTCGGGCTCCTCTCCGGGCAGGCCGCTGACGAGGTACAGACGGGCCGCGTCGAGGAGGCTGCGCCGCTGCTCGCCTGAGAGTTGCCCGGTCATCGTCGGCAGTTTCGCAGGAGGGCGCCGGCGGACGGGGACTAGCATCCAAGCGATGGCGGCAGCGCAGCGAACCGAGGTGCTGGTGGTCGGCGGCGGCGTGATCGGGCTGGCCGTCGCGTGGCGCGCTCGCTCGCTCGGTCGCGAGGTGACGGTGCTCGAGCGGGACGCCGCGGGGCAGGCGACCTCGCGCGTCGCGGCGGGGATGATCGCGCCGGTCGCCGAGGTCGAGTTCGGCGCGGCCGGCCGGCGCCTGCTCGACCTGGGATTGCGCTCGGCGGAGCTGTGGCCGGAGTTCGCGGCCGAGCTCCGCGAGGCGACCGGGGTCGACGTCGGCTTCCGGCGCACCGGCACGCTGCTGCTCGCGGCCGACGCCGACGAGGCCGCCGAGCTCGAGCGCCAGCTCGAGTTCCGCCGCTCGCTGGGGCTCGACGTCCGCCGCCTCGCCCCGAGCGCGGCCCGCGAGCTCGAGCCCGCGCTGGCCCCCGCGCTGCGGATGGCGCTCGAGGTGCCCGACGACCACTCGGTCGATCCTCGCCGGGTAGTCGAGGCGCTCCGCGCGGCGTGTCTGGCGACGGGCGTGACGCTGCGCGAGGGCACGACAGCCGAGCGCCTAGAGGTCCGGGAGGGACGCGTCGAGGGCGCCGTGCTCGCCGGCGGGGAGCGACTCGGGGCGGGGACGGTCGTGTGCGCGGCCGGTCCCTGGAGCGGCGCGATCGAGGGCCTGCCTGAGGATGCGCGGCTGCCGGTCCGCCCCGTCAAGGGTCAGATCATGCGGCTGCGCGATCCGCACGGCCCCGGCCTGCTCGAACGCGTCGTTCGCTACACGGGCGGCTATGTGGTGCCGCGGGGCGACGGGCGCTACATGCTCGGCGCGACCGTCGAGGAGCGGGGCTTCGAGCTGGGCGCCACGGCCGGCGGCGCGTACGAGCTGCTGCGCGACGCCCACGAGCTGCTTCCCGGCATCGCCGAGCTGGAGATCGAGGAGCTCTGCACGGGGCTGCGGCCGGGCACGCCGGACAACCTTCCCGCGATCGGCCCGGGCGCGCTGGAGGGGCTGCTGTGGGCGACCGGCCACCACCGCAACGGGATCCTGCTCGCGCCGCTCACCGCGGAGCTCCTCGCCGGCTTGCTGGACGGCAGAGCCTCCGGCGAGGACGATGCCGCGCTGATCGAGGCGTGCGACCCCGCGCGCCTGCGCAGCGAACGGGCCGGAGCGGCGGCGCTGTGACGATCGTCCTGAACGGCCGCTCCTGCGAGCTCTCCGAGCCCTGCACCCCGGCCGCCGCGCTCGCCGAGCTCGGCCTGGAGGTTCAGGCGCGCGGCGTCGCGGTGGCGGTCGACGGCGAGGTCGTGCCCCGCGCCGAATGGGGCTCGCGGACGCTCGCCGACGGCGCCCGGGTCGAGGTCCTGACGGCGATGCAGGGAGGATGATCTGAGCATGTCCGAGGCGCCCCCCGCAACCGGAGCCGCAGTCGAGGACCCGCTCGTGATCGCGGGCCGGGAGCTGCGCTCGCGGCTGCTGCTCGGGACGGGCGGCTTTCCCTCGCTCGAGCTGCTCGCGGAGGCGATCGCGCTCAGCGGCTCGGAGCTCGTGACCGTCGCGCTGCGCCGGGTCGAGGCCTCGGGCCCGAGCTCGCTGATCGAGGTGCTCGACAGGGCGGGGGTTCAGCTGCTCCCGAACACCGCGGGCTGCCACACGGCGCGCGACGCGGTGCTGACCGCGAAGCTCTCGCGCGAGGCGTTCGCGACGGACTGGATCAAGCTCGAGGTGATCGGCGACGAGGACACGCTGCTGCCGGACGCGCCGGAGCTGCTGAGGGCAGCCGAGGAGCTCGTCGGCGAGGGCTTCGTAGTGCTCCCCTACACGACCGACGACCCGGTCCTCGCGCGGCGCCTCGTCGACGTCGGCTGCGCGGCGGTGATGCCGCTCGGCTCGCCGATCGGCAGCGGCATGGGGATCCGCAACCCGTACAACATCTCGCTGATCCGCGAGACCGTCGCGGTCCCGGTGGTGCTCGACGCGGGGATCGGGACGGCCTCGGACGCGACGCTGGCGATGGAGCTCGGCTGCGACGCCGTGATGGCGGCCTCGGCGATCTCGCGCGCGCAGGACCCGGCCGCGATGGCGCTGGCGATGCGCCGCGCCGTGGAGGCCGGGCGGCTCGCGCGCGGGGCCGGGCGGATCCCGCGGCGGCGCTACGCGACGGCCTCCACGAGCGACGAGGGCATCGCCGAGTTCAGTTGAGGACTTCTATCGTCCCGTTCATCGTCGCGGGATGGTTCGTGCACTCGTAGTGGATCGTCCCCGGGCGGGTGAGCTTGACCGAGAAGCTCCCGCCTTCGCCGAAGTTCGACGACTTGAACTGCTGCGGGCCCGAGACGCTCGTGACGTTGTGGGAGATCGGGTCCAGGTTGCTCCAGCGAACGGTCGTCCCGGTCTTCACGCGCAGCGTGTCGGGGTTGATCGTGATGTTGCGGTAATCGACCTGCACCGTCCCGCTGTGGACCGGGTCCGACGGCGACGGCTTGGCGAAGTTCGGCTTGCCGATCACTTTCAGACTGCTGCCCCCGACCGCGGTGCCGCCCGTTTCGGTCGAGGCGGCGCCGCGCTTGGCGGTCGCGCTCGAGGTCGCGCCGGCGTTGCCGCCGGAGGATCCGCAGGCGGTCAGCAGGCAGGACGCGAGCAGCGCGCCCGCGAGGCTCGGGCCGATCCGCAATCCGGTCAGTGTCATCGCGACAAGGTTCTCACATGCCGGGCGGGGCACGCGGAGGGCCTAGACTCACCGATCTATGTCCGTGCGCCATTTCCTGACGGGGGCGGAGCTCTCCGCCGATGAGCTGCAGGCGCTGCTCGCGCGCGCCCAGGAGCTCGCCGAGCAGCCGCTCGCGAGCCGGGTGCTCGAGGGCCGAAGCGTCGCGCTGATCTTCCAGAAGCCCTCGACTCGCACCCGCGTCTCCTTCGAGGTCGGCGTCCACGAGCTCGGGGGTCACCCGCTGATCCTGCGCCCGGACGAGATGCAGATCTCGCGCGGCGAGGCGCTGCGGGACACGGCGCTCGTGCTATCGCGTCACGTCGCGGCGGTCGGGATCCGAACCGGTCCCGACGAGACGCTTCAGGAGCTGGTCCGCTACAGCACGGTGCCGATCGTGAACATGCTCACCGCGGGCCACCACCCTTGCCAGGCGCTCGCCGACCTGCTGACGCTCCGCCAGGCGCGCGGCGAGGTGGAGGGCGCGAAGCTCGCGTACGTCGGCGACGGCAACAACGTCGCTCGCTCGCTGGCGATCCTCGGCTCGCTCGCCGGCGTCCACGTGGCGATCGCCTCGCCGCCCGGCTACGCTCTGGAGAGCGACCTCGCGCCGCCCGCGGGCGCGAGCGGCTCGATCAGCCTCCACACCGACCCGCTGGAGGCCGTCGTCGGAGCCGACGCCGTTTACACCGACGTGTGGGTGAGCATGGGCGACGAGGGGACGGCCGAGCAGCGTCGCCGCGACCTGGCGGCCTACCGGGTCGACGACGCGCTGCTCGACGCGGCCGCGCCGGGCGCGTTCGCGATGCACGACCTGCCCGCCCACCCGGGCGAGGAGATCACCCCCGAGGTCCTCTACGGGCAGCGCCAGCGGATCTGGGACCAGGCGGAGAACCGGCGCCACGCGCAGAAGGCGCTGCTCGAGCTGCTGGTCGGCACGGCGTGACGGCCGTGGAGGCGGCCGGGGGGGTGGGCTCGACGGTGCGACCCCAGCGCGGCGACGAGCTGGAGCTGACGATCGACTCGCTGGCCTTCGGCGGCGAGGGCGTCGCGCGGCTGGGCGATGAGGGCTACGTGGTGTTCGTCGCCGGCGCGATCCCGGGCGACCGGGTGCGCGCGGTCGTGCACAAGCGCAAGCGCAGCTACGCGCACGCGCGGACGATCGAGGTGCTCGAGCCGAGCCCCGAGCGGATCGCGCCGGTCGCCGACCACCCCGGCGTCGCGTGGCAGGTGATCCCCTACGAGCGCCAGCTCGAGATCAAGCACGGCCAGGTACGCGAGGCGCTCGAGCGGATCGGGCGCCTGGAGGGCTTCGAGCTCGAGGAGATCGTTCCGGCGCTCGAACAGTGGCGCTACCGCAACAAGCTCGAGTACTCGTTCGGGAACTCGCCCGACGGTGGTCTCGTGTGCGGCTTCCACGCTCCCGCGGGCGGCAACGCGGTGGTCGCGATGGACGACTGCCTGCTCGCCTCGGAGCTCGGCAACCGCGCGCGGGTGCTCGCCGCCGACTGGTGCGCCGGGCAGGGGCTGACGGCGTGGGAGCGGGGCGAGCGCCATCGCGGGCGCGAGCACCGGATCGGGCCGGCTGCGGACGGACGGGCGCGGTTGCGCAACCTCGTCGTCCGCGAGGGCCGCCGCACCGGCCGCTTGCAGGTCCGAATCGTCACGACCGACGGGGAGCTCGACATGTCGGCGCTCGCCGCGGCGCTCGCGCAGGGCCTCGGCGAGAGCCTCGACGGGGTGCTCTGGACCCGCTCGGACCGCCCGGCGGAGACGACCCAGGGCGGTGAGACGGAGCTCGTCTGGGGCGAGGCCGAGCTGCCCGAGCGGCTCGGCGAGCTCGACCTGCGGATCTCCTCGGAAGCGTTCTTCCAGACCAACACCGAGATGGCCGAGGTTCTCTACGGGATCGCGACCGACTACGCCGCCCTGGAGGGCTGGGAGCGCGTCTACGACCTCTACTGCGGGATCGGCTCGATCGCGCTGACGCTCGCGCCGCGGGCCGGCGAGCTGTGGGGGATCGAGCTGGTCGAGCAGGCGGTCGCGGACGCGATCGCGGGCGCCAAGCGCAACGAGATCGTGAAGGCCCACTTCTTCGCCGGCGACACGCGCCTGGCGCTGCCCGAGCTGCTCCAGCGGGCCGGGCGCCCCGACGTGATCGTCGTCGACCCGCCCCGGGCGGGGCTCTCGAAGAAGGTCGTGCACCGCATCATCGACGCTTCGCCGAAGCGGATCGTCTACGTCTCGTGCAACCCGACGACGCTCGCGCCGAACGCGGCCGAACTGGTCGAGGCGGGCTGGACGCTGAAGCGGGTGCGCCCCGTCGACATGTTTCCCCAGACGCACCACATCGAGTGCGTCGCGCTGTTCGAGCGCGGCTAGGCTTCGCCCCGTGCGCGCCGCCACCATCCGCGACCAGGAGATCGTGATCGAGGAGCACCCGGACCCGGTTCCGGGGGCGGGCGAGATCCTCGTCGCGGTCAAGGCGGCGGGCTTGAACGGCGGCGACATGATGCAGCGCCGCGGGCTCTACCCGGCCCCGCCGGGCTCGCCGCAGGACATCCCGGGCATGGAGTTCGCCGGGGAGGTCGTCGCGCTCGGGGCGGACACGAGCCGCTTCGCGACGGGACAGCGCGTGATGGGGATCGTCGGCGGGGGCGCCCAGGCGGAGCTCGTGAAGATCCACGAGCGCGTCGCGATGCCGGTGCCGGAGGGAGTCGAGTGGGCCGCCGCCGGGGGCCTGCCGGAGGTCTTCACGACGGCCCACGACGCGGTCTTCGCGCAGGCCGGCCTGCGCCCGGGCGAGCGGCTGCTCGTCCACGGCGGCGCCGGGGGCGTCGGGACGGCGGCGATCCAGCTCGCCCGCGCGACCGGCGCGAGCGTGACGGCGACCGTCCGCAACGAGGAGCTCCGCGAGGAGGTCGCCGCGCTGGGAGCGCTGGCGGTGCCGTGCGAGGACTTCGAGCAGCGTGGCCCGTTCGACGTGATCCTCGAGCTCGTCGGCGCGCCGAACATGGCTCCGAACATGCAGGCCCTCGCGACCAACGGGCGGATCGCCGTGATCGGCGTCTCCGCGGGGGCCAAGAGCGAGCTGAACCTGCTCGCGCTGATGGGCAAGCGCGCCCGGATCCACGGCTCGACGCTGCGAGCGCGGCCGCTGGAGGAGAAAGCCCTGACCGCGCGGGCGATCGAGCGCGAGGTGCTGCCGCTGTTCGAGCGGGGCGCGCTGAAGGTGCCGGTCGCCGACGAGTTCCCGCTCGAGCAGGCGGCCGCGGCCTACGAGCGCTTCGCGAGCGGCGGCAAGCTCGGCAAGGTCGTGCTCACCGTCTGAGGCTCCTCAGCCGCGCGGGGGCAGGAGCAGCTCTCGCCGGGACACCGTCAGTACGGCGGCTGCGCGTCGTACCACTCGCCGAGCACGCGGAAGGCGGCCCAGAAGTCGGCCTTGGCGGCCTGTTCGTCGAGCGAGTCGTCGATGTCGGGCACGTACAGCACGTCGATCGTCGGCGTGAGCTGCTGGACCTGGCCGATCGTCTCGCTCAGCGGCCTAGCCAGCGGGATGTCCATCTCGCCGAGCGCCGTGAGCGCGTCGGGGCCCATCACGACGACGATTTTCGGCTGGACGATCGCGATCTCCTCGACGACCCGGGAGATGCACGCGAAGTCTGCCAGCGAGGAGTCGCTGAGCGGGCACTTCACGCACAGCGTCCCGTAGACGGCCAGCGGGTCGATCTGCAGGCGCTTCAGCGACTTCATGATCGCCCCGCCGGCTCGGCCGTAGAAGGCGACGCCCTCCTCGACCTCGGAAGGGACGGGGGCGTACTTGAGCAGCATGATGTCGGCCTGGGGGTGCCCGGAGCCGAGCACCGGCATCAGGTTGCCGCGAGGGCAGTGCGGGCAGGACTGCAGCTCGCGGGTCAGCGAGTTCAGCTCGCGGATCGCACGCTCCAGGTACTTCTCGCGGATCTCATCGTCGGTGACCGGCATCGGTCCCGAGGGATTTGACGGTGCCTCGTCTTGTCCTTGACGGTGCATCAGTAGTTGCGTCCCGGACCCGCGCCCCCGCGCTCGCGCGGCGCCTATCTCCTGCTCCCCGCGCCCCGCGCGCGCTTCAGCCGGCGGGCCTTGCTCGCCTGGCGGGCCGAGCGGGGCGTGGCCCGTGTCTGCAGGAACTTCAGCGCCTGCACGTAGAGCAGCGAGGAGGGGCGCGTGTTGATGTCGGCGTCGCGCAGCGACTGCAGGAACTCGCGGGGTCCCTCGAAGTCCCGCATGCTGATCCGCACCGAGCCGAGGCCCTGCGCGACGTGGGAGTCCGAGCCGGCGCCGGCGGTGATCCGGTACTTGGCCGCGAAGCGGGCCGCCTCGTCGTTGAAGGCGTTGATCGCCACCCGCGGGTTGAAGACCTCGATCGCGTCGACCTCGTCGAGGTGGTCGAGCAGATGCTCGTAGTCGGGGACCGAGTGCATCCGGTCGAACGGGTGCGGCACGTAGACGACGCCGCCCTGCGCGCGGATCTCCGCGATCGTCTCGCTCAGCGTCAGCCCGCGCGGGATCTTCTCCTCCAGAAACAGGCCGATCACCTCGCCCTGGGAGGCGGTCTTGATCTCCTCCCCGACGATCACCTTGACCCCGTAGGCGCCCGCCTTGGCGCGCGCGTCGAGCGCGCCGGAGATCTCGTTGTGGTCGGTCACGGCGATCGCGCCGAGACCCTGTTCGCGCGCCGTCGCGAGCAGGACCTCGACGGGCGTCGCGCAGTCGTGGGAGTGATCGGTGTGCATGTGCAGGTCGACGTCGATCAGCGGCCGGCCCGCGAGCGCACGCCGCAGATCCTCCGACCCGTCGGGATCGTGGCGGCGCGCGGCGAGCTGCTCGTAGAGGCCCTCCAGCTCGCCGACGAACGCCTCCTCGTCGAGCAGCCGGTACTCGCCCGGGAAGTACCGGGCCATCAGCTCCGCCGTCGGACGGGTGCTGGCGATGCGGGCGTCCAGACGGCCGAAGAAGCTCTCCACGAAACGTCTTGCCAGCAGCGTCGAGAGCAGGCGCTCCTCGGAGGAGTGGAACGAGCCGACGTTGAGCGCACGCGAATGGCGCAGGGCGGCGGTCGAGGTGCTCGGCGCGAACGGCTCGTGCACGTGCACGAAGTCCAGATCGACGGTCGCCAGCAGTTCCTCGACCGTGCGGGCCACGTCGATCGGCAGCGCCGCCGGGCGCCGTCGCGCGCCGGGCACCACGTCGAGCACCTCGCCGACAGCCACCACGCGCGGGTCGCCGCCGTCGGTTCCGGCCAGCAGCGAGCGCGCCCCGGCGACGCCCCGCGCGGCGCGCAGCGCTCGGCGCGAGTCGCGCACGCGCTCCTGCGAGCGCGACGGCGCCAGCACCAGCACGCGGTGCCCCCGGCGGGAGAGCTCGCCGGCGACGCGGCGCACGTGCGCGTTGACCTCGTTGTCCTCCGCCTCCCACGGATAGGGCGTCACGTGGGCGATGGAGAAGCGCGCTCGGGCCACCGGAGCAGCATATTGCCCCGCACCGGGCCGAACGCCGGGGCGCCTAGTCTGCGGGGGCGATCGCTGTTCGAGCGACCGCCGCGAACAGCTTCGTGAAGAAGTCGACGATCTCCTCGACCGTCGCGTCGAGGTCGTCGTTGATCCAGTCGACGAGCGTCTCGACCACCGCGCCGATCAACGAGCGGGCCGTAAGCACGGGGTCCAGGCGGGGCTCGATCGCGTAGCCGTGGATCAGTCGCGTGTTCTCGAGGAGCAGCTCGGCGAAAGCGTGCCTGTTGTCGCGACGCAGGCGCTCCAGGCGCTCGCTCACGGCGACGACCTCGAGGGCGACCACGCGCGCCTTGCGGGGATCGCCGGTCAGGATCGACCACGCGACCCGCAGGCCTTCGTGGGCCTGCTGCTCGGTGTCGCTCGCACCCGCCGTCGCCTCCACGACCGACTCTGTGACTTCGCGGATGATCTGCTCGTAGACGTGGTAGAGCAGGTCCTCGCGGCTGCTGAACGACTCGTAGAAGTAGCGCGTGTTGAGACCGGCGGTGGCGCTGACGGCGCGGATCGACGTGCCCGCGTAGCCCTCCGTGCCGAACAGCTGCAGGCCCGCCTCCATCAGCCGCGCCCGGCGTCCCGCGCTGCGGTCGGCCGCGCTCACGCCGCGGTACAGGCGGGGCTGATCGGGAGCCGGCTGCGGCACAGGCGGTTGCTTGCCGGTCATGAGCGCAGAGGCGACGATAGGGGAGCCGGCACGCCGAGGGCACGCCGGCACCGCGAAGGAAACGCCGTGCACGGGGCGGGCAGGCCGCCGTTACGCTTGCGCCCGCAGAGAGGTTACGCAGTGCTACAGATTTGCCGGCCGGCGTTACGCGGCGGTGGTCGGCGCCACCGAGGAAAGGGAGAGGTAATGACCAGGAAGCTCGTGGGGGCGCTCGCGGCTGCGATCGCGCTGCTGGTGCCGGCGGCCGCGCAGGCGCACACACCGATCCTGTTCGTGCACGGCTGGAGCGAGAGCAGTTCGCTCTGGACGACGATGATCGGCCGCTTCGAAAAAGACGGGTGGGGCAAAGCCGAACTGACGAACTGGACCTACAACACGTCGCAGTCCAACGCGACCACGGCCAAAGAAGTAGCGACCAAAGTCAGCGAAATAAAAACCAAAACGGGCGCGACGAAGGTCGACCTGATCACGCACTCGATGGGGGCGCTCTCGACCCGTTACTACATCAAGAACCTGGGCGGGGAAAGCACGATCGAATCGTGGGTCTCCCTCGGCGGTCCGAACCACGGTACGACTACGGCCAACTTCTGCACGCAGACCTCCTGCGTGGAGATGCGCCCGAACTCGACGTTCCTCAACGCTCTCAACGCGGGCGACGAAACGCCGGGCTCGGTGCGCTACGCGACATGGTGGTCGCCGTGCGACGAAATCATCAACCCGCACGAAAGCGTGATCCTCACGGGCGCGACCAACACGCAGACCGAATGCATGACGCACGTCGCGCTGACGACCAACGAAACGGTCTACCAGCAGGTGCGCGAATTCGTGCGCTAACCGCTGTCCCCGCTCGGCTCCTCGGCTGAGCCTCGCCGCGCCCCGAGCCTCGGCCGGGGCGCGGCGGGCAGCAGGGCTAGCGGCGTCCGGCGGCGGCTTTCGCGCGAGCCGGAGCTTTGCGGCCCTTGGGCTTCGTGCCCGGCTTGCGCGCGTACTTCGCGATGAACTGCTCGGTGTCCCGCCGCGCCTGGTCGTCGGGCCGCTGGTTGTGCGGCGACTTCATCAGGTAGGAGGAGGGGCCGTCGAGCTGGCCGCCGAGGCCGTGGTTGAGCGCGAGCTTGCAGCAGCGGACCGCGTCGATCACGATGCCCGCCGAGTTCGGCGAGTCCCACACCTCGAGCTTCAGCTCGACGTTGAGCGGAACGTCGCCGAAGGCCTGGCCCTCGACGCGGATGTGCGCCCACTTGCGGTCGGTCAGCCACGGCACGTAGTCCGACGGGCCGACGTGGACGTCGCTGGCCGGCAGCTCGTGGTCCATGATCGAGGTGACGGCGTTGGTCTTGGAGATCTTCTTCGACTCCAGGCGCTCGCGCTCGAGCATGTTGTAGAAGTCCATGTTGCCGCCGACGTTCAGCTGCGAGGTCCGCTCGACCTCGACGCCGCGCTCGGCGAACAGGCGCGCGAGGCTGCGGTGCACGATCGTCGCGCCGACCTGGGACTTGATGTCGTCGCCGACGATCGGCAGGCGGGCCTTTTTGAAGCGCTTGTCCCAGTAGTCCTCGCGGGCGATGAAGACGGGGATGCAGTTGACGAACCCGCAGCCCGCCTCGAGCACCTGCTCGACGTACCACTTGGTCGCCTGCTCGGAGCCCACCGGCAGGTAGGAGACCACCACGTCGGTGTGGGTGTCCTTGAGGATCTTGACGATGTCGGCGGTCTCGCCGGGCGCCTTCTTGATCTTCTCCTTGAGGTACTTGCCGAGGCCGTCGTGGGTCATGCCGCGGTAGACCGGCACGCCGAGCTTCTTCGGGACCTTGGCGAACTTGATCGTGTTGTTCTGGCCGGCCCAGATCGCGGTGCCGAGGTCCTTGCCGACCTTGGTCGCGTCGATGTCGAAGGCGGCCGTGAACTCGATGTCGGAGACGTGGTAGCCGCCGAGGTCGACGTGCATCAGGCCCGGGACGCGCTGGGTCGGGTCGGCGTTCTTGTAGTACTCGACGCCCTGGACGAACGCCGAGGCGCAGTTGCCGACGCCGACGATCGCGACGCGGACCTTCTCGGACTGGTACCGGGCGGCGCCGTTTGTGGAGGCGGCGCCGGTGGCGCTGCCGTTGCTGTGCTCCTTGATCACGAGTGCGATGTCCTTTTGCCGGGGCGCGATGGCCCGTTCGAGGGAGCCCGCGCGGCGGGCCTTCCCTGCTCTGGAAGGGCGACGGCGGGCGAGGGACCGCGCCGTCTCGAAGACAAACTACTCCCCCGCGCGGAGAAGGTCACACGGCGAGCTGCCGGCGCACGTGCCAGATGCGCTGCGCGACCGTCACGACGCTGAGCGCCGCGAGCACGTAGACGACCGGCTCGAGCAGTTCGAAGTCGCCAAGCGAGGCCCCCTTCGCGAAGATCAGCCCGATCGAGAGGATCACGACGCGGACCGGCCGCGTCGCGAGGCCGACCTTGCATTCGACGCCGAGCGCCTCTGCGCGCGCGCGTGTGTAGCTGACCATCAGCGAGGCGAGCACGGCGACGACGACGCCCGCCGCGGCGGCCTCGTTGTGTCGCGCCGCGAAGTAGCCCGCGACGGCCGTCAGGACGATCCCCTCCTCGATGCGGTCGAGCGTCGAGTCGAGGAACGCCCCGAACGGCGAGCCCTTCCCCGACATCCGCGAGTAGCGCCCGTCGAGCGTGTCCATGATCGAGCCGACGATGAAGGCGACGCCGCCGAGGAAGAACAGACGCTCCCACACCAGCACCGCGGCGAGCACGTTCAGCACCAGCCCCGTCAGCGAGATCGCGTTGGGGGTCAGGCGCGACTCGATCAGGCGGTTGCGGACGAGCTCGCGCCGCTGGCCCTGGCCGATCGGCGCGCGCGCGCCTCCGCGGCCGGCGCGCGCTGCGCGCCTTGCCCGGCGCGACGGGGCGTGTTGCCTCGGCGGCATCGTGGGGACGCCCGCCGCTACCCGCTGGCCGTGAGCCGCGGCGCGGTCACGCTCGAGAAGCGCCACACCGACGGACGCACCCGCGCGAGCCGGCTCGCGCCGTACGCCGAGGCGCCCGCGGTCAGAGCGCCGAGCAGCGCGTCGAGGATGAAGTGGTTGGCGGTGACGATGATCACGAAGGCCATCATGAACGGGTAGGCCATCCAGGCGACGCGAGCCAGCGGCGAGCGCACGAGCCGGGCGAGCGTCCAGCCGATCATCAACGCGAACGCGACGTGCATCGAGGGCACGGCGGCGTAGAGGTTGGTGAGCGCGCTGATCGACGAGCTGTGGGCGTTGATCGAGACGTGCGTGAAGTCCGACACGCTGTCGACGAAGCCCCACTCGGGCATGAAGCGCGGCGGCGCGGTCGGCACGGCGACGTAGCCGATCAGGGCGATCGCCATCGCGACCATGAACATGTTGCGCACGAAGTAGAAGCGCTCGTTGCGGCACAGGTAGATCCAGGCCAGCGTGACCGTCGTGATGACGAAGTGCGAGTTGACGTACATCCAGCTCGACGCGTCGATCACCACGGCATGGGCCGAGGCCCAGGCGTGCACGGCCGGCTCGAAGAACAGCCCCAGGTCCTGCTCGATGTGGATCACCGAGCGCGCGTTGTCGAACGCCTCGGCGGCGCGTG
>DATNBM010000062.1:0-80687 GCA_035571915.1 Solirubrobacteraceae bacterium | reverse complement strand
CAGCCGCCGCTTGTACTCGGGGTGGGCGCGGCTCTCCTCGGAGAGCAGAAACCGCGTCCCCGCCACAACCGCCACGGCGCCCGCTTCGAGCGCGTCCTTCACGTCCGCCTGCTCTGCGATCCCGCCGGCGAGCAGCAGCGGAAAGCGCGGCGGGAGCGCGGCGCGGGCCTGCTCGAGCAGCTCGAGCGCCGGAGTCGTCCCGCGTACGTGCCCGCCCGCCTGGACGCCCTGCAGGATGGCCGCGTCGGCCCCGGCCGACGCGGCCGCCTGCGCCTCTCCGACCGAACCGCACTGGTGGATCCAGATCCCTGGAGTGAGGCGCCTCGGCGGGCCCCAGAACGTGACGAGGACGTCGGCGTCGGCCGCCGCGGCGAACCAGTCACGCCGCGCGAACGGCAGCAGCAGGTTCACCGCGAGCGGCTTGCCGGTGAGGGCCCGGGCCGCCGCCAGCTCCGAGCCGATCGCGCGGGCTCCGTTGACCGCGATCGTCCCCAGGCCCCCGGCCTCGGAGACCGCGGCGGCGAGCTCGTGGCGGCTGAGACCTCCGCCCATCCCCGCCTGGAGGATCGGTCGCTCGATGCCGATGTTCTCGAGGAACCCCACGCGAGCACTCTACGCGCGGCCGCTCACAGCGAGACGGTCCAGCCCGGCGCGTCGAACTTGCTCGCCAGCCGTCCGAGCGTCAGCGCGGCGAGCATCAGCCCGAAGTCGCGCAGCGCGATGTCGTAGTAGCCCGAGTACGTGAGCAGGTCGACGATGATGCCCGCGAGCCATGCGGCGACCACGTAGGCGCCGTAGCGCGGCTTCACGGCGACGAACACGCCGGCCACGATCTCGACCAGGCCGACGACGTGCATCGCGGTCGTGGCGCTCCCCGGGACGATTTCGTTGATCCAGGGGGCGAGGTAGGTCTCCCAGTCGACGAGCACGTTGAAGAACTTGTCGATGCCGAAGAGGATCGGCGCGACGGTGAAACCGATCCGCAGCAGCATGAACGCCTGGAAGGCGGGATCGCGGAGACGCTCGCTCAATGCTGGTGTGAGCGGTCTCTGAAGCGGCGAATCGAGCGTGGTGGTGGACATCGGGCCTCCTGTTGTCGGATGTGCGTGTTCACCGATGTATGCGTCGCCGCCGGCGCGGTTCTTACGCGCTCGGACGAGCCGTGCGTAAGAGGTCGCCGCCGGCTGTCGCTAAGAATGTGATGCCGCTCGCGACGATGGAGACCCCGACCGAGACTCCCCGACCGTGCCGTGCCGTGCTCAGCCACGCCGCGGTAGCCGAGTCGCGGCGTTGGCTCGATCGGCTGAGCTCGACCGGGAGCGAGCGCGAACGCGCGGTGGCGGAGCTTCGGACGCTGCTGCTCCGGGCGGCCCGGTTCGAGTTGGCTCGACGCCCGGAGATCGGCGCCGAGCGTGAGGATCTCGCTCAGCAGAGCGCCAACGACGCCCTGCTCGCGGTGCTCGGCAAGCTCGGGGAGTTCCGTGGCGAAAGCCGCTTTACGACCTGGGCCTACAAGTTCGCGCTGCTCGAGGCGGGCGTCAAAGCCCGTCGCCGGGCCTGGCACGGACGCGAGGTGCCGCTCGAGGACACGACGGGCCCGCTGCTGATCGATGCTCGGGCGAGCGCCCACGCGCCGGCCGAGACGACCGATCTGCTCGCCGCGCTGCGCGATGAGATCAACGGCTGCCTAAGTGAGCGACAACGCGTCGTGCTGATCGCGGTGACGCTGAACGACGTTCCGATCGACGTCCTGTCCGAGCGCTTGGGGTCGACCCGGGGAGCCCTCTACAAGACTCTGCACGACGCGCGCCGAAAGCTCCGCGCCGCTCTGGCCGAGCGGGGATTCGAGCTCGATCTCAACGGATGGGAGGAATCATGACCAAGCGTGGCGAGGCCGAGCGCCTGATCTCGCGCGTGCTCGGACCGGCCGGCAGGGAGCTGACGTGCGAGCAGTGCTTCGCCGAGCTGGACCGCTACGCGGAGCTGTCGCTCGCCGGCGCGGACGCCGACCGGCAGGTACCAGGTATGCGAGCCCACCTCGAAGGCTGCCCAGCCTGCGCCGAAGACCTCGGGAGCCTGCTCGCTCTGCTCAACGAGCAGCAGCAGC
This sequence comes from Solirubrobacteraceae bacterium, assembly GCA_035571915.1. Classification (GTDB taxonomy): domain Bacteria; phylum Actinomycetota; class Thermoleophilia; order Solirubrobacterales; family Solirubrobacteraceae; genus Palsa-744. Next base: position 78,580 of record DATNBM010000062.1, on the reverse strand, counting down.
CGGGCTGACGGTCCTCGAAGGCGACAAACGGATCTCACGGAGCCACCGTGCTCCGCGGGCCGTCCCCGACGCGTGCCTTACCTGCGGGTCAAAGTCACGTGGATCGAGCGCGTGGTCTTGGCGCCTGAGGGCGTGATGCTCGTGAGCTGCACGATCGCCTGTACCGAGCGTCCGCGGGTGAGCAGTCTTCGCCCCGCCCGCGTGAGCGGCGCCCGCACCGTCCCGCTGTGCTTTCGCGCGATGGTGAAGAACGTCGGGCGGGCCAGCAGGAGCTGCCTGCTCTTGCCGGGCTTCGCCTTTGCCCGCAGCGCGAGCGGTCCCCGTGCGGCAACGACGGACAGGGAGCCGGCGCAGGGAACCGCGCTCCTGCAGCTCATCGTGGTGCTCATCGACGCGCCCGAGAGGGCGATGCGGAGATGGCCGGCGAGCAGCGAGGGCAGCACCCTGATGCCGGTGAGCTTCGGGCATTTGGTCCTGGGTTCGCCTGCGGAGTACTGTCCGGGCAGGAGCGCGAGGACTGTTTTCGCTGTGGCGCCTGAGAGGTCTGTCACCGTCAGGGTCACCTCGATCGGATCGCGCCAGGGCTGCCCGATGTAGGGCGGGCCCGTGTCGTCTTCGGTCGCGACGCGATTCCACGTGAACGTCGCCGTGGTTCCCGGGGAGTGGCCCGAAGCGAGCACGTGAACCGGCAGTGACGCGATGTATTTTTCCAGGGCGTCCCCGCCGCCGAGGATGAGTAGCCCGGCGCCGACCGGGAACTCGACGTAGCTGAACCGGTAGCTGACGATCGGCGGGTTCGGCGTCTTGGAGGCGCTTCCGTCGAACTCGACGGGGATCCCGGTGCAGAATGTGCCCGCCGGGCTCGCCGTCAGGATCGCCTTGAGCACGAGCGGCTGAACGATCGCGGTGGGGGCCGATTCGGCCGAGGTCGGGCCGACCCCGTTTGTGGCGGTCACGCTCAGTCGCAGGGTGGAGCCGACGTCCGCGTGGACCGGGACGTACGTGAGCGACGTCGCTCCCGGGATCGGCGCGCAGCTCGTGCCGGAGGGGGTGGCGCAGCGCATCCATTGCTCTGCGAACGACGTCGGCCCGGCGGTCCAGCCCCCGACCGTTCCGGTCAGCGTCTCGGTCTCGCGGGCTTCCCCCGTCACCTGCGGCAGGACGGTGTTGGTGGGCGCGGGCGGGGGACCGGGCTTCACGCCGCTGGTCAGCGCGGACTGCGCCGTGGTTTTCCCGCCTGGTCCGGTGGCGGTGACGGCGACGGCGAGCTGTTTGCCTTCGTCGGCGCCGACGGGGGTGTACGTGGAGCCGGTAGCCCCGGGGATCGCTTCGCACGCCCCGAGGCAGCGCAGCCACTGGAAGGCGAAGGTGCTCGCGCCTTCCCAGCTCCCTTCGCTGGCCGTGAGCAGCAAGCCGACGCCGGCTTCGCCCGTGATCACGGGTGGCGAGGTGTTGACGGGTCCGCCGCTTTTGAAGGTCGCCGAGAGCAGCAGCTCCTGGCTGCCGCCGTGCAGCGGTTCGAGTTCTGGTTTCTTGGTGGCGCCGTTGGGAAACGGGTCGCCGACGTAGTTCAGTTCATCGGATGCGGCGCTGACGGAGTTGTCGATCGGAGCCCCCAGGCCCTTGATCACGTACAGCCCGATCAGGTCGCCCGCCTTCACCGGGAGGGCGACCGCGAACGGGCCGCGCTTGGCGTTGTTGCTGTTGGGAACCGATTGGGGGGCGCTCGTGCTCACGGCCGTGAGTTCGCCTCCCGCGGCCGGGCGGAGGACCCGCAGCTCGTATTCGGCGCCGCTGTCACCCGAGCGGACGCTCCACGAGGTGATCGTGCCGGGGCCCGGCGCGACCAGCGACTCGGACGGGGCGGCTTCCTGGTAGGCCGTGATGCCGGTTCCCCCGAACGTGGCTTCGTAGCTGTCTTCGAGCGTGCTGCCGAGCGTCGCATCGGCGCCCGCGGCAGGCGCGAGAACGAGCGCCGCGCAGAGAGCGAGAAGGAGCGCGGCCGGCGCGGCGGCCCACCTGCGTCTACTGCCCCCTGACAGCGATCCCCCCGACATCGAGAGGTTGATCGTACACCCGTCGTGCCCCGCGGTATCGCGCCCGCGTAGGCCTAGCTAGACCTAGCGACTCGTGACGCCTGACCCAAGCAACTACACATCCGCACGGCTTCCCGACCGGCAGTGAGCGAGTCGGCGCGCGAGCGTTCAGTCCCGTCGTTGTTCGCTGCCACCTGTGCAAGATCGTCGCGCAGTGAACCGGACCCGTCGATCTGCGGGCGTCGCAGCCGCCGCCTCTAGACCAGTGTCCGTTCACGCTCAAGCAACGCCGCCAATTGCTCGATGGTGAGCCACGGCGAACTTCGGTGGACCATCCGGTGGCAGTTGGAGCACAGGAGCACGAGGTCGGAAAGCCGAGTGCGCGCCCCCGGCCTCAGATCCCTGACCGGGACCGTGTGGTGGCACTCAATGAAGCCCTGACCACGCGCGCCATAATGCTCGGCGAAGTCGAAGCCGCAAGCCTCGCAGGCAAGCGTCCCGTGGTCTCGTAGTGCCCGTTCCTTCTTCGTTTGGACCAGTTTGCGGTTCCGCTCACGTTGGCGGTGGCGGACGGTGAGTAGTCGGCCCTCCGGTGCGTCCTCGTCCTCGTCGTCTACGGGGACTGGCTTCGAGTCGCCCGCACGGATGTCTACGGCGATCGCCCGCGCGGTTACGCGAAGCCGGGTCGGATCGTCCGCGAAGTCGTCCCAGACCTCGGCGTCGCCGGAACCTCCGTGAGGGAATCCCTCTGTCGGGTCCGCGGGATCGATCGCGACGAAGTTGTGCAGCTTGTAGGCGACTGCCTTCTCGCTGCGGAACTTGGGGTCCGCCGTCAACTCCGGTTCGATAGGGATAGCCCGGAGCAGGTCGCTGACCTCTCGTCGTGATGCAGCGGGCGCCGCCTTGCCCTCCCGCATGTAGAGCTCGAGGGCAAGGATCAACTCGTCCCTGAGCCAGGCCTGTCGTCTCGGACGCGCCATCGAGAGGGACCCTAACTCGGTCGGGGGCCTTTTCCCTCCAGCTGGAATCCCAAGTGTGCGATACCCCCGGCATTGCGAGGGTTTCGAAAGAGGCGACGACCGGAATCGAACCGGTGTAGACGGCTTTGCAGGCCGCTGCGTAGCCACTCCGCCACGTCGCCAGGTGGCCTGAAGGGTATCGGCCCGGGACAACCGAGGATGAACGTGCGAGCAGCGGGTAACGTGGATTCATGTCCCTGATCCTCAGGAGCGCCGCGAAGAAGCTGGGGAAGGGCCTCCCGGTCGGCCGGCTGCTGCTGGCGGGCGACGTCGCGTTGCTCACCGGGCGCCATCTCGGGCGGCTCGACAGGGGCGAGCTGCGTCGGCTCGGCTCGCTGACGCGCCGGTTCGGCGTCGGGCGCGGGACGCTGGAGCCGGACGAGCGCGAGGAGCTGCGGGCGCTGATCGCGAAGGTCGAACCCCGGTTGCTGTTCGGGACGGCGTTCAGGCGGCTGAGTCCCCTGCCTGTCCCACGCCGCTTGCTCTACGGCCGCCGTGGCAGCCCCGCCAGGGTCGCGGCCAAGCAGCTCTCCTGAGCTCACTGGGATGAGCCTCGTCTCGAGCACCGCCGGCCGCATCGACGGCCGGATCGGCCAGGGGATGGAGGCGCTCGTCTCCAACCACCACCGGCGCAGGCTGAGCCGGATCGGCAGGCTCGCCCAGCTCGACCCGCCCGCCGACGGCTCCCTGTGGACGGCGGGGGAGCCGGCGCCGCGGGAGGGCTGTGAGCTCGACGTGCTGATCGACGGCGCGCAGGCTCTACCCGCGATCCACGGTGCTCTGTGCGAAGCGAAGAGCAGGATCAGCATCGCCGGCTGGCATCTTGATCCCGACTTCGGGCTGACCCGCGACGACGGTTCGACCCGGCTCTGCGACCTTCTGGCGGAACTGGCCGAGCGCGTCGAGGTGAGGGTGCTGCTCTGGGCGGGAGCGCCGGCGCACGTCTTCACCCCGGACCGCGGGGAAGTGCGCGAGGTGCGAGAGCGACTCACGGCTCGTGGCCGTGTGCGCTGCGCGCTCGACGCCCACGAGCGACCGATGCACTGCCACCACGAGAAGCTCGTGATCGTCGATGACCGGCTGGCGTTCGTCGGCGGCATCGACCTCACGTCGCTGGGGGGAGATCGCTACGACTGCTCGACCCACCCGATGCGCTCGCGACTGGGCTGGCACGACGCGTCGACGCGTCTGCAGGGGCCGGCCGTCGAGGACGTCGCGGATCACTTCGCCGCCCGCTGGCGCGAAGCCGATGGGGAGGAGGTCGACCGTCTCGGGCCGGTGGCCCCGGCAGGCGGCCGAACGATCCAGGTCGTCAGGACCATCCCCGAGAAGGTCTACGACTTCGCCCCGAGAGGCGACTTCAGGATCCTCGAGGCCTACACGCGAGCGCTGCGCTCGGCGGAGCGGCTGATCTACCTCGAGAGCCAGTTCCTCTGGTCTCCGCAGATCACCGCCGTGCTCGCCGCGAAGCTGCGCGAGCCCCCGCATTCGGACTTCCGCGTCGTCGTGCTACTCCCCGCCAAGCCCAACAACGGCGCCGACTCGACCCGCGGCCAGCTCGGGGTGCTCGCAAGCGCCGACGACGGGAACGGGCGCTTCCTCGCGACGACGATCTCCTCGCGCAGCGGCGGCCTCAGCGGTCCCCTCTACGTCCACGCGAAGATCGGGATCGTCGACGACCGCTGGATGACGCTCGGGTCGGCCAACCTCAACGACCACTCGCTGTTCAACGACACGGAGATGAACGTCGTCTGCTGCGACCCCGACCTCGTTCGGGCGACCCGCAAGCGGCTATGGGCCGAGCACCTGGAGATGCCCGTCGAGCGGATCGCCGACGACGCGGCCGCGGTCGTCGATGAGTATTGGAGGCCGATCGCGCGCGAGCAGCTGGAGCGCCGACGCAGGGGGGACCCGGCGACACACCACCTGCTCGAGCTTCCCGGAGTCTCGCGCCGGTCGATGGCGCTGCTCGGCCCCGTGCAGGGGCTGCTCGTCGACGGCTGAGCGATCACCGGTTTGCGGCCGGCGGTGCCGCTAGCCGTGTGGGGCTCGATATCTCCACGGGCGCGACCGCAACCCTGTGGGCGGTCACCGTGTCTTAGCTCGGAACCGTCGTCGCGCCGTCGCTTCCCCTGAGAGCGGCGCAGCGGGGCACCCCGCCGCGACCCACGTGAAGGAGCCGCATGTCCCGCCTGAGCAAGCTGATCTGTGCCATCGCCGTCCTGTCGGTGTCGACCGTCGCGTTCGCGGCCGGAGCGTCGGCGTCGAGCTCTCAGACGACGTTCTTCGAGTCGCCCGGGCTGTTCGTGAACCCGGCGACGCGGCCGGCGACGATCGCGACGCTCCAGCAGCTCGGCGTGCGGGCGATCCGGGTCGAGCTGGCGTGGCACAACGTGGCGCCCGGAGCGAACAGCGCGAGGCGGCCCTCCTTCGACCCGACCGACCCCGCGGCGTATGACTGGAGCGAGTACGACCCGGTGATCGAGGAAGCCCACGAACGGGGCTGGAGGGTCCTGCTGACGGTCACCTCGCCGGTGCCGAAATGGGCGACGGGCAACGCGCGCGGCAAGTCGCTGCTCTACAAGCCGAACGCGAACCAGTTCCGCTCGTTCATGACGGCGGTCGGCCGCCACTACGGCCCGGTCGTCTCGCTCTACTCGATCTGGAACGAGCCGAACCATCACGAATTCCTCGAACCGCAGTTCAACACGAACGGGACCCCCGCCTCGCCGGGGATCTATCGGAGCCTCTACACGGCGGGCTACGCGGGCCTGCAGGCCGCGGGGATCGCCCACCCGGCCGTCCTGATCGGGGAAACGGCGCCGGAAGGCGAAGCGCACCCGCGGCGACCCGTTCGCGGGCCGAAGCACAACGTCTCGCCGATCACGTTCATGCGCGGCGTCCTCTGCCTGAGCCCGAGCTACCGCCGAGCGAGGAGCTGCCCGAAGCTCACCGCGACGGGCTGGGGCCTTCACCCGTACGCGAGCATCCGCGGCCCGTTCTACATCCCGAAGAACCCCGAGACCGTGACGATCGGCGTGCTCGGCCGTATGACGGGCGCGCTCGACCGCGCGGCGCGCGCGGGCGCGATCGGCTCGCACCTGCCGCTCTTCATCACCGAGTTCGGCGTGATCAGCACCCCCAACAACCAGATCGGCGTGCCCGTCGCCAAGCAGGCCGAGTACCAGGCGATCGCCGAGCACATCGCCTACGGCAATCCCCGCGTGGCGTCCTTCTCGCAGTACCTGCTGCGCGACGACACCCCGAAGGGTCGCAGCCACGTGGCGTTCCAGACCGGGCTCGAGTACGCGAACGGCAACGCCAAGCCGCTCTTCTCCTCCTTCCCGGTCCCGCTCGCCGTGAGCAGGCACGGGAGCTCCTACGCGCTGTGGGGACTCGTCCGACCCGCTGCCGGGCCGACGACGGTGACCGTCGAAGCGAAGCGCCGCGGCTCGAGCCGCTACACGACGATTGCGACCGTCCACACCGATGCGAGGGGCTACTGGACGCTGACCTCGGGGGTCCAGGCGAGCAGCTGGCGCGTGCGCTGGACGAGCCCCGAAGGCGCCGTCTACAAAGGGCCGCCGATCCGGGCGTACTGAAAGCCTCCCGCACGACGACCAACGTCCTGTGGTCGGGCGTGAAGGCGACGGCCGGGCGTCTTGCCCTGCGCGGCGGCGGCGCGTAGCGTGCCTCCCGATGACGCACACGGAGCGGGACCTGCGCCGGCGGCGCACCGAGCGGCGGAGGCGGCGGACCCGGGCTCGCGCCGCGGGCGGCGCGGTGGCGGCGGTCGCGCTGGGCGTCCTCGCGCTGACTCTGTTCGCCCGCTCCGGAGGCCGCGTGGCGCATACCTCGACCGCGACGCGCCGCGTGCCCGTCGCCGCGCCGTCCAACGGGGTGGCGGCGACAAGGAGATCGCACGCGCACTCTGCGAGCGCCCGTCTCGCTCGCGCCGTGGCGAGAGAAGCTCGGCGGCCGCAGACGCACGATCTCCCGTCGACGCACGGCGCCCTGTTCGGTGCGCTCATGCGCTCGCTGTGGCGTGGGGTGGTGAGCGGGCGTGCTCGTCCGGCGCTGGTCGCGTTCTTCCCGAAGGCGGCGTATGTCAGGTTGAAGGCGATCTACGGCGCGGCCTCCGACTGGCAGAGCCGGCTCGTCCGCGACTACGCGCTCGACCTGGCCGCCGCGCACAGGCTGCTCGGAACCGACGCGGCACACGCCCGGTTGGTGGGCGTGCGCGCGAGGTCGGCCTACGGTCACTGGATCCCGCCGGGCGTCTGCTCGAACGACATCGGCTACTACGAGATGCCCGACGCGCGGGTGATCTACCGCGAGAGAGGCGCGACGCGTTCGTTCGGGATCGCCTCGATGATCTCCTGGCGGGGCGAGTGGTACGTCGTGCATCTGGGGGCGATACTCCGAACCGGGGAAGGGGGAGTCCTCGACACGCCGGCGATCGGCCCAGGCGCGCAGGTACCGTCGAGCACCTGCTGAGGGCGACCGCCCGTTGACGGCGCCGCGGAGTGAGTGGGTTCTCACGAGCCGCGAACGGGCGAATTAGGCGAGGCGGGCAATCTGGATCCATGCGCGGTCGGAGGAAGGCGAACTTCGCGGCGACCGCCGTCGCCGGAATCCTCGCGGCCGTCGGCGCGTCCGCCTGCGGATCGCAAGGAGCGGTCGCTGCAGCCCACCGCGGGTCCGCGCTCAGAGACTCCGCCGCGGCGGGCGGGACCACCACGACGGCGGCGAAGCCGCCGCCGCCTCCTCCTCCGCCGCTCGAGGTCACGCCCGTCGCATCGCCCGGAAGCTCATGGCGGGTGGTGGCGCGGGTGAAGGGCAGCCCGGCGGCCTGGGAGGCCCAGCGCGCGGGCGTCACGCTGCTGCGCTTCGACCAGCGCATGGTGCGTCTCGACCTCCACGCCGGCGAAGGCGAGCCCGCCGGCACCTGGCGATACGGCGCGCAGATCGGACCGAGCGAGATCCACCACGTCGTCGCCGCCTTCAACGGAGGCTTCAAGTTCACGACGGGCGCGGTGGGATGGATGGCGGAAGGACGCACCGCGGAGCCCCTGCGGGCGGGGCGCGGCTCGATCGTCACCTACCGAGACGGCACGACGGCGGTGGGCGCCTGGGATCGAGGGGTGCCCACGTCCGGCCGGCCGGTGCGCTCGGTCCTGCAGAACCTCTCCCTGCTCGTGGACGGCGGCAGGCCGGCGGCGAACGCGGAAGGCTGCATCCAGTCGTGCTGGGGAGAAACGGTCGGCGGCGTCGACGTCGTCGCCCGCTCGGGGCTCGGGGTCCGAGCCGACGGCCAGCTCGTGTGGGCGGCCGGGGAGCACCTGACCCCGCTCGCGCTCGCCGATGGCCTGCTGAGCGCCGGCGTGCAGCGAGCGGTCCAGCTCGACATCAATCCCGACTGGGTCGCGGCCTACCTCTACAAGCACGGCTCGGCCGGGCCGGAATGGTCGCAGGTCGTGCCCGGCCAGCTCGGCATCGCAGGCAAGTTCCTGCAGCCTTACCACCGAGACTTCTTCGCGGTCGTCGCCCGCTAGAAGCGGGTCCCGAGTGGGAGTCTCGACCTCGGCGGCTGTGCTCGCGGGGAACGGGCAGCCGTTGATACCCTTGCAGCCTCCCAGGGCGATTAGCTCAGCTGGGAGAGCGCCGCCTCGACAAGGCGGAGGTCACTGGTTCGAGCCCAGTATCGCCCATCGCCTTCGGCCCCGTCTTTACGGGGCCGTTCGCGTCTCCGGGCTCGCCGTGGTCACATTCGTGGTCACATTCTGCGCGGCGCGCGACTCGGCCGCGAGCAGGAGGCGGCGTACCTGATCGCGGGCGCTCGCCTTGATCGGGTCTCGTGACCAGTAACGCCTCGAGACCTCGCAAGCGACCTCGGCCCTCGTCGGCTGCCTGCCGAGACTGGGTGCTAGCGCCCCTTCGACATCAAGGAAGACCCTTGCGAGGCCGAGTCGCTCGCCGGCCGTAAGGCGGACGAAGAACGGGGGGCGCAATTCGGCTTCCTCGTATTCCTGCCAGATGCACAGCGCCACGGCGAACCGGTCGACCTCCCGCGGGTAGACACCCGTGCCCCTCACGGGGGAGATCCCGGCACTCTTCCCGCATCGCCGGCCGTACTTGTTCCACCGGTGGAGGAAATCGATCGCCTGCTCCGCGGTGTGCGCTGGCCGTCCTCTCGATTTTTTGTCGGTAGGCAGGAGGGGTTGGCTTGCTGAGATTGTCGCCACGGTGACGACATTCTCAGCTCAGCCCCGGACGCTCTCGCTATTCGCGCAACTGCGATTGGCGAGCGGACACACGCAGGGAAGCCTCGCCGCGGCGTCCGGCGTCTCGAAAGCCACCATTGAGCGGTGCGATCACGGCCATGTGCCGAGCATCCCGGTCGCACGCTCGATCGCCCAGGCCCTCGGGATCGAGGATGCGTTTTTCGTCTTCCCCGACCTGCGCGAGACCCCGTGAGCGACGAATGCAAACGCGCGACGATCACCTTTCGCGACGGCCGCGTGTACGTGGCGGATCGTGTCGAGCTCGGCAAGCACCGAGTCACCTTCACGGGGCGACGGCGCGTCCGGGACCTGGCCGGCGAGCGGTTCTACGACACCTGCGAGATGACCGTCCCGCAGGCCAGCGTGCGCGCGATCAACTGGCACCGGAACTGATGGGCCTCACCGCAGACGACGCGCTCCTAGCCGCGCGCGAGCTTGGGCTGACGCCCGTCGCGGACGAGCGTAACCCGAACCTCTGGCACGCCATGTGCCCGCTCTGCATCCTCAGCACCGAGAAGCCGCGCCTCACGATCACCGAGTCGACACGCGGTAAGCCCGCCAGGCTCGCGTGCTCGAACGGATGCGACGCGGCGGAGATCCTGCGCCGCTTTACCGCCGCGGTGAGCCCGCAGCCTTCGGCCCGCATCGTGAGCGTCACGGCCGCGGACATCACGATCGAGGAGACGAGCTGGCTCGAATCGGGTCGCGTCCCACTTGGCGAGATCACGATCCTGGGCGGCGCGCCCGGCCGCGGTAAGACGCAGCACGCCATCGGCCTCTGCGCCTGCGGCACGCGCGGCACGCTCGAGGGCGACCTGGCGGGCGAGCCGATCCCGGTCGCGTTCGTTTCGGGCGAGGACTCGATCGAGAGGACGCTCGTCCCCAGGTTCCTAGCCGCCGGCGGCGACCCGACACGCGCCCATTTTTTCAAGGTGAAGGCGATCGAGGGCCTAGAGGATGATCCGGTTCTCGAACTGCCCGACGACACGGCCCTCATCGCCTCCTGGCTCGCGTCGACCGGCGCACGCCTACTCGTCCTCGACCCGATCATCGCCATGATCCCGGCCGCGCTCAGCGGTCACAAGGACCAGCACGTCCGCCGGGCGCTCGCGCCCCTGGCGCGCATGGCACACGAGCACGATGTCGCGGTCATCGCCCTGATGCACCTCACGAAGGACCGAGAGGCAGACGCCCTCAACCGGCTCAACGGCTCCGTCGCGTTCGGCGCCGCCGCCCGCAGCGTCCTACTCCTGGCCGAAGACCCTGACGACCCCGAAGGCGAGAACGGCAACCGGCGGATCCTCGCCCACGTTAAGAGCAACCTGGGCCCGAAGCAGCCGAGCGTCTCCTACACGGTCTCCTCACGCGTCATCGACGGCCTCGAGGGCCCTGTCGCGACGAGCGTCCTTGTCCGAGAAGGCGAGTCGACCTACACCGCCAACGACCTGCTCGACAAGACCGCAAGCAGCACCGAGGCGAACGCCCGCGACGAGGCCCGCGCATTCCTCGAGGCCGAGCTGGCAGACGGCCCGGTAGCGACCAACAAGATCAAGGCTGACGCCGAGGATGCCGGGATCTCATTCCGCACGATCGAACGAGCAAAGAAAGCGCTCGGTCTGCGTGCGACCAAGACCCCGAATGGCTGGCAATGGGAGCCTCGCGCGTACGCTAGCCCCCCTGGCGGTCTTGGCGACCTTGGCGGTCTTCCCCTATCCAAGGACGCCAACACCGCCAACATCGCCACCGCCAACGGGTCACAGAACGGCGATCTTGACCCCGACGCCGAGCTCGCACGCCTCACCGCAAAGGGGCTCACATGACGACGACCCTCGACGTCCACGCGCTCGCCGAGCAACTCGCTCCGCTCGTTGCCGAGCAAGTCACGCCGTCGCTGCTCGATGCTGACCAGGCCGGCGAACTGCTCAACGTCCCCTCTTCTTGGATGCTCGCGCAGGCACGCGCCGGCCGTGTGCCGCATGTCCGGCTCGGCCGCTATGTCCGCTTCCACCGTGATGAGCTGCTCGCTTGGATCGACGCTCGCACCACGGGCCCGAAGGCGGACCGATGAACCATCTTCGCTCGCGCGCGAGCACAGCGAGGGCCGTGTCCCGTCGCCCTGGCCGACACCTCCCGGCCATGCGTTGGGGCGACGGGCACGGCAGCAACCCAACCCACAACGAAAGGCCCGCATGTCGCCCAAGGACAGAGAACGCTTCAACCGGCTCGTCGCCGAAGCACTCCACGCACTCGCGTCAGGCCAGCAAGGACAGGCACGCCAACTGTCAGACGAGATCACCGCACTCGTCCAGTCGACCGACGGAAGGACAAGCAAGTGAGCAACTCAGACAAACCCGAAACCTCGACGCGGCCCAACTTCGGAGAGACGTCCGAACTGCGGAACGGCTCGGTCACGACCACGACAGTCGACCCGATCAGCGGCAGCCAAACCGTCAAGACGACCCCCGTCCAGAAACCCGCCAAGTAGCAGCCCTGCGCCCGTGAGCGACTTCGTAACCAACTTCATCAAGAAGGAGTACCGGAACCTGCTCAGGGGCGCGCTCGCCGACCGCGACCTCCAGCACCGCGTGCGGGCCACCATCAACGCAGAGATGCGCGGCGGGTCCAGCTACAAGGCCGCTGTTCACGCAGCCACCCCGCTCTACAGGGACTACTTCATCAAGAAGGTCGTGGAAGCGCTGGAGCCATGGCACTGGTTCTAGACACCCCCAGGGGGGCCGTTTCATCACTAGAAGGCCTTGCGCGATGACCGTGCCAATCAACCGCGAAAAAGACTGCGGACGCGATGCTCTTTTTTTGAGGGCGGTGGGGTGCTGAATGCCTGCTCGTGACCCGTGGAGAGAGGTTCGTGAGGCCGCTTACGCGCATGTCGGGGCGGCTGACCGGCCGCATCTGCGTGCGCTGGTCGATGAGTACATCGAGGCGATGAAAGCGGGTGCGTTTGCGCGGAAGGCCGCGGAAAAGGAGCCGTTTACGAAGCTGCGGAGTAGCGGGCGGATCGTCTCGAACCCGATGTGGGAGGTCCACGATCGCGAAGTGAGGCGTGGGATCGCTCTCGCGAAGGCTCTGGACCTGACGGGGCCGGGCGAGGAGGTCGAGCGGGACCGATTCGCGGCGCTCGACGGGGACGACAAACCAGTGAGCCTTGACGAGCGGCGCAGGCGTAAGAGCAGCGCGCAGAAACGGGGCGCCTGATGGCTCGCGGCTGTTGCGATTGGTGTGGTCGGGCCGGCGGGGCGCCCGAGGTTCGCCTAGAGCCGCGCGTACCGGGACCTGGGCGCTCTGGGCGCTGCTTCCGGCTCTGTGACGACTGTCTTGAAAACCCGTCCGCGACATGGCGGCTCGGGTGGCGACGTGCTGATGAACACAACGACGAAAGAGAGGTCTCATGACCGATGTAGAGAAGGCAAACGCGCTGCTACAGGCAGCGGGCATGACGGGCGTCACGGTGCAGGAGGCGCCGGAGACGGTGACGATCTCAAGAGCTGAGCTGGACGCGCTGCGGGCGTCTCAGGGGGCGCCGGCCGAGACGCCGGGACAGGCGTATGTCCGCCAGCAGCAGGAGGCGGCCCAGAACCAGCTTCCCGAGGGCATCCTGAGCGCGGAGGAGACGCGGGCCGAGATGGACAGGATCGAAAGCCTGCCCGTGCCGCAGCAGAACGCGATGGACAAATCACGGGTCGTGCGCTCCTGGGAATACCACGCCGAACAGGGGGCGATGCTCTGATGGCGGGCGCGACGAAGCAGACCCCGCAGGAGCGGATCGACGCGCTCGAGCAGCAGCAGGTGAAGCTCGCCGTGCAGCGCTCCGAAACGGAGCTGGAAATGCGCGCCGCGTACGGGCTGCTCGAGCTCCGGGAGCGGGGCGAGAACACGGCCGGCCCCGGGACGTTGCACCCGCCGCCCGCGGGACAGTCCACGCTCCCCGAACGCCGAAAGGCTGCCGAAGAAGCGCAAGCGCTCGGCCGGGAAGGCGAGACGCTGGAGGCCATCGCCGCGGAGGAACAGGCCGCTCAGCAGGTGCTCGCCGCTGGTCGACCGCGACTAGCGGCGCTGGACGGGGCTGTCGCAACGCTACGGGGCGAAGTCGAGGAGATCGAAGACCGGGAGATCGCGTGGTTCGCGCGTAGGGCTGACGCGCTCAGCCAAGCGGCCGTCGAGGCTCACGCTGACGCGTTGCAGGTGATGAACGCTGCCTACCAGGCCCGGCGAGAGGCGAAGGGGGCATGGTCGCGCGTGCGGTTCGCTCGCCAGCGCCTCGGCTGGCCGCCACTTCCCGAGGTCCCGGTAGACGATCTGCCGTCCGCGATCGGCGGATTCGAGGCGTCCGGTAGGTGGGAGCCCTGGCCCCGAGGCGTGCGCCCGAGCGAGGCCGAACTGGCCGCTACATGGTCCCCCGAGGAGTGGCAAACGCCCGTGAGAGAGGCGGCATAAATGTCACTTGACGGACTTTTGTTGAACAGCCTCAACATCAACAACGAAGTCGACTACGGCCTGGAGGCTTTCGACGCGCCGCCCCCGGCGAAGCGTGAAGAGTGGGCGCAAGCGGTCGACGGTGATGGGGCGGGATTGATCCGGGTCCCGAAGTACGAAAACCGCGTCGTGACGATGAGCCTCCGGGTCGGCAAACAAGCAAGCATGGACGCAGCCCTCGCGAAAATCGGGGCGCTCGCCGACCTGCTCCAAGAGGCCGAGCTCAACCCGGGCGGCATCCCGCTCGTCTTCACCCCCGCCACCGGATCGAAGTCCTTCACGCTGTATGTGCTCACGGGCCGGATCACGGCCGTCGAGCAGGTGAACGAAGGGCCCGGCGCAGGGTTCTACGTGTTCATGCCGCTGCTCAAGGTCCAGTTGACCTGTAGGCCGTTCGGGTATGGGGCGGAGGAAGAAGTCGCTGCCGCGAAATCCATCGAAACCGGCCTGTCGACCGTGATCCTGACCGTCCCGACAGTGCTCGGAGACGTGCCGGCGGAAGCTCGGTTGGTCGTGAAAGACACCGCGAAAGTCGGCCGCCGCACGGTCGAATGGGGCGTTCAGAATCGCTTTTACGATGCCGCGACGAGCCTAATCGAGGCAGCGGAAGCGATGACGCCGGTCGGCGGTACTCGCTCGGAAGCGGCGAACACGGGAGCGTACAGCCCATCCTCGACCAAAAAGACGATCGCGACCACGCTGCTACCCGAACCGACGATCTGTCTCGAAACCGGGGTCCTGAAACATGTCGGCGTGTACGGGGTGAAGCTCCGCGCGCAAGCCGTTCTCGGTGCCGGGTCCCTCGCCGAAAAGATCAAAGTGCGTCTCTCCTACCAGGACGGCGAAGGCCCGTTTCGAGCGAACCCGTGGCAGACCCCTGTGCTTGGCGGCAAGTACGTGGAGGTGGATCTGGGGACGATCACCCTGACCGAAAAGATCACGGGCACGCAGAAGTGGGTCGGGAGAGTCGAAGCCTACTCGACCAACGAAGCAGCGAAAGACGTCCTGCACGCCAACTACCTGACGTTCGTCCCGTGCTTCGAGGGCTGGGGGAAGGCGCGCGGGCAGGCGAGCGCAGCGGCAGGGACCGTCGTCGCGTTCGACAACTTCACGACCGGGACGCTCTCTGGAAGCCTCAACACGAGAACGCCGGCGACGGGCGCGGCGTGGGCGACCTCAGGCTCCGCTACAGACTGGGCCGTCAGCGCCGGAGAAATCCTCAGGAAAACGACGAGCGACACCGAACCGCACTACGGAGTGCTGGGCGCCGCGATCGGGAACAGCGCAATCTCGTTCTCGTTCTCCGTGCCGGGTGGCACATGTGGCGCGATCCTACGGTGGGTCGACAAAGAAAACTACGCGTTCTTCCTCGCGAAAGAGAGCGCTGGCCCGGTCAAACTCACGTTCTCGCTCGGCGTGAAGGTCGCGGGCGTGACCACGATCCTGGCCGAACAGGTCGGCACCTACGTGGAACGGGTCGAAGGAACCCTTGCGACGACTGTCGACGGCGCCCTCTCGGTGAAACTCACAGGCGCCCTCAACGTGTCGCTCGCCGGGTCTCACGCATCGCTGGCGACCGGCGGCGCGCTCGCTTCGGGGAAAGGCGGCATCTACGACTACAACCCGGGCGGCACCATCTGGAGTCGCAGGTTCTACAGCGTCAGCGTCGCGCAGCTCCCCGCCGTCCCCTACGTGGTCCAGTCCGAACGCACGCTCGAAATCCGGTCAGACAGCACGCTCGTTCAGGACTCCACCGGCACCTACGTGGGCCCACCGCCGGAGTACCGGGGCAGCCGGTTCTACCTACCGCAGGACGGGTCGGCGAACCGGACGAGCCGGGTGATCGTGAAGGCTGACCGGAACGATCTCGAGGAAGCGGATCAGCAGACGATCGGCGACGCGTTCACCGCCCAGATTTTCGCAACTCCGCGCTACGCGGTTCTACCCCGATAGGAAGGCGACGCCGTGCTCTATTTCCTCATGCTCCACGACCCCGACGCCCGCGCGTGCCTCGCCCGGGAGGTCCCTACTCACGAGGCTGCGCTCGCGGCGTACGACGCTCTGTCGGAGCCGGAACGGTCCCGTGCGTCGATCGCCGCGGCCGACAGCATGACCACGCTTGAACGCCTCCACGATTCCTCGGCGCGGATGCGGCGAACGCTGCCTAGTGCGGCGGCAGAGTTTCAGGCCACGAGCTAGCGACGTGCAGTCGACCGTGCGCGAGCAGTTTCACGACGACGGTCGCGACTTCCACCCGCCAGCCCGCCTCACCTGGCGGGGAGTGGTATTCCTGGCCGACCCGGCAGGACACTTCGGTCGGCAGGTTGCGCCAGCAGCGCACGATCGGGACGTGATTCCATTTGGCCTCGAATCGCACGACCGCGGCCCGCGCTCGTCCCATGCCGAGGAAGTGGCGGGGGGACGCGGACGCCGGCGCGGCGGCTGCGGCGACGACGACGAGGGTGAGGGCGACGGCTACTCTGCGCATTGTTCGGACCTCCTGTACGGGTCTGGGCCGGCCCCGGGGCGATTCCCGTCGCTGCCGGGGCCACTTCCGCTGAGCGTACCGGCGGAAACGATGGATCGCAAGCCACGGACGGTTGACAGCATGGCGCACGCGGCGGGTTGTTGTCAGGCTGCGCCGCTATGCCGAAAGCCTCCCAGCCGCCCGATCCCGCGCTCGCGAGCGTTCTACGCGACCTCCGCGAACGCCGCGGAGAGTCCCAGGAAGCGCTCGCCTATCGGGCCGGCATGTCGGGCGGGACGCTCGCCCGGATCGAGCTCGGGCAAGCATCGCCATCATGGGCCACGGTCCGCGATATCGCCAAGGCGCTTGAGGTATCGCTGGTCGACCTCGCGGCCCGCGTCGAACGGGCCGAGTAGACCAGCCGCAACCGGCGCCTCGCAGCCTGCCGGTTCGTCACGCACACGAGCGCCGCGCGAGCGGCCTCTAGCTCCCGTTCAAGGGCCCGCACGCGTTCCCAAGCCTCCTGCTCGGGGCCGCTCAGTTCGTCCAGGGCACGGAACATCGCGGGCAGCACGGTACCGGTACCCCCGTCGTCTGCCTACCGTCGTTTCCGACGCGGCGCTAACGGTGCCCGGCAGCTTGCTTTCCGCCCGGCTCGGCGGTAGTCTCGGGAGCACGAAAACAAGTACCCCCGCGCTGCGTCAACAGCCGGGGGCGTGGCCCGAGAGACTTGACCTCCCGAACGGACGCAGCGTAATGGCTAGGACGGCCAGCACACAAGGCGCTGCAAGGCCGATTCCCTCGGACCTCCTACAGACAGGAGATCCGACATGAGCAGCAACATCAAGTGCGAGACGTGCGGCAGCCCGGACGGCAAAGTGAGGCGGCTGAGCGGACGGCAGGGCATGTGCGACGACTGCTACTCGCGGCAGCTCGAAACAGACGCGTGGGCGGCGCAGGCCATCGAGGACGTTCTCGGCGCAACGGCCAAGGCCGCCCTCGACCACCTGGCCGCGGAGGACATCCGCAGGATCGTCTCGGAAGCAGTTACCGACCGTGAGCGCGAGCGTGAGGAGGCAGGGCTCTCTCCATGCGGATCGGCGGCTGCCACGAACAGCGAGCTCCACATCCTCATGGGGAAGCGGATCGCCGCTCGCGAGGCGCAGGCGGCGACAGCCGGTGCAGGGGAGGCGTGATGCGGCTAGCGACGGGGGCCAGCGACGACCACGGGCAGGGCGAACAATGGGACGCGCAGGCCGAGCACGACATCGGCGTGTTCATCCTCAGCTACTTGGACAGACACCCGGCACCTGCGGGCTCGCGCATTCATCCCGATCTAGCCTGCGCCGGGCGGGACCTGCGCGCGGCCGGGCAGATGCGTCTTGCTCGCCTGGGAATGCGGCGCCTTCGCGTCGCCGACACAAGGGAGGAGTGATGGCCGCACGGCGCAGCTACGGGTCCGGCCGAATCGCGGTCCGCACCGATAAGCAAGGCGTCGAGACGTTCTACGGCGTCTGGCGCTCCAACGGGCGGCAGCTCAAACGTCGGCTGGGCGTCAAGCGGACGGCCAGCGGCGAGGGGCTGGCTAAAAGGGACGCGGAGAAGATGCTCCGCCGCCTGATGGATGAGGTCGTTCCCACGGCCGCGGCGGGCGATCGCCTAACGCTCTCCCAGGTCGGACAGCGCTACCGGGCCTACCTCGAGACGCAGGGACGCAAGCGCGCCACGCTGATCGCCGTGGAGAGCACTTTCCGAGTGTGGCTCGATCCGCAGCTTGGGGACCGGGCAATCGATGCGATTACCCCGGAGGACGTAGAGGACCTGATGCGAGCGATGACGGCCGCCGGCGTGGGAGCGAAGTCGGTCCGCAACTACCTTGGGACGCTGTCTGCGACGTTCAGGTTCGCACAGCACCCCCGTCGTGAGTGGGCGATCAAGAACCCCGTTGAGGCGATCGACTTGCCTCCCGTCGAAGCCCGGACCGAGATCCAGTACCTGAAAGTGACCGAGGTAGAGGCCCTCGCCTCCGCTGCTGTCGACGGCGAGCACCAGGCGCTTGACCGGGCGCTCTACCTGACCGGCGCGATGACCGGGCTACGGCAAGGGGAGCTGATCGCTTTGCGCTGGTCTGACGTGGACTGGAGCGCTCAGCGCATCCGCGTCAGGCGCTCGCACGTTCTCGGCCAGTTCGACACCCCAAAGAGCCGGCGGAGCGTCCGCAGCGTCCCGATGAGCATGAGGCTCGCCGGGGAGCTCGACGCCTGGCAGCAAGCGACGGCGTGGGGAGGCGACGACGAGCTGGTATTCGCCGAGCCCTCGAGCGGGGAGGTTCTGAGGCGCGGTGCGCTGATGCGTCGCTATCGGCGGGCGCTGAAAGCGGCGCAGCTCGACCCGGCCCGAAGGTTCCACGATCTGCGTCACACGTTCGGGACCACGATGGCCGCAGGCCGCGTCCCGATGCGCACGTTGCAGGAGTGGATGGGGCACCGCAACCTCGCGACCACGGAAATCTATGCGGACTACGCGCCGAACGCGAACGAGGTCGCGATGGTCGATCAAGCGTTCGCCGACTCCCCAGAGTCACATTCGTGGTCACATCTTGAGCGCGCCTGAGCGCACCTGAGGGCACTTGAGGGCAGCTAGGACGGCTCATATCGCCCGAGGTTAGGGCTAGGCAGGTGTTCGAGCCCAGTATCGCCCACCTCACAAAACCCCTGCTAACGCGGGGGTTTTCGTTTGCCCGACCCCGGATAGAGCCGGGCTCAGAGGGGGCTGGCGGGGCCGCGGCCGTCCTTCGAGCCCCGTGTCGCCCACGCCTCACGCCATCAGCAGATCCCGCCGTCGAAGACCGTGATCGTGTCTTTGGCGGTGCGGCTGAAGTTGTCGGTCACCGTGACCGTGACGTGGTGCACTTCGATCACGCACATCGATCCCGACAGGGTGTGTTCGATCGTCGCGCCTGTGCCGAGCGGTCCGTCGAGGTCATCGCTCCAGACGTAGCCGGATTCGGGGACCGTCGCACCGCCCAGGGTTTCCACGACCGCGTGGAACTTGATCACTTCGAACGGGGCGTGGCTCGATTCGTTTTCCGGTTCGGTGATCTGCACGCTGGGGCTGCCGCTCGGCGGGCCAATCTTGACTGTGATCGAGGCGCTGGATGAGGCGCCGGCCGAGTTGGTCGCCGAGAGGGTGACCGTGTGAGGTCCGGGGCTGCTGCTGATCGCGTGCCTGAAGAGCGTCGCGCCCGTGCCCACCGCTTTGCCGTCCACCGACCAGACCGCCGAGCTCGACAGGTCGCCCTCGGCCCCGTCGAAGGCGGTGCCACGGAAGTTGATCAGCTGGTCGGCCGCGAATTCGGAGCCGTCGGCGGGCGAGGTGATCGCCACGTGCGGCGGTTGGACGACGATGTGGACGGTGATCGGATCGGTCACCCGCACCCCGCCCTGTGAGTCCGTGATGCGGGCGTAGATGTGGTGCAGCCCCGGGCTGAGCCGATGGGTCGTGAACATGAACCCTTCGCCGATGTGGGCGCCGTCTTTGTCGTCGTTCCAGATGATCCGCGAATCCGGCACCGAGCCGTCGAAGACGTCGTCGGTACGGACGATGAAGGTCGCTTCGGCCCCCCAGTTGTAGGTCTGTTCGCTCCCCGTCGGGAAGACGATCTGCCCGCTCGGCCTGGCGTCGGGGACGCACGCGTTGTCGGCATTGGACCAGTAGGTGTCGACCGCCGTCTGCCCCTTGCCCACACGGGTCGAGCGCGCCCACGGATAGCTCAATTCCTCGCAGATGTCGCCGAGCTCGCCGTGAGCCCAGATCGGCTCCTTGTCCGGGTCGGCCCAGCTGAAGAAGGGGTAGGGATCGGTGGCCGCCTCGACGAACTCGTGTGATGCCCGCTCGGTCGTCGTGTCGAGCGCCGAAAGGTAGGCCGGGCTCGTGCGGTTGTGGCTGAGCGAATCCAGTCCCGGCACCTTCACGATGAACCACGGGATGGCGGGATGCACGAGGAACGAGAACAGGATCCCCTCAGACGGGGTGAAGAAGTGATACCCGCCCCATCCACCCGAGTTGATTTCGCTTTCATCGACGAACACGGCGAAGATCGGGTCTTCGTCGGAGTCCCGCCACCAGTAGTTCGGGGCGTCCGAGCCGAACCGGTGCGTGAAGGTGAAGGCCTCGACGTCGAGGAAGGTCCAGACACCGCCCGTGTCCGGTTGCCCGGTATCGATTTCATAGCCAAGGAAGCGGCCCTGCCCGACCCCGTACTGGGACAGGCCGCCCCAGAAGTTCTTCGAGTCGGGGTTGGCGAACTGGTCGCCGACGAAGTCCTCGAGGCCTTTGTTGACCGAGCTCACGAAGTCCGTGTGTTCGGCGAAGTGGGGGCCCCAGTAGAACGCCCAGATCGCCGGATGTTCGCTGATCGGGCCCGAGGCGGCCCCGGTGGCGCACCCGATCACGTCGATGACCGCAACACCGCAGCGGTTCGGTTCGGCCGGGACTTCCGCCGCGTGTGCCTTCCCGCCCGTGGGGGCTGAGATCAGTTTGTGCCGCTTGTACCCTCTCGGCACGCGCAACAGGCCACCCCCGCTCGAGCCCCGGATCTTGGTTGTGCGCAGGACGGTGCGCCAATGCTTGCCGCTGGCTTCGTCGATTCGGAGCGGGATCTGCGCGGCGTGAGCCAGGAGCGCTCGGCCGATCGAGCTGGGACCGGAGGCGCCGAGGGACTGCGCGAGCAGCGCTCGGATCCGCGCCGGCGGGCTGGGCAGCCCCACGCCGTACCACAGCCGCTCGCGCAGCTTGCCCTGCGTCAAGAGGTACGCCCGCGCCTGGAACGCCCCGATCCTCATCCTCAGCGCGAGCGGGCGCAGATGCGCCACGGGCTGCTTGAGCGATGCTTTCCCGGGGGACTGTTTGCTTCCGCTGGGCGCGGCTGTCGGCTCTGACGGCTGAGCGTGGGCGAGCATTTCCACTTCGCGGTCGTAGCTGGCGACGGCGCTTTGCAGGGCGATCACCTGGACGTACTTGCGCAGCGGGTCCAGCAGCGTCACCTCGCCATCGGAGTAGCGGATGATCACCCCCTGGACGAGCCTCGAGCGCTTGCCGTGGATCTTGCCCCCGCTCCGTTCGGGCGCCAGGGTTTCGTAGCGCAGTCCGAGAGCCCCGAGCGTGAGCCGAGAGCGGTTGTGCCCATCCTGCTGTTCGATCACGTACGCCCCCGCGGCCAGCGCGGACGGGGCCGCCCCAGCTGCGAGGCCGATCACCAGAAGCACGCACAGGGTCACGCCCACAGCCAGGCGGCGCCTGTAGCCGAGGCGTTCGCCGAGGGAATCGCGCCACACGTTCTCGAGGTTCTCCCGAGGCATCGTCAGGCCAGTATCCCGCAGCGCGACCGCGAACGGCTTCCGCACATGCACGCCCGTGCACGGCTCGGATACCGTCGGTGCCCACCATTCGATGAAAGCGGCGCACCTTGCCGCTTCAGGCAGCCACCCAGGCAAGATCCAACGCGTCGCCGGTTTAGGGGCCGGTGCCGGGGCGGGTGCCGTTGACGATCTTGTCGAGCGCCCGCTGGAGGGCTCGGAGGTCCGCGGCATTGAGATGGGGGGCGATCATCCGGGCGATCACGGCGTCGTGGGTGATCCTTGCCTTCGCGAGCTTCCGCTTGCCGTCGGACGTGAGCGTTGCGAGGAACGCGCGGGCATCGTCTGGGTCCGGGTCGCGGCGGACCAGTCCTCGGTCCTCGAGTCGGCCGACGAGGCGGGTCATCCCGCCGGAGGACAGCATCGTCGCGCGGGCGAGGTCGGTCATTCTCAGTTGTCGGTCGGGTGCGTTGTCCAGAGTGATGAGGACGTCGAATTCTGTGACCGTGATCCGGTCGTGGGTGTCGAGTGCCTTGTCGAGCTCGCGCAGCACGCTGGACGAGACCTGAAGCAGGCGATGCCATGCATCTCGCGGGTTGGGCTCGAGAGCGTCTCGGTTGGGTTGGGCCGTCATGAGAAAGCAAACTATTTGTCTTGCAAGACAAATATGCTAGCATCGTGCGAACATCGTCGGAAGGAGCTGCCGCCGACGACCGACAAGGAGGAGGGTGCAGTGTTGAGTAAGAACAGGATCTCGGCGGTGCTGTGCAGCACCGATCTGGCGCGGAGCCAAGAGTTCTACGAGCAGAAGGTCGGCTTGAAGCTGTCGCCGGAGACAATCCCAAACCATCTGCTGTTCGAGGGAGCCGATGGAACGACGCTCCTCGTCTACGGGCGCCCAGGCCCCAACCTGGCCGATCACACCCAGGTACGGTTCTGGTCAGCCGACGTAGACCACGACGTCCGAGAGCTCCTCGCGCGAGGCGTGGTGTTCGAGGACTACGACTTCCCAAAGCTCAAGACGGTCGATCACGTCGCCACGACCGCCGGCGTGGGCAGGTCCGCGTGGTTCAAGGACCCGGACGGGAACACCCTCGCGCTGTTCCAGGCCGAGTAGCCGACCAGCAGCCTGCGCGGGTCATCGTCGGTGGGTTCGGTGGTAGTCCTTGGCCGCTCTGCTGAAGAGCTTCGCCTTGCGGTCTTGCTCGGCGCGCAAGCGGGTGTCCGCTCTGGCGGCGGCGACCTCGGCCTCGCGAGTGAGCTTCTGGTAGCTGGCGAGGCGCGCTGCCGGGAGCGTCCCGGAGGCGATCGCCGCCCGGACGGCGCAGCCGGGCTCGTCCTGATGTGCGCAGTCCCGGAACCGGCACGCGTTGGAAAGCCGCTCGATGTCCGAGAACGTGAGGGCGATGCCCTCCTCGGATCCGGCGACGTCGAGCGCGCGAAGCCCGGGGGTGTCGATGAGAACGCCGCCGTCGGGCAAAGCGATCAGCTCACGCGCGACCGTGGTGTGACGCCCGCGCTGGTCGCTCACGCGGACCGCGCCGGTTTCCTGTCGCTGCCGGCCCAGGAGGGCGTTCACGATCGTGGACTTCCCTGCTCCGGAGGGCCCGAGCAGGACGGCGGTGCGGTGCCCGGACATGTAGTGGAGTAGTGGCGCGACGTCCCCGGCCTCCAGCGCGTTCAGCGCCAGGACGTCGACGCCAAGGGCGATCGACTCGACGGCCGCGCGGTCGGCATCCGAGTCCGCGGAGAGGTCGGCCTTCGTGAGGACGACGACGGGAACGGCTCCCGAGTTCCACGCGAGCGTCAGTTCGCGCTCGACTCGGCGTAGGTTGGGCGGCTCGGCGATCGGGTGAACGACCATCACCGTGTCGACGTTGGCGGCGAGCACCTGAACGTCAGAGCCCTCGCCGGGATCCCCTCGTGTTATGGCGCTGGTGCGCGGCAGAACCGCCTCGATCTCCGGGACGTCGATCTCCTCCTCGTCCATCACCGCCACCCAGTCACCGACGACGGGGAGATCCGCCGCGCCACGAGCGACCTTCTGAAGGCGAGCCGACGGTGCGGCCCGCGTGATGCCGTCGGGTGTCGCCACCAACGCGCTCCCGCGGTCGCCGCGGATCACGCGCGCCGGCGTCCATCCCCGCTCCGCGTACGGCTCGAACAGCGCCTCGCACCGCTCATCCCAGCCCAGCTCCGCAAGTGCGTGCCTCATCCCCCTGTGCAGATTACGCCCGACGCTGACCCCAGGCGCGATCGGCTGCTCAAACGGCCGTCCTGGTTCGAGTGGGTTGCGGCGACTCACGCCGGATGGCGCGTCCAGGCAGCTTGGCTACGCTTCCGCGCGTGGATCTGCAGCGGCGCATCGTCGAGGGGACGGGTGAGTTCCTGCTGTTCGCGCTGACCCCGCCGCGCCTGACGACCGACCCGGAGCAAGCCGGTCAGATCGCCGAGAGGACGCTCGAGCGCCTGCGCCCGGTCGGCCTCGACGGCGTCGTGCTCTACGACATCGACGACGAGAGCGACCGCAATCCCGAGGAACGCCCGTTTCCGTTCCTACCCACGATGGATCCGGCCGATTACCTCGCTCGCCATCTCGTCGGCTTGGAAGTGCCGGCCATCGTGTACCGCGCGGTCAGCAAGTACCCCGAGCAACGTCTTCGCTCGTGGCTCAGCGAACAAGCCCCAACCCAGGCGCTGTCGGTGTTCGTAGGTGCATCGTCTCGCGAGAAGGCGGTGGCAACCTCTCTGTCGCGCGCCTACGAGCTCAGGACCGAGGTGCGCCCGGATCTCCTCCTCGGAGGTGTCGCGATCCCGGAGCGGCACACGCGCGGGCGCGGGGAGCACGTCCGCCTGCTGGCGAAGCAGGCGGCAGGTTGCTCGTTCTTCGTCACCCAGATCGTCTACGACGTCAATGCCGCGAAGAACCTGGTCTCCGACTATCACTACGAGTGCGCCGCCCGCGACGTCAAGCCTGCACCGATCGTCTTCACGTTCTCCGTCTGCGGCTCGCTGAAGACACTGGAGTTCGTTCAGTGGCTCGGTGTCGACGTGCCCCACTGGATCGAGAACGAGCTGCGCCACGCCGACGACACCCTCGACGCGTCCTACGATCAAGCCGTCGCTACGGCCGTCGAGCTGATCGCGTTCTGCCGGCGCGTAGGTGTTCCATTTGGGCTCAGCGTCGAGAGCGTCTCGATCCGTCAAGTCGAGATCGAGGCCTCCGTCCGCCTCGCGGCCCGGCTACGAGCAGAGCTGCGTCGCTAGTCCGCACGACCTGGGGACGTGCGCGCGATCCTTGCCGGCGCCGCGAATGGCGTGAGCTTGGGAGCCGTGCCCGCCCCGCCTCAGCTCACGATCTTGAACGAGAGCAGCTTCGCGGTCGAGCGTTGCTTGGCCGCGTTCGTCGCGCCGATCGCGACGGTGTAGGACCCGGGCCGCAGTCGCCGTGAGGCCGATATGCGGCCCGCGAACGACACGTGGTTGACGCCCGCGTGGGCGCTGAAGGTCAGCGTCCCCTTTGTCACGGCTCGCCGGCATTTCGGCTTGCGCCGGTTGCCGTGCGTCCGTGCCACGCACTTGCCCTTCACCCTGCGTCCGATCGCTGGCTGCGAGAAGGTGAGCGTGACGCTCGCCGCCTGGTCGAGGCTGAACGTGAACGTCGTGCCAACCGGGGCGCGGCGGCTCAGCTTCGCGAGCTTGCTGCCCTCGCGCCAGCGCGCATGCGACTGGCTGACGGACGTGAGCGTGGGCGCGACCGTCGCGGTCCTGAAGGTCTGATCCGCGCCGTAGACCACGCCGCCGGCGTTCTCCCCGACCGCTCGGTAGTGATAGGTGGTGCCGGGCGCGAGTGAGGCTACGCCCGCGCCGAACGGCACGGCGCGGGTCGAGGCGGCGACGGACTGCTTCGTCGTCTGCGAGCCGTAGGAGGGCGTGGTGCCGTACTGGAAGTAGGCGCTCACAGCCGCTTCCGAGGTTGCGCTCCCTGCGAGGGTCGCGCCGGCGGAGCTGATGGCGGTTGCCGTGCCGGTTGCGAGCGTCGCCGGCGTGACCGCGGAGACTTCGGCGGTCTTGAAGTATTTGCTGGATTTCAGTTCACCGTCGTACCCGCCGGCGACGAGCACGCGGCCGTCCGGCAGCAGCGCCGCGGCCGCCCCGTCGCGCGGCTGCAGCAGTTCGCCCGCGGCTTCGAACGTCGAGCTTTCCCAGGTGAAGCGTTCGACGCTGCTCAGCGTTTCTTTTGCCGCGTGCTCGTTTTCGCCGCCCACCACGAGCACGTTCCCGTCGGCGAGCCTGACCGCGGGGGCTTCGTTGCGTGCTTCGACGGGCAGATGACCGGCGCCCAGCGCCGAGAACGTACCCGCGATGGGGTCGAACAGTTCGGCCTTGTCCAGCGATTCTTCGGTCCCGTTGTAGCCGCCCGCGATCAGCACGTTCCCGTTCGGCAGCGTCGCCGTCGCCCCGGAGAACTCGGCCACGACGAGTTTCGCGGCGAGGGCTTCGAATTTCCCGCTTGCCGGATCGAACAGTTCCGCGCTCGTCACCCACCCGGCTCCGTCGGCGCCACCTCCGATCAGCACCTTGCCGCTCGGTAGAAGCGCCACCACCGGTCCGACGCGCGGGTGGGTCATGCTCGCCGCGAGGGCTGTGAACGTAGAGGTGGCCGGGTCGAACGTTTCGGCCGTGTCGAGGTACGTTGCTTTGCCTTCCTTGTGTCCGAAGCCGCCGACGACCAGCGCCTTGCCGTCCGGTAGCAGGATCGAGCCAGCCTGCTCGCGGTCGGTCGTCGGCTGGGCGCTCAGAGCTTCGAATTGCCCGCTCGCCGGATCGAACAGTTCGGCGTTCTTCAGCGTGGCTGCTTCAGCGCCTCCGCCGGCGATCAGGACCTTGCCGTTCTGGAGGGTGTCGGCGATCGGATACCAGCGTTCCACCGTCATTTCGCCCGCGAGCTTCGAGAAGGTCAGCGCCTGCGCGGAGGCTGCCGCCGAGCCCAGCACCGCCACCGAGAGCACGGTGATCAGCGCGGATCGTTGGATCGCACGGCGTCTGCGCGGCGGCTTGGTGCCGATGGTCGCGTCTTTCCCTGTGCTGTCGTTCCGTGCCCGCAACTTTCCCCCTGTGAGCGTCGTGGTCGGGCCGCGGCGACTTCTCGCGGCAGGGCCTCAGCGTAACCGAGCAGGCGGGCGAAGTTCCCGGCCGATCGAGCTCACGCTTCGACCGTGAACTTGCCGGCCTGCACCTCGGCACCGCCTTCGGTCGTCACCAGGACTTCCACTTCGCCGGGTTGGCCCACGGCGTCGGCTTGCGGCGTCGCGGCTCCGGCGGTGGAGACCGGAGCCTGGTAGACGGCACCCGCGTCTGCGGAGCCGAAGCGCACCCAGAAGCTCGCTTCCGCTCCTGCCGGCTTTGGCACACCGGTCATCGCGATCGGGACTTTGGTGGCTGCTTGTTCTCCGGTTTTCGCTTTGCCGCTCGTCACCACGAGTTCCGCGGTGATGGGTTGTGGCGGCAGCAGCTTCTTGCCGACGTAGCCCGCCGCGGAGACGCTGGTCAGGCCGAGCAGGACGTCTGGGATGTGCGGCAATCCTCCCAGCGGTTCATGGACGAGCATCGTCAGCAGCACGAACACGAGGGCGACGAAGTTGAAGATCACGTACTGCAGATCGCCGAGGTCCGCTTCGCCTTCGTCGTTCGCGATCAGGTCGCCCAACGCGGGCGAAGCAGCGGTCGTCTTCGCGTTCTGAGAGGAGCTCACCTGGTTACCGACGATCTGCTTGGAGAGGATCGCCGCACCGATCGGTCCTCCGAACAGCACCGCGTATTGCCCGACACGACCGCCGGCGTTCGTCGCTTCGAGCGCCGCAGGGTGATCGAGGATGTCGGCGTAGACGACCGCGAACAGGGCAGCTCCGACCACGAACGTCCAGACAGCCGCGATCGTCTTCGAGGTCGAGATGCGGTTGTCGGTGCCGACGAAGACCTTCGACACGTCGACTCTCGCGATGAACTGGAAGAACAGGGCCAGCCCCAGCTCGACTCCGACGGCGATCAGGAACCCGATGCGAACGGACGGTCCGCCGTTGCCTTCGGTCGGCGGAACGACGAGCGCGCCCGCAGCGTGTGCCGCTTGCGGGGGGAGCAACACGAGCAGCAGCGCGACTGTCACGCCTGTGCCGCCGGCCAGAGCAAGCGGTATCCGCAAGCGTGCGGGTACTCCCGTCGAGTTTCCCCTGGTCATCGTCTCCACGCCTCCTCCGTTTCGGTGCTTCGATGTCATTTCGCCGTGCCGCTCGCGGCGCCGACCGAGAGTCCGGTGCAGCGCGCAAGGGTGCTCGAGAACCGGCCCACCGCCGGCGTGTTCAAGTAGAGGTCGGACACGAACCCGCCGCTCGCGAGGCGATCCCAGATCGCGCTTGGCCGAGCACTCGGCCCGAGCATCCGCTGGCCGCGCACCTGGCAGAGCACCGACAGTCGCTGTCCCTCGTGGACGGCGCCGACGGTGCCGAACGCGCTCGTCCCCGGCCCGCTCCATACGGCCAGGCCGCACGTGCCGCCGAGGCACGTCCCCCGCACGCGGTACGGGACGGCGAGCGACTCGCCACCCTTCAGCAGTTCAGGGGCGAGTCCCACTTCGCCGAGGCGTTTGACGATGCTCGCGGCGGCTTCGCCGGCGTCCTGCGCATACGTGTAGTGGCTGGCGGTGCCGCCGGTCGTCTGGCAGACCGCGTCGCGTGCGTGGCACCAGGAGAACACGCGCCCCTGCCATTGCGCGCCGATTCTCGGTGCTCGCGACGGGAACATGTTCCGCAGAGACCCGCGGTGCAGGCGGCCACCTCCCGGGTCGAAGCTCGACAGGGCAACGACGTTGGGTTCGGCCGGGTCGAAGTACGGGTCGCCGAACAGCACCACAGCGGCGATCCGTTCGCGCGCGACTTCGTCGATCGTCGCCAGTGCGGTCCTGATCGCCTGGGCCCCCTGTGAGTAGCCGCCGAGCACGAGCCACGAGGAGGGACACAGCAGCGAGAGATCCTCGCTGTTGTAGACGGCCGCCTGTGCTCCGTTTTCTGCGCTCGGGAAGTAGCGGCCGTTGAACACCGAGAGCGCGGGCACCGCCGGGTAGGCATCGGCCATGGTCCCGACGACGCCTGGTTCGTAGCGCTGCTCGAGGGCTTCGAGAAGCTCTTGCCCCGGGCGTCCGAAGCCGCTCGTCGTTTCGGCCATCGTCTGCGACGAGCCGCGCGCGAAGTAGAGGAGCACCTTCGGGCACCCTTCAGCCGTCTCTTCGGCGCGAGCCGGTTGAGCGCCTGCGAGTAGAAACAGCGCTGCGACCACCGTGAGTGTGGCGCTCACGCGCAGCCGTACACCGCGCGCCGGCAAAGCTCCCCCGGCCATACAACTCCCCCTTCGGCCTAGCTCTAACTGCTCAGGTGTCAGAACTCTTCCACAATCCCAAAGAAGCTGTCGTCCGGTCAAGGCGGATTGCCCGCGCTTGCCGGTTCTGGCTCACTCGTTGTGGTTGACGACCTCAACGTTGTGGCCGTCGGGGTCGAGCACGAACGCGCCGTAGTAGCCGTGGTGGTACACGGCGCGCTCGCCGGGGGCGCCGTGATCCTCGTATCCGGCGGCGATCGCGGCGGCGTGGAACTGCCGCACCGTGGCATCTTCGCTCGCGCCGAACGCGAGGTGGACGTGCTCGGTGAGCGGCCGTCCGTCGCGCACGAGCGAAAAGGAGAAATCCGAGCCGCGAAGCTGCACCCGGTCCGGCGAGTCGTGGCCCAGGCGGAGCCCGGCCTGTGGCGCGATCGTCGTGTAGAAGCGCCGGGACGCCTGCGGGTCGCGGACGCGGAGCCACAGGTGGTCGATGCGCCCGTCGGGCACGTGGTGCTCGCGCTCGTAGTGGACCGCCTCGACGCTGTTGCCGTCCGGGTCGAGCAGGAAGCCGCCGTAGTAGTCGGCGCCGTAGGTCGTGCGCGGCCTGGGCGCGCCGTCACTCGGCCGGCCGGCGTCGATCCCCGCCTGCCAGAACGCGTCGACGGCCTCGCGGCCGGGTGCGCGGAAGCCGACGTGCAACCCACGCGTGACGGGGTGCTCGGGGTCGGTCGGGCCGATCGCCCAGTCCTCCCACTCGACGAGCCCGGCGTCCGCGTGGCTGGGCTCGACGCCAAGCGTAGAGAGGACGGTGCGGTAGAAGCGCTCGGACGCCGCGAGGTCGGACACCGCGATCCCAACGTGGTCGAACACCGCTCCAAGGCTACCGTCGAGAGCAGGCTCGCTCCGGCGGCCCGGTCCTCTCCTTAGCGCTTGAGCGTGAGCTTCGCGCTGCGAACCTGCTTGGATGCGCCGCTGCCGAGGACGCTGTTGGCCCAGACCTGCGCGCGCCTCTTCTTGGCAAGCAGCGCGCGACCGGCCGCGTTGAGCTTGACCTCGATCGTCTTGGTCTTCCCCGCCGCGATCGTGAACCTGGCGGTGCCGTAGGTCACGGTCTTTCGCACGGCGATGGCTGCCGCCCCGGGGGCTTTGGCGTTCTGGAGCCGGAGCTGCCCGTCGCACTTCGCGAGCAGGCACGAGAGCACCACCCGCGCGGCGTTCCGGCGCACCCACGCGAACTCTTTCGCGAGGTTCACGGCGGGGTTCCCACGCGGCCCGGTCGGGTTGTACTCCCAGTCCGCGTTGAACAGCACGACATAGCGTCCCGGGCCGCCCGGCATGCAGTAGGAGTTGCCCTGCTGCACCGCCGGCCAGCACGCGCCCGCGGTCGAGGTGATGTTGAGAGAGGCAGGCCCGGCGGGGGCCGCCGGGATCGGCACGCCGGGGGAGAGCACGGACAGCGCCAGGTTGTCGAACAGGTCCTGTTTGCCCGCGAGGTCGCTCACGCGCTCGACGGGGGCGTTGAGCGCGACGTCGGTGACCGCGTTGGGGGCGGGGGTGAACACCGGTCCGGCGGTGCGCCAGACGCAGCACAGGAGCTGATGTCCGATTTCCTTGTTTTTGTCGACCTGCGCGCGTCCGATCACGAACTGCATCGGCCCGGTGATCGCGCCCACCCGCAGCCTCGCGTGTGTGATCACGCCGACCCCCAGCGGCACGATGTCGTTTTCGGCTTCGCTGACGGTGCTGTACCAGGTACAGCTGGTCGCGTAGGTCGGGACGCCCCAGGGCGGGAGAGTGGTGCAGTCGACCATGTTGTCCGCCGGCGCCTGACTCAGGTTTGCGCCGAAGGTCACCGTGGCGCCGGCCTGCGCCGGGAGCAGCGCGGTGAGAGTCAGGGTGCAGATGAGGAGTCGCATGCGCATGCCGCGAGTCTCGCGCCTCGGGACTCCGGCGGAGAAGGGCGTAAACCCGCACATCCGCTTCAGGAAAGGCGCAGCCGCATCCTC
This sequence comes from Solirubrobacteraceae bacterium, assembly GCA_035571915.1. Lineage (GTDB taxonomy): Bacteria > Actinomycetota > Thermoleophilia > Solirubrobacterales > Solirubrobacteraceae > Palsa-744. The sequence goes on along the minus strand of DATNBM010000062.1, from coordinate 47,549 downwards.
TCGCCTCATAATCCGTGTCATGGCCGAATCGCGACGCCTCCGCCGCGCTGCCGTCGCGATCGTCGTGGCGTTGGCCTGCGCCGCCTCGCTTTCCGCCTGCGGCAAGTCGGCCCCCGCTCCCCGTCTCGCGAACTCCCCGACCGCTCCGTCTCCCGACCCGCCCGCGCGGTCCTCTGGCGCCGGCACCCAGGCGCTCGCGAATACGACCTCCACGACGGGCGCCGCGGCGCCGCAGCCGAACGGGGCGGGCGCCGCGCGTGCGGCGGTCGCCCCCGCGCACCCCGTCCCGGCGGCGTTCCGGCCCGCGCCCGGCGCGCCGTCGGACGCGGAGGTTCGCAGCGAGCTGGCGAAGATGTCGGCGATCAGGCGGCGCGAAGACCGGCTCAGGCTGAGCGCTGCTGCGGCGAACCTGGCGGGACTGCTGCCGTGGACGCTCGAGCCCAAGTCCGGGGTTCAGGTGAGCGTGGCGTCGGTCTTCACCGACTACGGGCTGGGGCTCGCGTGCGGCGGGGTGCTGGGCCGCAGCCAGCTGGGGGTCGCGCACAAGACGGCGCCCTGCGGCACGCTCATCACCTTCGGCTACGGCGGCCGGGTCCTGACGGTCCCGGTGATCGACCGCGGGCCTTACATCGCCGGGCGCGAGTGGGATCTCACGGGCGCGACGGCCGCCGCGCTCGGCTTCCCGGGGCTCGGAAAGATCGAATGGTCGCTGGCCCGCTGAGACGCCGACCCGCGCTGGCTCTCGCGGCTCTCCTGCCCGCCCTCGTCGCTGCGCTCGCGCCCGCGAGCGTCGCGGCTGCCGGAGCGGTCTCGCCGCCGGCGCGGGTCCGGCCCGCGAAGCCGATCACCCTTCAGTGGGTCGGGGACATCGCGCTCAGCTCCCAGCTGGGTCTCCCGCCCGGCGGCCTCGACGGGGCGCTCGCCCCGCTGCGCCGGACGCTGCGGGATGCGGACCTGACCCTCGGCAACCTCGAGGGCACCCTCTCCCGGGGAGGCGCCTCGAAGTGCGGCGGCGCCAACAGCCGCGTCTGCTTCGCCTTCCAGGCTCCGCCGTCTGTCGCCGGGGAGCTGCGGAGCCTCGGCTTCGATCTCGTCAACCAGGCGAACAACCACTCGATGGACTACGGACCATCGGGCCGGCTCCAGACGCTCGCCGCGCTGCACGGCGCGGGTATCGCCTCGACGGGGCTCCCCGGGCAGATCACCGTCCTGCGGGTGAGAGGGGTGCGGGTCGCCGTCCTCGGCTTCGCGCCCTACCCATACGACGGCGATCTGCTCGATGTCCCGGCGGCCCGGACGCTGGTGCGGCGGGCGAAGCGGCGCGCGCCGCTCGTCGTCGTGATCATCCACGCCGGCGCCGAGGGAGCGAACCGCGCCCATACCCCCGCGGGCAGCGAGTTCTACCTCGGCGAGGACAGGGGCGACGCTCGCACGTTCGCCCACGCCGCGATCGACGCCGGGGCCTCGATCGTGCTCGGCTCAGGGCCGCACGTGATCCGAGGCGTCGAGCGCGACCGCGGTCATCTGATCGCCTACTCGCTGGGCAACTTCGTCGGCTACCACACGCTCGCCGGCGGCGGGCCGCTCGACGACAGCGGGATCCTCCGCGTGAAGCTCGGAGCGCGCGGGCGGCTGCTGGCGGCCCGCTGGCTGTCGGTGAGGCTGCTCGGCGGCCTGCCCCGGCGCGACTTCTCCAACGCCGCCGCGAAGGTCGTCGCGGCGCTCTCCCGGGCCGATTTTCCGACAGATCATTTCGCGATCGGCCCCAGCGGCCTGTTCCATCTGGGCGCCGGCCGCTGAAAGGCGGGCGGGCTCCTCCGCCGGCGGGCGCTCAGGCGAGCAGCCAGATCGCGCCGTCGCGTATCTCGACCGGGAAGGTCTTCAGCGAGCGCGAGCCGGAGGTGGCCTTGACCGCGCCTGCCAGCGGCTTGAACGCGCCCTGGGGACCGCGGGTCATCCTCCCGGTGGAGACGTCGTAGAGCGCCGCGTGGCGCGGGCACTCGAGGCATCCGTCATCCGTCACGCGGCCCTTTCCCAGCGACGCGAAGAGGTGGCGGCAGCGGTTCGACACGGCGAACGGCTTGCCCTCGCTCATTCCCACCGCTAGCGCGCCATGCGGCGTCTGCTCGACCACGGCGACCTGCGTCTCGCCGAGGTCGCTCACCGCGACGAGACGGGTTGGAGACTGCTCAGAGGGGCTCATCGGGTGATGGTCTCACACACCCGTACCCGACGATCGCCGCCCGACCGCGGGCTGCCGGCTCAGCGGTCCGGGCTCGCGAGGCTCGCGAACGCGTCCGTTTCGCCGGCATCGAGTGAGCCCTTCGCCAGCGCGCCCAGCTTCGACGCGGGAACCCTCGCCCGGCTCAGCTTCGCCTCGACGGCGCCGATCGCCGCGGTGGACTGCGCGCTCGAGAGCGCGCCGCTCACACCGAGGCCGCGCAGGGCCGCTACGACCCGCGCGCCCGCGGCGCCCCTTTTCGCGAGCACCCGCTTCAGTTCGCCGTGCAGGCTCTTGAAGTGCACGTACTGCCGCTGCGCCGCCGCGTAGTCACGGGCAGCGATCGCCGTGCTGTCCCGGTCGATCGTGACGAGCAGCGCCGCCGTGATCGCGACCGCCCGCGCGCTGTCGGTGAGCATCGCCATCTCGGCCGCGCGGAGGCTTGTGCAGGTCGACCGCTCGGCGCTCGGGGCCGGCGCGCAGGAGGGCAGGCGCGGTCGCGTGGGGGAGCGGGGGCTCGCGAGCAGGCGGAAGCGGCGGTCGGGCGGGTCTTTGATAATCCGGTAGTCGTTGATCACCCGCGCGGTCGCGTCGTTGCTCTCGATCAGGGCGCCCTGCTGGCCCAGTTCGTCGAGCACCGTTGACAGCGCGAGCCCGTATGTGAGTCCGATCGAGGTGGCGAGGCCGTGCGCCTTCCAGGCCTCTTCGAGCGCCGGGCCGAGGTCCGCCCGGGCCTTTTCCTTGAGTTCATTGCGGCGCGCTTCGCTCGCCTTCTTTCGCGGGGGCGTCCCTTTCGGGCCCGAGCCTTCGCCGCCCGGTCGAGGTTCGGTTTTGATCGTGTTGCCCGCGGCGGGGCTGGTCGCGCCGACCGTCAGGGTCATGCTCTCCTTGACGTGGGTTTCGCTCGGCAGGCATGTGCAATGGCTGATCCCGTCGAACGAGAAGCTCCGGGTCCTCGTCGCGGGCTTTCCGGGGGTGAATTCGAGCGGGTCGAAGATCGCTTCATATTCCTTCAGCTGCGCGGGCGAGAACGTTTCCTGTTTGAGCAGCATCTCGTTGGTCTGCAGCAGTTCTTCTGAGTCGAACGAGCCTCCGCAGACCCCCTTCTGCGATTCGAGCACCGGGACGAGGTTGGGAACGCCGAGGGCGATGTACTTCCAGCCCGCGTTCGGGAAATCGCTCGTCTCGTTCAGGAACCAGCCTCCCGGGACCGGGTTCTTCGCCGCCGCGAGCGAGAGCGTTGCCGTCGCGTCGTAGCAGTTCCCGTTCCCTTCGACCGACGAGGACCCGCTCACCGAGGAGAAGTCGAGCGCCAGCGCGCCGTCGGACCCCGCGGAGTTGGCGGTCGCGTTCCACTTCAGCGTCCGCAGCTGATGGGCGGGCTTGCCCTTGCTCGGGAACACCTCGACCGACATCGTCCCCGAGTAGGTGATCTGCACGGCAGGCAGCTTCGTCGCCGACGCCTCGGAGGTCGAGGTAAGAATCGTGCCCGTTAGAGCGGCGAGCACAACCGTAAGTCGCCGCCAATGGCCCGCCCTGCCACACAGCCGCCGAGCGGTCACGGTGCGTCCCCCAGAGACATCCGGGCAAGTTATCAGGCGTGCCGAGAGGCGGCAGGCCGCCTTACGAGCACAACTGCGTGTAGGTCGCCAGATCTGACCGGTACCGGTCTGGGCCTCTCGACGGGTCGCATCAAGCCGGTGCAGGTGACTTGCTCGTCTGGAACGACTCGACACCGGTTTGGAGGTGGCGTGAGAGCCGCTCGAGGGTCGGTGTCTCGTAGATGGTGCTGGAGAGAGCGCGTGCGAGCGGCGCGTATCCACTTCCGTTGAGTTGTGATGCGAGCTCGTCCCGAGCCAAAGGGAAAACTCCGGCTCGGAGCAGCAGGCCCCTCGCGGTGGTGGTGAGCATCGCTCTCAATTGCTCCTGCGCGGCTTCTCGATCGCCGATTCGCAGAAGCCTGAGCGTCTCTGCATGAAGCCGCTCGGCGAGGTCGAGCTTGCGTTGAGGGTCCGGCCACAGGCTGTGGCTGGCGATTAGTCGTGAGGCCTCGAAAAGCGAACCAGCGTCGTAGAGGATGCAACCCAACCGCACGGTCCATTGAACGAAGTCGTCGCCGTCCAGTAGGCGATCCCGAAGATGCTCGGGCCGGGTGGCGACGACGTCGACCTCTGCGGAGAGGTCGCTCACGTCTGGGCGATCGCCGATCACGTGGTAGTCGAGGTCGCTGATCGGCGTACGGCGTCTGCGTGCCGTCGATCCTGTCAGGGCGAAGCCGACGGCTCCCGCGTCGAGGGCTCGACGCATTACCTCATCCGTGATCGCCCGTTGTTCGGGTGTTTGGTTTCTCCCGGCGCGCTCGCGGTCGGCGCTGATGCGCCGAATCCACGTTGTATCCGCCGACGGCGTGAGCGGAGGAAGGGTCATCCTTGGGTCTCCGCGGCGTTGACGAGCTTTTCGGTGATGCCTTTCTCGTAGAGCGCGCCGGCAGCGTTCGCCTTCAGAGCGTGTCGTTGCCTGGTGTCGATGTCGTGCCGAGTCGCGAGTGCGACGACGGCAGCCTCGCTCGCATAAAACAGCGCATTGACGGCGTCGTTCAGCCGCTCCTCGTTGACGGCCTGCCGAGCCGCGTCCAAATGCTCATGCGCAAGCTGACGCTTGTCCTTCGGCGACATGGATCAAGCGTAGACCTTGCTGCGGGCAGGATTACTCGTCTCGGCGAGCCGTGATAGCCGAGCCTTCGCCACTCCATCCCGGGATCCGCTCCAGCAAGCCGGTTTTCACACCGCACGCGTGGGCAGCCCTCGTGGGGCCGCACAGGCTAAGCCCGCACCGCCGCCTCGATCTCCGCCCTTCGCCCGGCGGACATGACCGGCCAGTCGGCCTCGTAGCCGAAGACCTCGCCCAAGGGCGCGGAGCCGAAGCGCTCGGAGACGATCTCGACGTGCCCGGGGCCGACCAGCGCCGGGTGCGAGGCCCCGCACGAGCGCGCGAGGGAGAGCATTTCGGCGCGCAGCGCGACGAGGTAGTTGGCGGCGCGGCTCGACTTGACGTCCGGGTCGAGCCCCCGCATCAGCCAGCGCGACTGGGTCGCGACGCCGGTCGGGCAACGCCCCGTGTGGCAGCGCTGGGCCTGGATGCAGCCGATCGACATCATCGCCTCGCGCCCGACGCCGATCATGTCGCAGCCGAGCGCCAGCGCGAACAGCGCCTCGTCGGCGAAGCCGAGGCGCCCGGCGCCGACGAACACGACCTGCTCGGCGATCCCGGCCCGCGCGAAGGTCGAGTAGACGCGCGAGAAGCCGAGCTTGAACGGCAGCGAGACGTGGTCGGCGAAAGCGAGCGGCGCGGCCCCGGTGCCGCCCTCGCCGCCGTCGACGTTTACGTAGTCGGGCCCTTCGCCGCTGCTCGCCATGCGGGCCGCGAGCTCCTCCCAGAAGGCCATCTCGCCGACCGCCGACTTGATCCCGACGGGCAACCCCGTCGCGTCCGCGATCCGCTCGACGAACGCGATCAGTCCCGCGACGTCGCCGAAGGCGGAGTGGCGAGGCGGGCTCACGCAGTCCCGCCCGGCCGGCACCTTGCGGATCGCCGCGATCTCCGGCGTCACCTTCGCGGCCGGCAGCATCCCGCCGAGCCCCGGCTTGGCGCCCTGGGAGAGCTTGATCTCGATCGCCCGCACGGGCGCTTCCTCGATGCGCCGCGTCAGCTCCTCGAGGCTGAACGCGCCGTCGCCGTCGCGGCAGCCGAAGTAGCCGGTGCCGATCTGGAAGACGAGCTCGGCGCCGTTCAGGTGCGCCGGGGCGATCCCGCCCTCGCCCGTGTTCTGCAGGGCGCCCGCGAGCGCCGCGCCGCGGTTCAGCGCCTCGATCGCGACCGGCGAGAGCGCGCCGTAGCTCATCCCGGAGATGTTCACGATCGAGCGCGGGCGGAACGCGCCCGGCCGGTTGTGGGAGGCGCCGAGCACCTTGCCCGCGGGGATCTCCTGCAGCCCGGACGGCGTTCCGCCGATTGCCTCGGGGTCCGCGGCGGCGAAGGGGGCGTGCTTGAAGATCACGAGCGTCTCGACCGACTCCATCTCGTCGTCGCTGCCGAAGCCGAACAGGTTCGGCCGGCCCTCGGCGGAGGCGTCGATCCAGCGCCGCTCATCGCGGGAGAACGGGCGCTCCTCGTTGTTGGACGTGACGATGTACTGGCGCAGCTCGGGCCCGACGTCCTCGAGCAGGTAGCGGAGGTGCCCGACGAGCGGGAAGTTGTGCAGGATCGGCCTTCGCCGCTGCAGCAGGTCGTAGCCCGCGATGCCCGCCAGCGCGAGCCCGGCGACCTTGTTTCGCGAGATCAACGGTCTTGCTCCCGGCATACTGACCTGGGCGCCGCGGCTAGCTCAGCCAGTTCGAGAATCCGGCCTGTCCGGCATGAGGAGCGGCGCCTCCGCCGAGCGCCGACAGCGTCAGGGTGGGCGGCTGAGCGGAGGTCGCGGCCGTGCCGGCGGAGTGGGAGGACCCGAACTGGGACGCGTATCCCGTCCCGCCGACCGCGACGAACAGCGCGAGCATCGCCACCGTCATCGCAGGCGAGGGTGGGCGGAGTCGAAGGCGTTTCATCGGGTGTCCTTTCGGGCGGGCCGGGTCTGGAACGGCCAGTATCGTCGATCCCGGCTCGGGTCAGAGACCGAGCTTGCGCACGCCGGACTCGTCGAAGCCGAGGTAGTGGCCGACCTCGTGGCGCACCGTCTTGACGACGTGCGCGCGCAGGCCCTTGGGATCGCTTCCGAAGTCGCGTTCGAGCGTGTCCCGGAAGATCAGGATCTCATCCGGCGCGCCGCCGCCCCCGAAGTAGGCCGTGCCGCCGAGCCGCGAGCCGACGTACATGCCGTAGGCGTGGTTCTCCTCGCCGCGGTCCGAGACGACGATCGCGACGTGCTCGAGCGCGCGCTGGAGCTCGGCGGGCAGTTCGTCGAGGGCCGAGCCGACCAGCGCCTCGAACTCCTGCTCGCTGAAATGCGCGCGCCTGCTCATCGGCTCGCGCTCGCGCCGAGCGTCGGAGACCCGCTGCGCTGGGCGACCGTTGAAGCCGATCTGTCAAGTGACGCCACCACCCGATCATACGTCCCGTACTGCGTTCCTCGCTCGGTCTGCGCGCTCGCCGCGGGTGGGTCCAGTCGGCGATCTAGGCTGCTGTCCCGCATGGCCGAGGGCTACCGGATCAAGACCCGCTCGACGGAGTCGCGCGAGCTGTTCGAGCGGGTCAAGGTGGCGACCCGGCTCTCCGCGGCGCTCAGCGCCCGCTGCGTGGATGAACCGGAGCCGATCCGGGAGGCGTTCGAGGAGCTGATCGGCAAGGAGGTGGGGGAGTCCTTCACGCTGATCCCTCCCTTCTACGCCGACCACGGCCTCAACATCACGGTCGGCCGGGCCGTCTTCATCGGCTACGAATGCGCCTTCACCGGGCACGCGCCGATCGAGATCGCCGACGAGGTCATGATCGCCCACAAGGTCAACCTGATCACTGCCGGCCATCCCGTCGAGCCGGAGGAGCGGCGCTCCTACGTCACCGCGGCGCCGATCGTGATCGAGGCGAACGTCTGGATCGGAGCCGCGGCGACAGTGCTCCCCGGCGTGCGCATAGGCGCGGGCGCCGTCGTCGCTGCGGGCGCTGTCGTGACGCGCGACGTCCCGCCGGCCACGCTCGTCGCGGGCGTCCCTGCGCGGGTCCTCAGGCACCTGTGAGGCCGCGCCCGTCGCCGCGCCGCGGCGGTCGACGAGCGCCGCAAGGGGACCGGGAGCACCCGGCTCCGCTGGTGGTCACGGCATCGCGCTGCGACCGCGCCGGACGTCCCAACCATCGGTAAGGGATCTCCTCGCGATATCCGTAGATGCCCCCGTTTCATTTTTCTCGGACGATCAATAAGTTCGAATCATGAGGCGGTACGGCTCTACTCTCGTTCTGCTGAGTTCCCTCGCGGCGATGCTCGGCGCCTGGCTCTGCGGCGCCGCCGCGGCGGTCGAATGGACGCCTCCGACGCCGGTGCCGGGCTCGCACGGCGCCGTCACGAGCCGCGTCGCGATCTCTCACCGGGACGTCGTTGCGGTCGCCGGCGAACCTGCTTTCGTGGCGATCCGCCTGCCCGAAGGGCGGTGGCTGCCCGTGCACAGGATCTCGGCACCGAACCGGATCATGAGCTCCGTCGCGATCGCCTTCGACGCGCGCGGCCGGCTGTTCGTCGCCTGGGCGCAGGCGCACGGCCCGCACGGTGCCTACAGCGCACCGTTCGAGATCCGCACCCAGACCTGGACGCGGATCCGGGGGTGGGGGAGCCCGCATACGCTCGGGCGCTCCAGCGCCTTCCTGCTCGCGCAGCCACGGTTCGCGCTCGACGCGCGCGGCGACGCGATCGTCTTCTGGCGAGGCCTGCGCCGCGTCGGCCGGCACACGCGCGAGGCGGTCTCGTCGAGCTTCCGGCCCGCCGACGGCGGCTGGGGGCCGGAGCGGCAGACGCCCGGAGGAGGGCCGTACCGCGACGTCGTGCTCGACGCGAAGGGCAACGCCTACGCGGTCTGGACGACCTACGCCGCGCGCAACTTCTTCTCGATGCGGCCGCGCCGCTCGGCCCGATGGGGCGCGGCGCGCCGACTGCCGGGCGGCCCGGCCAGTCTGCCGACGATCGCGGTCACTCCTCGCGGCGCAGCCGTGGTCGCCTGGCGCGCGGCGATCGTCGACAGCGAGGGCGAAGGCACGCAGTACGGCCCGGTCAGGGCGATCGTCCGTTTGCCGGACGGGACCTGGGGGCGCGCCGAGGCGCTGTCCGGCGTCCGCGTCCACGAGGTGCAGGCCGCTGTCTCGCCGAGGACCGGCGCGGTCCTGCTCACCTGGGGCGCGCCTCCAGCGAACATCCCCCCGATGCCTGGCGCGACGGATATGCGCTTCTCGCTCTTCTCGGGCTCGGGAACCACCCTGAGCCGTGTACGGGCCGCCCCCGGCACGGCCGCCGGCCCGCTCGCCTACCGGCCGAACGGCGATGCGATCGTCGTATTCGGGCAGGAGCTGCTCGAACCCGGGCTGCTCGCTGGCCCGATCCGCTTCTCGGCGCTTGTCCCGCGCGAGCCTACGTTCTCAGAACCCGTGAAGATCATCGCCCGCGGACGCTATCCCTCGCTCGCCGGGGCTCCCAGCGACAACGGACCGGTCGAAGCGGCGATGACCTACTTCGACGAAGCCCACGAACGACTCGCGCTGTCGCTGCTCGAGCGCGGTCCCCGCGAGCCGCACTCCTGACACCGAGGCGTGCGCCTCAGCTGCCGTTGTTCGCGAACGCCTGGTAGGCCCGGCAGGGCTCGTTGCGCAGGCTCGGGCAGGGCGGGAGCGCCGTCGGCACTTCCACACCCGGCACGATCGGCAGCGTCAGAGCGGACGGCATCCCCGGCCCGAAGCCGATCGAGACCTGGGCGGTGCCGCCTTCGGGCTGGGTCTGGCCGAACGACCACACCGGCTGGTTGCCGTTCGGCGCGGCGATCGTGACCCGGATGCGCGAGCCCGCCCGGTAGGCGTGGCCCTCGAAGTACAGCGGGATCGTGACGGGCACGAATTCTTCCGATGGCACCGCCTGCAGGTCGGAGGCGAGGAACGTCGGGATCGGTTCGACCGCGGTGGGTTCCTGATCGAACATGTTCGTCGAGGTGCTCGCGAGCTTACGCTCGCTGGCGCGGATCCAGCCGTTCTGCACGAACGTCTCGTTGCCGTCGGGCCGGACTTCGGTGATCGTCGCCTGCAGGTCGACGTCGGGAGTCGAGGACTTCACCCAGACCTCGACGGCGCCACCGCCGATCGCGGTCGTGTCGCTGCTGAGCGGGGCGGAGAGGTAGGAGGCCGCGTCGCCCGCGACCGGCTGCGCCCATTTCCAGTCCCACTGCGAGGCGACGCCCCACAGGCCGCCGGGGCCGGCGTTCGGCCCGTAGTCGCGCAGCGGCGTCGCGCTCGCGTCGGAGGTGTAGGTGTCGACGCCTTCTTCGCCCGCGGGCGCTTCCGCGAGGGCGCCGCCCGGCGCCAGGTACCACGAGCGGGCCGTCGTGCCCGGTACGGGCAGGGACGAGAAGGTCGCTTCGAAGCCGGGGTACGGGTTGCCCGCGGTCGTTCCGCCTTTCGGCGAGACGCCGGCGCCGTTGTCGAACAACACCCGCACCTGCGGCAGCGCTTCGAACGCGGCGAGCGCCGCCTTGTACTTCGGCATCGCCGCGATCGGGTCGGCCGGGAGATTGATTTCGTCGCCGGACGGGGCTCCCATCGCGGCCGCGTAGACGGTCGGCGCCGCGAATTCCACGAACGATCGGTCGCCCTTCGGGGATTCGTGCGCGACGTACAGCTTCAGGAAGTCATAGAGGCGGTTGAACGTCGCCGGATCGAGCGAGTCGATGTGAGCGCCGTTCGTGAACGTGAACCACTTGCGCGTCGTGCCGGTGAAGTGTTTGACCAGCTCACCGCAGTGGCCGCCGGTCTGCTCGTCCTGCCACTGGCACGCCAGGAACGTCGGCACGGTGATGTTGTGCACGAACGTGACCGGGTCCAGCGGGTCGGCCACGGCGGGCTTGTAGGTCGAGTTTTCTTTGATTTCTTCGAGCAGGTTGGTCGCCTCGCCGTGCAGTTCCTGGTTTTCAGCGCACGTCGTGTCGCCTTTCTGGATCTGTTCGTAGGCCCAGTGCTCGCCCGTCGTCGGTCCGGCCGGCTCGGCGTCGAACTGGCGGTCTTCGGCCCACGGCACGGCGAAGCCCGTGTTCAGGACCCCGCCCGGGTAGAGGGTCGTGGCGGTCGCGTCCACGACCGAGAGCGGCGCGATCGCCGACAGCGCCGGCGGTTTCGTCTGGGCGGCGAACAGCTGGCTGATGCCGCCGTAGGAGATCCCGAACATGCCAACTTTGTGGCGGAACACCCACGACTGGTGCGCGATCGCCTCGATCACGTCGTAGGCGTCGAGGCTCTGCAGCGTTTCGAAGTAGTTGAAGGCCCCGCCCGAGCACCCGGTCCCCCGGATGTTCACGTCGACGACCGCGAAGCCCATCGCGTTGGCGATCTGGGCGAGGCCGCTTTCCGGGCCCGCCGGGTTCGCGTAGCCGTAGCCGGCGTATTCGATCAGCGTCGGGTATTTCCCGGGGTGCGTCGTGTGGGTCGGCAGGTGCACGTCGATCGCGAGCTTCGTGCCGTCGCGCGTCGTCAGGTAGGTGTAGCCGCTCGACGGGATCAGCTGTTTGTAGAAGCTGCGGTCCCACGGCTTCGCGCGGGCGTCGTGAACCGTGAGCGGCCCCGATTCTTCGCTCGTGGGGACGAGTCGCACCTTGTACTTCTTGCCCGGCGTCACGTGGCGGAACAGCAGACCGCCCTGCGCGTCGGCGTTCTCCGTGGCGAGCGTTTCGCCGTGTGCGGCGAGCAGCGACGCCTGGGCGCCGGGTTCGAGGCCCGTCACGTAGACCTGTTCCACGCTGCCGCGGGCGCTAAAGGCCGAGGCGCTCGCCGCGGTGAGGAGGCACAGCGCGCACAGCAGGAGAGCCGTTGCGCCGCCGAATGCCAAACGCCGCCGTGCGAATGCTGCCAGTCGATCCCTCATCCCCACCCCCATGACTGCATTAAACACCAAGTTGCCCGCGTGGTGTGGCGCGACTACACGGAGGCGGTCCAGCCGTAGACCTCACGGAACTCGTCCAGCACCGTGCGCAGGGGCAGGTCGACGTATACGCCGCGGTCGCGCACGTACTCCATGTACTGGGAGCCGTCGGCTGTGAATGGGTGCAGCAGCGCGTCCTCGCGCCCGTCGTAGTCAAGCGGCGGGACGCCGAAGCGCGCGCACAGCTCGGCGTTGAACGCGCAGCTGGCCTTCGTCCAGCGCCCGCCGACGAACAGCGTGCTGTAGCCGTGCCACACGAACAGGTCGGTGCCCATCGCCTCGCGCAGGCGTTCGGACTGGAGGTGGTTCTTGACGTCGGCGAAGCCGAGCCTGGAGGGGATGCCGGCCGCTCGTGCGGCGGCGGTCAGCGCGACGGACTTCTGGATGCAGTAGCCGCTCCCGGCCCGGAGGACCCCGCTGGCGCGATACTCAGAACGGCCGCTCGGCATCGTGAAGGGGTCGTAGCGCACCCCGTCCCGCACGGCCGCGAACAGCCTCGCCGCGACCTCGTGCTCGTCGCGGGCGCCCGACTTGGCGCGCGCTGCGAGCTCGCGCACCACGTCGCTCTCGGAGTCGATGAACTCGGTCGGCGCCACGTCCGCCGAGTTCGGAAGGCCCGGCGCCTGCAGCGGTTTGGGCTCGGCGGCGCGGGCGGGCATCGGCGATCACATCTTAGGAGGCCGGCGAACCTGCGTTCCCGGGCGCCGAGCCTCCCGCGGAGCCCGGCGGGCCGAGGGCGTTTTCCTGCCCGGCCGCGATGAGACATTCCTAACGGCCGGGTTAGGGCCGGGTTAGGCGCACCCACCAGGATCGTGCGCTCTGAACCCGACCAAGGAAGTCAACAAGTGAAACGGATATCGACGATGTGCGCCGTGGGCGCACTCGCAATCGCCGCCCTCGTGTTCGTGGGCTGCGGCGGGAGCACCTCAAGCGGCGCCTCGACGAAACCCGCCGCCGCGACGGCGACAGGCACGACCGCCGCTGCAGCGCCGACGTCGCTGGTCATCGGGACCTACAAGACGCCCGAAGACGGCACGCTCGTCACCGGCGCGAACAACCGCACCCTCTACGTGTTCGCGCCCGATCAGAAGTCGACGGGCGGCCACGAGAAGCAGAGCACCTGTTACGGAGCCTGCACCGCGGTGTGGCCGCCGGTTCTCGCCTCGAGCACCCCGACGGTCTCGGGGAAGGCGAGCGCGTCGCTGATCGGACTGACCACGCGCCGTGACGGCACCAAGCAGGTCACCTACAACGGCCTGCCGCTGTACTACTACGCGGCCGACACGAAGGCCGGCCAGGCGACAGGGAACCACCTCAAGGACGGCTTCGGGCTCTGGGTCGGGATGCTCCCGAACGGCAAGCAGGCGCCCGACGGCGCCAACTAAGAGGCGAAGGCGCAAGCAGCCGGGTCACCCGCGCCCCTCCTGCCAGCCGAGCCCCCGCTCGGCACGCAGGAGGGGCGGCCTGCGTCCTCCGGGAAGCCGCGGGGGTTTCAGAAGCTGCAGGGCGTCGAGCTCGACGCGGCGTACCCGCCGCCGCCCGCGAAGCTCGCGGTCGCTTCCCCGTGGTCGCCGCCCGGCGGGCCTTCTTCGTCTGAGAACGAGCCGTCGGCGGCGGTGTGCACGACGTCGACTTTTTCCAGATGCCCTCCGGCCGGCGGCGAGTACCCGTAGGCGATCGTGATCGCCGCTTCCTTCAGCGGCGGCGCGAGCGTGCCCGTGAACGCGACCGAGCCGACCGACGGGCATTTCAATGTGAGCGAGGTGGGGGTGGGGGCCGGTTCGCCGGGCGGCGCCGGTTTCGGGCCCGGTGTGAGGGAGAGTCCGGCCGGCAGCGGCGGGACGCTCACGGCCGGCAGCTGCACGGCGGTCGAGCACTCGGCTCCCGCGGGCCCGTGCGCGCCCTCGCCGGCGAACGAGACGCCGACGTGACGCAGCCCGACGCCGCCCGCCGGCACGGTGAACGTGAACCCCGCCGGCCCGGTCGTCAACAGCCGCGCACCGCTGCCGTCGACGCTCACCGAGACGTTGTGGGCCCCGACGAAGCCGAGCGACCCCGTGACGGTGATCGTGGAGCCGGGCGTGGCGGTGCCCGGGCAGGTGAGCGTGAGCTTGGTCGGCTCGAGCGCTGTCAGGGCCCTGCCGCCCGCCGCCTTGAAGGTCGGCCCGAACGGCTTGCCGTGGCGGAGCATGCGCGCGCTGAGCAGGACCTTGGGCCGGCCCCGCAGCAGCCCGTCCAGCGAGCGGGGCGGGACGAGCGAGAGCACGCGCGCGGCGCCGGCGGCGAGGGTGAAGCGGCCCGAGGCGAGCTTCACCAGGCAATGGCAGCGAGGGCTTCGTATCCGAATGCTCGCGGCCACCGTGCAGGGTCCGCCGAGGCATCCGGCTTCGAAGCCGAGCACGAGCTTGCCTTTCTTCTTCCCACCTTTTTCTTTCTTCTTTCCTTTTTCTTTCTTGCTTTCGCCTTCTTCCTTCGCCGAGCCGCTCGGGGGCGAGATCGTGATCATCGGCGCGAGCGCGATCCGCTCGGCGGCGGAGATCGGCTTCGGGCAGTCGGCGGCGCCGAGGCCGAGCATCTCGAGGACCGCGGTTTCGCCGCCGAACAGCATGTCGCCCTGGCAGTCGAACGTGCCCGGCCCGTAGAAGTTGACCCTTTCGAGGTGCCCTTCGCACGTGTAACAAGGCGAGTAGACGTTTTCGGTTTCGTTCAGGTAGCCGTAAGACGACGGGGGCGACATCCGGTACGCGTAGGGCGTGCGGTCACCGACCCAGATCGTCCCGTCGGCGGCGATCGCCGCGCCGCTCTTGATCGACAGTTCGCTGCTGCCCCACGGCGGGTAGCACGTCGGGTCCGCGAGGGTCGCGAAGCCGTGCGCGATCAGGTCGCCGGAGGCCGTGTACTCGGCCACGTCGGTCTGGTAGTTCGGGTCGTCGAATTCGAAGCGGAGGGCGTGGTTGGCTTCGAACACGCCGTGGCAGTCGGGGCCTTCCCCTTCGAGGTGCTGGACGGAGCTTCCGACCAGGTAGGCGTGCCCTGCGGCGTCGGCGGCGACCGTCGAGACGGAGGCCGTGCTGCTCGGGCCGTAGCCGTAGTAGTTGAACCACGTGCCCGGCAGCAGCGCGGGCCAGGCGCCTTTGTCGGCGCCGCTGAAGTAGGAGCGCACGTCGACGACCTCTCCGATCCCGACGGAGACGAGCAGGAACATGTCGCCGTGCGCGTCCGCCGCGAGACCGCGCACGCCCGGCACGCTCCACGACGCGAGCTGCTTGCCGCTCGGGTCGAACTTCTGCACGGTCCCGCTCTTGGAGTCGGCGACGAGCACCTCGCCGGCCGGGTCCACTGCGAGCCCCGCGATCGCGCCGAAGCGGGCGCTCCACGTGTCCAGCCACACCCCGCTCGCGCTGTAGCGGATCACCACGCCTCCGGTGCCGACGTACACGACCGCCCCGTCGGGGGAGGCGCCGAGCCCCTGCACGCCGGCCATCGGCAGGTTGAACGGGCCGTGGAAGACACGCGACTTCGACCACGGCCACTGGCTGTAGACGGAGGTGCCGGCCGCCGCCGCCGACGGCAGCGCGAGCGCGAGCGCCGCGAGCACGGTTGCGATCAGCGCGCCGATGTGAACGCGCGCGAGCGCCGGCGGCTGTCCTGGCGAGGACCCCACGCGCGGACCGTACCGGGTGCAGGGGCGCCTGTCACGCGCGCCGCCAGGTCGAGCGCTACGCCCCGGCCTCCCGCAGGTACTGGTGCACGAAGGCGATCGCCATGCTGCCCTCGCCGACCGCCGCGGCGACGCGCTTGACCGGTCCCCGCCGCACGTCGCCGCAGGCGAAGATGCCCGGCACGTTCGTCTCCAGCAGATACGGGTCGCGGTCGAGGCTCCAGCCGCCGGCCTCGCGCACGTCCGCGCCGGTCAGCACGAAGCCGCGCTCGTCGAGTGAGACCTCGGCGGGCAGCCACCCGGTCTCGGCGTCCGCTCCGATGAAGATGAACAGGCCGCCCGACTCGACGCGCCGCGTCTCGTCGCTGTCTGAGTCGTGGAGGTCGAGCGCCCGCAGGCTCTCCTCGCCGTGCACCCCCGTCACCTCGGTCCGGTACGCGACCTCGATGTTGCTCCGCGTCGCGAGCTGGTCGATCAGGTAGCTCGACATGCTCTTCTCGAGCGAGTCGCCGCGGTAGAGGATCGTGACCGTCCGGGCGTGCGTTGAGAAGAACAGCGCCGCCTGGCCCGCCGAGTTGCCGGCGCCGATGATGTGGACGTCGAGGCCGTGCGTGTTCGACGCTTCGCTGCGCGCCGCCCCGTAGGAGATCCCTTTGCCGGTCAGCCGGTCGAAGCCGTCGATCGGGAGTCGCCGCCAGGAGACCCCGCACGCGAGGATGATCGAGCGCGCCTTCAGGACGTCCCCTTCGTCGAGGTGGACCTGACGGGTCGCCGGATCGATCCGCGTGATCGAGCGGGTGACGAGGATCTCCGCGCCGAGCCGCCGCGCCTGCTGCAGGGCCCGGCCCGCGAGCTCGTCGCCGGAGACGCCGGAGGGGAAGCCGAGGTAGTTCTCGATCCGCGAGGAGGTTCCCGCCTGCCCGCCGGGCGCCTCGCGCTCGATCACGATGGTGCGCAGCCCCTCCGAGGCGCCGTATACGGCCGCGGCCAGCCCCGACGGGCCGGCGCCGACGATCACCGTGTCGTAGTCGGCGTGCTCGGACTGCGTGGGGAGCCCGAGCAGCTCGGCGACCCGCCGCAGCTGCGGGCGCACGACCGTCTTGCCGTCGATCACCCGCACCGTCGGGCAGTCCTCCTCGCCGGGGAGCCGCTCGCCCCACTCGCCTTCGGCCTCCGCGTCGTCGGGGATCAGCCACTTGAAGCTCACCTGGTTGCGGTCCAGAAACTGGCGCAGCGTCGTGCAGTCCGGGTCCCAGCGGTGGCCGACGACGATCGCCCGCGGCGGCGGCGGTTCGGCGGCGATGCCCTGCAGCCCGCCGATCCGCCGGCCCGCCAGCGCCGCGACCTGCACGCCGAGGTCCGGGGCGAGCGCGACGGTGGCGTTGTAGGTGTTCACGTCGAGGCGCATCACCCGTGTCGGCTCGGTCGCCCGGTAGGCGCCGGGGAAGCCGGTCCCGAGCGTCAGCGGCACCTCGCCGAACACGTCGCCGGGGTTGCGCTCCCCGATCACCCGCTCGATCCCGTCGATCACCCGCACCACCTCGATACGACCCTCCAGCACGCCGAACAGGGCGCGCTCGTCGCCTTCGTTGACCGCGAACTCGCCGGTCACGAGCTGAATGTCCGCGGCCGCACGCGAAAGGCGCTCGCGTTCCTCGAGGCCCAGCGAGCCGAGGATCTGAACGGCGCCGATCTCCTCCGCGCTCACCATCGCCGATCCCCGCGCGCGGTTCCGGCGAGGACCCTCGCGAAGCTCGATCGGGTCTCCCACGCTCTCATCGGCGGTGGGAAGTCTGACAGCCCGCGCCGGACGGCGGCGAATCCCTCCGCCGCCGTCCGTGGGCTTCGCGCTCAGCGGACCGTGGTGCGCTCTGTCGGCCCTGCGCTCAGTGGAACTGGACTTCGCCCGTCGAGAAGGCGCCGGACTTGACCGGCTTGATCTTCCCCTTCTTTCCTTCCGGGACTCCGCACTGCGGGAAGCTCTCCGCGATCGAGGCCGATTTGACCGGGGTCGCTTCGGCGAACGGGCCGCCGGCGAGCGACCCGGAGATCCCCACCATCGAGACTTCCGAGACCGGCACGGTCAAGGCGCCCTTCGAGCCGCCTTCTTCGGCCGGCAGCCACTTGACGCTCAGCGAGCCTGCAGTCGTGGTCGCTTCCAGCGAGGTCGACTGCAGGTAGGAGCAGGTGACTTCTTCGCTCGTCCGCTCCTTGACCGTGAACATGCCCCGTTCGGGCGCGCCCGGGCCTTCGCATTCGCTCAACGCGCCTTTGACCGTGATCGTCTGGGCCTTCGGCGTTTCACTCAGGCCCGGGGAGAGCTTGATCGTCCCGGTCGAGCCCGCGCAGACGACGTAGGAGAGCCGTTCGCGTTCCGCTTCCCCGTCGGAGTTGGGGCTGCGGACTTCGATCGGCGCGCTCTGCGCGCTCGTCCCTTCCCGGTCGGTGTTCGTGACCGTCACGCTGTAGGTCGTGTTCGGTTCGACCGGTGAGAGGAACGCTTCACGGAAGTAGTTGCTCGACGTCGTCGCGCTCAGCACCGGCGCTTTCGAGCCCCCGACGGGGGTGGCGACGACGGTCGAGTACTCGATCAGGCCTTCCGTTTCCGGGGCCTCGGTCCAAGAGACGCCCATCCGCAGGTATTCCAGGCTGCCCGATTCGTAGAGGCCGACCGAGGCTCCGACGCCGGTCGGGGCCGCCGGCGCCTGCAGCGGGGGCGTGCCGGTTTCCAGATAGGCAGCGGCTCCCGTGTTGAAGAGCCGATCGCCGTAGGCGTCTTCCGCCGGTGTGGCTTCGAGGCTTCCGCTCATCGGCCCGTAGGAGCGCGTCTCCCCGAACCAGCTCCATTCGACGCTCGCGGTCGCCGTGTAGGTGGTCACGTGGTAGCCCCCGCCGCGGCCGCTCCCCCCGCAGCGCGTCTGCAGGTAGACGTTGCCGGTCGGGTAGCCGCGCACGCTGAAGCCCGTCACGTAGTCGTCCTGCTGGATCCCTCCGCAGGAGTGGCCCAGCGTCGCGAAGGCGGACCCTTCGCTCATGTACAGGCGGACGGTTTCGGCTGCCGCCGTGCCCGCCGCCGCTCCGCTCGCCAGCGCCGCCACCGCGGCGGCCAGGATCACCCTGCGCAGCATCTCCGACCCCCTTCTCCCTCTGAAAGCGCGTGCCCGCCCGGCGAGGGCGGCTGATGGACCATCGACCTTTAGACACGGTGGACGCGCCAAACGTCACGCCGCCTACTGCTCGACGACCATCAGCGTGTTGCGGTCCGGGTCGCGGATGAAGAACATCAGCGGCACCGTGCCGTCGCCGCCCAGCGTCTCGGCGTCCACGTCGACGCCCGCCGCCGCCAGCTCGGCCTGCGTGGCCCGGCCGTCCGGGGTGTCGAGCGCTATCCCGGTCATGCGGCCGGTCTGGTATTCCCCGCGGGGCGGGACGAGCGCGAGCGACGCGCCGCCGCCGGCGGGCGTCACTTCGACCCACCGTTCGCCGTCGCCGAACGGCACGTCGGCCGCGAGCGAGAAGCCGAGCTTGCCCGTATAGAAGGCGATCGCCGCGTCCTGGTCTGAGACCGGGACCATCACCCGGCCGATGTTCTGAATCCCCGCCATGTCCGCCGCTCCTCTGCCGATCGGGGCGCCGTCGGCGCCTGTGCCGCAAGTATCCGCGATCTCCCGGGGTTGCCGAGCTGCCGCCGTGCCCCGATCGCGCCCGATCGCGCAGAGCGCCAACCTTTCCCCCGGCGGCGCGTTTCTGAAGGAGGCGAGCAAGTCGGCCGATCTGCGCGCTCGCCCCCGGAGTTTGGCGGCGGCAACCGAGGTGCTTACAATCGTGACGACCGTGTGGAGAAGGAGCTCCGTGAGGGACCAGTCGAGAGGGGTGGAGGCCGTGGACGGCGTTTGTCGCCGGCGGCGCGGAGGCGTGACGGCGTTGCTCGTGCTCGTCCTCGCGCTGGCGGGCGCGGCTCCCGCCGGCGCGGTGATCGTCCACCTCGGCGGTCGCACCCTCAGCTACCTTCCGGCGCCGGGGGCGCGCGCCACGACGCTCAGCAGGGCCGCAAGGCCCAGGGGAGGGAGCCGCGAAGGGGGAGCGAAACCGAGCTCGAGCTCGCCGCTCGTCTACCACTCGCCGGGGCCGGTGATGCCGGCGAACACGAACTACACGATCTTCTGGGCGCCGGCCGGCGCGGCGGCCTACCCCGTCGGCTACCAAGCCGGGATCAACCGCTTCTTCGAAGACCTCGCCCACGACAGCGGGGACCTGCTCAACAGCGACTCGGTCCTCACCCAGTACGGCGACTCGGGCGGGCACCTCGCCGCCTACAGCTCGCATTTCGGGGGCACGATCCTCGACACCGACCCCTACCCGGCGAACGGGTGCACCCAGGCCCCGGTCTGTCTCACGGACGCTCAGTTCAGGGCAGAGATCCGCTCGGTCGTGGAAGCGCGCAAACTCCCGATCGACCTCGAACACGAGTACTTCGTGCTGACGCCAGAAGGCGTCGAAAGCTGCATGGAAGCGGAAGGGAGGGTCTGCTCGGACGGGACCGCGCACAGGGCGTATTGCGCCTACCACAACTTCATCCAGGTCGGCTCGGCCGTCCTCGTCTACGCGAACGACCCGTACCTGGAAGGGCTGACGTGCGACCCGGGCAACGAACACCCGAACGAAAACCCCTCCGACGCGACGATCGCGGGCGGCCTCGCCCACGAGCACAGCGAGTCCGTCACCGACCCGGAGCTGAACGCCTGGTACGACGGCAAGGGCAACGAGGTCGCCGACAAGTGCCGCTCGAACAACCCGAAGCTCGAATACGGGGAACCGCTCGGCCAGACCGGGACGGGCGTGAACTACAACCAGATCATCGACGGTCACTTCTACCTCTACCAGCAGATGTGGAGCAACCAGGCCGGCGAATGCCGCCAGCGCGCGGGCGAATACCCGGCGGTCACGAAGATGAAGCCGAAGAGCGGGTCGCCGGCGGGGGGCACGACGGTCACGATCGTCGGTCACGGCTTCACCGGCGGGGCGACCGTCGACTTTGGCGAAGTCGAAGCGAGCAGCGTCAAAGTCGAATCGGCGACGACGATCGTCGCGGTCTCACCGCCTGGTTCGCCCGGCACCAAGGTCTACGTGACGGTCACCACCGCGGCCGGCACGAGCACGCCCGGCAAGAAGTCCCAGTTCAAGTACAAGACGCACTGACGGCACGCGACGGGGCGCCGCGAGCCCCTCGGTCCCGAGCGAGCTAAGGCGAGGGCGTCGTCGCTTCTTCTTCGGCTTCGCGGGCCCGCGCTTCGGCTTCTTCGCGCAGCCTGCGCTTTTCAGCGCGGACTCGTTCCCGCTTTTCCCTTTTGATGCGCAGTTCTTCGGGCGTGCGCGGCGCACGCGAGTGACCTTCGGGTTTGCGTTCTTCGCGGCGATGCTTGAGCGCTTCGCGTTTGCGCTGGATTTCTTCTTCGGTCTTGGGCGGACGGCCGCCGCCGACCGGCTTCGGTTCTTCACGTGCGCGACGGGTTTCTTCGCGCTGGCGCTGGTGGCCTTCGTGTTTGATCCGCTTCTGTTCGGCTTCGGCGCGGCGTTCGGAGGCGGTGCTCGATTCGCTCGATCCGCTCGAGCTTCCGTGTCCGCCGCCCGCTCCGCCCGCGCCTTCACCGGCGTTTTCGCCGTGGGGGCTGCTGCCCGACGGAGAGCCCGCCGAGCCGTCTTCGTGCACCGTGACGCCGTTCTGGACCACCGGCAGCCCGCCGCCGGCTTCGCCGCCGGTCTCGATCCTCACGCCCGACCCGCCCTGTTCGCCGGCCGAGCCGCCGGGCTGGAAGGCCGGCGCGTTGCTTCCCGGTTGCGAGTCGCGCGGGGAGACCGAGGCGACGAGCGCGCCCGTCCCGTCGGCGGCCGTCCCGCCGGAGCCGCCGCTCGAAGCCGAGATCGGCGAGCCGAGCACGGATACGCCAACGCCCGCGCTCGCGCCGAGGCACGCGACGCCGACCGCGACCTTGCAGACGAGCGCGTTGATCCCCCCGCCGGCGAGCTCGGCGGCGGTGCCGGCCGCCCCGACCCCGACCGTCGCGCCGCCCGCGACCGTGACCGGGTCCGCGGCGCCGGCCCCGAGGGCTTCCTCGATCGCGCGGTACTTGAGGGCGAGCGACGGCACGATCGGCAGCAGCGCGCCGAGCTGGCGGCGCTGGCGGGCCACCCCGTCGGCGTAGGTGCGGCACTCCGGGCAGCTCCGCACGTGGCGGCGCAGGCGGCCGCGCAGCAGCGCCGCGCCCCTTGCGCCCGCCAGCTCTTCGCGGATCTCGCGGCAGTCGACGTCGCGCGCGGCCCGCTCGGAGACGAGCTTCGAGCGGGCCTGGTAGACGAACGCCTTGACCTGGTCGGCCCGCACGCCCATCACGTTGCCGACCTCCTGATGGCTGAGGCCGTGGACCTCCGCCAGCACCAGCGCCGCGCGCTGGCTCTCGGGCAGCTCGCGCAGCCCTGCGAAGACGCGGCGCACCTCGTCGCGCAGCTCGATCTGGTCGACGGGGTCCGCGCCCGGGGCGATCTCGCCGTTCAGCTCGACGACCGGTTTGCGGCGGCGCAGGATCGTCAGGCACTCGTTGCGGGCGATCGTGAACAGCCAGGGGCGCAGAGCGACCGGCCTGCTGTCGGCGCGCAGCGCGCGGTAGGCGGAGGCGAACGTCGCCTGCACGGCGTCCTCGGCGTCCTGGCGCGAGGAGAGCATGTAGACGCAGAAGCCGAGCAGTTCGCGGACGTGCCGGTCATACAGGGCCTCGAACGCGGCGGTGTCCCCGCGCCGCACGCAGGCCACGAGCCACTCGTCGGAGGCGAGCCCGAGCCGCACTCTGGAGCCGGTCAATACCCCTCTGCCCTCGGCCATCTCGTCTCCTAGACCCCCGCCCTCACGGACTCGTCGCTCATCTAAACCTACTCATCTCTCTACCCGGACGCAACGCACCGGCAAGCGCCCTCCACGGGACGCATTGACCCATGACTTGAACGCGCGGGAGAGGCAAAGGTTGGAGAGGGGGAGACGGTGGGCGCGGCGGGGGTCCAGGGGTGCGGCGGCGGCAGCTACGCCACACGCGCCGGCTGTCAGCCAGCGGGGAGGTCCGCCGGGAGCGGGACCTCCTGCGGCGGCGCGCCCGGGCCCTCCTGCTCCCAGGAGCCCCAGGCGTGCCCGTCGCGTCCGGCGTGCTCGCCCGAGCCGCCGAGCGCGAGGAGGATCAGCCTGTCCGGCCCGGCGTTCAGAAGCTGACGCCGGGTTCCGGGCCCGACGCGAACGAGCTCGTCGCGCGCGATGAGCTCGAGCGGCTCGCCGTCGATGAGGAGCGTCAGAGTCCCCTCGAGGACCAGGTAGACCTCCTCCTGAACTTCGTGGTCGTGGATTCGTCCGCGCTGGCCGGGCGCGAGCGTCAGCAGGTTGATCCCGAAGCCCCGCACGCCGAGCTCGCGGCGCAGCGTCTGGAAGCTGCGAGCGGGGCTCGTGCGGTCGAGCTTCGCGCGGGTGACCTCGTCGGTGCTCATCCGGGTCAGCTTAGGCCCCCGACGGGGCCCCACGCCAGGTGTCGAAAAGGGAGAGCGCGGATGCTGGCCAGGAGGCCCTTCTCGCTCGACGGCCCGATCGGCACGATCCCCGCAATGAGCGAGGAACCAGAGATCATCGGCGGACCGACGCTGATCCCGGCGCCGCGCGAGGGGGAGACCTACCGCTGGAAGGTGCAGGACGGTCGCGCGGAAAAGCACGTGTACGTGCAGATCGCGGCGGCGCTGCACGCGGAGGCCTTCGAGGATCCGCTGCGCACGAGCATCGAGACGAAGGGGGAGTCGGTGCTGCTGAAGCTGCTCGAGCGGGGCAACGTGCCGACGCGCATCAAGATCACCTCCGCGGGCATCACCGAGGTGGGCGTCGATCGCCGCGCGCGTCCCTGTCTGATCTGAGGGAGCGACCGCCGGCCGGGGGAAGGCGCCGGACCCGGCGGCGCCTGGCCGGCGGCGCGTACGTTCAGATCGAGGCGGCCCGGACGCGAGGGCACCGAGAGAGAAATGCCCCCGCGTCCGGATTGCCGCGTCAGGGAGAGGGAGGTCCTCCCCTGCTTCGCCCCAGGGGCCGCGGTGCCGTGCGAGGCAACGGTTCCAACGGCCCCCAAGTGCTGCCTGCGCTCTGCGCCGCCCACTGCGACCCGAGCATCGAGTCGCCCCGCGCGGCCGCGCGGCACAAAGCCATCACGCCGCTCGTCGTGAGAGCCCACCACCCAGCCATGGCAATCCAGAGCACGAGGTCCACCTCCCGGACTGCCTCTCAGTCTTCTCCGCCGAGGTCTCCGGGTCCAATAGATCTTTGCCCGAACCGCATAGGAACGCCTTATCGCGGGAAGTCTGAATGGCTGTATGGTTCGCAGGATCACGAAGCCGGGGGCTGCGATGTCGTTCAGGCGGGGGCAACTGGAGTACTTCGTCGCGGTAGCCGAGAACGGCCAGATGACGAGCGCGGCCCGGCGGCTCGGCATCGCTCAGCCGGCGCTCTCGCAGGCGATCGCGCAGCTGGAGGCGGAGCTCGGCCTGAAGCTCTTGGACCGGCACGCGCGGGGCGTGACCCTGACGCGGGCCGGCGAGGCGTTCTACGAGAAGGCGCGCATCGCCGTCGCGGCGAGCGCGGCCGCCCAGAGCGCCGCCCGCTCGCTCGCCCGCGCAGATGAGGGCGCGATCGACTTCGGCTTCCTCGGCGCGCCCCCTAGCCTCGCGGGCCGGGTCGAAATGGAGGCGTTCGCGTCGGCCTACCCCGACGTGGTGGTGCGCTACAGGGAGCTTCCCTTCCCGACGCGCGACACCTCCTCCTGGCTCGACGAGGTGGACGTGGCGGCGTGTCACCGGCCGCCCTCCCACCCCGAGGTCTGGTCGCGCCCGCTGCGCTACGAACGGCGCATCGCCCTGCTGCCGGCCGGCCACCGTCTCGCGGGTCGCTCGGAGCTGCTCGTCGCGGACGTGATCGACGAGACCTTCATCGGCTTCTCGGCGTCGGTCGATCCGGGCTGGGCCGGCTTCTGGACGCTCGACGACCATCGCGGGGGCCCCCCGGCCGCGATCACCTCAGACCGGGTCGGCAACCCTCAGGAGGTGCTCGCCGCGCTCGTCGCGGGCGCCGCGATCACGCTCGTCCCCGAGGCCGCCGCGCTCCTTCTCGGCAGCATCGTCGAGGGAATCGCCGTGGCTCCCGTCTGCGACGCCGCGCGCGGTGAGATCTCTCTGGTCGGGCACGCCGACCGGCGCAACCCGCTCGTGCAGAGCCTGATCGACTTCACGGAGAGCTGGACGAGCGCCGCTCAGCCGGACCCGGCCGCTCTCAGGCAGGGCGGGACCGCGCCTTCGTAGATCGCGATCTCGAGTCCCGTGACCGTGAGCGCGCGCCGGTGTTCGAGCACGCGCGCCCCGATCACGACCGTGTCGCCCGGGGGGATCGCGGACGGGTCGAGCACGACCGAGGGCTCGCCCGACGGCGCGCCCCCGTGGGCGATCCGCTCGCTCTGCTCGGAGGAGAGGCGCGCTAGGGCGTATTCGCCCGGCTGCGTCGGGCACGCGCGTTCGGAGTGGACGACCCGCGCGCGCACGCCGAGCGTGCGCAGCGCTTCGTTGGCGCCTGTCACGCCGACGAGTTCGCGGACCGTCACGCTGACCGTTCCGTCCCCGTTCGAGACGACCGCGTAGGCGGGCGTCCCGCCGCCCCCGCCCGAGCCGAAGCCGATCACGATCGCGGCCAGCGCCGCCGCCAGCGCGAACGCGAGGGCGCCCGCCGGGACGAGCCTGCCTGCCGGCAGACGCAGGCGCAGAGGCAGAGGCAGGCGAACGCGCGCCGGCCTGCGTGCCTGGCCTGACGCCGGAAGCGCGCGCGCCGGGGCGTCCGTCAGCAGCGCGCCGTGCTGCTCGACCAGTTCGGCGAAGAGCCTGTCTTCGAACCTAGACACCGTCAGCGCCCCCTCGGGCGAGACGAGCTCGGGTTCGCAGCAGGCGCACTCGCAGCGCCGCCGCCGAGATGCCCAGCTCCCGCGCCGCCTCGGCCGGAGAGAGCTCGCAGAGGTCCACGAGCTCGACGGCTTCGCGGTCGAGAATCGACATTCGCGCGAGGCGTTCGGTCAAGTCGCGGCTCGAGCTCTCGACGTCTATCCACCACATCAGCTCCTTGGTCTCGGCGCGGTCGAGCAGCCGCTCGATCGAATGCCTGCGCGCCGGGTCCTCGCTGCGCGGGTCGGATTCGCGGTAACGGGTCCAGACCCGCCGGGCGAGCCCGATTGCGAAGGCGCGGTTACTGGTGAGCTTCGCGTCGAGCTGAGTAAATGAGTGGATCGCGGCGACGAATGTGTCGGCCGTGAGATCGGCGACAAGTTGGGGGTCAGAGTAGCGGCGGGCGAAATAGGAGACGACCGCTCCAAACTCGGCGCGATAGAAGCTCTCAAACTGCGAGATGCGCGAGCCGCTCGACTCCACTCCGTGTGGATCTGCTCGAGATTCATTCAGACTGTCCGATCGCTGGGCATCATCGTCGTCGCCGGGGAGGAGGGGGCCGTGTTGCATGCCTCAGATCACCGGCACGATGCATTGTACATTCCGAGGACTGGAACTCATCTGTTTATGTGGCGCCTGATGTGTTCTGTCAGCGGAACGGATCGAAAAGACGGGCTCGCAACGAGCCTATAGAGAAAGGATCGGTCGCTGATGACACGACGATCACCAGGCGGGGGCCGGCTGAGGCGGCGCCTTCTGACGCGCGTAGGACCAGTTGCCGGAGCCACGGTAGCTGCAGCGGTGCTCGTGGCCGGAGGAGGTGGGACTACCGCGGCCGGCAGCGAATCTGACGTTTCCTTCGCGGCGCTCGAAGGGGCGGGGCCGACCGGGTTGCGGCTGGGTCCGCCCGTCGCCGATACGGAACCCGGCGAAGCGGCCGCCCCGGCTTTCCCGGCGGAACCGCCTGCCGGTGCGGGCGACTGGCCGGTCGCGAGCACGGTGCGGCGGCTCGATCTCGGTAGCTCGGACTTCGAGGCCTGGATCGCGCGGTCCTCGCAGGGGGGGATCTGCGTGCTGCTCTACGACGGAACGCAGGCCACGGGTGTGGCCCCCGTCTACGCAGGCTGCTCGGCCCCGGAAGAAGTCGCGCGGGGCGCCGCGATCGAAGTCTCGGAAGTCCCGGGCAGGCCGGGCGAGGTGATCGCGGTGGGCGTCGTGCCGGACGGCGTGACGTCGGTCAGCGAGGTGCTCGCGGACGGCTCGACCGCAACGAGCCCTGTATCGGACAACGCATGGCTGCGCGTCGGCAGTGTGCCGGCGGCAGAGGGCGAACGGCCGAACGAGACGAGGGGGAGCTGAGATGCGGAAGTCAACGATGATCGCGACGGCGCTTGCGACGATGGTCTGCGCGTTCGGGTCGGGCGCCGGCACCGCGGGGGCGGTGGAATACGCCCACGGCGTGGGCGTCGAAGGCGGGGCGAACTTCTTCGGACCTTTCGTCTCGCTGTTCGCATCGGAAACGATCGGCACGGGCAGCGGTCTCGGCTGTGCCGGTATCCGCGGGATCGCGGGGGTCGTCTGCGAGACGGAACCGGGCACCAAAGTGACACTGGTCCTGTCCGGCTACGTCAACTCCGAACCGTACATCCACAACCACAGCACGTTCAAAAGCACCTTCGACGGCTTCTACTACTAGCGAGTAGCGGTAGAGGTCGCCGGTTGAGTGTGGGTGGGCGCCTTGCCGGGGCGCCCACCCGGGCTGCGCCCGACCTCAGGAGGGCGGCGGCGGCGAGGCGAGGCGATAGCGCCGCGAGCGCGGGCTGCGCTCGAGCAGCCCAAGCTCGATCAGCGTGACGGCGTAGCGGTGGGCGGTCGACGCGCTCATCTGCGCCTGGCGGGCCAGCTCGACGATGCCGCGCTCCTGTCCGGGGGTCTCGAAGCAGCCGAGCAGCGACAGGCCCCGCAGCAGCGAGCGCGACAGGCGCCGGTCGACCGGCGGCCCTCCCGCGGGCTGGGCGCGCAACGCGCCCGAGACGAGCGCGGCGATGCCCGGCGCGGAGGTGCCCGACGCCGCGCGGACGACCTGTTCGACCTGGGTGGGGGTGAGGGCTATCGAGATCGCCTCTTCGCGTGCGTTTGGCATCGCAGGATCCTGCCATCTGCAGACAATCGTCTGTAGTGGGCGTTTTTCACTATCTGGACGACCCGTCCACCGGAGCGCGCAGCGGGGGCCTGCTTTCATGGCGGTCCGATGAGCCGCCTCGTCGTGAATCACTTCAACGACCCCGGCTGCCCCTACGGCTACTCGGTCAGCCCCGCGCTGGCGGTGCTGCGCTGGCGCTACGGCGGACAGCTCGAGTGGCGCACGATCACGATCGGCCTCGCGGAGAGCCCTCGCCGCTACGTCGAGGCCGGCTACACCCCGACCCGCAGCACGCTCGGCTATCAGCGCTTCCGCCGCCACGGGATGCCGTTCCTGATGGAGCCGCGCGAACGGGTGCTCGCGACCTCGCGAGCCTGCCGCGCGATCGTCGCGGCCCGTCTGCGGCATCCGGGCTCGGAGGAAGACGTGCTGCGGGCGCTCCAGCTCGGATGGTTCACGACGACGCTGCTGCTCGACGAGGACGATGCGATCGAGGCGGCGCTCGGGGCCGTCCCCGGGCTCGACGCGGGCGCGATCGTGGCGGCGATCGACGATCCCGAGACGATCTCCGCCTACGAGCGGGACAGGGAGCTGGCCCGCCGTGCCGCGGGCAGCCCGACCGCGGCGCAGGGCAAGGCCCGCCAGACCGACGGCCCGGTCCGCTACTCGGCGCCCTCGGTCGTCTTCCAGGCGCCCGACGGGCGCCGCCTGGAGGCGGGCGGCTTCCAGACGATCGAGGCCTACGACGTGCTCGTCGTGAACCTCGACCCGGCGATCGAGCGCCGCGCCGAGGCCGCCGGCGCGCTCGAGGCGCTGGAAGCGTTCCCCGGCGGGCTGGTCACCCAGGAGGTCGCGGCGGTGATGGCGCCGAACAACACGCCGCCCGATCGCGCGGGCGCCGAGCGCGAGCTCGTCGCGCTGCTCGGCGAGGGCCGCGTTTGCCGCCGCCCGCTGGCCGACGACGCGCTCTGGCTCGCCGCCTGAGAGACGACGGACAACCGGCGCCTGCGCCCCGGTAGCCTGAGCGCTGCGATGGCGATCAAGGTGACCCTTCCCGACGGCACGGTGCTGGAGCTCCCCGACGGGGCGACCGGCGCAGACGCGGCTGCCGCGATCGGCCCGGGGCTCGCCAAGGCGGCGCTCGCGATCGAGGTGACCCACGAGCTGACCGGCGGCGAGCCGCAGGTGCGCGACCTCGCAAGGCCGCTGCCGGACGGCGCGGCGATCTCGATCGTCACCGAGCGCAGCGGCGAGCAGGCCCTGGGGCTGATCCGCCACGACGCGGCCCACGTGCTCGCGGCGGCGGTGATGGATCTCTACGACGGCGTGAAGATCTCGATCGGGCCCTCGATCGAGGACGGCTTCTACTACGACTTCGAGTTCCCCGAGGGCACGGCCGTCTCGGAGGCCGACTTCCCGCGCATCGAAGAGGCGATGCGCGCCCACGTCAAAGCGGCTGAGACGTTCACCCGCGAAGACGTTCCCGTCGCGCTCGCGCGCGAGCGCTTCCTCGCCGAGGCCCAGGACTACAAGGTCGAGCTGATCGACGACCTGATCAGCTCCTCGGCCTCCTCCGGGGAGCCCCTGGAGACCGTCTCGCTCTACACGAACGGCCCCTTCACCGATCTCTGCCGGGGCCCGCACGCCCCGAGCACCGCGACGGTCAAGGCGTTCAGGCTGAACTCCGTCGCGGGCGCCTACTGGCGGGGGGACTCCGACCGCACGATGCTGACCCGGATCTACGGCACCGCGTTCTTCTCCAAGGGAGCGCTCGAGGAGCACCTCGAGCGGATCGAGCAGGCCAAGGCCCGCGACCACCGCAAGCTCGGTCGCGAGCTCGGCCTGTTCACGTTCTCGGACGTCTCGCCCGGGGCCGCCTTCTGGTACCCGGCCGGCACGAGCGTCTTCAACGCGCTGGTCGGGCTGTCGCGGCGGATGGGCGCGGAGCGCGGCTATAGCGAGGTCAAGACGCCTCAGATCTTCGACGCGGAGCTGTGGAAGACCTCGGGCCACTGGGGCAAGTACCGGGAGAACATGTTCACGCTGAGCGTCGAGGAGCGCGAGATTGCGGTCAAGCCGATGAACTGCCCCGGCCACTGCCACCTCTACTCGACGACCCGCCACTCCTACCGGGACCTGCCGCTGCGCTACTCCGAGCCGGGGCTGCTGCACCGCAACGAGGCCTCCGGCGTCCTGCACGGCCTGCTGCGGGTCCGTCACTTCGCTCAGGACGACGGGCACATCTTCTGTACGGAGGAGCAGGTTCAGGACGAGGTCAGAGGCTGCCTGGAGATGGCCTTCGCGACGTATCGGCTGTTCGACTTCGAGATCAGGATCGAGCTCTCGACGCGCCCCGAGAACCGGATCGGCGACGACGCGCTGTGGGACCGGGCCGAGCTGAAGCTGACCCAGGCGCTCGAGGAGCTCGAGCTCGACTACGAGCTGAACCCCGGCGACGGGGCGTTCTACGGGCCGAAGATCGACATCCACATGACCGACTCGCTGGGCCGCTCGTGGCAGACCGGCACGGTGCAGCTTGACTACTCGATGCCGGCCCGCTTCGGGCTCACCTACACGGGCGCCGACAACGCTGAGCACACGCCGGTGATGATCCACCGGGCGATGTTCGGCTCCTACGAGCGCTTCATCGGCATCCTGATCGAGCACTACGCGGGCGAGCTGCCGCTGTGGCTGGCGCCGCGACAGGTCGTCGTGCTCCCTGTCTCCGACCGTTTCAACGACTACGCGAGCGACGTCGCGACGCGGCTGCGCGAGTCCGATCTGCGGGTCGAGGTGGACGATCGCTCGGAGTCGATCGGCCGCAAGATCCGCGACGCAGAGCTGCAGAAGGCGCCCTTCATGCTGATCGTCGGCGAGCGCGAGGTGGAGGCCGGCGCGGTCTCGGTCCGGTCCCGCGCCGACGGCGACGAGGGGCCGAGCAGCGTCGAGGAGTTCGCTGAGAACCTAAAGACCCGGCTATACTCCGCTGCATTGCAGCCCAGCAAATCCTCACCGCGCCTCTCATAGCGTCCGCTTGACGCAAGGCCAGGACATTTAGTGCCGGTCCCACGCAGGTTCGACCGGCGCCCGCCCGAGCGGGACACGACGAGGATCAACGAGCGCATCCGCGTGCCCGAGGTTCGCGTGATCGACGAGGAGGGCCAGCAGGTTGGCGTGATGAAGACGCCCGACGCGCTGTCGCTCGCGCAGGAACGGGATCTCGACCTGGTCGAGGTCGCGCCCGAGGCGCGCCCGCCCGTCACGAGGATCCTCGACTACTCCAAGTACAAGTACGAGCAGGCCCAGAAGGTCAAGCAGGCCCGCAAGCACCAGCAGCAGATCACCGTGCGTGAGATCAAGTTCCGCCCGAAGATCGCCCAGCACGACTACGACACCAAGAAGGCCCACGTCGAGCGCTTCCTCAAGCACAAGGACAAGGTCAAGATCACGATCATGTTCCGCGGCCGTGAGGTGACCCACCCCGAGCGCGGGACGATGATCCTCGACCGGCTCGCCGAGGAACTTCAGGAGCTGGGCGTCGTCGAGCAGCGCCCGATGCAGGAAGGGCGCAACATGACGATGATGATGGCGCCCTCGAAAGCCGTCCTCGCCGGGCGTCTGGACGGGTCCGCCGAGGACGAGGCCGCTGCCGAGGGGGCGCCTGCCGACGGCGCGCCTGTGGATGGAGCGCCCGCGGACGGAGCGCCTGCGGACGCCGCATCGGACGGAGCGACGGTCGCCGGCGACGGCACACCGGCCGCCGAGCCCGCGGGCGAGGCCGACGCGGCCGCCCCCGAGACCTCCGAGCCCGTGGCCGAGGAGAGCGGCGAGACGGCCGCCCCCGATTCCGCCGAGCCCGCTGCCGAGGCGAGCGCCGAGACGGCTGCCGAGCCCGGCGGCGAGACCGCTGGGGAGCCGAGCGGCAAGACCGCCTCGGCGGCCTGAGCGAGCCGCTCTGAGGATCGCGCCCGGCTTCCGGGCGCGTCCATGCCATAATCATCCGCTCGCGATGCCCAAGATGAAGACACACTCCGGCGCGAAGAAGCGCTTCAAAGTGACCGGCAAAGGCAAGGTCCGTGCCCGGCACCCCTTCACGAGCCACATCCTCGAGAAGAAGTCGCCGAAGCGCAAGCGCACCCTCGGGTCGCCCAAGATCCTCTCCGATCACGACACGCCGCGGGTCAAGCGGATGCTGGGGGATCGTTAGATGACACGCGTCAAGCGCTCGGTCGCGGCGAAGAAGAAGCGTCGCGCGGTCCTCGAGCAGACGAAGGGCTTCCGGGGCGAGGCGCACTCGAACTACCGGCGCGCGAAGGAGGCCCTGCTCAAGGCCGACGCGTACGCCTACCGGGACCGGCGCAACCGCAAGCGCGACTTCCGCCGGCTGTGGATCACGCGCATCAACGCCGCCGCGCGCCAGAACGACATGAGCTACTCGCAGTTGATGCACGGGCTGAAACTCGCCGGCGTGGAGCTGGACCGCAAGGTGCTGGCCGACATCGCCGTGCGCGACGCCGACGCGTTCCGACGTTTTGCCGAGGTCGCCCGCGAGGCGTCGGCTGCCTGACCGAACCGGCAGACGACACGAGAGCCTCCCGGGCGCCGCTCCTTCAAGGACGGCGCCCTTTTTCGTTCCAGAGCCGACAAACCCCGCCAACCACCACACCCGATGACATCGATCGCCTCCACCCACAACCCCCGCCTGCGGGCGCTAAGGCGCCTGCAGACCAAGCGCGGCCGCGCCGCGAGCGGCCAGTTCGCGGCCGAAGGGGAGGATCTCGTGCAGGCGGCGGCGGTGGCCGGACGGGCGCCCGTCGAAGGGTTCCGTCTCGCCGGCTCGGGCCTCGGCGGAGCGGGCTTCCACAACGTCGACGAGGCGGCCCTGGCGAGCGCCTCGGCGCTCGGCTCCGGCACGCGGGTGATCGGCGTCTACCCCCAGCAATGGGCGCCCGCCCCCGTCGGGCCGCTGTGCGTCTACCTGCACGGCGTCCGCGACCCCGGGAACCTCGGCACGGTGCTGCGCTCCGCGCAGGCCTTCGGCGCCTCCTGCGTCGCGCTCGGACCGGGCTGCGCGGACCCGCATTCGCCGAAGGCGGTGCGGGCGAGCATGGGAGCGATCTTCGCCGTCGCGCTCGCGCGGGCGGCCTCGCCGGCCGAGCTGCCGGGTCGCCTGATCGCGCTCGCCGCGGACGGCGATCGGCCGCTGCGGGGCGAGCTTGGAGAGGGAGCGGACGCGGTCACGCTGCTCGTCGGCTCCGAGCGCGACGGCCTGCCAGAGGAGATCCTCGCGGCGTGCGAGGTGCGCGCGCGGATCCCGATCGAGAGCGAGTCGCTGAACGCGGCGATGGCCGCGACGGTGGCCCTGTACGAGATGACCCGCCGGGGTGGGCGGGGGACCGATACCGTCCCGGCCTCATGACCGACCGGATCGCAGAGCTGCGCAGCGAGGCGGAGGCGGCGATCGCCGCCGCCCCGGACACGGCCGCGCTCGAGGAGCTGCGGGTCCGCTACCTGGGCCGCAAGGCGGAGCTGCCCAGGATGCTGCGGGAGGTCGCGACGCTCGAGCCCGAGCAGCGCGCCGCCGTCGGCAAGGCCGCCAACCAGGCCCGCCAGGCGCTCGAGGGGCTGATCGAGACCCGCGTGGGCGAGCTCGCGGGCGCGGAGCTCCAGGCTCAGCTCGGCGAGGACAGGATCGACGTGACGCTGCCCGGGGCGCCGCCCCAGCCGGTCGGCGGCCTGCACGTGCTCTCCGCCACCCGCCGCGAGCTGGAGGACATCTTCCTGGGCCTCGGCTTCACGGTCATGGAGGGCCCCGAGGTGGAGACGGTCCACTACAACTTCGACGCCCTCAACCACAGCCCGACCCATCCGGCCCGGGCCCGCACGGACACCTTCTACGTCGCCGAGGACGTGGTCCTGCGCACCCACACCTCGCCGATGCAGGTTCGGGCGATGGAGGCTCACCCGCCGCCGCTCTACATCGTGATCCCCGGGCGCGTCTACCGGCGCGACCTCGACGCCACGCACACGCCCCAGTTCCACCAGATCGAGGGGCTCGCGGTCGACGAGGACATCACGCTCTCGGACCTGAAGGGCACGCTGCTGCATTTCGCCCGCGCCGTCTTCGGTGACGAGCGCGAGGTGCGCCTGCGCCCGCACCACTTCCCCTTCACCGAGCCCTCCGTCGAGGTCGACGTCTCCTGCTTCCACTGCGCGGGCAAGGGCTGGCTCCCCGACGGCTCGCGCTGCTACCTGTGCAAGGGCGAGGGCTGGCTCGAGATCCTCGGCGCCGGCGAGGTCGACCCGAACGTCTACGCCCACGTCGCCACGACCGAGGCCAACGCGCCCGGCTACGACCCCGAGAAGGTCCAGGGCTTCGCGTGGGGGATGGGCGTCGAGCGGATCGCGATGCTCAAGCACGGCATCCCCGACCTGCGGCTGATGTTCGAGAACGACGTGCGGTTTCTGGAGCAGTTCTCGTGAGAGTTCCGCTCCCGTGGCTGCGCGAGTACTGCGACCCGCCCCTCGACGTCGAGGAGATCGAGGAGCGGCTCACGATGACCGGGACGAAGGTCGAGGCGATCCACCGGGTCGGCGCGCCGCGCCCCGAGAACTTCGTCGTCGGGCGGGTGCTGAGCGCGGAGAAGCATCCCGACGCCGATCGGCTGAAGGTCTGCACGGTCGACCTGGGTGAGGAGCGGCCCGCGACGATCGTGTGCGGCGCGCCGAACGTCGACGCCGGGCAGACGGTCGCGGTCGCGCGCCCGGGCGCGGTGATGCCGGACGGCACGAAGCTGAAGCAGGCGAAGCTCCGCGGGGTCGTCTCGGAAGGGATGATCCTCGCCGCCTCCGAGCTCGAGCTCGAGCCGGCGGGGGAGAAGAGCGCCGGGATCATGGTGCTCGACGAGATGACGGGTGGGCGGGCTCCGGTCAAGTGGGCGGCAGGAACGCCGCTGGCGGAGGTGCTGCCCGTCTCGACGGAGGTCGTCGAGCTCGAGATCACGCCGAACCGGCCCGACTGCCTCGGCGTCTACGGCGTCGCGCGCGAGCTGCACGCCGCGACCGGCGCCGCGCTCGGCCCGGCGCCGTGGGCGGAGGATCCCGGGAGCCCGGGCGAGCTGAGCGCCGCGCGCGTGCGCGTCGAGTGCCCCGACCTCTGCCCCCGCTTCACCGCGCGGGTCTTCGAGGACGTCACGATTGGGCCCTCGCCGCTGTGGCTGAAGGCCCGCCTGACGGCCGCGGGGCAGCGGCCGATCAACAACGTCGTCGACATCACCAACTACGCGATGCTCCTGACCGGGCAGCCGCTGCACGCGTTCGACCTCGACCGGGTCGCGGGCGGCGAGCTCGTCGTGCGGCGCGCGCGCGAAGGCGAGCGGGTGGAGACGCTCGACGGCCAGACGCGGACGCTCGACGCCGAGATGGTCGTGATCGACGACGCCAACGGGCCGACCTCGATCGCCGGGGTGATGGGCGGGGCCCGCTCGGAGGTCGAGGCCTCGACGACCCGCGTGCTGCTCGAGGTGGCGACCTGGAGCGGCCCCAACATCCACCGCACCTCGTGGGGGCTCGGCCTGCGCAGCGAGGCCTCCGGGCGCTTCGAGAAGGGCCTCCAGCCCGAGCAGACGATGCACGCCCAGGCGGTCGCCTCCGCGCTGATGATCGAGCTGTGCGGCGCGCGCCTTGTGCCCGGCACGATCGACATCGGAGGCGAGGGTCCGCCGCCGCAGACGCTCGCGCTGCGCGAGCGCCGCGTCGAGTCGATCCTCGGCGTCCCGGTCGCGGTCGAGCGCCAGGCCGAGATCCTGCGCGCGCTCGACTTCGGCGCCGCCCCCGCGGAGGAGGGGCTCGAGGTGACGGTGCCGGCTCTGCGGCGCGGGGACGTGACTCGCGAGATCGACCTGATCGAGGAGGTCGCGCGGATCGACGGGCTCGAGGGCCTGCCCGCGACGCTCCCGGCGAGGAGGGGCGCGGCCGGGCGGCTCAGCCACTCCCAGCGCGTCCGGCGCGCCGCCGAGGACGCGATGAGTGGGCGGGGCCTGCGCGAGGTGGTCGGCTGGAGCTTCGCCGAGCCGGGGCTGCTGGACCGCCTCCGCCTCCCCGAGGGGCACCCGCTGCGCGCGGTCGTGACCGTCGAGAACCCGCTGTCGGAGGATCAGGAGATGATGCGCCCGACGCTGCTCGGATCGCTGCTCGACGCAGCCCGCCACAACGTCTCCCGCGGCGCCGCCGAGGTCGCGATCTTCGAGTCGGGGACCGTCTACCGCGCCCGGGCCGAGGGGACAGCCGGAGAGACGCCCGCGGACGAACACCACGCTCTCGGCGCGCTGCTGTGCGGCGGCCTCGGCCCTCGTTCCTGGCGCGGCGAGCGGGGAGAGGCCGACTTCTTCGCCGCCAAGGCGCTGCTCGACGGACTGCTCTCGCGGCTGCGCATCGAGTGGCAGGCCGTCGCTGCCGCGCCGGAGCGCTGGCCGTTCCTTCACCCCGGCCGCTGCGCCGAGGTCTCCGCGCGGGGCGTCGACGGCGAGCCGGTCGCGCTCGGGCTGCTCGGCGAGGTCCACCCGCTCGTCTCAGGCGAGTGGGACCTGCCGCGCACGGCGGTCTTCGCGGTCGACGTCGGGAAGCTCGCCGCGGTCGCTCCGCAGGTCGCCCGCTTCGAGCCGTTCGGCGCGTTCCCCGAGCTGCGGCAGGACATCGCGGTCGTACTGCCCGAGGCGGTGCCCGCCGCGGAGGCGATCGCGGCCGTCCGGGAGGCCGGCGGAACGATGCTCGGAGGCGCCGAGATCTTCGACGTGTACACGGGCGAGCAGGTGGGGGAGGGGCGCCGCTCGCTCGCGATCGCGCTCGCCTTCCGCTCGCTGGAGGGGACCCTGACCGACGAGGACGTGGCCCCGGCGCGCGAGCGGATCGTCGCCGCGCTCGCGGGCCTGGGAGGTGAGCTGCGTGGCTGACCCCGCCTCCCAGCCGGGCGCGGGCGGCCCGCGCGTGATCGTCGCGGGGGCGACCGGGTTCGCGGGCGCGCTCGCGGCGCAGCTGCTCTGGCGCCACCCCGGCTTCGAGCTAGCGGGCGTGACGGGCCGCTCGGAGGCCGGCCGGCCGCTGTCCGAGCTGTACCCCCGCTACCGCGTCCCGCTGACGATCGAGGAGCTCGAGACCGAGAAGCTCGGGCAGATCGACGCCGCGGTCGTCGCCTACCCGCACGCCGCCGCCGCCCCGACGGTCGCCGCGCTACTCGGCGCCGGAGCGCGGGTCGTCGACCTCTCGGCCGACTTCCGGCTGCAGTCGCTCGATACCTATGAGCGCTGGTACGGGCCCCACCCGCAGCCGGGCCTGATCGCCCGCGCCGCCTACGGGCTGACGGAGCTTCACCGCGAGGCGATCGCGGGCGCGGAGATCGTCGCCAACCCCGGCTGCTACCCGACCGCGACCGTGCTCGCGCTCGCGCCGCTCGCCCGGGCGGGGCTGATCGCCGACGTCGTCGTCGACGCCAAGCAGGGGATCTCCGGCGCGGGTCGCTCCTTCGACGATCAGACCCACCTCTCGATGGCCGGCGAGAACATCCTCCCCTACAAGGTCGCAAGCCACCGCCACACGCCCGAGATCGAGGAGCAGCTTTCGCGCCTCGGCTGCGACGTGCGGGTCCAGTTCCAGGCCTCGCTCGTGCCGCTCGACCAGGGGGAGATGGCCTCCTGCTACGTGACGCCGACCCGGCCTGTCTCCGCCGAGGAGCTGCGCGAGCTGTACGCAGACGCCTACGCGGATGAGCCCTTCGTGGAGGTCGCGGAGACCGTTCCCGGCACCCGCGAGACGCTCGCGACGAACTTCTGCCGGCTGTTCGCCGCCGCCGACGGCCACACCGGCAAGGTGCTCGTCTTCTCCTCGATCGACAACCTCTGGAAGGGCACCTCCTCCCAGGCGATCCAGAACCTGAACGTGATGTTCGGCCTACCCGAGGAGACCGGTATCTCATGACCTCCCAGCCCTTCTTCCGCTCGCGGTGGGTGCCGCGGCCAGCCCACGTCACCGAGCTGGGGCTCGACGCCGGCCTGCCGGGCGGATTCCGCGCCGCAGGCGTGGCCGCGGGCATCAAGCCGAGCGGGCGGCCCGACGTGGGGCTGCTCGTCAACGACTCCTCCGAGCCGGTCAGCGCCGCTCGCTTCACCGCCTCGGGCGCGGCGGCCGCGCCGGTCCTGCTGAGCCAGGAGCGGTGTCGCCTGGAGGCGCTGCGGGCGGTGCTCGTCAACTCGGGCTGCGCGAACGCGGCGACCGGGCGGCGCGGCCTCGACGACGCGGCCAAGACGCAGGGCGCCGCGGCGTTGGCCGCGGGCGTCGACCCCGCCGAGGTCGCGCTCGCGTCGACCGGGGGGATCAGCCAGTTCCTGCCCGTCGAGAAGGTCCTGAAAGGGATCCTCGAGGCCCGCGCCGGCCTCGATCGCGGGGGAGACGGTGCGTTTCAGGGGGCGATCCAGACGACCGATGCGATCGAGAAGCGGGCGAACCTGGAGGTGGCGCTGCCCGGCGGGACCGTGCGGCTGAGCGCGCAGTGCAAGGGCGCGGGGATGATCTCGCCGAACTTCGCGACGATGCTCTGCTTCGTGGAGACCGACGCCGCGATCGGCGCCGAGACCGCCGACCTGCTGCTCGGCGTGTGCGTCAAGCGTTCCTTCGACCGCGCCTCCGTCGACGGCCAGCTCTCGACCAACGACACCGCGATCCTGATGGCCTCAGGCGCCTCGGGCGTGACCGTCGCCCCCGAGAGCGAGGACGAGCTGCGCTTCGGCGAGGCACTCGACGCGCTGCTGCGCCAGCTCGCCGTGATGATGGTCGTCGACGGCGAGGGCGCCGCGCGGGCCGCTCGCGTCGTCGTCAGCGGCGGCCTTCAGGAGAACGTCGAGGTCGCCGCGCGGGCGGTCGCGAACTCGCCGCTCGTCAAAGCCGCCCTGCACGGGGGGGACCCGAACTGGGGGCGGATCGTGCAGGCCGTCGGGGGGGTGCTGGGTGGGCTGGGACTCGTTCAGGCCCCGCTCGCCGTCGACGTCACGATCGAGGGCATGCAGGTCTGCTCGGCCGGCGGCGCGATCCCCTACGACGAGGCCGAGCTCGACCGGCTCGTGCAGCGCGAGGAGGTCGAGTACGAGGTCGCCCTGCCCGGCGAGGGAGCCGAGACGGAGGTCTTCTTCTCGGACCTCTCGAAGGAGTACGTGGAGTTCAACTCGGCATACACGACGTGATGCGCTCCTGCCCTGACCGGAACAGTCCCGACACGCCCGCACGCCGGGCAGAGGAGACCACCCATGCGTGACGTCGGAACGCTGCTCGAGGCGCTGCCGTACATCAGGGACTTCCATGGCAAGACGGTCGTGATCAAGTACGGCGGGGCGGCGATGGAGGACGCGGCGCTGCGGGAGGAGTTCGCGCGCGACGTGGTGCTGCTCAAGTACGTGGGGCTGAACCCGATCGTCGTGCACGGCGGGGGGCCTGAGATCACCGGCTACATGGAGCGGCTCGGGCTGCCCGTCGAGTTCGTCGGGGGGCTGCGGGTCTCGAGCGAGGACACGGTCGAGGTCGCGAAGATGGTGCTGGTCGGGAAGGTCAACAAGGAGATCGTGCTGCGCCTACAGCGCCACGGCCAGCCCGCCGTCGGGCTCTGCGGCGACGACGGCTCGCTGTTCCGCGTTGCGCGGCGGGGCGGGCCGGACGGTGAGGACATCGGCTTCGTCGGGCGCATCGAGCGCGTCAACGTCGGCGTCATCGAGCACGTCGCCAGCGACTACATCCCCGTGATCGCCTCCGTCGGCGCCGACCGCGAGGGGCACTCCTACAACGTCAACGCGGACGAGGCGGCCGGCGCCGTCGCGGGCGCGCTCGGGGCGTACAAAATCGTCTTCCTGACCGACGTCGCCGGCTGGCTCGCCGACCCGGCCGACGCGGGGAGCCTGATCAAACAGGCTGGAGCGGGCCACGTGCGCGCATCGCTCGACTCGCTGCAGGGCGGGATGCGGCCGAAGCTCGAGGCCTGCGTGGAGGCGATCGACGCGGGGGTCAGCGCGGCCCACATCGTCGACGGGCGCACGCCCCACTCGCTGCTGCTCGAGCTGTTCACCGACGAGGGGATCGGCACCAAGATCGAGGCATCCGATGACGCCGACTGATCGGCGGCGGAAAGGGGCGGCATGACGCTCGCCGAGCTGCAGGCGCTCGAGTCCGAGCGGGTGATCGGCTCCTACGCGCGCCAGCCCGTCGAGTTCGTCCGCGGCGAGGGCGCGCTGCTGTGGGACGCGGAGGGGAACGAGTACCTCGACTTCCTGTGCGGCATCTCGGTCACGAGCCTCGGCCACTGCCACCCGCGGATCGTCGCGGCGGTGCGCGAGCAGGCGGGGCTGTTGATGCACACCTCCAACCTCTTCTACACCGAGCCCGCGATGCGCCTCGCCGAGCGGCTCTCCCGCAGCAGCCTCGGCGGCAAGGTCTTCTTCTGCAACTCCGGCACAGAGGCCAACGAGGCGGCCCTGAAGCTCGCCCGCAAGGCCAAGCGCGGGGGAGACGTGGTGGTCGTGCAGGGGGCCTTCCACGGTCGCACCTACGGGTCGCTCTCCGCCACGCCCCAGGAGTCCAAGCAGGCGCCGTTCGCGCCGCTGGTCCCGGGCTTCCACGCGGTCGCGCCCGAGCCGGAGGCGCTCGCGGCGGCGGTCACCGAGCGCACAGCGGCGGTGCTGCTCGAGCCGATCCAGGGGGAGTCCGGCGTGCACGTCCTCTCCGAGGAGCTGCTCGCCGCCGCGCGCGAGGCGTGCGACCGGCATGGCGCGGCGCTGATCTTCGACGAGATCCAGACCGGGATGGGGCGGACCGGCACGCTGTGGGCGTACGAGCGCTGCGGGGTCGTGCCCGACGCGATGACGGTCGCCAAGGCGCTCGGCGGGGGGCTACCGATCGGCGCGCTGATCACCGGCGAGCGGCTCGCCGACGTGTTCGAGCCGGGCGACCACGGCTCGACGTTCGCGGGCGGCCCGCTCGTCGCCAGAGCGGCTCTGGCGGCGCTCGAGCTGACCGACGACGCGCAGCTGCTGGAGCGCGTGCAGCTGCTCGGCGCCGAGCTCGCGGAGTCCCTTCAGGGCTTGCCGCACGTCGTCGAGGTCCGCGGCCGCGGCCTGATGCTCGCCTGCCGCCTCGACGTCCCCGCGCCGCAGGTGGTCACCCGGGCGCTGCTCGAGCAGCGCCTCGTCTTGAACGCGACGGGGCCCGACACGCTGCGCCTGCTCCCTCCGCTCACGCTCAGCGATGAGCAGGCGCGCGATGGTCTCGCCCGTCTGGCCGGAGCGCTCGCGGGCTGATGTCCAGGCTGCTCGACGGCGGGTATGAGCTCGACGACGATCCGGGCCGGCTGGACGTCGAGGCGATCCACCGTTTCATCTCCGAGATCTCCTACTGGGGCCGGGGCCGCAGTCGCGAGCGGGTGCTCGCGACGATCGCGGGCTCGCACCGCGTGATGGGCCTCTACCACGAAGGCGCCCAGGTCGGCTTCGCGCGCGCGATCTCCGACGGCGTCACCGTCGCCTATCTCGCCGACGTCTACGTGCTCGAAGCCCACCGGGGCCGGGGGCTCGGCCTCGAGCTGGTCCGCGAGATCATCCTCGGGGAGGGCGCGCCGGACGTGCACTGGCTGCTGCACACCGCCGACGCGCAGGGGCTCTACGAGCGGCTCGGCTTCCACGAAGGGCCCGCCCGCTACCCGCTGATGGAACGGGCCCGGCCGAGCGGCGACATGGTCGAGGCGCCCGGCCTCGGGGCCGGATAGATTGGCCGCCGTGAGCAGCCCGGACCCGACAGCCCATCCCCGCACGGCCTCCTACGAGGCCGACCCCGCCGAGGTCCACCGCGTGCTGCTGCTCTACTCGGGCGGCCTGGACACGAGCGTGATGCTGAAGTGGATTCAGGACTCCTACGGCGCGGAGGTCGTCTGCCTGACGGTCAACCTCGGCCAGCCCGGCGAGGACTACGAGGTGATCGAAGGCAAGGCGAAGATGCTCGGGGCGATCGAGACCCACGTCCTCGACGCCCGCGAGGAGTTCGCTCGCGACTACCTCGCGCCGGCGATCAAGGCCAACGCCGTCTACGGGGATGGATACCCGCTCTTCACCTCGCTCGGACGGCCCCTGATCGCGAAGCTCGCGGTCGAGCGGGCGCGGGCCTCCGGCTGCGACACGATCGCCCACGGCTGCACGGGCAAGGGCAACGACCAGGTCAGGATCGAGGCGACGATCGCGACGCTCGCCCCGGAGCTGAAGGTGATCGCGCCCGTGCGCTCATGGCAGATGGGGCGCGAGGAGGAGATCGCCTACGCGCGCGAGCACGGGATCCCCGTCAAGGGCGGAACCGAGGTCGCCCCGTACTCGATCGACGACAACCTGTGGGGGCGCTCCTCGGAGGGGCGCTGGATCGAGGACCTCTCCCACGCGCCCGACGACGACGTCTTCCAGCTCGTCACGCGCCCCGAGGAGGCGCCCGACGAGGCCGAGACGATCGAGCTCGGCTTCGAGCGGGGCGTGCCGGTCTCGTTGAACGGGCAGGGGATGGGTCTCGTCGATCTGATCGAAGCGACCGCGGAGATCGCGGGCCGCCACGGCGTCGGCATCCTCGACCACATCGAGGACCGGATCGTCGGGCTGAAGGTCAGGGACATCTACGAGGCGCCCGCCGCGACCGTGATCCTCGCGGCCCACCGCGAGCTCGAGCGGCTCGTCTGCACGATCCACCAGAACCAGTTCAAGGCCGATCTGGACCGCCACTGGGCCTACCTCGTCTACGCGGGCCTCTGGTGGGAGCCGCTGCGCGAGGACCTCGACGCCTACATGGACCACGTCAACGAGCACGTCACCGGCACGATCGGGCTGAAGCTCTACAAGGGCCACGTGCGGGTCGTCACGCGCTCCTCCCCGAACGCCGTCTACGACGCCGCCCTGGCGTCCTTCGCCGAGTCCGGCGGGCTGTTCTCCCAGACCGCCTCGCCGGGCTTCATCGAGCTGTTCTCGCTGCAGTCGCGGATGGCCTGGCGGCTGCACAACCAGGGAGATCCGAACCAGCCCGGTTCGGGCCCGGCCCCCCGGGGGTAGAGTGAGGGTGGTGAGCGGGACCGGCTACAAGGTGCTCGGGTTCGCCGTCTGGAACGGCGGCAAGTGGTACCTGCGCCGCCGCGTCCCGGTCCGTCGCGTCGCGGTGAAGGGGCTGTTGGTCGCCGGCGGGCTCGTCGGGGCCGTCGTGGTGGCCCGCCGCCTCGCGGGCTGAAGCCGCTCGGTCGACCGGACGATCGCGCTCGTCCCGTCTAGAGCGGGCTGAGCATCACCGCGCGCTCGGTGCGGATCGTGCGGCGCTCCTCGGCGCTCAGGCCGGCCGCGAACTCGTCGAGCTTGCGCGACGGGCCTGTGACGGTGAAGGCGACCTGGGTGCTGAGCAGGTGGGGGTGCTCGACGATCTCGCAGCGCAAGCCGAGCTGGTCGGCCCAGCTGCGCATCGACTGCTCGAATTCCTCGCGGATCATCTTGCCGACGAGCGCCACCAGCGTGCGGGAGCTCGGCTCGCCCGGCGCGGGTCCGCCCGGGGCGCCGGCCGGCGGGGGCGCGTCGGGGTCGATCCATTCGTCGACGACGGGGGAGAAGTGGCTGAGGGAGAGCTCCGCGCGCAGGCCGTCCCGCGCGAGCACCGCCTCGATCGCCGCGCGGGCGCGCTCGATCGTCGCGCGTCCCGAGGCGTAGGCGAACAGGCGGCTGCCGTCGTGCGTGATGACGACCTCCTCGCCGACCGCGCCGCGGGCCTCCTCGAGGACCGACTCGTCGCGCATCCGCTCGACGAACGCGTGCAGCACGCCGTGTCCGCCCGCGTCCTGAAGCTCGCCGCTCAGGCGCCAGTCGCGGTCGTCGTCCTCGGGGGCGGCACGGGCCTCCATGGGCGGGGACCATAGACAACTCGCGCCCGGCGCCGACGTCCGGGGCGCGGTCTAGCTTTCACCCCGTGGTGGAGGAGAGCGACAACCCCGGGGCGGGCAGCAGGATGGGCGAGTCGGACTTCCTCGCCGAGCGCCGAGCGCGCCGCGCGACCGAGACCGGCGAGGCGGCCCTGCAGCGCCGCGCGGAGGCGGCCGAAGCGACCGTCAAGACGCTCGAAAGTCACGTCGCGAGCCTCCAGGCCCGTCTTCAGGAGGCCGAGGAGGAGCGCCGCCGCACGGCCGCCCTGCTCGAGGCCGAGCGAGCCCACGCGGCCGAGCGCGAGAGCGAGCTGCGGCGGGTCAAGCAGCGCGAGTACGCCGAGCAGCAGCTTCGCGTCGAGGCCGAGGGACGACTGTCGGGGCTCGAGCGCGAGGAGCGCGAGCGCTCCGCCTCCGGCTCCGCCGTCGCCGGGCCGGGCGGCGAGCACGAGCTCGCCGAGCTCTCGCGCCGGATCGACGGCCTGCAGCGCCAGCTCGCCGAGGCCGAGCAGTCCGCCGCGGCCGAGCGCGCCGCGCTGCGCCGGGCCGAGGGCGACCTCGCCACGCGCGTGGCGGGCCTCGAGCGCCGTGCCGAGGAGCTGCAGCGTGGCCTGGTGGCCGAGCGCAGCGCCCGCGAGCGGGCCGAACGCGAGCTTGCCGGGATTCGAGAGGGACACCGCCGGATGGAGGGCCTGCTGGGCGAGATCCGAACGCTGATCGCACGCCTGGGGACCATGATCGGCGGCCTGCGCGGCCGGCCTGAGCCGCCCCCTGCGCCGTCCGTGCCCCCGCTCGCGGCTGCTCTCGGCGCGGCCGGCGCGGCAGGAGAGCCTTCGGCCGCCGCGCGGCAGCGGGGCGAGGAGATGGCGGAGGCGCTCGCC
The DNA here is from genome assembly GCA_035571915.1 of Solirubrobacteraceae bacterium. Lineage (GTDB taxonomy): Bacteria > Actinomycetota > Thermoleophilia > Solirubrobacterales > Solirubrobacteraceae > Palsa-744. Next base: position 3,037 of record DATNBM010000062.1, on the reverse strand, counting down.
GCAGCGGTCGAGCGGCTGCGAGCACGGGCGCTGACCGCGCCGCCCCTGCCCGAGGATCCCGGCGAGCACGTCGCCGAAGCCCCCGTCCCTGATCCCTCGGCACCATCTTCTGCGCCGCGCGCTCCCGAGCCGCCCTCCGGGCTGGGCGGGGCGGGTGCCGCCTGGGCTCCCCGGACCGAGCCCGCCGCCGTCGCAACGGAGGCCGAGGCCGAGCCGGGCGTTGACGAGGCTCAGACCGCCGCGGGCACCGCGGAGGCACAGGCGCAGGCCGCCGGCGCCGCCGAGTCGACGATCGCGGTGCCTGTTCAGGTGGAGCCCACACCGGCTGTCCCCGAGGCTCCCGCGGCACCGGCCGCGGCCGCTCCGAAGCGGCCCGCGAACAAGCACAGCCAGTCTCTGATCGCGCGGATTCGGAATCGCCGCAAAGAGCGGCGCGGGCGCTGATCGTCCGCCGGGTCGGCGCCTAGCATGGCTGTACCGGTGAGTCACACCTCCTGCGCCCATCTCCACGTCCACTCCGAGTACTCGCTGCTCGACGGGGCCTGCAAGATCGACGCCCTCGCCCAGCGCGCCGCGGAGTTCGGCCAGCCGGCGCTCGGCCTGACCGACCACGGCGTCATGAACGGCGCCGTCGAGCTCTACAAGGCCGCCAAGAAGCACGGCGTGAAGCCGATCGTGGGCTGTGAGATCTACCTCGTCGACGATCACACCGCGACCGGGCGCACCGAGCGCAACCACCTGACGCTGCTCGCGGAGAACGACGAGGGCTACCGCAACCTCGTCAAGCTCTCCTCGGCCGGCTTCCTCGAGGGTCTGCAGCGGGGCAAGCCGACCGTCGACCTCGCCCAGGTGGAGCGCCACGCCGGCGGCGTGATCGCCCTCACCGGCTGCCTGGCCTCGCGCTTCTGCCAGCGGCTGCTCGAGGATCGCGAGGACGACGCGCGGGCGCACGCCGACGATCTGCTGCGGATCTTCGGTCGCGAGAGCGTCTACTTCGAGGTCCAGAAGAACGGGCTCGCGCCGCAGGACAAGTGCAACGAGGGGATCGTGAAGATCGCGCGGGAGGTCGGGGGGTCGCTCGTCGGCACGGGCGACGTCCACTACCTGCGCCGCGAGGACTACGACCACCACACGGCGCTGCTGTGCGTGCAGACCAAGAGCACGCTCGCGCAGCCGAAGATGACGTTCGAGACGAACGAGTTCTACCTCCGCGACAGCGCCGAGATGTCCGAGGCGTTCGCGGAGTGGCCGGAGGCGATCGCGAGCACGCTCGAGATCGCCGAGCGCTGCGCCGTGGAGATCGAGCTGGGCAAGCAGCTGATCCCGACCTACCCGACGCCGGACGGGGCCGACGAGAAGGCCTACCTGCACGAGCAGGTCGAGCTCGGGATGCGGCTGCGCTACGGCGACCCGGTTCCGGCCGCGGCGCGCGAGCGCGCGGAGATGGAGCTCGCGGTGATCGACAAGATGGGCTTCAACGCCTACTTCCTGATCGTCTGGGACTTCGTCCGCTACGCGAAGGAGAACGGGATCGCGGTCGGGCCGGGCCGTGGCTCGGCGGCGGGCTCGATCGTCGCCTACTGCCTGGCGATCACCGACGTCGACCCGCTCGAGTACGACCTCCTGTTCGAGCGCTTCCTGAACCCCGAGCGCGTGTCGATGCCGGACATCGACATCGACTTCTCGGTGCGCGGGCGCGAGCGGGTGATGCGCTACGTGACCGAGAAGTACGGGCGCGAGTCCGTCGCCCAGATCGTCACGTTCGGCAAGATGTTCCCGCGCGCGGCGACCCGCGACGCGGCCCGCGTGCTCGGCTACGACTACGGCGCGGGCGACCGTCTCGCGAAGCTGATCCCGGACCCGATCATGGGCCGCTCGCCGTCGTTCGAGGACTGCCTGAAGAGCGGCCAGCCGCTGCGCAAGGCCTACGACGAGGAGCCCGACGCGCGGCGCATCGTCGACGTCGCGAAGGGTCTGGAGGGGATCGTGCGGAACTCCTCGATCCATGCCGCGGCGGTTGTGATCGCCGACCGGCCGCTGACCGACATCGTGCCGCTGCAGCTGGCCGACGCGGGCAGCGACGAGAACGGCGAGAAGGTCTACCGGATGGTGACCCAGTTCTCGATGAAGCCGATCGAGGAGATCGGCCTGCTCAAGATGGACTTCCTGGGCCTGCGCAACCTCGACGTGATCGAGGACGCGCTCGACATCATCGAGCGCTCGACGGGGACGCGGCCGGACATGACGACGCTGCCGCTGGACGACGAGAAGACCTACGAGATGATGGCCGCGGGCGACTCGACGGGCGTGTTCCAGTTCGAGTCCGAGGGCATGCGCGAGGCGCTGCGCAAGGTGCGCCCGACTGAGTTCGAGGACCTGATCGCGCTGAACGCGCTCTACCGGCCGGGGGCGATGGACCAGATCCCGGTGTATGCCAAGGGCAAGCACAACCCGGGTGCGATCTCCTACCCCGACGAGCGGCTGCGGGCGATCCTCGAATCCTCGAAGGGGGTGATCCTCTACCAGGAGCAGGCGATGCAGATCTCCAAGGACCTGGCGGGCTTCTCCGGCGCGAAGGCGGATGACCTGCGCAAGGCGATCGGCAAGAAGAACCGCGACGCGATGGCATCGCTGAAGCCGGAGTTCGTCGAGGGCTGCCGCGCCTCGGGCACGGAGCCCGAGGTGATCGAGTTCCTCTGGACGACCAACGAACGCTCGGCCGACTACTCCTTCAACCGCTCCCACGCCGCCTGCTACGCGCTGATCGGCTATCGCACCGCCTGGCTGAAGGCCAACCACCCCGCCGAGTACATGGCTGCGCTGATCTCCTCGGTGATGTCGACCAAGGACAAGGTGCCGTTCTTCGTGGCCCGCTGCGAGGAGATGGGCATCGAGATCCTGCCGCCCGACGTGAACCTCTCAGACCACGAGTTCACCGTCGGTCCCGCCGGCAAGGGCATCGCCGGCGCGAACGGCACCATCCGCTTCGGACTCGACGCGGTCAAGGGCGTCGGGTATCAGGCCGTCGAGGCGATCA
>DATNBM010000061.1:0-16912 GCA_035571915.1 Solirubrobacteraceae bacterium | reverse complement strand
CCTGTAGTGCTGGTCGACGACGACGTATTCGCCGCTTTCGGTCGCGCCGGTGTTCGTCACCTTGCCCTGCCACCACGTGAGCACGGGCTTGCCTTCGTAGCTCTGCGCGCTCAGGTTCGAGGCGACGAGCTTTTCCCTGACCGGCTGGAACCAGACCGGCTGCAGCGAGCGGTCGAGGATCAGCGGCCCGCTCTGGCCGTTGATCGGCGGTTCGTTCAGGTTGTAGAAGTTGGCCGCGAAGACGTAGCCGGGCTCGAGCTTCGCGCCCTGCTCGCGGTGGATGATGCGGTACTTCGGCGGGTGCAGGCTCGGCGCCGAGGCGAACGTGAAGGAGTTCGCGGTCGTGTACTTGCCGAGCGGGTCGCCGTGGGTGTCGTGGAAGATCGCGGCGAGCCCGACGAACAGCGCGATCGCGCCCGCGACGACGAGCACCAGGCGCCGCGAGGCGGCGCGCGTGGCGCCCTCGGGCCGGGGCACGGCCACGAATGTGAGCAGCGCCGCCGCGGCGGTCAGGCACGCGCCGATCAGGTAGGCCAGCCGGAACCCGTGCGTGAGCGCATCCGAGACCTGCCGCCCCTGGCCGATCAGATCCGTCGAGTGCTGGGTCGCGAGCGTGATCAGCAGCGCGAGGCCCAGACCTCCGCCGATCTGGCGCGAGGTGTTGACCAGGCCCGAGGCGAGACCGGCCTGCCCGGGCTTCGCGCCCTGCGTCGCCGCGATCGTGGAAGGCACGATCGACATCGCGATCCCGGCGGTCGTCAGCACTCCGGGGATCACGACCCAGACGAGCGGCGTCCCACTCGACTTGATCTGCGTGAAGAGCAGCAGGCCGACGGTCATCATCGTCAGGCCGCTGCCGAGCACGGCGCGCACCCCGAAGCGCCCGACGAGTTTCCCCGCCCGCGGCGCGATCAGGAGGATCGCGGCGGTCATCGGCAGGAAGTTCAGGCCCACGTGGAACGGCGAGATGCCGAGCACCTGGGCCATGTACAGCGAGCTCACGAACCACATCGGGAACAGCGCGGCGCTGAACAGGATCACGATGTTGTTGGCGACCTGCAGCCCCTTCGTCAGCTCCTTGAAGGGGATCAGGGGCGCCTTCGCGAAGCGCGTCTCGATCACGCCGAACAGGGCCAGCAGCAGCACGCCGAGCGCGATCGGGCCGAGCGCGTCGAAGGAGCCCCAGCCCTTCAGGCCGCCTTCGACGACGCCATAGACGAGCACCATCTGCCCGATCGTCAGCGTCAGCGCGCCGGCCAGGTCGAAGCTGTCGTCGGGTTTCGCGCGCCTGCGCTCGGCGATGACCGCCCAGCCCACCAGCGCGAAGGCGATCGCGAACGGCGGGTTGATCAGCAGCACCCACCGCCAGCTGAGGAATTCGGTGATGATCCCCCCGAACAGGACGCCGGCCGCGCCGCCGAGGCCGTTCATCGCCGCCCACGTCGCGATCGCTTTGTGCAGCTGCGGGCCAGGCTCGAAGGAGGCGGTGATGATCGCCAGCGAGGACGCCGCCATGAAGGCGCCCGCCAGGCCCTGGAACGCGCGTGCCGCGACGAGCGTGCCCTGGTCGGGAGCCAGCCCCCCGGCCAGCGAGGCGACGCCGAACAGGGCCAGCGCGACGACGAACGTACGGCGTTGGCCGAAGTGGTCGGCGGCCCGGCCGCCGAGCATCAGGAAGCCCGCGAACGAGATCGCGTAGGCGTCGACGACCCATTGCAGGTCGGGCGAGGAGAAGCCCAGGTCGGTCTGGATCCTCGGCAGCGCGACGTTGACGATGCTCAGGTCGAGGATGACCATGAACTGCGCCACGCAGCAGACGACCAGCAGCCAGCGCGAGCTCGGCGCGCGAGGCTCGGGTGCGACCGCCGAGGCGCTCGCCTGCTCGGCCGTTCCGGCGCTCATCGCCCGCCCCCGTTCTTACAAAACTGCCGAGAACGGTTGGTAGGGTTGGCGGCCAAGCTGCAAAGCGACGAACGGAGCCCGACCCGCCATGAAGAGAACGCCACTGACCGCCATGCTAACGCTCCTGGCCGTGCTGGCTGCGAGCTTCGCGATCGCAGGCTGCGGCGGCAAAAGCTCCTCCTCGTCATCGACCTCGACGGGGACGACGACGAGTCACGGGCACAAATCGAAACCGGCCTACTAGCCGCCCGGGCGCTCACTTGCCCGTTTCCGTGTGCGGGAGCGAGGCGTAGAAGCCGATCGTCTTGACGGGCTTGGAGGTTCCGAGCACGCGCCCGCTCGCGTCGAGCGCCTGCACCTCGACGTAGTCGTAGGAGGCGGGCAGGATCGTCTGGCTCTCGAAGTCCGCGATCGGGATCGTCGCGCGCGCCGTGAGCCCGGTTTCGCGCGCGCCCGCGAGCACCCGCCAGGAGGCGACGCCGGTCGCGCCGTTCCAGCTGGCGTGCACGATCGTCTCTTCGCCCGTGTCGTTCTGGCTCGCGAAGGCGACCGGCGGCGCCGCCGGGATCGCGCTCCAGGGGTGGCGGTAGGCGCGGTAGAAGGACATGTCGTAGGGCTCGTGCGCGTCGAGGAGGATCGCCCCGTTCGGGGCGTACTCGGTGATCGCGGGCGTCCCCCCGTAGCCGAGCAGGCTGTTGCCGCCGGGGAGCGTCTGCATGTTGCCCTGGCTGGCCGAGAGGACCGGTGGGTCGGGGTGGGTGTAGGCGGCGACCAGGCGGGCTTCTCGACGCGCGTGGTCCAGCGCGATCCGCAGGCCGCGTGACTCCTTGTGGATCGGCGGGTTCGAGCCGTCGTCGAAGATCGTGACCTCGCCGTTCGGCAGCATCCGCGCGTCGTGCTGCCAGGCGGTTCGCGTGCCGGGCCCCATCTTGAAGGAGCTCCGGTTGCCGCCCAGGCGCCAGAGGATCTGGCCGGTCCCCGCCTGCAGCTGGTAGGCGGCCCACGTCGAGCGCGCCGAGATCAGCAGGTTCCCGTTCGGCTCGGGGTCGATCGAGTTGATGTGGAAGTAGTCCCACGGCGTTTCGTCGTGGCTGGCTTCGACTTCGGACTCGGCGGCGGCGACGTGGTCGAGGCTGTGCCATTCCCAGCGCACGAGCCCGGTCCGAGTGTCGATCTCCTGAATCGCCGTATCGGTGATCGTGCCGCCCTTGGCGCCGCCGACGCTAGACGTGTCGCAGCGGACCGGGTTGAACGCCGTGGTGTAGGCGACCCCGTGCGGCAGCAGCTGGAACTCGTGCAGGTCGGCGCGCAGGCCGTTGCCGCCCGGCAGTCGCTTGATGACCTGGTAGCGGTGGTTCATCACGAGGTCTTCGCCCTGGCCGAAGCCGAACTCGAGCACTCGGCCCTCCCACCACGTCAGCACCCGCTGCCCTTCGTAGGTCTGGACGTTGAGGTCCTCGGCCGTCTGCGCGCCCGGCAGGTCGCCGAACCAGACGAGCCGCCCCTGGGGGGTGTAGATCAGCGGTCCGTACTGCCCGGGTCCCGGGCCGTTGGTCGTGAAGACGTAGCCCGCGCTCGGGTCGCGGTCGGGGGTCGTGACGGTCAGGACGGGCGCCTGCACGCCGGGCAGCGTGTAGAAGCTCTGGTAGTCGGCTGGGGCGGCTTTGGGGTTGTGGAAGTCGGGCGTCGCGGCGGTCGGGTAGGGCGTGTCGACTCGGAAGTCGAATGACACCGGTCGCCCCGCGACCGTCGCCGAGACCGTGACCAGCTCGCCGGCGTCGAACGGGGCGCGCGGCACGAAGCTCGCGCCGTCGCCCTGCGAGTACGGGCGCAGCGAGCCCGGGTGCGGGCCGCTGCTCCGGCCCCGGACCGAGACCGAGGAGATCTGCGACGCCGGCGCGCCGAGGAAGCTGATCTGGGTGCGGGGGTTGGCGGCGACGGTCCCGGGCGCGGGGGAGACGTCGACGGTCGTGCCCGCCAGGGCGGCGTTGTGCTCGATCGTCGCCGGCAGGCAGCGGGGCGACGCGGAGGCCCGTTTGGAGCCCGCGCCGATCTTCAGGCTCGCCGAGCCGAGCGCGATCGCCAGCACCGCCCAGACGAGCACGGCGACACCGAGGATGATCAGCACGTAGCGGCGCATTCAAAGAAGGAGGGGGCGCGGCACGGCAGCGCACGGCGCCGCGGGCCGAGGCCGGAAGCCTGCCACATCCGTCCCCCGGGAACGTAAGAGTTGCCGCAAAACCCGTGGTCGCGCCGGTCGAGCGGCGAGCCCGGCGGCCGCGGTCGCTACCCTCCCGGGCTGATGAGCAGACTCCTTCCGGCCGCACCCCCGCTCGCGATCGCGGGCTGCGCGGTGGCCCTGATCGCCTGCGGCAGCACCTCCTCGGCCAGCACCTCCGCGGGCGCGCCGAGCGCGGTCGATGCCGCGAACACCGCGAGCGCGAACCCCGTGGCCGTCTCCCCCGAGCCGGGTACGCCGGACGCATCGCCGACGACGCAGATCAGCTTCCTCGGGGGCAGCGGCACGCAGGTCTCCTCCGTCTCGGTGAAGGGCTCGCGCAGCGGCAGCCACGGCGGCGTGCTCCGCGCCTACTCGACGGGGACGGGCGAGAGCTTCATCCCGAGCCATCCGTTCAGCCCCGGCGAGAAGGTCACGGTCCGCGCGACGGTCACGGCCGGTCCGAACACGGGCCCGGTCAGCACGAGCTTCACGATCGCCCACCAGTACGCGCCGAGCCAGAAGCAGTTCCCGCTCAACCCCGGCAACGCCGCCGACGTCCAGCACTTCGTCTCGGCGCCGTCGCTCACACCTTCGACGGTTCGGATCAAAGTGCACGCCAAGCCGGGCGCCGCGCCGGGGGACCTGCTGCTCGCCCCCTACCAGGGCAAGGGCACGCCCGGGCCGATGATCGCCGATCAGAACGGCAACATGATCTGGTTCAAAGCGCTTCCGGCCGGCGAGTCGGCGACCAACCTGGAGGCGGTCCAGTTCCAGGGGCAGCCGGCGCTCGTGTGGTGGCAGGGCCGGATCCTCGAGGTCGGCTTCGGCCAGGGCGAATACGTGATCGCCAACTCGAGCTACCAGCAGATCGGCCACATCCGCGCGGGCAACGGCTACCACGCCGACCTGCACGAGATCCGCCTGCAGAACGACGGCACGGCCTGGGTCGACGCGTTCGACCCGATCCAGATGAACCTGTCCTCGCTGCACGGTCTCTCGAACGGCGTGCTGACCGACTCGGTCGTTCAGGAGATCGACGTCAAGACCGGCCTGGTGATGTGGGAGTGGCACTCGCTCGGGCACGTCCCGGTCTCGGAATCGCACAACGCCGTGCCGAAGTCGCACTACCCCTGGGACTACATCCACGTCAACTCGATCAGCCCGGGTCCGTCGGGTGACGTGCTGCTGTCCTCCCGCAACACGTGGGCGCTGTACGACGTCGACATCCACAGCGGCCAGATCCGCTGGCGGATGGGGGGATCGCACTCGAGCTTCAAGATGGGCTCGGGGACGCGCTTCTACTGGCAGCACGACGCCGAGTGGCAGCCCGACGGGTCGATCTCGGTGTTCGACAACGGCTCCTCGCCGCCGAAGGAGAAGCAGTCGCGCGGCCTGCTGCTCGCCGTCGACGCCGCGGCGCACACGGTGACGCTGAGCAAGCAGTTCACGAACCCCTCGCGGACGCTCTTGGCCTCCAGCCAGGGCAACACGCTCAGCCTGCCCGGGGGCGACTGGCTGATGGGGTACGGCGGCCTGCCGGACTTCACCGAGTACGACTCCTCCGGGCACGTGCTGCTCGACGGCACGCTCGGTAGGAACGTGCAGGACTTCCGCACCTACCTGGCCCCGTGGACCGGGCATCCGAAGACCTCGCCTTCGGTCGCCGTGAAGCCGAACGGGTCCGGCGCGCTGGCCGTCTACGCGAGCTGGAACGGCGCCACCGAGGTGGGGAGCTGGAAGGTGCTCGCGGGCGCCTCCGCGAGCACGCTCGCGCCGGTCGCGAGCGCTCCGCGTGGCGGCTTCGAGACGACGATCAAGGCCCTCACGACCGGTCCCTACGTGCAGGTCCAGGCGCTCGACTCGAGCGGCAACGTGATCGGCACGTCGGCGACCGTCAAAGCCTGATTCGCCTGCGCGTCCTGATACTGCTCGCGGCGCTGTCGCTGCTGGTGCTGATCCCGGCCGGGCGCGTCAGCCGCTCGGTGCCGCGACTGGCGCCCGCCGAGGCGACGCTCGCGCGGGTCGCGAGCGTCGCCTCGGACACCGTCCCCGCGCCCGCCTCGTGCGCGCCGACGGCGCTCAACCGCTCGGCGCTCGAGGCCGGCGGCGTGACCGTCTCGCCGCTCCCGGGCAGCCGCGACGCATCGCCGCTGACGCAGATCAGCATGGTCGGCGCGCCCGCCGCGGAGCTCTACGCGGTGACGGTCAGGGGCTCGCGCAGCGGCCCGCACGCCGGGCGCCTTGAGCCCTACTCGCAGGGCGACGGGGCGAGCTTCGTGCCCTCCAGTCCGTTCCGCGCCGGCGAGCGGGTGACGGTCACGGCGACGCTCACACACGGCGGCAGCGCCACACCGTTCTCCTACGCCTTCGAAGTCGCCACGCCGGACACGGGCGGCGAAGCGGGCGGCAGCTCGACGCCGCGCTCGGAACCGCGCGACTACCAGAGCTTCCGCTCGCGCCCGGACCTGAAGCCGCCGACGATCGCGGTCACGGCGCACTCGCCGTCGGCCTCGCCGGGCGAGCTGTTGCTGGCGCCGTACTCGGGCCCCGGCCAGTACGGGCCGATGATCCTCGACGAGAACGGCTCGCTGGTGTGGTTCAAGCCGCTGCTGCCCGCGGGCACGCGCGCGGCCGATCTGCGTGTCCAGAGCTATGAGGGCAAACGGGTCCTGACCTGGTGGCAGGACCTGCTGATCACGGCGCACAGCCGCAAGGCGGGGATCGTGATCGACGACAGCTCCTACCGCCAGATCGGGGTCGTGCGCGCCGGCAACGGCTACCAGCCCGACCTGCACGAATTCCAGATCACGCCTCGGGGCACCGCTCTGATCACCGTCTACGACGGGATCCTCTGCAACCTCTCGAAGCTCGGCGGCCCGGCCGACGGCGCGGTCGCCGACACGCTCGTGCAGGAAATCGACCTGAAGACGGGCCTCGTCCGCTACGAGTGGCACAGCCTCGACCACGTGCCGCTGAGCGACTCCTACGCCTCTCCCCGGCCCGGCAGCCGCAAGGAACCGTTCGACTTCTTCCACGTCAACTCCGTCGAGGTGACGCACTCCGGCGACCTGCTGATCGACGCCCGCAACACCTGGGCCGCCTATGACACCGACCCCCGCACCGGTCAGGTCCGCTGGCGGCTGGGCGGGCGTCGCAGCAGCTTCAAGCTCGGCCCCGGGACGGCGATCGCCTACCAGCACGACGCGCGCGAACAGCCGAACGGCAACATCACGTTCTTCGACAACGGCGCGACCCCGAAGGCCCACCCGCAGTCGCGCGTGATCGAAGTCGCGCTGAACCGGACGACGATGACGGCGACGCTCGTGCGACGCGACGAGCACTCCCCGGCGCTCGTCGCGGGCAGCCAGGGCAACCTGCAGGCCCTCCCCGGCGGGGACTGGATGGTCGGCTGGGGCCAGTCGCCCTACCTGAGCGAATACTCCGCCTCGGGCCAGGTGCTCCTCGACGCGCACATGCCCTCGACGTACGAGTCCTACCGGACCTACCGCCAGGACTGGAGCGCCCAGCCGACGGCGCCTCCGGCGTTCGCGGTGGCACGCGCGGGCGCGGGCGCGGGGACGACCGTCTACGCGAGCTGGAACGGGGCCACGAACGTCGCCTCGTGGCGCGTGCTTGCCGGTCCGAGCGCGAACGCCCTGCAGCCGGTCGGGGCGGCGCCGCGGGCGGGCTTCGAGACGGCGATCGCGCTCGGTGCCGCGCCGGCGAAGGGCAGCTGGGTGAGCGTGCAGGCGCTCGACGCTACGGGTGCCGTGCTCGGCGTCGCCCCGGCCCGCCGCGTCTGAGCGTGCTCCCCTGGTGGGGGGCGGGGCCTCCCTGTCCTTCGGAGACGTTGCCGACGAGGCTTTCGACCTTCGCCTTGCGTCGCACCGTCGCCTTCGCGGCGGCCTGCCGGGCGGTCGAGAAGTAGTTCGCGAAGCCGCGGCCGTGAGCGGCCTGCAGTCGTTCCGGCAGCGGCTTGCGCAGCTCGTGGACGAACGCTTTCTGAAGCTCCGAGCGCATCGTGGCCTCCAGCGGCGTGTGTTCGGCGGAGTTGTGGAGCTCGAGGCGGCCGGTCTGCGTCGTGTAGTCGTAGAGCTCGACTTCCTGACCTTCGCTGAGCGGCTCGATCCCTTCTTCGGGCCAGTGCGAGTAGACCGCGAACTTGGCTTCGGGGGTACGCATCGCCACGACGTGCAGCGGCGCCGCGGCCGCGTACTGCTCGATCGCGAACTCCGTGACGGTCTCGTCGGTCGCGTGCAGGACGTAGTCGCGGCCGGGGGCTTCCGGGTCGGCGAGCATCGCCGCGAGGTCGGCCCGTTCGGCGATGTGCTCGTAGTGGGACTCGCTGCGCCACGCGTCCGAGCCGGTCGCGATCGTCAGCAGCAGCGGCGCGATGTCGACGCTCGAGGTCAGCCCTTCGCGGACTGTCTCGGGGGCGGCGGTGAGCTTGCCGCGGTTGTCCTTGACGATCAGCGGCACGCGGATCGCCTCCTCGTAGGCCGCCGCGCCCTTGCCGCGGAGGCCGTGCGAGCCGCCGTACTCGCCGTGGTCGGAGGTGAACAGGATCACCGTGTTGGCGGCGACCTCGGGGCGGCTGTGGAGCGCCTGCAGGACCGTCCCGATGTGGCGGTCGACCTCGCGCTGCAGCTTCGCGTAGAGGTCGACGAAGTCGAGCCAGATCGGCGCCACTTCCGGCCCGGTGAAGGGCACCGGCCCGAACGAGGCCGCCGCCGTGTCCTGCAGCGAGCGCTGCAGCCGCGGCTTGTTGCGCTCGATCAGCAGTTCCGGGGTCTCGAAGTTGGGCGGCATCCGCCCGACCGTCCGCCGCGCCGTCGTCTCCGCCGGGACCCGGTCGCTCCATACGTACCACCACGCGATGTCGTGCGGGTTGACGAACGAGACGGTCGTGCACCACGGCTCCCGGGCGCCTTCCTCGGAGTACCACTCGCGGAAGCGACGGGCGATCGTCGGGTCCTTGTGCCAGCCCTGGCCCGGCCCGCCGTCGGGCGAGGGGTAGACGCCGCCCGCGAACCCGTAGCGCTCGAGCGCTTCTTCGCCTTCGGCCGGGGTCCAGTGGTTGTCGTGGTGGGTGAGGTGCCACTTGCCGAACCACCGCGTGTGGTAGCCGTGCTCGCGAAGCATCGTGCCGTAGGTGGGAAAGCCCGGGTCGAGCGTCGAGCCGCCGGTGATCATGCATCCGGTCTGGTGGGTGTAGAGACCCGTCAGCATCGCGGCGCGGGCGGGCGAGCAGTCGTTGGAGGCGGTGTAGTGGCGTCCGAAGGAGACGGCTCCTTCGCGCAGCCGGCGCAGGTTCGGCGGCAGCGCCATCCCCATCGGGGTCGCCGAGAACCACTGCGGGTAGCGCAGCTGGTCGACCATCACGACCAGGATGTTCGGTCGCGTCGGCGAGGGGCGGTGGGCCGTTCTGTCGCGTTTGGCGTGCGGCTTGGGCGATTCGTCCCCGTCGGCTTCGGACAGCGCCTTGATGCCCCACCCGGCCCCCGCGAGGAGGCCTCCGGCGATCGCTCCCCGCTTCAGGAACGTGCGCCGATCGACTCTCATATGCTGCTCGGGATCCATGCGTTTCGTGCGAGCTCTCATCCTGGGGCCATCGCTGGCCCTCGGTTTGGGGTTTGCCGGCCTGACCGCCACCGCCGCGGCGCAGTCTGCGCCAACGTGCGTCCCCGCGAGCCTCAACGTCTCTGCTCTGCAGGCCGGTGCCGTAACAGTATCGCCCCTGCCGGGCAGCAGGGACGCATCTCCCTGGACACAAATCAGCCTGCTCGGCCTCCCGGCCAGGGATCTGACCGTGACGAGCGTCTCGGGTTCGCGCAGCGGTGCTCACAGCGGGCATCTGGAGGCCTACTCGCAGGGCGATGGCGCGAGCTTCGTGCCATCCCGGCCGTTCCTGCCCGGAGAGCGTGTGACGGTGCGGGCGCGAGCGCGCGTGGGGGGCGCGTGGAGGAGCGTGCTCGACGTATTCGTCGTGGCCCACCCCGACGCGATCAGCTCGACCCCCGAGCGGATCAAGTCGAACTCGGGGGCGCAGAGCTTCCGCTCGCGGCCGGACCTGCGCCCGCCCAGCGTGACCGTGACGGCGAACTCGCCCGCGGCCGCCCCCGGCGACGTCTTCGTCGCGCCCTACGGGGGCACCGCGGGCCAGGCCGGCCCGATGATCCTCGACCCGTCGGGCGGCCTGGTGTGGTTCAAACCGCTGCCCCTGTACACCTCGGCGACGAACTTCAGGGTTCAGGAATACGGGGGCAAACCGGTGCTGACGTGGTGGCAGGGCGACATCAGCGTGCACGGCTTCGGCACGGGCGAAGACGTGATCGCCGACGGCGCCTACGACGAAGTCGCGCACATCCGCGCGGGGAACGGCCACCGGGCCGACCTGCACGACTTCCAACTGACGCCGCAGGGGACGGCCCTCCTGACGTCTTACTTCCCGGTCCTCTGCAACCTCTCCTCCGTCGGCGGCTCCAGCTACGCGGGGCTGACGGATGGGGTCTTCCAAGTGGTTGACGTGCGGACGGGGCTCGTGGAGTACGAATGGACGAGCCTCGACCACGTCGCGCTGAGCGAGTCCTACTCCTCGCCGAAGCGGTCGAGCACCGCGTACCCCTATGACTTCTTCCACATCAACTCGCTGGGCGTCGACCGCGACGGGAGCCTGCTGATCTCGGCCCGGAACACGTGGGCGATCTACCGCCTGCAGGCTCCCACGGGTCTGATCGAATGGCGGCTCGGAGGCAAGCGCTCGAACTTCACGGGCACGCCGAGCACGCGCACGGCCTGGCAGCACGACCCGCGCGAACTGCCGGACGGCACGATCAGCCTGTTCGACAACGGGTCCTCACCCACGGTGCACCCGCAGTCGCGCGGGATCGTGCTGCGCCTGGAACCGCGCACGGGCTCCGTGACGCTCGTCGCCGAACTCACCCACGCCCCCGCTGAGGTTGTCGAAAGCCAGGGCAACGTCCAGGCGCTGCCGGGCGGCGACTGGTTCCTGGGGTGGGGGCAGGAACCGTTCTTCTCGGAGGTGAGCCCGACCGGCCAGCAGCTGTTCGCGGCCCACTTCCCGGTCCACGAGCAGTCCTACCGGAGCTTCCGCATGCCGTGGAGCGCGGTCCCGAACCATCCTCCGGCGCTCTCCTTCCAGCCCGGGGGCAGCGGCGCGGGCACGGTCTACGCGAGTTGGAACGGCGCCACGGGCGTCTCGTCGTGGCGCGTGGAGGCGGGCGGCTCGGCGACGGCGATGCATCCGATCCTGACCGCCGCCCGCAGCGGCTTCGAGACGGCGATCGCGCTGCCCGGCGGCACGATCGGCCCCTATTTGGCGGTCCAGGCGCTCGACGCCGCCGGCAACGTGCTGCGTTCCTCCCCGAGCGCGAGGGCCCTGCCGACGGGGTAGCCTCGCGGCCCCGGCGCGGCGCGGCTGCGGCGCCAGGGCCGCGCTCGCGCTGCCGCTCAGGTCACGCTCGCGACCAGCACCGGCACGGTCTCGTCGCGACCGCGCGCGTCGATCTCGCGGCGCTCGGCGCCGGGCAGCCGCTGGTCGATCCCCTCCACGAGGTCGGCCGAGACGACGAGCTGACCCTCTCCGGCCGTTCCCTGCAGGCGGGCGGCGACGTTGACCGCATCGCCGAGGGCGGTGAAGTCGACGACGGCGGTGCCGACGTTCCCGACGAACGCGGGCCCCGCGTTCAGCCCGACGCCGACCGGCAGCCACGGCCCCCCGGGGGTGCCGTAGCCGACGGCGCGGAGCAGGTCGGAGGCGGCGTCGAGCGCGTGGGAGCGGTAGTCGGGCCCGGCGACGCCCGGGATGAACAGGGCCATCGCCTCGTCGCCGATCAGCTTGTCGATCAGACCGTCGTGGCGGAGGATCACCTCCGTGGCGACCGCGTAGAAGCGGTTCAGCAGCGCCGCGAACTCCGCCGGGCTGCTCTTCTCGCCGAGCGCGGTCGAGCCGCGCACGTCGGCGAACATCACGGCCACGTCGACCTCGGCCCCGCCGGCGGGCATCTGGTCGCAGCAGCGAACGCAGACGTTCGGGTTCTTGCGCGAGGGCGCCCAGCCGACGTTGCGGAAGAAGCGGCCGCCGAGCCCGCCGAAGGGGCTCGAGCAGACCTTGCAGCGCGGCGCCGACGGTACCCGTCGCCAGAAGTGGCGCGCGAGGACCATGCTGCGGTGACCCTCGGTGAGGATCTTGTGCCACTCGGCGCTTTCCGGGTGGGCGTGCTGGTCGGCTTCTGTGCTCATCGGCGTGGCCGTCGTGGGCAGGCTACCAGCACCGCCACGACGTCCCGAATCAGCTTGACGGCGTGGTAGGCGATGATCGCGGCGATGCCGAGCGCCACCGCCGGGTCGAGCCAGTAGCTGCTCCCCGTCGCGAGGATGATCGCTCCGCTCGCGGCGACGCCGGTCGCCGAGACGCCGTCGGCCAGGGTGTCGAGCATCACGGAGCGCATGTTGAGATCGCCCTCCTCGACGGTGCCGATCACGAACGCGCAGGCGGCCATCACGAGGCCGGCGAGCACGGAGACGACGATCACCGGCAGGCCGTGGACGCGGGGCGCGCCCTCCAGCAGCCGCCGCAGCGCCTCGACGATCACCCCGATCGTCACCGCGAGCAGGAAGGAGGCGTTGGCGAGCGCCGCGTAGGACGTCGCCCTCGGGTGCCCGTGCGCGCGACGGCTCATTCGCAGCGCGGCGAGGCTGAGCGCCACCCCCGCGGCGTCGCCGAGGTAGTCGCCTGCGGCCGCCAGCACCCCGAGGGAGTGTGCCGCGAGCCCGACGATCGCGAGGGCGAGGACCATCCCGCCGTTGAGCAGCAGCACGAGCGCGAGGCGTTTGTCCTTGGTCACGGTCGGTTCGCGCCGCGCGGCGCCGGTGGGCCGACGGATCCGCTCGAAGCGGACGGAAGGGGGGGGATTCGAACCCCCGAAGCGGGGGTTGCCCGCTTGCTGGTTTTCAAGACCAGTGCATTCAACCGCTCTGCCACCCTTCCCGGTGTGCGGCGCAGTCATCGGCAGGCTAATCGATCCAGCTGCCGACGCAACGTCCGCGAATACCCCCGAGCGACTCTCGAGCCGGGGCCGGCGCCGACCCGCCCCCGGGCGTTCGCGGCAGCCTCTAGACTTCGCCCCTCACCTCCGGGAGAGGTGGCCGAGTGGCTGAAGGCACTCGCCTGCTAAGCGAGTATGGGGATCAAACTCCATCGCGGGTTCGAATCCCGCCCTCTCCGTCGCACGTCCTTGGATCGGGAGCAGGGCCGGCAGGGAGTTCATCGGAGCTTCCGGGCCGGCTCTGTTTCTGTCCCGGGAGCCTTCTCGGCAGCTTGGGTCGGGTTCCGCGCGAGGCGCCCGCGCGCGGCAGGAGCGCTGAATCGTGTCTGCGAGAAGGGGGTAAGACGCACCCGATGGGCGAGCACGGCGAATCCGCGGCTCAGCCCTCCCGCCTGGATCGGCCGGAGGGGGCTAACGCGGGGGTCACGAGCCGCAGCGCGGCCCGCCCCTGCTCCGGTAGCTCGCTCTCGCGCGGCAGCCCGAGCAGCTCACGGAGGACGTCTCCGGGAGTGGCCTTGCGGAGCTGTGTCAACGCCACGACCATTCGGTGCTCGTCCGGCGTCAAGCGGACCAGCACCGACTCGGTGCAGCGAGAGCGCATCAGATGGCGATCAGCCCGATTTCGTCCAGCCGGCGAAGCGCCGCGCTCGTACGGACGCTGCCCTCGGTCAGCTGGATGACCCCGGCATCGGCGAGGCTCGCAAGCGCCGCCTTCAGTTCGTCGGCGCCGACCCCTGGGAGATCAGCAAACACGTTTGTACGCGGATAAGCTCGGTCTCGGCCGAGGAGGTGAAGGACGACGGTCGCTTGAACTGCAATGTCGTCTGCCATCAGGACAAGACTCCGTTCCAACATGTGGGTGGGCGCTAACAAATTAGCACTAGCTGTGGAGTCGCCATGACCAAGCCGAGAGTGTCGGCCGCAAGCGAGTACGCCGCTTTGGGCCGGGCGCTGCGCGGGCTTCGCCACGAAGCGGGCCTGACCCAGGCTCAGGCTGCGGAGATCGTCGGCATCCGTTCGACGTTCGTGTCTCTGATCGAGCGAGGCGAGCGCGGCATGCGCTGGCACACCCTGCTCGCGTTCCTGCGCGCCTACGGCGCCGATCTTCACCGCCTCGCCGACGTCCTCGGCGAGAGCCACAAGCGCTGAGGGACTCGAGGCTCGCGGAGCCCGGGCGGCTACGTCGCGACGACGAAGCTGCCGGCGGTACGCGCGGTGCCGGCTTCGGTCGTGACGGCGATCTGGCCGGTGCTCGCCCCTTCCGGCACGACGGCCTTGATCGCGGTCGAAGAGACGAACGTGACCGAGCTCGCGCTGACGCCGTGGAAGCTGACCGTCGACCCGGAGGTGAAGCCGAGCCCCTTGATCGTCACCGTCGTGCCGGCCTTGGCGCGGCCGGGGCTGAGGCTGACGACGGACAGGGACGGCGTGAACTTGGCGGCGCTCGTCGCCTTTCCCGACGGTGTCGTGACGGTGATCGCCGCGGCCGACGCGCCGTTCGGGACGACCGCTTCGATCGTCTTGGAGGAGATCTGGGTGAACGTCGCGGCGGCGCTACCGAAGCTGACCTTGGTCGCGCCGGAGAGCGCGCTGCCGGAGATCGCGATCGTGCTCCCGGTGATGGCGGTCGCGGGAGAGAAGCCGCTGATCGACGGCACGTTCGAGGCGACGACGGACGTCGCGGGGGACCAGGCGGCGGTGCCCTCCCCGGCGCTGCCGGTCGGCGTCTCGATCGCGCGCAGGGTGTCGCCGACGGCGGCCGCGGTCAGCGTGTAGGTCGAGGCGCTCGCGCCGGAGATCGTCGTGCAGCCGGCGCCGGAGGAGTTGCAGAGCGCCCAGCCGTAGGCGACGGACGTCGCGCTCGGGCTCCACGTGGCCGCGCTCGCTGTCAGCTTCTGGCCGACTTCGGCGGTGCCCGAGACGGTCGGCACGGCGGTCGCGGCCGGCGTTCCGCTGATGGCGAAGGCGCTGGTGGAGACGGGGCTGCCGACGCCGGTCGGGCCGTCGTAGCCGCTCGCGGCTTTGCAGGCGGTGGTGCCGCTGCAGGAGCCGTTGCTGCCGGAGCTCACGTCGTAGAGGTCGGAGCCTTCGCCGAGGTGGGAGTAGAGCGTCGTGGCCGGCACTGAGACGCCGTGGGCGCCGCCGCCGAGGGCCCACTCGGCGGCCACGATCGGGGCCGAGGCGGAGGTCCCGCCCCAGACGCCCCAGCCGGTCGAGGAGCCGCTGCCGGTGGGCGTGGTGTCGTAGACGTCGACGCCGGTGTAGGGGTCCCCGACGGCCGAGACGTCGGCGACGGAGCGCCCGCTGCCGCAGCCGGCGGCGGAGAAGTTCGCGGCGGCGCTTTGCCAGAGCGCGGCGGTGAACTGCTTGGAGCAGCCGCTGCCGCCGTCGTTCCAGGCGGTGCTGCTCCAGCTGCCGCCGGAGTGGCTCAGAGACGTGCCTCCGACCGCGACGACGCTCGGCGAGGCCGCGGGGAAGTTCGCCGCGGCGGTGCCCGAGCAGGCCTGGTTGTAGTAGCCGCAGTCGCCGGAGGAGACGAGCACGACGACGCCGCTGTGTTCGTAGTAGTGGTTGAGCGTCGAGTAGCCCGCGCCCTCGGCGCCGCCGTAGGAGTTGCTGATCTCGGTCGCCCCGGCGGCGGCCGCGGCGTTGACGGCCGCGCCCAGGTCGGTGTAGCTGGCGCTCGCCGCCTCGACCAGCAGGATCTTGCAGTTCTCACAGAGGGCGTGGGCCATCTGCACGTCGAGTGAGATCTCGCTCGCCCATTCGCCGTCGCTCTTGGGCTTGGGGCTCGTCTTGCCCTGCTCGTTGATCTTCTTGAAGCAGCCGTTGGCGGTCGTGCAGGCGGGCAGGCCGAAGGTCGAGCTGTAGAAGGCGAGGTCGGATTCGGCGGTCGGGTCGTCGTAGGCGTCGACGATGCCGATCGTCTGGCTCGCGGAGGCGGCCGTCTCGGTCGGCAGCCCGTAGGCTTCGTGCAGGTTCGCGGGGGTGAGGCCGCCGGGCAGCGAGAGCGAGGTCACGGCGGGCTTCGCGCCGCTCTGCAGTTCGCGCTCCTGGCGGTTCGCGCGGGCTTTGAGCTGGGCGCTCGTCAGCGATTTGGAGATCAGGCGCATGCCGAGGCAGGCGGCGGTGCCTGGACGGGGCGCGGAGCACAGGCGCTGGGCGCGGAAGGCGTGCTTGGAGGGAAACGCGTCCGCTGCCCCTGTGAGGAGGGTGAAGAACGTCCCTGTCGCGATGATCGCGAGCGTCGCGCCGACGATCGCGCGGCGGATCCCTCGCACAGCTTCCCTGCTGTCCATGTCTGCGGCTCCCTGTCCGGTTTCTGACTCCTTTCTTCGGCCGGCGGGCGCCCGGTCATGAGCGGCGGCCCGCGCGGGTGGACCGGGGGCCGCGGGCTGGGAGCGGAGTTGCAGCGCCGGCGGACGTCGCCGGCGGCGGGCGTCTCGTCAACCCTCGCTGGAGCCGGCCCAGAGGTTCACGCCGCTGTCGACGGCGTGACGGTCGATCGCGGCGAGCTCGTCGGGCGAGAGCTCGAGGTGCTCCAGCGCGGCGACGTTCTGCTCCAGCTGGGCGACGGAGCTTGCCCCCAGCAGGGCCGAGGTCACGCGCTCCTCGCGCAGGACCCACGCGATCGCGAGCTGGGCCAGCGATTGGCCGCGCCCGACGGCGATCTCGTTCAAAGCGCGGACGTGGTCGAGGTTCTCCTCGCTGAGCATCTCCT
>DATNBM010000060.1:0-28809 GCA_035571915.1 Solirubrobacteraceae bacterium | reverse complement strand
TCCGCTCCGTCGAGCCGCGGGCGCGGCGCGTCGAGGTCGACGCCTCCTTCCTGGGGCTGGGCGAGTCGTGAGGATCGACATCTTCACCCTCTTCCCGGACTGGTTCGAGTGGTTCTCCTCCCAGCGCCACGTCGCGAACGTGCTCGCGACGGGCTCCTCGATCGAGTGCGTCGACTTCCGCGCCGGCACGCCCCTCAGCGGCGGCCAGGTCGACGACACGCCCTTCGGGGGCGGCGCCGGAATGGTGCTCCGCGTCGACGTGCTCGACGCCGCCTTGCGCGCGCGCTACGGCGTCGACCCGGTCGAGCTGCGCGCGCAGCGGCGGGTCATCGCGCTCGCGCCCGGCGGCCGGCTGCTCGACGAGCGCCTCGTCACCGAGCTCGCGGCCGAGCCGGAGCTGACGCTGCTGTGCGGTCGCTACGAGGGCTTCGACGAGCGGATCGTCGAGCACTTCGCAAGCGACGTGGTCTCGATCGGCCGCTACGTCCTCAGCGGCGGCGAGCTGGCGGCGATGGTGCTGTGCGACGCGGTCCTGCGGCGGCTGCCGGGCGCGCTCGGCGACGAGCGCTCCGCGGAGGAGGAGTCCTTCAGCGCGGCGCTCGAGGGCAACCCGGAGTACCCCCACTACACGCGGCCGGCCGAGTACCGGGGCTGGAAGGTGCCCGACGTGCTGCTCTCCGGGCACCACGAGCGGATCGCGCAGTGGCGCCTGGAGCGCAGCCGCGAACGGGGGGCGGAGGGGTCCGGCGGGGATCCCGGGGAGCCCCGCGGCGGCGGCTGAGCGGCCTGTGAGGCGGCGGCGCGCCGCCGTTCGCTACCATTGCGTTCCGCGCGGGCGGAGTACCGGGCCAATCCGGCGAGCCGAGCGCGTCCCTCCTGATATGAGCAGCGTCATCGCAACAATCGAGCGCGCCCAACTGCGCCGCGTACCCAGCTTCGCGCCGGGCGACCGCGTCAAGGTCCACTTCCAGGTGATCGAGGGCCAGCGCCGCCGCGTGCAGGTCTTCGAGGGCGTCGTGATCAAGCGCCAGGGCCACGGCGTCCGCGAGACGTTCACGGTCCGCAAGCAGTCCTTCGGGGTCGGTGTCGAGCGCATGTTCCCGCTCCACTCGCCGAAGATCGAGAAGATCGAGCTGGCCGCCCGCGGCGACGTGCGCCGCGCCAAGCTCTACTACCTGCGCGACCGCGTCGGCAAGCGCGCCCGCGTCCGCGAGCGCCGTTACATCGGACCGGAGGAGACGATCGAGCCAGGTCTGCTGCACGTTCAGGAGGCGACCGACGCCGAGGGGGTCACGGCCGAGGAGTCCGTCGGCGACGTGACCGTGACGGAGGAGCAGCCCGTCGAGCAGGTCGAGGCCGACACGCAGGGGGGAGCGGCCGCCGAGGCCGCCGATGAGACCGCAGCAGCCGAGACGGGCTCCGAGACGGAGACATCCGAGCCGGCGGCCGAAGCGGACGCCCCCAATGCCGGCGACGGTGATGCGGATACGGATCCGCCCGCTGCGGCCGGCGACCAGCCGGCGTGAAACTCGGCCGCGGGGGCTCCAAATCGACGGTCGGCTCGGTGGTCGAGCTGGTCGTGATCGTCGCCATCGCGCTCGGCCTCGCGCTGCTGATCCAGGCCCTGATCATCAAGCCGTACCGGATCCCGAGCGGATCGATGGAACCGACCCTGAAGGTCGGCCAGCGCGTCCTCGTCAACCGCATCGGGATGGACTTCAGCGATCCCCACGTCGGCGAGATCGTCGTCTTCCACCCCCCGAAGGGCGCCGAGGAACAGCAGTGCGGAGAACCGCGTCACAGCCCGACCGCGGCGTGCGACCAGCCGGACCCTCAGAAGGACTCGAGCACCAACTTCATCAAGCGCGTCGTTGGCGGGCCGGGCGATGAGATCTACATCCGCGAAGGCCACGTCTTCCGCAAGGCGTCCGGCGCGAGCTCCTTCGTGCGTGAGAAGGACAACTACATCCGCCCCTGCGGCGCGACATCGAGCGCCGTCTGCAACCTCACGACGCCGATCACGATCCCCAAGGGCCACTGGTTCATGATGGGCGACAACCGCGGCGACTCCGACGACAGCCGCTTCTGGGGCCCCGTGCCGACCGGCTGGATCATCGGCGGCGCGGTCTTCACCTACTGGCCGATCGACCGCATCGGGTTCCTCTAGGCGAAGGGCGCCGCCGGCGATCCGCCCGGACGGTGCTTCATCATTGAGCCCCGTGCAGGACGCGATCAGCCACGCAGGCGAGGAGACCGACGGGGCTGCGGCGCGGCCGCCCGCCCGCGCGGGCTCCTCAGCACGTTCCCGCCGGCGGGCTCGGCGGCGGACGAGCGGCAGGCGGCTGTTCGCGTTCGACCGCCGGCTCGGCTACCGCCTGGTCGCGGGAGCCGACGAGGCGGGCCGCGGCTGCCTGGCCGGACCGCTCGTCGCGGCCGGGGTGCTGTTCGACTACGAGCGCCTGACGACGCGCGAGCTGCGCCTGCTGAGCGCGCTGAACGACTCCAAGCAGCACACCGCCGAGGCTCGCGAGGCGCTCTACCCGCTCGTCATGAGGGCTGCCTCGAACGTCGTGGTCGTCTCGCGCTGCGTGCGGGGGATCGACGCCCGCGGCCTGCACAAGACCAATCTCGCCGCCCTCCGCGATGCCGCGAGCGGCGTCACGGCCGGGGTCTCCGGCGAGGTCATCTGCCTGCTCGACGGCTTCTCGGTCGCCGACTTCGGCCGCCCGCAGCGCGCGATCGTCGACGGCGACGCGACCAGCGCTGCGATCGCCGCGGCCTCGATCGTCGCGAAGGTCACGCGCGACCGTTTCATGCACCACGCCGACGTCGAGCACCCCGGCTGGGAGTTCGCAGAGCACGTCGGCTACTCGACCCCCTCGCACCGCGAGGCGATCAAGCGCCAGGGCGTCTCGCCGCTTCACCGCATGTCCTTCCAGTCGCTCGCCTACCAGCAGCTGGCCCTCTAGCTGGCAGCAGGCCGAGGTCGCCCGTTCCGCCCTGAGCCGGGTCACGGTCGCCCGCTCCGCCCGCCGTCCCCGCCACGCACACGGATCACCAGGCGCCTTCAAGGTGCTCGAGCGCGAGCAGTCGCCCGCGCCCGTCGAGTACGACCGCGACCGCGTCGAAGCGCAGCTCGCGACCGGCCCGCAGCATGGCCGGCTGCTCGCGCAGCCAGTCGAGCGCCAGTCCGCGCAGACGGGCTCGCTGGCGTCGTCCGACCCGCTCCAGCGCATGGGCCAGGCGCGCCTCTGCGTTCGCGCGCTCGTGGCGGGAGCCCCGCGCGCGGGTCGTCTTGACCTCCACGAAGGCGATCGTCGCCCGGTCGGCGGCGATCAGGTCGATCTCACCCGCGGCGGTCCTGACGTTGCGTCCGAGGATCTCCAGACCGAGCCGCCGCAGATGCTCGGCAGCGGCGTCCTCGCCGAGCCGGCCGGTCTCGCCGGGACGCGCGATCGTGCGGACGCCGTGTGCCCTTGCTGCCGGAGACTCTGCCATCGCCCGAAGGTAGGGCCGCCGAGGTGTCGCGGGAGTCAGAGCGGTCAGAGCTTTGTGAGGGCTCTGTGTCCCGGGTGTCAAATCGCCGCGGGCAGCGCGGGCGAACGAGGACCAGGAGGAGGCCCCGCTCACCCACGCCACGCCCGCGCCCGTCGGCCCGAGCCCGACCTTTGGGCCGGGCCCGAGCCCGGCCTTTGGGCCGGGCCCGAGCCCGGCCGTTGGGCCGGTGCCCGAGCTCGCCGGGCGGGCGCCGGTGAGGACCCCGCCCGCCCGGCCTGTCGTGGACGCTTCTCAGGCGGCCGCGGCCGCCGCTCCGGCCCGCGCGGGACCGCGCGTGCGGCGGCTGCGCCGCTCGCGTGACCCCGCGCTCGCCTGCTCGTCGAGCAGGGGACGCGCGATACGGTCGAGCTCAGCCCGCTCGGCGTCGCGGATCGCCCACGAGAGGCGCTCCACGAGCTGCGCGGCCGAATGGTCGCTCGAGAGGTGAACGGTGGAGAGGTGCTCGTCGAGCAGCACCCGGGGCTCTCCGCGGGGCGGCAGGTTGGTCGTGACGATCACGCGTGGCATGGGCAACTCCTTGCTTTCGGGGAAGAGGGAGGCGCGCCGGCCGAGGGGGTAGCCGGCGCGCCTGTGAGGACCTCCGGCGCGGCTCTCACCGACCGGAAGGGAGGAGCCTGAGGACTCAGGCCTGCCAACATCGCCCGGCGGCACAGATCGCCGCCCGCACGGAGGGGGTTGTGCGGTCGATCGGGACAGAGCCCGGCCGGTGGCGTTCGGTGCCTGGAGCAGACATTGCACACTAATCCTATCGGGTTTGCGGACTTTGTCAAGAGGGCCTCGCCGAGCGGACTCGAATAGCCTTGCGGGCCGTGTCCGAGCGCGAGACGGAGACAGATCCAGACCATCTGGCCGGGGTCGAGCCGCCGGCCTCCGAGGCCTCCGACGCCTCCGCTCAGCCGCCCGCCGACGGGCCGCGGGCGCTCGATGGGGTGACGGCGTTCATGGGGCTGCACTGGGAGGACGCGGAGACGGTGCGCCTGCAGATCCGGCCCGAGCTGATCAACCGCGGCGGCCTGCTGTCGGGCGTCGCGACGTACGCGATGGTCGACTACTGCATGGGCTCGGCGCTGTGGGCGCAGACCAAATCGGAAGAGCGGATCGCGACGATCAGCATCTCGATCAACTACATCCAGACCGCCACCGAGGGCGAGGTCGTCTGCCGCAGCACGGTCGATCGCCGCAACCGCCGGATCGCGGTGCTGCGCAGCGAGATCCACCACGAGGACGGTCGCCTGCTGGTGACGGCGATCGGCTCCTACTCGATCTTCCCGCCCCGGCCGTTCACGACCTGAGCGCCGGCGCGAGGCGCGGCTCGAGCGCGAGGCGAGGGCCGGAGTCGGCTGCGCGGGCCTATTGCGAGCCTGGGGCGGGGGCCCGGACTGGGCTGCGCGAGCCTAGGCGGAGCCAGGACTGGGCTGCGCAAGCCTAAGCGCCGACTAGTCAGAAGATGCCTAGCATCCGCCGGGTGAGCCGAACTCCCGTGGCCCTGACGATCGCCGGCTCGGACTCGGGCGGGGGCGCCGGGATCCAGGCCGACCTGAAGGCGTTCGCCACGCGGGGCGTGCACGGGACGAGCGCGATCACCGCGATCACGGCGCAGAACACGCTCGGCGTCAGCGCGATCCACCCGGTGCCGGCGGAGATCGTGATCGCGCAGGTCCGCGCGGTCGCCGAGGACATCGGGGTCGACGTCGTGAAGATCGGGATGCTGGGGGACCGCGCGACGATCGCCGCCGTCGCGGAGGCGCTCGGGAAGCTGCCGCCAGAGACGCCGGTCGTGGTCGACCCCGTGATGGTCGCCGAGTCCGGCGCGCGGCTGCTGCGCGAGGACGCGCGCGAGGCCCTGATCGCGGAGATCCTCCCGCGCGCGACGGTGCTCACCCCGAACGTCCCCGAGGCGCGGGCCCTGCTCGGCCTGGAGCCGCGCTCGGGCGCGAGCGCCGAGGAGGCCGCGGAGCTCGCCCGGGCGCTGCTCGGGCTCGGACCCGCCGCCGTCGTGCTGACCGGCGGGCATCGCGACGAGGCGATCGACCTGCTGCTCACCGGCGCGGCCTGGGCCCCCGTCGAGATCGCCGGTCCGCGGCACCCCGACGGCGCGGCGCACGGGTCCGGCTGCACCCACGCGGCCGCGCTCGCCGCCGGCCTTGCCCTGGGGGAGGACCTCGAGCGGGCCGCCCGGGCCGCGCGGGAGCTCGCGGGGGAGGCCGTGCGGAGGGGCCTTCGCGAGCTCGGCGGCGGTCCCGGCCCGGTGGACGCGATCGGCCTTGCCGAACGCCGGCGAGGGTGAGCGGGGTCCCAGGCCGTTTGTCATAATCGGGGTTGATGAGGCTCCTGCGGATGAAGCCGGGTCACGGCGAGGTCGTCCTCGCGGAGGGCGACGTCGAGGTGCCCGAGCAGGAGCGGGAGCTGATCGAGGCGTTCCGTCGCGAGCTCGACGCGGGCATGTGGGCGGCGGTGCCGACCGAGCAGTCCGGCCGCCGCCAGGCGGAGTTGGTCAAGAGCTTCGACGAGGTGCCGCGCGACGCCGAGCGGGTGATCTTCTTCCCGCGCGCCGCCGGCGGCTCGCCCGCCTGCGGCTGAAGAGCGATGGCGCTCGCCCTGGGAACCCTCGGGGTGGTGCTCGTCGTGCTCCTCTGGGAGCTGGCGCGCCCGACCGCGATGCGCGCGCTCGCCCGCGCGCGCCTGGCCTGGCATAGGCGCCGGCTGCTCGGCTCCTCGGGCTATGACCCCGGCCGCGAACGGCGCGCCGAGCAGCGCGCGCGGGAGCTGCTGCGCTCGTGCGTCTCAGAGCGCGAGTGGGAGATGTACCGCGACCTCGGGGTGCTGCGCGTCGAGGGGCCGCTGCACGCCGTCGCCGAACGCTCCGCCGGCGCCCACCCCGACGCCGAAGCGGCGCCCTACGCCTACCTGATCTACCCCCACAAGCCGATCGTCGCCTACGTGCCCGCGAGCGGCGAGCTGCTCAGCGAGTACTGCGTCGCCTTCCCCGACGAGACCCGCCCCTACGGCAGCTCGCGGCTGCCCGACTCCGACGACGTGCTTGCCAAGTGGATGGCGCTGACGGGCGATGAGCGGCGGCTGATCGGGGAGGCGAACATGCACCTGCCCGGACGCCAGGTCGATCCCGACAGGGTCCGCCGCGACCTCGCGCGGATCGCGCGCTGGGAGCGCGAGCGGCGCGCGGCAGTACCGGAGCCCGCTCCGGCGCCGCGGGACGGTAACGTGGCCGCGGCGTGAGCACCAACGGGCACTTCGACATGAGGCACCGCAGCCGGTCCCTGACCGAGGGGCCGGAGCGCGCGGCCGCGCGCTCCTACCTGCACGGGATCGGCTACTCGGCCGAGGATCTCGCCAAGCCGATCGTCGGGGTCGCGCACTCGTGGATCGAGACGATGCCCTGCAACTTCAACAACCGCGTGCTCGCGGCGAAGGTCAAGGAGGGCATCCGTGCCGCGGGGGGCACCCCGATGGAGCTGAACACGATCGCGATCTCCGACGGGATCACGATGGGGACCTCCGGGATGCGCGCCTCGCTCGTCTCCCGCGAGCTGATCGCCGACTCGATCGAGCTCGTCGCGAGCGCCCACCACTTCGACGCCCTGGTCACGATCTCCGGCTGCGACAAGACGATCCCGGGGACGGTGATGGCGCTCGCGCGCCTCGACATCCCCGGCCTGATGCTCTACGGCGGGTCGATCCGTCCCGGCCACTACAAGGGCGTCGAGGTGACGATCCAGCAGGTGTTCGAGGCCGTCGGGCAGTTCGCCGCGGGGAAGATCACCGAGGAGGAGCTGCACGAGCTCGAGGAGGCCGCCTCGCCCGGCGCGGGCGCCTGCGGGGGGCAGTTCACGGCCAACACGATGGCGATGGCGTTCGAGGCCCTCGGCATCTCCCCGGCCGGATCCTCGATGGTCCCGGCCGAGGACGGGCGCAAGCTGGAGGTCGCCAAGCAATGCGGCGAACTGGTGATGGACGTGCTGCGCCGCGGGCAGCGGCCGAGCGACGTGATCACCAAGCCGGCGCTCGAGAACGCGATCGCCGCGGTCGCGACGAGCGGCGGCTCGACGAACGGCGTGCTGCACCTGCTCGCGGTGGCGCGCGAAATGGGCGTGCCGTTGACGATCGACGAGTTCGAGGAGGTGTCGGAGCGCACGCCGCTGCTGTGCGACCTGCAGCCCGGCGGGCAGTACGTAGCCACGGAGCTCTACGAAGCGGGCGGCGTGCCGCTCGTGCTCGCGCGCCTGCGCGAGGCGGGGATCCTCAACGGCGACGCGCCGACCGTGACCGGCGCGAGCATCGGCGCGGTCGCGGCCGAGGCCCGCGAGACGCCCGGGCAGCGGGTCGTGCGGCCGCTGGCCGAGCCGATCAAACCGACGGGCGGCTTCGCGATCCTGCGCGGGAACGTCGCCCCCGACGGCTGCGTCGTGAAGCTCTCGGGCCACGAGCGCCGCAAACACACCGGCCCGGCGCGCGTGTTCGACGGCGAGGAGGCGGCGATGGCGGCGGTCCTCGCGCACGAGATCCAGGCCGGCGACGTCGTCGTGATCCGCGGCGAGGGCCCCGCGGGCGGCCCCGGCATGAGGGAGATGCTGGCGGTCACCGCGGCGATCGTCGGGGAGGGCCTCGGCGAAGAGGTCGCCCTGATCACCGACGGGCGCTTCTCCGGCGCGACCCACGGTTTCATGGTCGCCCACGTCGCCCCCGAGGCCGTCCACGGCGGCCCGATCGCGGCGCTCGCGACGGGCGACGAGCTGACGATCGACGTCGACGCGGGTCGGCTCGACGTGGCGCTCTCCGACGATGAGATCGCGGCGCGCGTCGCGGCCTACACGCAGCCGCCGCGGGCCGACGAGCACATCGACGTCGCGATCCAGAAGTACGCGAAGCTGGTCGGCAGCGCGGCCGAAGGGGCCGTCACGCGCTGAGCGACGCGGGCCCCCGAGCGCGGAAGCGGCGGCGGGCTCGACCCCTCCGGGGGCGGGACCGGAGCGCTGCCCTCCAAGGCGGGGCCGGTGCCGGACCGTCTCACGATCTGGCCGATCGACGACGGGCGCTACGGGCTCGACGCGACCTTCCAGGGGAGCACGGGCTACGAACGGGCGCAGCTGCACCGGGCGCAGCTCGAGCGCGACGGGGTCCCGCACTCCTTCCGCCAGGAGCTCGACGGCGCGTGGACGCTCCGGTTCGGGCCGTTGCCGGCCTCCGACGTGGCGAGCGCGCTCGGGGCCTTCGTCTACTGACCGCCGGCGGCTCGTGCGCGCGCGTCGCCCGCCATGAACTCGCGCAGCAGCGCGTTGAACTCGGCGGGACGCTCGAGCATCGCCATGTGGCCGATGTCCTCGTAGACGACCTTCCGCGAGTCCGGGATCGCCTCGGCGAAGCGAGCGGCGTCGTGCCAGCTGATGAGCCGGTCCTTCGTGCCCCAGACGACCAGGGCGGGGCAGGAGATCAGGGGCAGGCGGGGCTTCAGGTCGAAGTCGAGGATCGCTTCGAGGGCCTCCATGAAGCCGTCGGTGCCCGCGCCGCGCAGCTGCTCGGCCGCGAGCGGGGCGGGGAGCCTCGAGGGATGGGCGACGACGCCCTTCAGGACGAGGTCGCGCAGGCGCGGGCGTGAGGCGATCCGGTCGGCGTGAGAGGCGGTCCAGGCGGCGCCGAGGGCGAGACCCTGCTCGAAGCGGCGCAGCGCGGGCAACGTGCGCACGGTGAGGCGGTTTCGGTAGGTCGAGAGGCCGGCGGGGGAGACGAGCACGAGCCGCCGCACGCGCTGCGGGAAGGAGGCCGCCGTCTCGGCGGAGATCAGCCCGCCCATCGAGTTTCCGACGAGCGTCACGTCGGTCAGGCCGAGGCTGTCGAGGAGCTGCTCCAGAAGCTCGGCGTAGCCGTGCATCGAGACATCCCCGGCGCGGCCGGGCGAGTGGCCGAACCCGGGCAGGTCGAGCGCCAGGACGCGGTGATCGGGGGCGAAGGAGGCGAGCTGCTCGAGCCAGTTCGGCCACGAGCCGGAGAGGCCGTGGACGAAGACGATCGGCGGCCCTGCGCCGAGCTGGATCGTGTTGACAGCACGTCCGCCCACGATCTCCCAGCGCTGGTGCTCACGCCAGTCGATCGAGCGCCAGTCGCCGGGGGGCGCCTGGGGAGCGACGGGCGGTCGATCCTCGAGCGCGGCCGGCTCGGGACCGTGCGGTTCGGCCACCATCGCGTTGAATCTAGCCCAGACGGGAATAATGCAGAAGGTGGCGATTGACACCATCGACGGGATCCCCGTCACGGGCAGGCGCCCGGACGCGCGCGGCGAATCCCCCCAGCACATGTCAACCGTCGCCACAGTGGAGGATCGGGCCGAGCGTCTGCCCGGTGAGTGGGAGCACGCGCTCGAGCTGTTCGAGGCTGACCTCGTGCGGCGCGACGCCGCCCCTCGCACCAGGCGTGCCTACCGGATCGACACCGAGGGCTTCGCGGGGTGGGCGGCCGGGCTCGGGGTCGAGCCCGCGGCCGTCAGCCCCCGTCAGGTCCGCCGCTGGGTCGCCCTGCTGACGGGCGAAGGGGCGGCGCCGAGCACCTCGGCGCGCAAGCTGGCCGCGCTCCGCTCGCTGTTCGACAGCCTGCGCCGTCACGGCCTCGTCGCGCAGAACCCGGCGGAGCTGGTCTCCACGCCCCGGCGTGGGAGCCGCCTGCCGACCGTTCTGAGCGCCCGCGAGGCCGGGCGGCTGCTCGACGGGATCCCCGACCGGAGCACCGCCCAGCCGCTCGAGCTGCGCGACCGCGCGATCTTCGAGCTCGCCTACTCGTCGGGGCTGAGGGCGGAGGAGCTCGTCTCGATCGAGCTGACCGACGTCGACCACGACGGAGAGCAGGTGCGGGTCGAAGGGAAGGGACGGAAGACCCGCTTCGTCCCCGTCGGGGAGCCCGCGATGGCGGCGCTCCGCTCCTACCTGGAGCGCGCACGCCCGCAGCTGGCGCGCCAGGCGCCCGGCGGCGCCGCGCCGTTCTCGCTGTTCCTGAGCCGAAGCGGCAAACCGCTCGGCACGAGCGACGTGCGGAGACGGCTGCGGCTGTGGACCACGCGCGCCGGGGTGCAGGGCACGGCGACGCCGCACTCGCTGCGCCACAGCTTCGCGACGCACCTTCTGGACGGGGGCGCGGACCTGAGGGCGATTCAGGAGATGCTCGGCCACGCCAGTGTCTCCAGCACCCAGATTTACACTCGGGTAGAGTCCGCCCGGCTCAGAAGCGCCTACGCGCGCAGTCACCCTCGGGCCTGACAGGGGGAGCCCTGGAGACCAACGTCAAACCGATCGAGCTGCGCGAACTTTGGCGCCGCTACAAGGAGGACGGCGACAAGCACAGCCGCGAGCGGCTGGTCGTCGCCTACTCGCCCCTGGTCAAGTACGTGGCCGGCCGCACCGCGGCCGGCCTACCGCCGCATGTCGAGGAGGCGGACCTGATCTCCTACGGCCTCGTCGGTCTGATCTCCGCGATCGAGCGCTTCGACCTCTCCCGGGAGATCAAGTTCGAGACCTACGCGATCATGCGGATCAAGGGCGCGATCATCGACGAGCTGCGCTCGCTCGACTGGGTGCCGCGCAGCGTTCGCGCCCGTGCCCGCGAGGTCGAGCGGGCCAACGCCAAGCTCGAGCATCTCCTGCAGCGCGCTCCGACCGACCAGGAGATCGCCGACGAGATGGGCATCACGCTCGACGAGCTCAACGACTCGCTGCTGCAGATCAGCCACTCCTCGATCGTGGCGCTGGACGAGCTGTGGAGCGTCTCGGACTCGAGCGGCGACCAGGTCTCGCTGATGGACACGATCGAGGACCCCAACGCCCCGGACCCATCCCGGGCGCTCGACGTCGGGGACCTCAAGGACCGGATCGCCGACTCGATCGCGAAGCTGCCCGAGCGGGAGAAGCTCGTGATCGCCCTCTACTACTACGAGAACCTGACTCTCCGAGAGATCGGCGAGGTGCTCGGCGTGACCGAGTCGCGCGTCTCGCAGATGCACACGAAGGCCGTCCTGCGGCTGCGCTCGCGGATGCAAGAGGAGTCCTTCGACGACTAGCAGGCCGCTGCCGGACCGGATCGAGCTGGCGGCGCCGTGGCTGGCGGCGCTCGGCGCGCGGGCGCTGGGGGTGCTGCCGGGGCCGCTGCGCAGACGGGCGCTGCAGGGCGCGTTCGATCGGGCGCGGGACGCCTTCAACCGAGGCGACGTCGAGGCGGTGATGGCGCTGTTCGCGCCCGACGTCGAGTACGGGCCGCCGCCGCCGCTGGGCGCCGATGAGATCGTCGGGCTGCCCGCCGTACTCGAGTTCTGGCGCGGCGTGCTGGCGCGGTGGCCGGACAGCACGATCGAGAACCTCTCGATCCGGGAGGCGGCGCCGGGCCGGTTCGTGCGCACCGCGCGGCTGCGCCACGCCGGGCCCGGCGCGGGCGAGCCCCTCGAGTACGAGATCGTGCAGACGACGATTCTGCGCAAGGGGCGGGTCGTGCGCCAGGTCAACGAGCTCTCCTCGTGAGCGAGCACCTCTTCGCGGGGATCCACGTCGCGGATCTCGGCGCGTCGCGCGACTTCTACGCGCGGCTGCTCGGGCGCGAGCCGGACCTGGTGCCGAACGAGCGCGAGGCGGCGTGGCAGCTGCACGAGGGGGCTTGGATCGTCCTGATCGCGGAAGAAGGGACGCCGGGCGGGGCGCAGCACACGCTGATCGTTGAGGACCTCGACGCGTTCCTCGCGGCGGCGCGTGAGCGGGGCATCGAGCCCGGGCCGGTCGAGCCGGTCGGCCCGGACATGAGCCAGAGCATCGTCGTCGACCCCGACGGCAACCGCCTGAAAGTCGCGGCGCGAGCCGGCGAGGCTGACGCCGCGGGCTAGTGCCCGTGCGCCTGGCAGACCGCGCGCAGCTGCGAGAACGTGAAGCGCAGGAAGCGGGCCTGCAGGCGCAGGCCGGTGGCGGTGCCATTGCTTACGTTCAGGCGCAGCCCACGGTTCAGTCGTTTGACCGCGGACTCGGCTCTTTGCAGCGAGCGCGCGGCGTCGGGGGCGCCGTGCGCGCGCAGTTCCGCCTCGACTTCGTGCTCGGCAGCGATCGCTTCCCTGCCCGCCGCGAGCATTTCGCCGGCGACGCGCCGCCCGTGCAGGGCGGCCGGCTGCGGGTCGCGCACGCCGCGGAGGTTCTCGGCGGCGGTCGGCAACCTCCTCACCGGCCGGAGTCTAGTTCTTTGTGGGCCGGATCCGGCGGAGGGCCCCGGACCGTCTCCTGTCATCGTGGAGCGACACGCGATCGATCGAGGGAGGGCAGGCCGTGGAGCTCAGGATCTTCGCCGAGCCGCAGGAAGGCGCGACCTACGAGCAGCAGCTCGCGATGGCGCGGGCGGCCGAGCAGCACGGATTCGGCGCCTTCTTCCGCAGCGACCATCTGCTGCGGATCAAACCCGGCGACGGCGCCCCCGGCCCGACCGACTCCTGGGTGACGCTCGGAGCGCTGGCCCGGGAGACGAGCACGATCCGGCTCGGGACGATGGTCACCTCGGCGACGTTCCGCCTGCCGGGCCTGCTCGCGGTCGCCGTCGCGCAGGTCGACGAGATGAGCGGGGGGCGCGTCGAGGTCGGCCTCGGCACCGGCTGGTTCGAGGCCGAGCACGCCGCCTACGGCGTCCCCTTCCCGCCCTTCGGCGAGCGCTTCGAGCGTCTGGAAGAGCAGCTCGAGATCCTGACGGGGATGTGGAGCGCGCCCGAGGGGGAGAGCTACGCGTTCAGCGGCCGCCACTACGAGCTCGCGCCCGGACCGGCCCTGCCCAAGCCGCGACAGCGGCCCCATCCGCCGGTGATCGTCGGCGGCACCGGGCCGCGCCGCACGCCCGCGCTCGCGGCCCGCGTCGCGAACGAGTTCAACGTCGCGTTCATGGACGCCGGGAGCACGGGGGAGCGCTTCGCCGCGGCCCGCGGCGCCTGCTCGGAGCTCGGCCGCGACCCGGACGGCCTGATCTGCTCGCACGCGATCACGGTCTGCTGCGCGACCGACGAGGCCGGGCTCGCACGTCGCGCCGAGCGGATCGGGCGCGCCGTGGAGGATCTGCGTGCTCACGGTGCGGCGGGGACGCCCGCCCAGGTCGCGGAGCGCCTGAGCGAGTATCGCGACGTCGGGGCGAGCCGCTCGTACCTGCAGGTGATCGACCTCGACGACATCGACCACGTGGCGTTGATCGCCGCCGAGGTGATGCCGCTGCTGGCCGCCGGCTGAGCGGCCCTCAGGTCGCCCGGACGGCGGGCGGCCAGGCGTCTTTACCTGGCGCGCGGGCGGCGGTATGGTCACCTCACCCGAGGAAGGAGACATAGCTCATGCACCCCGCAGCGGACCGTATTCGCAACGTGGCCCTCGTTGGACATCGAGGGTCGGGGAAGACCTCGCTGCATGAGGCCCTCTTGTTCGAGGCCGGGGCGATCAACCGTCTCGGTTCCGTCCCCGACCAGACCACCGTGTCGGACGCCGACCCGGACGAGCAGGCGCGGCAGATGTCGATCTCGGCCGCGCTCAACTCGCTGACGTGGCACGAGCGCAAGATCAACCTGCTCGACACGCCCGGCGAGCCGAGCTTCATCGCGGACGCGCTCGGGGCGCTGCGGGTCTGCGAGTCGGCCGTGTTCGTGATCAACGCGGTGATGGGCGTCGAGGTCACGACGAGCCGTCTGTGGGCGCGGGCGGCGGAGCTGGACATCGCGCGGATGCTGTTCGTGAACATGCTCGACCGGGAGCGGGCCGACTTCTTCCGAACCCTCGAGCAGCTCAAGAGGGCGTTCGGCCAGCACGTCGTCGCGACCGAGATCCCGATCGGCGCCGAGCACGAGATCTCCGGGGTGATCGACCTCGTCGACATGAAGGCCTTCCGACAGGACTCCCCGGCGCGCGGCGGCTGGACCGAGATCCCGATCCCGGAGGAGTCGGCCGCGCTCGCCCAGGAATACCGCGAGAAGCTGATGGACGAGGTCTGCGAAGTCTCCGACACGCTGATGGAGCGCTACCTCGACGGCGGCGAGATCTCACACGAGGAGATCGTCGACGCCCTCAAGGAGGGGACCAACCACGGCAAGATCTTTCCCGTCGTGTGCGGCGTGGCGACCGCCAACCTCGGCACGACGCGGCTGCTCGACGCGATCGTCGAGGACCTCCCCTCGCCCGTCAAGCACGGCTCCCTGAAGGTCGGCGAGGTCGAGCTCGAGGCGGACGAGAACGAGCCGCTGTTCGCCTACGTCTTCAAGACCCGCGCCGACCCGTTCGCGGGCCGGATCAACCTGATGCGGATCTACCAGGGCGTGATGCGCGCCGACAGCCAGGCGCTCAACACGCACGCCCACGTGAAGGAGCGGATCGGCCAGCTGCTCGTCTTCGCGGGCAAGGAGGTCGACCACGTCGAGGAGTTCGGCCCCGGCGACATCGGCGCCGTCGCGAAGCTAAAGGAGACTCGCGCGGGGGACTGGCTGGCAGAGCGCGACGAGCCGATCGAGATGCCCCGGATAAAGCTCCCGGCGCCCGTCATGGCGTTCGCCGTGGAGCCGAAGAGCCGGGGCGATGAGGAGAAGGTGCTCTCCTCGCTGCGACGGTTGCAGGAGGAGGACCCGACGATCGACCTGCACCGCGACCAGCAGACGGGGGAGCAGATCGTGGCGGGACTATCCCAGGTCCACGTCGAAGTGATCGTGGACCGCCTGCGCGACCGATTCGGCGTCGAGGTCACGCTCAAGCCGCCCCGGGTGCCTTACCGCGAGACTATCCGGGCGACGGCCAACGGCCACGGCCGCCACAAGAAGCAATCGGGCGGCCGGGGCCAGTTCGGCGACTGTCAGATCGAGATACAGCCGCTCGCCGACGGGGAGCACCCGACCGGCTACGAGTTCGTCGACAACATCAAGGGTGGGGTGATTCCGAGCTCTTTCATCCCGGCCGTCGAGAAGGGCGTCCGCGAGGCGATGGAAGCGGGCGTGCTAGCGGGCTACCCCGTCCAGGGCGTGCGGGTGCGGCTCTTCGACGGCCAGTACCACTCCGTCGACTCCTCGGAGATCGCCTTCAAGCTCGCGGGCATCCAGGCGATGAAACAGGCCCTCGCCGACGCCTCGCCGGTGCTGCTCGAGCCGATCATGATGGTCACCCTCTCGGTCCCAGAGGCCCACGTCGGAGACGTGATCGGGGATCTGAACAGCCGCCGGGGACGGCCGCAGGGAATGGAGCCGAACGGGGCGATGACCGAGATCAAGGCCGAGGTCCCGATGTCGGAGATGCTCACCTACGCGCCCGACCTGCGCTCGATCACGCAGGGCCAGGGCGACTACACGCTCGAGTTCCTCCGCTACGAGGAGGTCCCCGGGCACCTCGCTTCGCGGGTCGTCGCGGAGGCCGGGGCGGAGCGCGAGGCGGCCCACGCGTAGGGGGCCGGGAGGAAGCCGACGCCGTGCACGCGTCGCCGCCAAAGGTACGGGGGGCGCTCCTCCAAGCTACCCTGGGTGGCGATGACGACCCGCTCGATCGTGACGTCGCAGCCGGACGTGGCCTGCGACGTGTGCGCTCGCCGCCTGCTGCGCGGCGAGCAGCCTGACTACTTCATCGCCGACGGTCGCCGGCGGCTCGTCTGCGAGCTGTGCGCGCCGCGGGCCACCCACGAGGGGTGGCTGCGGGAGACCGAGGCGGCCGCCGACGTCTCGCTGCCGCCCCAGCGACCCCGCCGGGGCCGCAGCCTGATCGACAGGCTGATCCAGGTCACGAAGGCCCCGCCCGCGCAGGAGCGGCGACGGTCTCGCGCCTCGGGAGACGAGCAGACCGAGCCGCGCTCGGCGCCGTACGACCTCTTCGACGGAGCCCCCGTCGCCGACTCGACCGGGGCAGACGCGGACGCCCCGCTCGGCGCGCCGCAGCCAGCCTCGCCGCCGACCTACCCAGACCTCGCCGTCGCCGTCTTCAACGCGAGCGAGTTCCCGCGCCGGGTCGCGG
Organism: Solirubrobacteraceae bacterium; assembly: GCA_035571915.1. Classification (GTDB taxonomy): domain Bacteria; phylum Actinomycetota; class Thermoleophilia; order Solirubrobacterales; family Solirubrobacteraceae; genus Palsa-744. The sequence goes on along the minus strand of DATNBM010000060.1, from coordinate 12,274 downwards.
GGGTCGCTCGTTCGCTCGGCGAGCCGGTCATCAGCGTTCGCTCCGCCGAGCACCTCGCGAGCGTCGTGCGGATCGTCGTCGCGTGGGAGCTCTGCTGGTACCGATACGAGGTCGACCTGAGCGAAGAGCCGGCCGCGGCCGTCGCCGCCGGTCAGGGCACGGAGCTCTCCGAACTGTCCCGCGAGGAGTGCGAGGGCAACGCCCTCGCCGGCTCCGGCGGGACGATCGCGCTGGCGCAATAGCGCCGTCGCCCCTTGCGTCCGTTCCAGCGACGAGTAAGATCGACCGTCAGATGATCTACTGCGTCGTACCCAAGCCGCTCGCCGAGACCCTCTACCCGAAGCTGGTCGAGCACTACAGCGACGACGAGAACGTGACCGTGATCGTCGAGCGCCGCGAGTTCGACCGCCGGGCCCGCAACGGGAACAAGGGCAACTCGGGAGACGGCGCGCAGCGCCGCGTGATCCGGGACCGCCGTCGCGCGCGCGTCGCCGGCGACACGCTGCCGCTCGCCAAGGCCCTCTAGCGGCGCCCACGCCAAGTCGCGTGAAGGTGATCGTGCACGTCGACGGAGGCGCGCGGGGCAACCCCGGGCCGGCCGCCGCGGCATGCGTGATCTCCGATCCCGACGGCCAGACGCTGGCCGAGCACGCGGAGCTGCTCGGCCACGCGACCAACAACGTCGCCGAGTACCGCGCCCTGCTGCTCGGCCTCGCCAAGGCCCGCGAGCTCGGCGCCACCGAGATCGAGGTGATCGGCGACTCCGAGCTGATCGCCAAGCAGGTCAAAGGCCTCTACAAGGTCAAGCACGAGGCGATGAAGCCCCTCTACCTCGACGCCATGAAGGCCTTCCGCGAGTTCGACAGCTGGTCGATACGGACGGTGCCGCGAGCGCAGAACAAGCGGGCGGACGCGCTCGTCAACGAGGCCCTCGACGGCGCTCGCTGAGGGTCGTGCGGGCGGGACGGACTCATTGGGCTCCCTCCGCCTGCTCGCAGCGGCGTCCGTCGTGCTGATCTGCGTCGGCCTCCTCCTGACAATCGCCGAAACGGCTCCCGTTGCATCGCTGTGCGTGAACCTGCTCGGGGCGGCCGGTCTCCTGTGGGCCGGCCTGGCGCTGCGCCGTCGTCGCTGAGACGGATGTGGACAGGGCTCGTAGGGGAGCGCTCGGCGCTAGTGCAGCGGCTGCGCCGATTTCGCGATCGCGAGCATCTGAGCGTTCGTCAGGTCCTCGAGCAGGGTGTTGGTCACCCAATAGAGCATGTTGCCCGACTTCCAGCCGATCACGTGGATGTGTGAGCCGTCGTCGACGAGCAGGTAGGAGCGGCTCCCGATCTGCTGGCGGCGGGCGTTCTTGAACAGCGGCGGGTTGGTCCAGTCGGTGCCCTGGAAGTCGTAGTAGCCGCCGAGCGTGTTCTCCCGCCAGACGACCACGTATGCGTGGTGGAGGATGTTCTGCTGGTTGCGCAGGAAGTAGGGGCGGACCGTTTCCTGACTGGACACCGCGGTCTGCAGCGTCGGGTAGAGGACCTTGATCGGCACCTTCAGTGCGGCGCTGACCGCTTCGTTCTCGCCGGTCGTCGCGACCAGTCCGAGCGCCGCGGGCGAGCTCGCCGAGCTGCTCGAGCCGTGATGGTGCTTGCTCGAGGAGTGGTGGGGGATCAGAGGCGCGAGGTGGACCTTTTCGTGGCCATGGATGAATTCCTTGAGGGTTTCTTTCTCGAGCTCGGGCGTCGCGGTCACGTAGGAGCCGCCGCCGAAGTTCGCGTTCACGTCCGCGGTTTTGAAGCGGACCTGACGGAGTGGCTTGGTCTGCGAGAAGGCGATCAGCTTCGCGAGTTCCTTGAGCGTGTCGAAGGTCGGTTTGAAGTTCGAGCGGATCGCGTGGCCGACTGCTTTGGAGACCTGTTCGATCCGTTCGAGCACGTCGCTCGGAGAGATCTGCTCGCGCAGTGAGCGGATGAAGTCCTGCTGGCGCGCCACGCGCACGAAGTCCGAGTCGAAGTGGCGGAAGCGCACGTAGGAGAGCGCGTTGTTGTAACAGAGCTTCTGGTAGCCGGGCTGGAGGTTGATCGCCGAGAAGTCTTCGCCGAGCGCGCCGCCGCCGAGGTAGCGGTGGTCGACGTTCACGAACGCGCAGCCGAGCGTGTCGACGACTTTGATGAAGCCCGCGAAGTTGACGTCGATGATCCCGTTCAGGTGTCCTTTCAGTTCCGGGAAGACTTCGCGCTCGATCGTTTCGGCCGCCAGCACGATCCCGCCGTCGGCGCCTTTCAGTTTGCTGCCGATCGTGTAGGCCGCGTTGATCTTTTCGTTCGTGTAGAGCGCGCCCTGCGGCGTGCGGATGTTGACCATCAGGTCGCGCGGGATCGAGAGCACCGACGTCTGCCCCTGTTCTGGGTCGAAGCGGACCAGGAGGATCGAGTCGCTGTGAGGCGTGGCGTTGCGTTCTTCGCTGTTCTTCGAGCCGGAGCGGCGATCGGACCCGAGCACGAGGAAGTTCTGCGGTTCGCCCGCGTAGGGATACGAGGAGACGAGGCCCTTGGGCGTCGCGATCGGGTTGATGAAGATTTTTCCCGCGATCGAGTCGCCTTCGTTGACGACCACCGTCGCCGTCGCGCCGCCCGCGATCAGGAAGATCAGGACCCCCGCCAGAGAGAAGCGGAGCCACATGCCGCGCCAGAGCTTCGGGGCGCGCTCATCGTCGATGGGGTGAGGAGATGCGCTCATGCAGGGTGTGGCGAAGCGCCGCCCCCCAGCAGCGCTCTCGGCTCTTCAGGGTAGCGGCCGGCCCGGAGCGCAGCGCCGCCCCGGCGGCTACCCTCGCGGTGGTGTTCAGCGCCCGTAACCGCGAGCTGCTGGGTCTCGTGCCGTCCGCGCTGCTCGTGACGGCCGGGTTCACGGCGATCTTCATCCAGTCCGAAAACAGCACGCCGCGCGCGTCGACGAACCTGACGCTCAACCACGCCTCGAGCGTGTCGCTGAGCTACGGGCTGCTGTTCCTGGCGCTGTGCCTGGCGGCCCACCTCGTGATCCGCTTCTCGCTGCCCGACGCCGATCCGTACCTGTTCCCGCTCGTCGCCGTGCTCGCGAGCGTCGGGATCGTGATGGTCTACCGGATCAACCCCGTCCTCGCCCGCCAGCAGGCGCAGTGGATGGTCGTCGGGCTCCTCCTGTTCGCCGCCACGATCCTCGCGCTGCGCAAGCAGGGCGTCGGGGTGCTCGAGCGCTACCGGTACACGATCGCCGCGGTCGCGATCTTCGCGACCGTGCTGCCCCGCTTCCCGGGCATCGGCGAGCAGGTCAACGGGGCCTATCTCGACATCCATCTCGGCTCGATCGCCTTCCAGCCGTCCGAGTTCGCCAAGGTCGCGATCGTGATCTTCCTCGCCAGCTACCTGCGCGACAACCGCCAGGTCCTCGTCACGGCGGGCCGCCGCGTACTCGGGCTGACGATCCCTCCGATGAAGCAGTTCGGCCCGATGCTGATCATCTGGGGGGCCTCGATGGCGACGCTCCTGATCACCCGCGAGCTCGGCACCTCGCTGATGTTCTTCGGGGCGTTCCTCGCGTTGCTGTACGTAGCGACGGGCCGGCTGTCGTTCCCGTTCATCGGCCTCGTCCTGTTCGCGCTCGGGGTCTGGTACGTGACCGGGCACGTCAGCCACGTCACGTCACGCGTCGAAGCTTGGGAACACCCCTTCAACGAAACGCTCTACAACAAGCCCGGCGGCAGCTACCAGCTCGCCCAATCGCTGTTCGCGCAGGCCGACGGGGGCTTCCTCGGCACCGGATTCGACCGCTCGCTGCTCCAGTACCCCGTCGAAATCGCGCCCCACCACATCGTCCACCGCTACATCCTCCCGGTGCCCGAAAGCGACATGATCTACGCGGTCCTCGTCAACGAGCTCGGCCTGCTCGGCGGCGCCGCCCTGCTGCTCGTCTTCCTGCTGCTCGTGGCGCGCGGGCTGAAGACCGCCGTGCTGGCGCGGGACTCGTTCTCCAAGCTGCTCGCCACCGGCCTCTCGTTCGTGATCGCCCTGCAGGTCTTCGTGATCGTCGGCGGGGTGACCCGCGTGATCCCCCTGACGGGCGTCACGCTCCCGTTCGTGGCCTACGGGGGCTCCTCGGTCGTGATGAACTTCGTGCTCGTCGCGCTGCTGCTCGTGATCTCAGACCGCGCCCGTCGCCCGTACCGCGCGACCCCGCGCGGCTGACCCAGCGGTTCTGGGCGCCGCCTGTCGCCCGCAGGTGCCCCCGGCGGACCGTCGAAAGATGCCGGGATGTCCGCCCGCAGCTCGACCCGGCCCGCCCTGAGCGTCTCCGTCGACACGCGCCCCGGGGCCGCCCCGCCGCGACGCGTGCGCCTCGCTCCGCAGGGCCGCGAATGGTCCTCGGCCTACTCGCCCGCGGGGCTCCACGGGCGTCCCTGGGTGGCACGTCTGCGGCGCGCTCTGGAGCGGGAGCGCTTCGAGCTTCACTTCCAGCCGATCGTCTCGCTCCGCGAGGGGGGGATCTCCCACTACGAGGCGCTTCTGCGCCTCGCCGACGGGCCGAACGGCGAGCTGACCGCGCCCGCCCTGTTCCTGCCCGCGGCCGAGCGCTACGGCCTGATCCGCGAGATCGACCGGATGGTCCTCGCGCGGGTCGTCCGCCTGCTCGCCCGCGACACGGCGATGGGGGGCGCCGCGATCGCGATGAACGTCTCGGCCCTGTCGGTGACCGATCCCGGCATGCTCGCCTACATCGCGGCCGTCCTCGCCCGCTACGAGGTCGCGCCCGAGCGGCTCGCGATCGAGATCACCGAGACCGCCGCGATCTCCGACATGGAGCGGGCCCGCGCCTTCTGCGCGGGCGTCCTCGACCTCGGCTGCAGCCTCGCCCTGGATGACTTCGGGGCCGGCTTCGGCTCCTTCCAGTACCTCAAGCAGCTCCCCTTCAGCCACCTGAAGATCGACGGGGGCTTCATCCGCGAGCTGCCGAGCTCCCGCACCGACCAACTCGTCGTGCGGGCGCTCGCCCGCATCGTCCGCGGCATGGGACGCGAGACGATCGCCGAGTTCGTCGGCGACGAGGCGACCGTCGCGATGCTCCGCGCCTACGACGTCGACTACGCCCAGGGCTACCAGCTCGGCGCGCCCGCGCCGCTGCACGCAGAGGCCGCCGAGCGGCCTCGCCGCGTGGCCTGAGAAGGGCTAGGAGCCCGGCGTCGGGAACTGACGGCGCATCGCCGCGTCCCAGGCACGGTCGCTGAGCAGTTTGCGCATCGCGAGCGTTACTTTGGCCGACGGCGTGATCGTCACGCGCGTCGGTGGACGCCGCGCCGATATCGCCCGCTCGATCGCCTTCGCCACCACCTCCGGGCCGCCGCCGAGGCGCCGCATCGGACCTTCGTAGGCGCCTTTCGTGATCGCGCCGACCGCGGCGTTGAAGGTCTCGTAGTCGCCGTCCTGCGGGCCGCTCTGCACCTCCGCCATCGTGCCCGCCGCGGCCTCGCCGAACTCGGTCACGATCAGGCCCGGCTCGATCACGATCACGTCGACTCCGAAGCCCTTCACCTCGAAGCGCAGCGCGTCGGAGTAAGCCTCGACCGCATACTTGGTCGCGTGATACCAGCCCCCGCCCGGGAAGACCAGGCGCCCGCCCATCGAGCTCAGGTTCACGACCTTGCCCCAGCCCTGGGCGCGCATCCGCGGCAGCGCCAGTTGGGTGAGGCGCGCCAGCCCGAAGACGTTCGTCTCGAACTGGCGCCGCACTGACTCCATCGGCACCGTCTCGACCGCCCCCGACTGGCTGTAGCCCGCGTTGTTGACGAGCACCCCGACCGCGCCCTCGGCCTCCTCGACCGCCGCTACCGCGGCCGCCATCGAGGCCTCGTCGGTGACGTCGAGGGCCAGCGTCCGAGCCCCCGCGTCCTTCAGCTCGGTCAGCGTCTCAGGCCGCCGCGCGGTCGCGTAGACGGTCCAGCCCGCCCCGGCGAGCCGCAGCGCCGTGGCGCGGCCGATGCCCGTCGAGCAGCCGGTGATCAGGACGGCCCTGGAGACCTCCCCCATGGGGCGCAGCATACGGCTTCGCGGCGACCACCGACGGTCCCGGGAAAGGTAGGCTGACGGGCATGACCACTATCTCCGCAGACGCCCTGCCCGACGCGCTCAGCGCTCCCGCGCGTGACTTCATCTCCCGCTCGCACCGGCTGCTGATCGGCGGCGAGCACCTCGACGCCGCGGACGGCCGGACGTTCACGACCGTCGACCCCGCGACGGGCCTGGAGATCGCCGAGGTCGCCCAGGGAGGGGCGGAGGACGTCGATCGCGCGGTCGCCGCGGCCCGCCAGGCGTTCGAGTCCGGCCCGTGGGGCTCGATGCCCGCCGCCGGCCGCGAGCGCCTGATGCACGCGCTCGCCGACGCGCTCGAGGCGCGCGCGGAGGAGTTCGCCCAGATCGAGTCGCTCGACAACGGCAAGCCCGTCGGCCTCGCCCAGTACGTCGACGTGAACGGCGCGGTCGGCCACCTGCGCTACTTCGCGGGCTGGCCGACGAAGATCGAGGGCGCCGTGCTGCCCGTCAGCGCGCCCGGGCTGCACGTCTACACGCGCCGCGAACCGGTCGGCGTCGCGGGCCAGATCATCCCCTGGAACTTCCCGCTGCTGATGGCCGCCTGGAAGCTCGGTCCCGCGCTCGCGGCCGGCTGCACGATCGTCCTGAAGCCCGCCGAGCAGACGCCGCTGAGCGCGCTGCGGCTCGGCGAGCTCGCGCTCGAGGTCGGGTTCCCGCCCGGCGTCCTGAACGTCCTGACCGGCGACGGGGAGACCGGCGCCGCGCTCGTCGACCACCCGGGCGTCGACAAGATCGCCTTCACGGGCTCGACGGCCGTCGGGCGCGAGATCGGCTCCAAGGCGGGTCGCGCCTTGAAGCGCGTGACGCTCGAGCTGGGCGGCAAGTCGCCGAACATCATCCTTCCCGACGCCGACCTCGAGGCGGCGATCAAGGGCTCCTTCCAGGCGATCTACTTCAACTCCGGCCAGGCCTGCAACGCCGGCTCGCGCCTGTTCGTGCCAGCCGAGCGCTACGACGAGGTCATCGCCGGCCTCGCCGAGGCGGCCGCGGCGACCCGGCTCGGGCCGGGCCTGGAGTCCTCGACCCAGCTCGGACCGCTCGTCTCCGCCGAGCAGCAGGAGCGGGTCCTCGGCTACATCGCCGCGGGAGTCGAGGAGGGCGCCGAGGTCGTCACCGGCGGCGAGGCCGCGCTGACCGACAGCGGCGGCTACTACGTCGCCCCGACGCTCTTCGCCACGACCTCCGACGAGCTGCGCATCTCCCGCGAGGAGATCTTCGGCCCCGTGCTCGTCGCCTCCCCCTACGACAGCCTCGAGGAAGTCGCCGCGCGCGCCAACGCGGGCGAGTACGGGCTCGCCGCCGGCGTCTGGACGCGCGACGTCGGCAACGCGCACAAGCTCGCCGCGATGCTCCGCGCGGGCATGGTCTACATCAACACCTGGGGGCTGGCCGACCCGTCCGCCCCGTTCGGCGGCTTCAAGGCCTCGGGGATCGGCCGCGAGCACGGCCGCGACGGCCTCGACGCATACCTCGAGAGCAAGACCGTCTGGACCGCGCTCTGAGCCGCGCCGTCTAAGTGAGCGTCGTCGCCGCAGGCGAGCGCCTGCCGCTCGAGGTCTCAGGCCGCGCCCGCTGGGCTCCCGTCCTGGCGGGCTTCTGCGGCCTGCTCGCGCTCGCCGCGACCGTCGAGGTCGTCCTCGACGGCGCCGTCGAACACTCGCCGCTGATCCCCAAACAGCCCGCGATCGCGGGCTGGCTGTCGGGGATCGGCGAGCGGCTCGGCTTCCGCGTCTTCCTGATCGCCCTGATCGCGGCGAGCGCCGCCTACGCCGGGCTGCTCGCCCTCGCCTACGCCCGCGGTGAGCGCGCCGTCCCGCGCCGCTGGGCGTTCGCGCTGATCGGCGCCCTTCACCTCGTGATCTTCCTCGGGCCCGTGCTGCTCTCGACCGACGTGTTCAGCTACATCGCCTACGCCCGCATGGGCGTCGAGCACGGCATCAACCCCTACCTGCACGGCCCCGCCGCGATCTCCCACGATGAGATCTTCAAGTACGTCGGCCACGACTGGCGCCAGGTCGACTCCGCCTACGGGCCGCTCTACACGCTGATCTCTTACCCGCTCGCCCCGCTCGGGGTGCACGGCGCGCTGTGGGCGATGAAGGTCGAGGCCCAGCTCGCGAGCCTCGGCACGCTCGCGCTCGTGTGGCGCTGCGCGAAGGCCCGCGGCAAGGACCCGCTCCCCGCCCTGATCGCCGTCGCGGTGAACCCGCTGTACGTGATCTTCGGGCTCGGCGGCGCCCACAACGACCTGATCATGATGCTCGCGATGATGGGAGCCGTCGCGCTGACGCTGACCCCGCGCGAGGGGGAGGCGGGCTCGCGCCGGGAAGCCGGCGCCGCCGCCCTGATCGTCGCGGGAGCGCTCGTCAAGGCGACGGTCGCCGCGCTGCTGCCGTTCATGATCCTCGCCCGCCGCAGGCTCGCCCCGGTGGCCGGCGCGGCGGCCGCGCTCGTCGCGATCCTCGCGATCGGCTACGCCGTCTTCGGCCGCGAGGGCGTCGACCTCGTGTCCGCGCTCAACCGCGACGCCTCGTTCGTCTCCAGTGACAGCTTCGCGAACGAGATCGCCCACCTGTTCGGCAAGCCCGGCGTTTTCCCCATCGACCACGACCTCCTGAAGGGGGCGCTGGTCGCGATCGTCCTGCACCTGCTGTGGCGCACCTGGCGGGGCTATGACTGGATCGCCGCGGCAGGCTGGTCGCTGCTCGCGATCTCGGTCACGAGCACCTGGCTGCTCGCCTGGTACATCCTCTGGCCGCTGCCCCTCGCCGTCGTCTCGCGCGACCGGCGCCTGCTGATCGCCACGCTCGCCGTGCAGGCGATGTTCATCGTCCACCAGATGACGCCGCTGGTGGCGCCGGTCTCATGAGCGCCCCGGTCGCACCCGAGCCCTACGAGTCCCTTTGGCGGCGTCTGCCCGAGCGGCTGCGCCCGCGCAGCAGCGAGCTCCCGGGAAGGGGAGAGCTGCGCCTGATCGAGGGGGCCGTGCTGATCCTCGTCGGGCTGCTGCTCGCGGTCGCGACCGTCAACGACGTCGCCCGCCAGGCGGGCGTCAACCACCGCATCGTCGCCGACCTGCGCACGTGGCGGGCCTACACCCACCACGACTACAAGAACGTCGCCGCCGACCGGGAACTGCTCGGCACGGCGACGAACCGCGACGTCGTCTGCGGGAACACCGAACCGGGGCCGCCCAAACAGCGGCCCCAGATCTGTCTGGTCGTGACCGGCCCGACCCGCGGCGGGCTGCGGACCGTCTCCGGCGGCTGGTACCTGCCGGCCGGGACCGAAGACAACGTGCGCTCGGCCCGCTACGGGTGCTTCGGCTCTCTCACCACCGGGCTGTGCCCAAAATGACCTGCAAATACTGGATGATCCCCGGTGCGCCGGCGATCCGGCCGAGGTCACGATGAGCACAACTGCCCAACCGCTGCCCGCGCCTCGCGCGGCCGCGTTCAGCCGGACGCTCCCGGACTGGTGGCCGCTCGGCGCTCTCGTGGTGCTCGCTGCCGCGCTGCGACTGAGCACGCTCGGGCTGCAGGGGTTCTGGTTCGACGAGGCGTTCACGCCCGTTCACGTGCTGCACCCGAGCCTCTTCAAAACGCTGCACTCGATCACGCAGACCGAGAACAGCCCGCCGCTCTGGTACATCGTCGAGTGGGTCGACTACCGGCTCCTGGGTACCGGTGAATGGGCGCTGCGGCTCCCTTCGGCACTTGCCGGCATCGCGCTCGTGCCTGTCGCCTGGGGCATCGGCTTCGAGCTCGCCGGGCGCGCCGCCGCGATCGGCACCGCGGCGCTCGTGACGGTCAGCCCGATCTTCGTGTGGTACTCGCAGGAGGCCCGTGTGTATGGCCTGTACGCGCTCGCCTCGGGGGTCCTGATCCTCTGCTTCCTGCGCGCGCTGAGCGCCCCCGAGGACCGTCGCCGCTGGATCGCGTTCGCGCTCGCGGGCGCGCTGGCGCTGCTGACCCACTACTTCACCGCCTTCCTGCTCGCCGGCATCGCGGTCTGGTTGCTCTACCAGCCGCAGACGCGCCGGCGCTGCCTGCCTGCGCTCGCCGTGATCGGCGTGGCGGCGCTGGCGCTGGCGCCGCTGATCTCCCAGCAGGGCGGGCGCAACACGAACTGGATCGGCGAATGGGCGCTGAAAGCGCGCCTGGAGTCGATCCCCCAGTACTTCCTGACCGGCTACAACGGCGCGTCGCTCGGTCACTCGATCGAGCTGCTCGTCGCGTTGCCGCTGCTCGGCGCCTGCGCGCTCGGCGTGTGGCGGCTGATGGCGGTGCCCGCCGGGACGGCGCCTCGAGCCGAGGAGGACCGCTACCGGCGCGGCGGCGCGATCGCGCTGTGGCTCGCCGCCTGCGGCTTCGGGATCCCGCTCCTGCTGGCGCTCGGCGGCGCCGATTACCTGGCCCCGCGCAACGTGCTCGGGGCGATGGTGCCGAGCGCCGCGCTCGTCGCCGTGCTCGCCACCTGGCCGCGCACATCGCCGCTCGGGCCGGCGCTGCTCGCTCTCGGCGCCGTCGGGCTGCTGGCGATCACGATCGACGTCGATCTCAGCCCCCGCCTGCAGCGCAGCGACTGGCGCGACCTCGCGCATGCGATTCCTGCCGGGGGCTCAGAGCGGGCGTACACCAGCGTTCTGTTCGGCTCGGCCCCGCTGCAGCACTACATCCCGGGTCTGCGCAAGCTGCATGCGCACGAAACCGCCACCGTGCGCGAAATCGTCGAGACCGGCGAAAGACCGCTGCGCGAAGGAGCCGGCGCGCCCCCTGCGGGCTTCCACCTCGTCGAAGCGCACGAAGTCCACGGTCTCGTCGCTTTCCGGTTCCTCGCTCCGGTACCGCACGCTCTCAGCGAGGAGCAGCTGCGGCGCTACGACGTCGATCCCGCCGAACCATGGGTGCTCGTGCCCGGGAACAACCGCACGTCGCGCTAGGTTAGCTTTCCAACATGGCGCAGTTGACCCGGGAGGTTCGCGACGCGGCTCAGTCGGCGCTCGAGGCGGGCCGTGAGTACCTCCTCTCGCTGCAGAGCGACGCGGGCTTCTGGCGCGGCGAGTTGCAGACGAACGTCACGATGGACGCAGAGGACCTGCTCCTGCGCGAGTTCCTCGGCGTTCGCAGCGAGGGCGAGACCGAGCGCAGCGCCGCCTGGATCCGCTCCCAGCAGCGCGCCGACGGCACCTGGGCGAACTTCCACGAGGGACCCGGCGACCTGTCGACGACGATCGAGGCCTACTGGGCCCTGCGGCTGGCCGGCGACGACCCGGACGAGGAGCACATGCGGATCGCCGCCGAGTTCATCCGCGGCCAGGGCGGGCTCTCCCACGCGCGCGTCTTTACGCACCTGTGGCTGGCGCTGTTCGGGCTGTGGTCCTGGGACGAGGTCCCCGCGCTGCCGACCGAGATCGTGCTGCTCCACCCGCGGCTGCCGTTCAACGTCTACGACTTCGCCTGTTGGGCGCGCCAGACGATCGTCGCGCTGTCGGTCGTCAAAGCCCACCGCCCGGCGCGGCGCCTGCCGTTCGGCCTGCAGGAGCTCGAGCCGCTCCCCGGCTCGGTGCCCGCTCCCGAGGCCGAGGGTCGCGAGCGCTCGCGCCGCGCCGGAGCCCTCGGCATGCTCGACCGCGCGCTCCGGGTCTACGAACGTCACCCGCTCGGACCGCTGCGGCGCCTGGCCCGCGCCCGCGCGGAGAGCTGGATCGTGCGCCGCCAGGAGGCCGACGGGTCCTGGGGCGGGATCCAGCCGCCGTGGGTCTACTCGTTGATCGCCCTGCACCTGGAGGGCTATCCGCTCGACCATCCGGTGATGCGCCGCGGCCTCGAAGGCATCGAGGGCTTCATGGTCGAGGACCGCGACGACCGTCACGGCGTCGGGGCTCCCCCCGGGGCCTCGAGGCGCCTGGAAGCCTGCCAGTCGCCCGTCTGGGACACCGCGCTCGCGATGATCGCGTTGAGCGACGCAGGCCTCGCGGGCGACGACCACGCGATGGTCCGGGCCGGGCGGTGGCTGCTCGGCGAGGAGGTGACCGTCCGGGGCGACTGGGCGGTGGCCCGTCCGCAGCTGGCTCCCGGGGGCTGGGCCTTCGAGTTCGAGAACGTCAACTACCCGGACGTCGACGACACCGCCGAGGTCGTGCTCGCGCTGGAGCG
>DATNBM010000059.1:0-13394 GCA_035571915.1 Solirubrobacteraceae bacterium | reverse complement strand
CAGGTACTGCGTGTCGCGCGCCTCGTAGCGCTGGTCGGCGAGCCGGATCCACCCTTCTTTGCAGCCCGGTTCGGTCCGCGATTCGACGGCGCCGCACGAGTCGCCCCAGCCCCGCGCGGAGTAGTTCACGACCGCGTAGCCGTGCTGGGCGAAGTAGACGTTGTTGTAGTCGTAGGTCTGGTTCCCGTCGCCCGCCGGCGTGGAGGACTCGAAGCTCGTCTTGTTGCCCTCCCAGCCGTGCAGCATCACGATCACGGGGAACGGCCCTTTGCCGCTCGCCGGGAGCGTGACGTCGACGTCCAGGGGCACGCCGTCGAACGACGCGACGCGCTGTTCGAGTCCGCTCGTCGGGCAGAAGCGCACCCCGTCCTGCGAGCTGCACGCGTGGCCGAACGGCGCCGGTTCGCCCGACGGTTCGGCAGCCGTTGCGACCGCCGGGGCGAGCGCGAGCGCCAGCAGGGGCGCGAGCGCGGTGGCCGGGATGTGCGCACGCTGCAGCGCGCGGAAAGGCAGGTTCATCGGGTCTCCCTCGTCGTAGCCCCCTCCGACAGGGTTCCTCTACCCGGCTTACCGCGTCGCCGAAACCTCAGCGCGGCAGCGAGAGCACGTGCGCGGAGGCCGGGTCGATCCGGCCGTCGAGCAGCGCCAGGTACGCCTCGCGCAGCGCGTCGGGACCCTCGGCGTGCTGCACCCGAAGCCAGCCGTCGGTCCACTCGACGTACGGCCGCCACGAATCGGCGAGCCGCTGTTCGAGCCCGTCGCGGCCCCACTCGTGGCTGCGCTTGGCGACCCGGTCGGGCGCGAAGAAGAACGTCGGGCGCGGGCCGGGCAGCTCCTCGGGGACGCCGCCCATGCGGTCGTGGTGGGTCGCCCCGACGACGGCCGAATGGGCGAGCTCGGAGCCGAAGTGCCCGTGGACCGCCCCGCGCACGTCGGCGTCGCCGGACATGTCGACGTAGACGGCCCGGCCGGCGGGAAGGGCGTCGAGCTGCTCGTAGGTGAGCACCTCGCCGTAGACGCCGAGCGAACGGGTGTAGTCGGCCGCTCCCGCGGAGGTCAGGCCGACCACCTCCGCCGCGCCGTCGCGCGAGAGCAGGAACGCGAGGCCGCTCGCGGTCTTGCTCGACGCGCTCGACAGCACGACCGTGCTCGCCCCGAACATCTCGCTGTCGCGCAGGAAGTCGTCGATCAGCCACGAGGTGAAGAAGAGCGGGCGCAGCAGCATCTGCTGGTCCTCGCGGGCTTCCTCGTAGGAGGGGTCGGCGTCGGTGCGCTGGTAGCTGTTGTAGGCAGCGGGCAGCTCGGCGCGGTGCGGCCCCGAATCGACGAATCCCTGTGCCCCGGTCCGCACCGGCGTGACGAGCAGCTCGCTCGACGGCGGCAGGTAGCCGTAGATCCGCGCCCCTTCGGGCAGGCCCTCGGCGCGGCTCTCGGCGACCGTCGCGAACCCCCATACCGGCATCCGTCCCCAGCCCTCAGCGGCCGGGAAGAAGCTCCAGTAGGACATCGCCTCGCCGAACTTGGCGTAGGTGATGTTGTTGGAGGTGAGCCCGAAGGCCTCGACGGTGAGCAGCGCCTCCCCCGGCCCGGGCGCGGGCGCCGGGGCGTCCTCGAAGCGGCACTCGTGCAGGTCGGTCCGCGAGATCAGGAAGTCCATCGCTCCCGGACTCTATGCGCGGGGACCGTGGCGCGCGCGTCGATGCGGCGCGGCGCGCGTGTCGATGCAACGCCGAAATCGGGTATACGTGCCTATGACGTATGTCTGAGAATGGTCTGTCGCCCGGCGATTTGGATGCGCGCCTGCTCGATCTGATCGGCGACGTGTGCGGCCTGCTCGACATCGACGAGCTGCGCCACGGGCTGCTCGACGCGTTGCACAGGACTCTGCCCTCCGAGTACATCTCCCTGAACGACATCGGCCCGGGGCCCCGCGAAGTTGTCGTGTTGATGAGCCCCGAAGCGACGCCCGAGCTGGTCGAGGCGTGGGTCCGCAACGCGCACCAGAATCCGCTGCTGCAGCGCTACCAGCGCACCCAGGACGGCCGCGCAATGCGCTTCTCGGACGTCTGCTCCGCCGAGGAGCTCCACGGGCTGTCGCTCTACCGCGAGGTCTACGAGCCGTTGGGGGTCGAGCATCAGATGGCCTTCACGCTTCCCGCCGGGCCGCGGCGCGTGCTCGCGATCGCGCTCAGCCGCTCGGACTCCGACTACTCCGACGCCGAGCGCGACTTCGCCGATCGCGCGCGCCCGTTCCTGATCCAGGCCTACCTGAACGCGATCGCCTACCAGGCGGCGCGCGCCGGGATCCGCGGCGCCTCCTCCGCTACGCCGTTGCTCGAGTCGCTGCAGGCGGCGGGCCTCACCCAGCGCGAGGCCCAATCGCTGCGGCTGGTCGCGCTCGGGCAGTCGAACCATCACGTCGCCGAAGCGCTCGGGATCTCCCACCGCACGGTCGGCAAGCATCTCGAGCGCGGCTTCAGGAAGCTCGGGGTGAGCGATCGCTCGAGCGCCGCGGCGCGGGTCTGGGAGCTCGCCGGGGCCGGCTGAGGTGGCCGCTCAGTGCCGGTGGGTGAGTCCGAGCACGGGCTCCTCTGGCGTCGGCTCGGCGGCATCCCGCGACGCGATTCGCACGAGCGTGCGCGTTTCGCGCGGGAGCAGGCCGAGCACGAACGCGAGCAGCGCGAGCGCCGAGCCGGTGAGCATCACCGGCACCGCCCCGATCGCCGAGCCGAGCGGTCCTGCGAGCGCGTAGCCGAGCGGCAGCAGCGCGCCGGAGACCATCCAGTCGTAGGAGCTCACGCGCGAGAGCCGCGCCGGCGGGATCCGCTCGGCGAGCGCCGTCGTCCACAGCACGTCGAAGACCGCGATCCCGCCGCCGGCGAGCACCGCGGCGGGCATCACGATCCACAGCGACGTCCCGGCTGCGTAGAGGATCGCGGCCACCGGCCAGGCCATGATCGCGAGCATCGCGGCGCGCATCGGGAAGCGCGGCCGCAAGCCGACCGCCACGAGCGCGCCCGCGATCGTGCCGAGGCCGATCGCGGCCTCGAGCAGCCCGTACACCGAGACGTGGCCGTACTGCCCCCGCGCGATCACGGGCCCGAGCACGAACCACGGTGCGAGACCGAAGAACAGGGCGGCGCAGAAGGTCAGCAGCGTCGCCCACACCCAGGTGCGGGCCCGGACCTCGCGCGAGCCGGCCCTGATCTCCGCCCACAGCCCGCCGGAGCCCGCCTCCTCCGCCGGCGCCACGGCGCCGCCGGCGGTCTCGCCGATCGCGCGCTCGCGCACCCGCGGCCGCACGCGGCTGAGGAACGCGGCGCTTGCCAGGAACGTCGCGGCGTCCACGGCGAAGGCCCAGCCGGCGCCGGCCCCGAGCACGAGCGCGGTGGCAAGCGCCGGGCCGGCGAATTCGGCGAGGTTGTTCGACATCGCGGTGATCGCCCGCGCCTGCTGGATGTCCTGCTCGGGGACGGTCTGCGGAAGCACCCCGTCGGCGGCCGGCCTGAAGAACGCTTCGGCGGCGCCGAAGGCCATCTCGATCGCGACGAGCTGCCAGATCGGGACGTGCCCGGCGAAGATCAGGACGGCGAGCAGCGCGTGCAGGGCGAAGCGGGCGAGGTCGGTCGCGATCATCACGCGATGACGCGGCAGGCGGTCCGCCCAGACGCCCCCGATCAGCAGGAAGGCGATCAGCGGCAGCGCCTTCGCGGCCAGCACGAAGCCGAGGTCGGTCGCGCTGCCCGTCTGCTCGATCACGAACAGGGCCAGCGCGACCAGCACCAGGTAGTCCCCGATCACGCTCGAGGATTGGGCGAGCCAGAGGAAGCGGAACTCCCTGTGGCGCAGGACGCGTCTGATCTCGGCGAGGCCGTGCACTTCTCACGCCAGCCTTACGCACCGCCGACGCGGTGCGGGAGGTCGGGTCGGTCAGGTCTCGCCGTCGTAGTAGCCCACGTTGCCGTCGCGCCGGAAGAGCAGGATCGGGTCGGCCCCGTCGCCGGGGTAGACGCCGACTTTTTCGCTGTCGGGGTAGACGGCGAGGCCGGGCTCGCGGGCGGAGGAGAACATCAGCAGCCGCGCGTCTCCGTCGCTGCGGTTGCTCGTCTTGTGGGCCCCGGCCGGGCCGGGCGGGAAGACGACGGTCTCGCCGCGGCGGAGCTCGCGCTCACCCTCGGGCGTGCGCAGCACGATCGTCCCCTCCAGCACCAGCAGCCACTCCTCCTCGTACTCGTAGTGGTAGGGGCAGACGGTCTCGCCGGGCGCGAGCAGGAACGACTTGACCGCGAGCGCCGTCGCGCCGAGCGCGTTGCTGATCTGCAGCGCTCCGGCGCGATAGCCGGGCGGGTCCTCGGGGTCGTACTCGTAGTCGTCGTCGAACACGTTCACGGAGGGCACGCGGCCATGTTCGCACAGGCGCCGCCGGCCCCCCGGGCCTGTCAGAGATCGAGTCTCGTGCCCTGCACGGCGACGCTCGCCCGCGGCTCGCCGGAGAGCCCCGCCTGCACCGCGTCGAGCTCCGCGTCGGTCCGGTTCGGGCGGTGGTGGAAGAACAGCACCGAGCGCGCGCCCGCGCGGCGCGCGAGCTCGACCGCGTACTCGCCGCAGGAGTGACCCATCGAGGCTTCCGCGCCGAGCTCGGAGGGGAGCAGCTGCGCGTCGTGGATCACGACGTCGCTTTCGGCGGCGAGCGCGAGAGCCGCCTCGTGGTACTCCCCGTAGCCGTCCGGCCCCGGGCCGAGGGCGGTCGGGCAGTGGTCTGGCATGTACGTCACGGCCGAGCGCCCGTCGCTGACGCGAAAGCCGTAGGTCCGACCGCCTTTGTGGGGGATCTCGCGCGCCAGCACCTGGAAGCCCTCGTGCTCGGACTCGCCCGGCGCGAGCGCCGCCAGGCGCCAGTAGCCGCGCAGCTCGTCGGGGCCGACGGGGAAGAAGGGCGGCGACATGACCTGCTTGAGGACCTCGAGCGCATCGCCGCCGCCGGGCTGCTCCGGCAGCACGACCGAGACGCGGCTGGCGTCGCGGTCGCCCGCCGCGAAGAAGGGCAGTCCCTGGATGTGGTCCCAGTGCAGGTGGCTGAGGAGCACGGTGCCCGAGAACGGCGCCGCGCCGATCAGCCTCCTGCTCGCTTCGCGCAAGCCGGTGCCGGCGTCGAGGATCAGCGTCGGGCGCTCGGCTCCGTCGTGGCTCAGGGCCACGCACGAGGTGTGACCCCCGAAGCGCTCGTAGTCCCTGCCCGGGGTCGGCGTCGAGCCCCGCACGCCGCAAAGGTCGATCCTCACCGAGCGACCCTACCCGATGCCCGGAGGGGCGAACCGTGGCTTTGCGCACACAGCGCCGTGGCGCGGCGCTGCCGTCTCTCAGCCGGTGTCTTTCAGCCCTGGTCGCAGCCGGTGATGCCGCCGTCGAGCGGGATCACCGTGCCGGTCATGTACGCGCCGGCGCGCGAGGCGAGGAAGATCGCGAGGCCCGCCACGTCGTCGGGACGGCCGATGCGCCCGAGCGGGACGCTCTGCTCAATCGCCGAGCGGGTCTCCGGGTCCGACAGCGCGAAGGCCATCATCTTGCTCTCGAACGGCCCCGGCGCGATCGCGTTGACGGTGACGTGCTCGCCCGCGAGACGCTTGGCGAGATGGCGGGTGAGCATGTGCACGGCGGCCTTGCTGGCGCTGTAGGAGTAGTTCTCCATCGCCGGGGTCCTGATGCCGTCGATCGAGCCGATGTTGATGACCCGCGCCGGGTCGTCCGGGCTCGCGCTCGCGCGCAGCGCGTCGAGCAGCCCGACGGTGAGGTGGAAGACGCCCTCGACGTTCGTGTGCATCGTGCGGTCCCAGCCGCTCGCGGGGAACTCGTCGAGCGGCGCGCCCCAGACGGCGCCCGCGTTGTTGACGAGGATGTCGAGCGAGGGGAACAGCTCGCGCGTCGCGCGCGCCAGCTCGCCGGCTCCGTCGGGCGTTGAGACGTCGCCGACGATCGCCTCGCAGCTGCCCAGCTTCTTCAGCTCCGCGGCGGCGGCCTCGATGTCGGCCTGCTTGCGCGAGGAGACGATCACGTTCGCGCCCGCCTCGACGAGCCCGCGGGCGATCATCATCCCGATCCCGCGCGAGCCGCCCGTGACGAGCGCGGTCTTCCCGGAGACGTCGAACAGTCCGCCCATCAGTCGGCGAACTCCGCCGGGCGCTTCTCCAGAAACGCGCCGATCGCCTCGGGCGGCGCGGCCCCGAAGGTGGACATGATCTGCTGGCGGTCCTCGTACTCGGCGGCCGCCTGCTCGGAGGGGATCTCCAGCGCCGCCCACATGCCCTGCTTGGTCAGTCGCACGCCCCACGGCGCGAGCTCGGCGATCTGCGTCGCGGCCTGCAGCGCGCGGTCGGCCAGCGCGTCCTGCTCGACGACGTCGGAGACGAGGCCGATGCGCAGGGCCTCCTCGGCGTCGACGCGGCGGCCGGTGAGCATCAGCTCGTGGCTGCGCGAGGCGCCGATCAGCCGCGGCAGCAGCCAGCTCGTCGCCATGTCGCAGTTCGAGACGCCGATGTTGATGAAGGCGACGCGGAACACGGCCTCGCGGGCCGCGAGGCGGATGTCGCTGCCGAGCGCGAGCGCCAGCCCGAACCCGGCGGAGGGCCCGTTGACGGCGGCGATGATCGGCTGGGGCAGCGCCCGCAGGCCGAGCACGAGGCGCGACATGTGCTGCTGGTTGGCGAGCCGGTCGCGCGACTCGTCGCTGCCGTCGTTGCCCGGGGCGCGGCCGTAGCCCTGCAGGTCGAGGCCTGCGCAGAAGCCGCGGCCCGCGCCGGTCAGGATCACCGCGCGACAGGAGCGGTCGAACTCGATCTCGCGCAGCTGGGCGTGCAGCGCCTCGCACAGCTCGGCCGTCATCGTGTTCAGGCGCTCGGGCCTGTTCATCGTCAGCCGCCGCACGTGCGGGGCGGGCTCCTCGACGATCAGCAGCTCCTCGGCCATCGGCGCAATCCTATTCGCCGCTGCGCCGCGAGGTTGCCGCGGTGTAAAGGACGGTCAGCCGCGCGGGTAGTGGAAGGCCTGGGTCTGCGTGACCTTCGCGACCAGCCGGCCGGACTCGTCCGTCAGCTCGGTCTCGATCACGATCATCGTGCGGCCCTTGTGCAGTGGCCTGCTCGTGGAGCTGACGACTCCCTCGCGCACGCCGCGCAGGAAGTTCGTCTTCGACTCGATCGTCGCGGTCCCGATCGCGCCCTCGGGCAGGTTGAAGAAGGCGAGCGCCCCGCCGGCGCCGTCGGCAAGGGCCATCAGCGCGCCGCCGTGCAGCAGCCCTCCCGCGGTGCAGCGCTCGGGCGCCCACTCCATCCGTCCCCGCACGACCTCGGGCGTGACCTCGGTCAGCTCGGCGCCGATCAGCGCGGCGAAGGGCATCGTGTCGCGGATCTGCTCGGGGGTCGGGAGATCGCTCATGCGGACTCCAGCAGCGTCGTAGTCAGGGCCTCGGGTGAGGTGACCATCAGGTCGTGACCTCCTTCGATTCGGGTGGCGGGAATCGATAGCGCGCGAGCCATCTCGTCCATCGGCACGGGTCCCGGCGCGGCGAGGACCGCTCGTTGCGGCAGCTCCGGCGGAGGCGCTCGTTCGGCTGGTTCCTCGAAGCTGCGCAGCGGATGCTCGGTCAGCCGCTCCGACAGCCAACGGATGTCTTCCGGGTCGGTGACGCCTACGACCGCGGGGTCGGGGACGGGGATCCGCCAGCCCTCGCCCGTTGCCGCGGCGGCCGCGCGCAGGCGGGGCGCGACGCGATCCCAGCACCAGCCCCCGTGCCAGGCGCCGTGGACCAAGACGAAGCGTGTCATGCCGCTCCGCCCTCGCCCAGGTGGCGGCGGGCGTGCTCGCTCGCCCGTCCGGCCGCCTCGAGGCCGTGCTCGGCACGCTCGTCGGCGACGCGGACGACGACGTGTCGGGCGCCGGCTCGCACGTAGGGGGCGAGCCACTCCGCGAAGCCCTCGGGGGTCCCGGCGTACATCGCCTGGATCATCCCGATCAGCTCGAGCGGCTGCTCGTAATAGCGCTCGATGTTGCGACGCAACAGCTCCTGCGCGGCTTGCGGCGAGTCGTCGAGCGCGACCGTGACGTACAGGCCCGGAAGGGGCGGGTCCTCGCGCCCGGCGGCGCGCGCGGCCTCGCGGACACGCGCCCACCCCTCGGCGTAGAGCTCTGCGCTCGGCGGGTACGGGAGCCAACCGTCCGCGATCCGTCCGACCCGCCGCTCGGCGGCCTCGCCCGCGCCCGCGAGCCAGACGGGTGGCCCGCCGGGATTGAACGGCGGAGGCTGGAGGGCGACCTGCTCCAAGGTCAGGTGGCGCCCGTCGAAGCTGACCGGCTCACCCGCCGCCGACCACAGCGCGCGGACCGCCGCGATCGTCTCGGTCAGACGCCCGACGCGGCCCTCATAGGGAACGCCGACGGCCTTGAACTGGCGCTCGGTCTCGGGGTAGGGGAAGCCCGCGCCGAGGCCGAGCACGAGCCGGCCCTCGCTGATCTGGTCGAGCGTCGCGGCCGCCTGGGCGAGCAGCAGCGGGGCCCGCAGCGCGCCGAGCAGGACGGCCGTGCCGAGCGTTGCGGTGCTCGTGCGGGCGGCGAGCGCCGCGAGCATCGTCAGCGCGTCGTGCCGGGCGCGGGCGAGCGGGCTGTCGCCGAGCCAGACCGCGTCGAAGCCGAGCGCCTCCGCGCGCTCGCCGAGCGCGAGCAGCGGCGCCGCCCGCGGGGCGCCGAGGACGATCGCGTCCCTGGTCGGGACGAGGTACCCGAACGTCAGCTGCTCCGCGGCGGGCATCGGCATCGGAGGTATAATTGCACAGTCGTACAAGAAACTGTGTCGAGCGGAGAGGCGGAGGCGATCGATGGCGAGACCGGTTGACCCGGAGCGGCGGGCCGAGCTGTTGCGGCTGGCGGTCGACTACGCGATCGAGCACGGCGTCGCCGATCTGACGCTGCGGCCGCTCGCCGAGGCGCTCGGGGTGCGGCCGAACACGCTCGTGCACCACTTCGGCGGCAAGGAGCGGCTGCTCAGCGAGATCCTCAACGGGGTGCGCGACCGGCTGCGGGGGATGCGCGCCGCGATGGCCGAGCAGAACGGCGGCGACGCGGTGCTGGCGACGTGGCGCTGGACGGCGGACGAGGAGCGCCTCCCCTTCTTCCGGTTCTTCTTCGAGGCCTACGGCGTCGCGCTCCGTCACCCCGAGCGCTACGAGGCGTTCCTCCGGCGGGTCGTCGCCGACTGGCTCCCCGAGGGCGGCGAGCGCGAGGCGACGCTGGAGCTCGCGGTCCAGCGGGGGTTGCTGCTCGACCTGCTGACGACCGGAGAACGCGAGCGCGTCGAGGGGGCGCTCGCGCTGTTCGCCGAGCTCGCGGCCGCTGTGTGAGACTGGCGCGCGTGAGCGCTCAGGGTCTCCGGGTCGCGGTCGTCGGCCACGTCGAGTGGGTGCAGTTCGGGCGCGTCGAGCGACTGCCCGGCCCGGGCGAGGTTGCGCACGCGACGGGATCCTTCGAGGAGCCGGCGGGCGGGGGCGCGGTCGCGGCCGTCGCGCTCGCGCGGCTCGCCGGCGGCTGCGCGCTGCACACCGTGCTGGGCGAGGACGAGCCGGGGCGGCGGACGGTCGAGCGGCTCTCGGGCCTCGGCGTCGAGGTGCTCGACGGGCCGCCGGCGGAAGACGAGCGGGGACCGGCGGGGGAGCGTCCGCCGACGCGCCGCGCGGTCACGTTGATCGACGCGGCGGGCGAGCGGACGATCACCACGTTCGGGCCAAGGCTGGACCCCGCGGGCGCCGCCGCTCCCGGCGACCCGGCGGGCTGGGAGCGGCTGCGGGGACTCGACGCGATCTACTTCACCGCGGGCGACGAGGCGGCGCTGCGCCGCGCTCGCGCGGGCGCCCGGATCCTGGTCGCGAGCCCGCGCGCGCGTCACGCGCTCGGGAGGGGCGTGCCGCTCGACGCGCTCGTGCTGAGCGCGGGCGACGCGATCGAGACGGCGGCCGCCGAGCCGGCGCTCAGGGAGGCGGAGCTGATCGTCCACACCGAAGGAGAGCGAGGCGGGCGCTGGCGGCGCCGCGACGGCGCGAAAGGGCGCTGGGAAGCCGCTCCCCTGCCGGGACAGGTGGCCGACTCCTACGGCGCCGGCGACACGTTCGCGGCGGCGCTGACGTACGGTCTCGGGTCGGGGCTGGAGCTGGAGGCGGCGCTCGCGCTGGCGGCGCGCTGCGGGGCGGAGTGCATGACCCGCGAGGGCCCCTACGGGCGCGAGGGCGCCGAGAACTGAAAGGATCGGGCGATGGACTACGAGCAGATACTCACCGACGTCTCAGAGGGCGTCCTCACGATCACGCTGAACCGCCCCGACCGTCTCAACGCCTGGACGGGCCGGATGGGCGAGGAGCTGCGGGCGGCCTTCGACGAGGCCGACGCGAACGACGAGGTGCGGGCGATCATCGTCACGGGCGCGGGCCGCGCGTTCTGCGCGGGCGCCGACCTCGAGAGCGGCGGCGACACGTTCGACTACTCCAAGCGCGACACCGCCGGCGCCGGCGGCAGGGACGGGGGCGGCGAGTTCACGCTGCGCGTGTTCGACTCCAAGAAGCCCGTGATCGCGGCGATCAACGGGCCGGCGGTCGGCGTCGGCGCGACGATGACGCTCGCGATGGACGTGCGGATGGCGGCCGACGACGCGAAGCTCGGCTTCGTCTTTGCGCGCCGCGGGATCATCCCCGAGGCGTGCTCAAGCTGGTTCCTGCCGCGCGCCGTAGGGATCAGCCGCGCGATGGAGTGGGTCGCGACCGGCCGGGTCTTCCCGGCGCAGGAGGGCCTCGACGCGGGCCTGCTGCGGAGCCTCCACCCGAAAGACGAGCTGCTCGGGGCGGCGCGCGAGCTTGCGCTCGAGATCGCCCAGAACACGGCGCCCGTGTCGGTCGCCCTGGCGCGGCAGCTGATGTGGAGGATGCTCGGCGCCGAGCACCCGATGATCGCCCACCGCGCCGACTCGCGCGGAATGGTCGCGCGCGGCCAGTCGGCCGACGTCGTCGAGGGCGTCACCTCGTTTCTGGAGAAGCGCCCCGCGCACTTCACCGACAAGGTCTCTGACGGCCTGCCCGACGTGATGCCGGGCTGGCGCTCGCCCGAGTTCGAATAGCGCTCCTCTAGGGGGCGGCGGCGAAGTCCGGCAGCGGCTGGCTCGTCGAGAGGACCTCGGCGAACAGGTCGCCGCGCTCGGCCACGCGGCGGAGAACCTCCTCGGCCTCGAACGTCAACAGCTGCGGGTCGCCCTTCTTGGCGGCGGCCCGCACCTCGTCCCATTCCAGCGGCGTCGAGACGGTCGGCCTGGGGCGGGCGCGCAGCGAGTAGACGCAGACGGTCGTCTTGTTGCGGTCGTTCTGGCTCCAGTCGATCAGCACCTTGCCCTCGCGGCGGGCCTTCGTCTGGCGCGAGACGACGTGGGCGGGGTCGTTCTGCTCGAACAGCTCGGCGACCGCCTTGGAGAACGTCTTCGTGTCGTCGAACGAGACGCCCTTCGTGTTGAGCGGCACGTAGAGCTGCAGGCCCTTCGAGCCGGACGTCTTGACGAAGCTCCGCAGGCCGAGGTTCTCGAACAGTCCCTGCAGCTGCAGGGCGAGGCGGGCGCAGTCGATCACGTCGGCCGGGGCGCCGGGGTCGAGATCGAAGACCATCGCGGTGGGCCGCTCGTGCGCGGCGGCCAGGGCGAGGGGAGTGTGCAGCTCGATCGCCGCCAGGTTGGCGAGCCAGACGAGCGTCGCCTCGTCGTCGGCGAGCGTGTAGTCGATCGTCTTGCCGCCCGCCGGCAGGCTCGCGGTGCGAACCCACTCCGGGCGGTGGGCCGGCGACTGCTTCTGGAAGAATTTCTTCGCGTCGACGCCATCGGGCCAGCGCGTGACGGTCAGCGCCCGGCCTGCCAGATGGGGCAGCACCGCCGGCGCGATCGCGGCGTAGTAGTCGATCACCCGGCCCTTCGCGAAGCCGGCCTCCGGGTAGAGGACCTTCGCGAGGTTCGAGAGCTTCAGCTCCCGGCCTTCGACCTCGATCACGGCGCTCGACTGGTCCGGCGGGACGATGCCGGCGGCGCCGACGGACCCGCCCTTCGCGCGCCCGCGCGGCGCTTTCGTCTTCCCACGCGGCGCGGCTTTCGCCTTGCGCGGGCTCTTCGCGTGCGCCTCGTCCTCCTTTGGCTGCTCTTCGACGGCGTGCGCGGCGGGGCGTCCCGCGCGCGGGTCCTCGCGCACGACCAGAGCGGGGTCCTTGTCCTCGCGCACGCCCTTGTAGGAGGGCTGGCGGATGTTGCCGCCGGACGTCCATTCGGAGAAGTCGACCTCGACGACGAGGCGCGGCTCGCAGAAGACCGTCTCGCGCGGCGGCCGTTCGCCGGCGCCGAACGGCGAGGCCTCGCGCTCGAGCGGCGCCAGCTGCTCGCCGAGGCGCTCCAGCTCGCGGTCGGTGAAGCCGGTCCCCACGCGCCCGACGTAGCGCAGCGTGCCGTCGTCCTCGTGGACGCCGAGCAGTAGCGCCCCGATCGTCTCGCGACGGCGGCCCTTGCCGGGCAGCCAGCCGCCGACGACGAACTCCTGTCGCGCGAAGGTCTTGATCTTGATCCAGCTACCCGGACGGCGCCCCGGCTCATACGTCGAGTCCAGGCGCTTGGCGACGATCCCCTCCAGGCGCTGCTCGACGCTCGCCTCATAGAGCTCGCGACCGTTGCCGACGACGTGCTCGGGCGTCTGCCAGCTCTCGCCGCGCAGATCGAGCGCGGCGAGCAGCTCGCGGCGCTCGGCGTAGGTGAGCCCCATCGTCGAGTGGCCGTCGAGCCAGAGCAGGTCGAAGACCATGTACGTGACCGGCGTGGCCTTGGCGAGGCGCCGGGCGACCTCGCGGGAGCCGACGTGCATGCGCTGCTGAAGGGCGCCGAAGCTCGGGCGGTCGTGCTCGTCGAAGGCGACGATCTCGCCGTCGAGGACCGCCTGGTGTGAGCCGAGGTCGCGGCCGATCCGCGCCAGCTCCGGGTAGCTGTCGGTGATGTCGTTGAGGTTGCGGCTTTCAAGACGCAGCTCCCCGGGGGTCGAGTAGGCGATCGCCCGCACGCCGTCCCACTTGATCTCGAAGGCCCACCCGTCCTCTTCACGGGGGAGCGTGGACAGGACCGCCAGCATCGGCTTTACGTGGCGGGGCATCGGCTCGTGGTCCGGATCCGCCGGCGGATCCATCCGGTGGATCATCCAGTTGTCCCCGTCGGTCTGAAACAGGGCGTACTTGCCCTGGACCCGCTCGCCGGCGAGGGTGGCGATCACCTCGTCGTCGCGGAATTTCTCGGCCTCGAACGTCCCCTGGTCCCAGATCTCGACGGTCCCGCCGCCGTACTCGCCCTTCGG
>DATNBM010000058.1:0-51270 GCA_035571915.1 Solirubrobacteraceae bacterium | reverse complement strand
ACCTGACCGAAGGACAGCTTCCCCAGCCGCTGGACTACCCGCTGCGCCCGGCCGCGCCGCGGGAACTACCACCGGTGCTCAAATCCCTCGGCCCGTACTATGTCGCCCCCGCCGCCTAGCAGCGTCGCGCCCGGGTCGCCCGCGGCGACCTCCCCGATCCAGCTCACGCTTGTCCCGCCCACTGCCCGCAGACGCTCCTCGGCGTGCTCGCGTCGCTCGGCCGGGATCGTGAAGCACAGCTCGTAGTCTTCGCCGCCGCGCGCCGCGAGTTCGCCGCCGGTCATCCCGAGTGCCTCTGCCGTCTCGGCGACTCCGTCCGCGACCGGAAGCCGCGCCAGCTCGATCCGCAGCTCGGCGCCGGAGCGCAGCCCGATGTGGCCGGCGTCCGTGGCGAGGCCGTCGGAGAGGTCGATCATCGCGCTCGCCCCGGCCGCGACCACCGCCCGGCCCTCGGCGAGGCGGGGCTCGGGTGCGCGGGCGCGGGCCAGGCAGCGCTCGGCCGCGGCGTTCCGCGGAGCCCGTCCTTCGAGCACGGCGAGCGCGGCCGCCGCCGCGCCCAGCTCGCCCGTGACCCCCACCAGCTCGCCGCGGCGCGCCCCGTCGCGACCGCACAGCTCGCGCTCGGACTCCGCCCAGCCGGTCACGGTGACCGTCACCGACAGGACCGGGCCTGCCACGACGTCGCCGCCGGCGATCGCGGTGCCGGTCGCGAGCGCCAGCGTGTCGGCCTCGGCCACCAGCGCGAGCGCGTCGGCCTCCGCGAAGCCGGGCGGCAGCGTCAGCGAGACGAACGCCTCGCCGGGGCCGGCGCCCATCGCGGCGAGGTCCGAGAGCGCGCCCGCCAGGGCTCTCCGGCCGACCTCGGCGGGCGTCGCCCAATCCCCGCCGAGGCGGAAGTGGACGCCCTCGACCATCGTGTCGGTCGAGGTCACCGCGAGCTTCCCCCCTGCCCGCACCACGGCGGCGTCGTCGCCGGTGCCGCGGAGCAGCCTGCGCGCGACGGCGGGGCTCTCGAGCGCCCCCGCGATCGCGTCGATCAGGGACCGCTCAGCGATGCCGGTAGACGATCCGCGCTCGGTCCAGGTCGTAGGGAGAGAGCTCGCAGCGCACGCGATCGCCGGGCAGGATGCGGATGCGGAAGCGCCGCATCTTGCCTGCCACATGGCCGAGCACGACGTGGTCGTTGTCCAGCTTCACGCGGAACATCGCGTTCGGCAGGGCCTCGATCACCTCGCCCTCGAATTCGACCTTGTCCTCCTTCGCCACGCTCATTCCCATCCGGCCGCCGACGCGGCCTGCTCGTTTTGTCTGTGAATCAAACTACCAGCGCGGCCCGCTCGGGTGGGATTGCGCGCGCGCCGATCGCGGCCCGGCCTGCTCAGCCGGGGCCTGCGCCGGTCGCGACCAGGCCTGCTCAGCCGGGGCCCGCGCCGCCCGTCTTGTTGACCCCCGGCGGTCCGGCCGGGGGACCAGCGCCGGGAGGGGCGGCGCCTTTCGGCGGGGCGTGCTTCTTGGGCTTGTGCTTTTCGGCGCTTTCGTTTTCGGTGGCGACGGCCGCCAGGCCGGTAGCCGCGAATTTGCCGTAGAAGGGCTGGAAGCTGAGCCCGGAGTTCGATTCGTTCAAGGGCGCGCACGGGTGGCCTTCGGTCACCGCCGCCATGTAGGCGTGCCAGATTTCGGCCGGCAGGAAACCCCCCTGCTGCGGCTCGCCGTGCACGTCGGTCATCGAGACGCGCTTGTTCGGGTAGCCCATCCAGACGACGGTCGAGTATTCGGAGTTGTAGCCGTCCAGCCAGGCGTCGACGAGTTCGCTCGTGGTACCGGTCTTCGCGGCCGTCGGGCAGTTGATCGCCGAGCGTCCGGCGGTGCCGCCGAGGACGTTGTCGTGAAGGATCCGCGTCTCTTCGCCCGTCACGCCCGTGCTCAGCACCTTGACGCGGTGCGGCTTGCCCCAGTTGGTGTCGACCCGCCCGTCGGGGAAGACGACCTTCGTGATCGCGATCGGCGAGTTGCGCCAGCCGCCGTCGGCGAGCGTCGCGTACACGTCGGCCATCTCGAGCGGCGTGACTCCGAGTTTCAGGCCGCCAAGCGACTCCGCGGCGAAGTTGTCGAGGTGGCTGGTCACCCCCATCTTGTGCGCCATTTCGGTGACGGTGCTCTCGCCGAGATCGGCGGCGAGCTGGGCGTAGACCGTGTTGTCGGAGGTCACGGTCGCCTGGACGAGGTTGATCGACTTGTTGAGCGAGGTGCCCTCGAAGGTCTTGACTTCGTATGTCGGGTATCCCGGCAGCCACCCCGGGGAGAGGGTGTGTGAGAGGTAGTAGGTCGAGTTGGGGTCCACGCCGCGCGAGAGCGCGTCGGCGAGGTCGATCGCCTTGAACGTCGAGCCCGGTTGGCGGTGGCCGTCGGCGGCGAGGTTGTACTGGGACTTCTCGTAGCTCTCGGACTCGGCCATCGCCTCGATGTTGCCGTTGGCGGGGTCGATCGTGACGATCGCCGAGGCCGGGTCTTCGGGCTCGTTGAGCACTTCGGCGATCGCTTTGCGGGCCAGGTACTGCATGTGCAGGTTGATCGTGGTGTAGACCTTCAGCCCGCCCTGCTGAACAGCCCGACGGCCGTAGCGGTGGTCGAGCAGCTCGCGGACGTATTCGAAGAAGAAGTCCTCTTTGCGCTGCTGGTAGAAGGTCCCGTGTTCGACCCCGAGCCCGGCGCTCTCGGCCGCGTGAGCCTGCGCGTCCGAGATGTAGTGCAGCTGGGCCATCTTCGCGAGCACCTCGTTGCGCCGCTTGCGGGCGGCGTGCGGATCGAGGAACGGGTTGTATTCCGAGGGGGCCTGCGGCAGGCCCGCGAGCAGCGCCGACTGCTGCAGGTTCAGCCGCGCGACGGGCTTGTTGAAGAGCACCCGTGAGGCGGCCTGGACGCCGAGCATCGTCTGCCCGCCGACGGTCCCGTAGGGGACCGTGTTCAGGTATTCGGTCAGGATCTCCGGGCGCGTCCGGCATTTCTCGTAGTCGAGCGCCATCTTCGCCTCTTCGATCTTCTGCTTGAGCGTGTGCGTGTCGCTGCGCATGTAGAGGTTGCGCATCAGCTGCATCGCGATCGTCGAGCCCCCCTGCAGCGCCTTGCCCTCGGTCACGTCCTTGACCGCGGCGCGGAAGATCCCCGTCGGGTCGACGCCGTTGTTCTTCCAGAAGCGCTGGTCCTCGATCGAGATCGTCGCCTCCTTGACGGTCTTCGGGATTTCGCTCTCGCCGACCGGCGTGCGCAGAACTTCGGCGCGGATGAAGCCGAGCCGGGTGCCGCCGGAGGCGAACACCTGCGAGGAGCCGCCGCTGATCAGCGGGCGAAGCTTGCACGGGTTCGGGGTCCCCTGTGCGACGTGAGCGACGTAGCCGACGCCGGCGAGGACCGCGATCACCACGGCCGTCACGACGGTGCCGCCACCGATCAACAGGAAGCGGGCGCCTGCTCCGCCGCGCTTGCGGCGCCGCCGCTGTCGAGCTTGTCGAGACATGTGGGCAGATTCGAGGTTACCGTTCCGGCTCCCCGGTCACGGCAGCTTGCATCTAGGCTCGGGGCTGAAGGTGATCGATCGAGAACCAGCCGAGCCGGGCGCCGCCGCGGTGATCGGCCCGGACACTCCCGCGACGCTCGACCGTCCCGGTCTCGACCCGGCACGAGCCCTGAGCGCCCTGCGCGCCGACCCGGAGCGCCGGCTCGCCGTGCGAGACGTGTGGACGGCGCTGTGGTCCTCCCGGCTGCTGGTGCTGGCCGCCGGCGTCGCGACGGTCCTCCTGTTCGGCTTCGGCCCAGTGCGCGGCGCCTTCAACCCGCCGGGCGTGACGCGGGGCTTCGGCAGCGTCGGCGACGTCCTGGCCGCTCCCTTCGCGCGCTGGGACAGCTCCTGGTACCTGGTGATCGCCCATTTCGGGTATCGCCCCGACCTCGGTCACATCACCGCCTCGCGGGCCGCCTTCTTCCCGCTCTACCCGCTCGGCATCCGGGCGCTGGGATGGATCGGCAGCCCGCCGATCGTGGCGGGCGTGGCGATCTCGACGGCGGCGTTCGCCGTCGGCCTGTACGGGATCCATCGCCTGACGACGCTCGAGCTGGGGCCGCCCGCCTCCGCTTCGGGGAGGTCCGGTGGAGCGCCCGCGGCCGCGCGCATGGCCGTGCTCGCGACCGCGTTCGCGCCGATGGGGCTCTTCTTCTCGGCGGTCTACTCGGAGTCGCTCTATCTCGCGCTCTCGGTGGGGGTGTTCTGGGCCGCCCGCCGCGGACGCTGGGCCGCCGCGGGCCTGCTCGGCGGCCTCGCCGCGGCGACGCGCAGCGCCGGCCTCGTGCTGCTGCTCCCCGCGTTGATGATCTATCTCTACGGCCCGCGCGCAGACGCCGCGTCTGGGGTCACGCGGTCCGGGCTCGCGCGCCTCGTGCCGCGCCACCGGCTCCGAGCGGACGTCCTCTGGCTCGCCGTGATCCCGGCGGGGGCGCTCGTCTTCTCGCTCGGCCTCGCCCTCGCGGGCGGGGACGGCCTCGCGCCGCTGCGGGCACAGGGCGTGTGGGGCAGGCACTTCGCGGGCCCCTACGTGGCGGTCTGGCACGGGCTGCGGGCCGCCTTCGAGGGGGCCCGCCAGCTGCTCTCCTTCCAGCGCGCCCACGTGTACTTCCCCGAGGCGACCGGTAGCCCGACCGTCGCCGCGGGCCACAACCTGATCCAGTTCGCGTTCCTGCTCGCCGCGATCCCGGCGCTGGTGCTGGCGCTGCGCAGGCTTCCCGTGGCCTACGGGGTCTACGTGCTCGCGGCGCTCGCTCTGCCGCTCTCGGAGCCCGTGAAGGGCCAGCCGCTGATGTCTCTGCCACGGTTCCTGGTCGTGCTGTTCCCGCTCTCGATCGCAACCGGCGCCTGGCTGGCCGAGCATCCGCGCGCCCGCGGGCCGCTGCTGGCGCTCTCCGGCATGCTGATGGTCGCGTTCCTCGCGCAGTTCTCGACCTGGCACTGGGTCGCCTGAGATGAGCGTCGAGCCGGCCGCAGAGCAGGTGCCCGAGGAGCCGCCGGAGGAGCCGCCCGAGAGCGATCCGTCGCGCTCGCCCGAGACGCCGTGGAACCCCTGGACGGCCCCGCTCGCGCTCGTCGCGGGCATCGTCCTGGCGGCCGTGGCGGCGTTCGTCGTGGACCTCCCCGCGCTCGCGTTCGGAGTCGAAGTGACGAGCAAGCACACGCCGGGCGGGCTCGTCATCGCCGACACGTTCGTGCAGGACGTCGCGTTCGTGCTGGCCGCGGTCTACTGCGCGAAAGTCGGCCACAGGCGCGTGCGCTCGTGGCAGTTCGGCCTGCGGCGCCCCGGCCAGGGCTGGGTGTACGCGGCGCTGATGGTCGTTGGCCTGATCGTCGCCTTCGTTGCCCTCGACGCGATCTGGTCGGAACTCACGAACCCGGAACCGGAGAAGCTGCTCGAAACGCTCGGGACGAAGGAAAGTAAATCGCTGCTCGTGCTCAGCGCGGCTCTGACCTGCGTGGTCGCCCCGATCGCCGAGGAGATGCTGTTCCGCGGCTACATGTTCACGGCGCTTCGCAACTGGCGCGGGACGCTCGTCGCGGCGGTCCTCGTGGGGCTGCTGTTCGGCCTGGTGCACGCCACCTCGGCGCCCGAAGCCGACCTCGTCCCGCTCGCCGCGCTCGGCTTCGGCCTGTGCCTGGTCTATCGCTACACCGGTTCGCTGTATCCGGGCATCGGCGCGCACGCCCTGAACAACTCGATCGCGTTCGCGTCGCTGGAGAGCTGGAACGTCGGTCAGGGAGCGCTCTTGATCGTGTGCGCGCTGACCGGCCTGCTCGCGGTCGCCCTGCTCTTCAAACGCATCGGCCTGATCGCGCCGGTCGCGCCCGGGGACGGCGCCCACGCAGGACTTTCCCGCACGGCCGCGTAGGATCGGGCTATGAAAACGATCTCGCGCTCCGTCGTCGTCGCTCTCGTCGTCTGCTCCCTCTGGGCGCTGCCCGCCGCCGCCGGCGCCGAAACGCCGGCTCCGACCACGCCCGCGCCCGCGACGCCGGTTCCCGCGGCCGCCCCGGGCAAGCTCAAACTGGTCATGCAGAAGGTCGGCGGGAACCCGGTGTTCGCGACCGCCGGGCACCGCGTCGTCGTGCGGGGGATCGTGATCCCCTACGTCGCCGGCCAGAGCGTCAAGGTCAGCTTCTATCTGGAAGGGCGCAAGATCGGCGTGCAGAACGTGAGCGTGCTCGACCTGAAGAACGGCGCGGGCCAGTTCCACGTCGGGATCACGAGCCACTTCTCGGGCCTGCTCCAGGTCCGCGCGACGCACTACGCGACGCCCCAGCAGGCGGCGTTCGCGGCCCGCTCGGAGGGCGTGCGGATCGTCAACCCGAACATCGGCCCGGGCTCCTCGGGCCAGTCGGTGCGGACGCTGCAGAGCGAGCTGAACGCCCTGCACTACTCCGTGCCGCTGAACGGGATCTTCGACGAAGCCACGGGCCGCGCGCTCGTCGCCTTTCGCAAGATGACGGGCCTCAACCGCATCCCCGCGGCGGGACCGGAAGTGTTCGGGCGGCTCTCGCGCGGCGCGGGCGCGTTCCACGTCAAATACCGCCACGACGGGCGCCACGTCGAGGCCGACCTGACCAGGCAGGTCCTCGCCGAGATCGAACCCGGCGGACGCGTGCACAAGATCTACACGATGAGCTCGGGGAAGCCCTCGACGCCGACCGTGATCGGGCACTTCCTCGTCTACATGAAGGAACCGGGAACCAACTCCCACGGGATGGTCGAATCGAGCTACTTCATCCGTGGCTACGCGATCCACGGGTACGCCGAAGTGCCGACGTACGCCGCGAGCCACGGTTGTCTGCGGGTGCCGATCCCGGACGCGGCGACGATCTACCGATGGGTTCAGGACGGCACGCCGGTGGACGTCTACAACGAGAGCGGCGGCGGCAGCACGCACGTTCGCGGTAACGCCGGTCCCTAGCCTCCCGCGGCGAGGATCGGCTCAGGCCCGCACGCGCAGCATGCGGGCCAGGTAGCCGAGCGCGAAGCCGTACACGAGCAGCGCGAACAGCAGCCGCAGCGTACGGTCGGTCCATTCGCTCGAGCTGACGCCCGCGACGGGGGAGGTGAGCGCTTCGGCGACTTCGTCCACGCCCTGCCGGAAGCCGTTGGGCGCCGGCGCGGCACCCGTGGCGGAGCCCGCGGGACCCTGGACGGCCGGTGTCTTCGGGTTGAGGATTTCCTGCTGCTGGCCCGAGGCCGTGCTGGTCTGGTTGAGCGCGAAGAGCAGGAACGAGACGGCGACGATCAGACAGATCGACACGGAGGCGAGACGGAGCAGTTTCGAGATGGCCGAGGTCATCCCTTAAGGATCGGCTCGCGCGCGCCGCTAGATTAGGCGCCGCGGTGAATGGCGTGGACGCCGATAGGGACGGAACGGGGGACGCGCGTGCCCGGCTCGTCGCCGCGCTGCGCGAGCACGCGCTCGTGATCGGGGCCGTGACGCTCACGAGCGGAGCCGAAGCGCGGTACTACGTGGACGCCAAGCGCGCGATCCTGCTGCCCGAGGGCTTCGCGCCGCTGGCGGAGCTGGTCGCGGCGCAGGTCGCCGAGTGGGGCGGGACGGCGGTCGGCGGGATGACGATGGGAGCCGACCCCGTCGCCTGCGCCGGTCTCGCGGGCGGCGCTCGGGTAAAGGCCTTCTTCGTTCGCAAGGACGCCAAGGCCCACGGCCTGCAGCGTCGCGTCGAGGGCCCGCTGCTCGACGCCTCCGACCGCTGCGTGGTCGTGGAGGACGTCGTCACGACGGGCGGCTCGACGCTGGCGGCGATC
Source organism: Solirubrobacteraceae bacterium (assembly GCA_035571915.1). Classification (GTDB taxonomy): domain Bacteria; phylum Actinomycetota; class Thermoleophilia; order Solirubrobacterales; family Solirubrobacteraceae; genus Palsa-744. The sequence continues at coordinate 43,432 of DATNBM010000058.1, read as the reverse complement.
GAGGCCCTGCAGGACGAGGGCCGGACGATCTGCGGCGTGATCAGCGTGCTCGACCGGCTCGCGGGCGGGGGAGAGCGGATCGAAGCGGCGGCCGGCGCTCCCTACCGGGCGCTGACGACGATCGACGACGTCTACCCCGACCGCCCCGACCGGGAGGGGGCGGGCTCGTGAGCGGCGGCGAGGCGGCCTTCCAGATCCGCGAGGCGGGCCCCGCCGACGTCGCCTCGATCCTCGAGATGATCCGTGAGCTCGCGGAGTACGAGAAGCTCGCCGACCAGGTCGAGGCGACCGAGGAGCTCCTCTCGGAGGCGCTGTTCGGCGAGCGCCCGGCGGCCGAGGCGCTGATCGCCGAACGCGACTCCGCGCCGATCGGGTACGCGCTCTTCTTCCCGACCTTCTCGACGTTCCTCGCGATCCAGGGCATCTGGCTCGAGGACATCTACGTGCGCCCGGAGCACCGCAAGGGGGGCGCCGGGCGGGCGCTGCTCGCATCGGTCGCGGCGAAGCTGCGCGAGCGCGGAGGCAGCCGTCTGGAATGGTCGGCGCTCGACTGGAACGAGCTCGCGCTCGGCTTCTACCGCGGTCTCGGCGCGCGCGGGATGACCGAGTGGATCACTCACCGGCTGATCGGAGAGGACCTCGCCGGGCTCGCGGCCGAGGCCCCGCCGCTGGGCCCCGCCCCGCGCCGGTAGCCTTCCCCGGACCCGCGCCGCGGGCCGACGCCCTCGTAGTCCAATGGATAAGACGACCGCCTCCTAAGCGGTAAATCCAGGTTCGACTCCTGGCGGGGGCACTAGGCGAAAGGCTTTGCTGATCGGCGGCCTATCGCGAGTAGCGGTCTACTTGTGCCCCGATCGTCGTCCGGTGCCGCTGCTGCCGGTTCCGGCCTTGTTCTCCACGTTGAAGATCGTCTTGGGCAGCTTGGGAACCGACTCCGGCGCCGGTGCGGTACCGGTCGTGGGGGGTGAGGCCGGAGTGCTGGCAGGGCGGTCGCTCATAGCTATGAGGCTAGCGCCGCTGCGGCGGCAAGACCAGCGGTCTCCACAACGAGTGCGCCCAGTGCCACGGCCAAGAACCGAACGAGTCGCCGGACCGCCCTTGTATTCGTCTCCCGTTGCTCCTCGAGCGTCTCCAGTGCGCCGTTCGGATGTCCGTTGTGAAAGACAGGCTTGGCAAGCAGGGATGCGATCACGGCGCCGGCTGCGAGCAAAGTCGAGCCGCGTCCCCGCACCTCGGCGACTTGTCGCTCTTGCTCGGAGAGAGCCTCAGATCCAAGCTGGTATATGCGCTCCTCGAAGCTGACCATTTGGCGACGAAGAATGCAGCTACGTTTCGTCCGGTCTCATCCGCTTGGTCACCTTCTGCGGCTCGGAGTTCGGCTGCTCGGCTCCCCCGTGCTCATCGACGCAGCCTACGGTGGGCTTGCGATGGGATCTGCCGCCGACGTTGAATCCGGGCGTTTCAGCTGCGGCCACGTCCGCTTCCCAAGCGGTGAATCCAGGCTCGACTCCTGGCGGGGGGCAACTCGCTCCCGGGGCGTGTCAGGGCGTGATCGTGAAGCCGGCGCTCGCCGGCGCGGAGTGCGCGCCCGCCCCGTCAGTCGCAACGATCCTCAGCCGGTAAGCCCCGGGCTTGAGCGCACGCCCCGAGACGCGGGGCGTGAAAGGGATGCGGTTGGCGCCGGCGAGGGCGGGCGTGGATAGCGTGCCGCGGAGGACCCAGCGCCTGCAGTGAGGTCGGGCACGGTTGGCCGCGGAGGGCGCCCGGCAGACCCCGCCCGCGCGCCGCCCCGCAGCGGCCGCGTAGACGCGCATTTCGAGGTGCGCCGCCTCGGAGATCGCGAAGACGAGGTAGCTCGCCGCGCGGCCCCGCACCGGCTTGGCGCTGAAGCGAGCGGGGGACAGCGCCGGCGCCTGCGAGAAGCTGGGCGGGGATTCCGCTTCGGCCCGGGCGATCGCGGTCGGCGCGGCGACGGTCGCGAGCGCTGCTACTGCGATGAGCGCGTCCCTCCTCATGCCGTCTCGACAGTAGCGCCTCTGAGCGATGCCCGACGGACTGGACGGATGCACTACTCAAGTTGCGCCGGGTCGCTCCCGATGGGGGTGCAGATCGCGTACCCACGGGGTGCGCAGGGAGCGACCAACCAGCGATGCCCGACAACCAAGACGCCTCGTCCGCCCCGCCTCCGGGTCCCGAGCAGCAGCAGCCCGTCGCCACGACGGGTGAGTCCGCGGCTCAGGTACCGGGACCCGGCGAGGTCACCGGGGCCGAGGACGCCCCGCGCCGGGAGGTTCCTTCGGCGCGATGGCTCCTGGCCTTCGTCGTCGTTCTCGCGGGCATCGTGATCAGCGTCCTCGGCGCGAGAGCGATCGCTCGCTCGGACGCCGAAGGTGCGCGGCGGTCGTTCGCCCACAGCGCCGACGGGGTTGCGGCCGCCGTGAAGCTCGCGATCGCCCATCAGGGAGGCCTGGCGACAGCCGCCGGGACGTACCTGTCGCGCAACCCCGAAGGGAGCACCGCCGAATTCGCCGCCTGGGCGAAGTGGTCGCGCGCGCTCCGCAATCACCCCGAGCTCGAAGCGCTCGGCGCGATCGCGCTCGTGCGGGCGCCCGAAGCGATCGCCTTCCACGACCAGCTCGCCGGTCGTCGGAGCAAGGCGAGCTCGAGCGCGAAGAAGGGCGTCACCGGCACGACCCCGGCCGGATCGTCCACCGCCGCCTCGACGGCGGCCTCCACGTCGACGGCCTTCTCGTGCCTGACGATCGGCCAGACGGGCCGCACGCCGGTCGCCGAAACGGCGTTCGGCTCGGACCTCTGCCGCGTGCACCGAGCGCTGATCGCGACGCGCGACAGCGCCCACACCCTCTACGTGCCGGCCTCGCTCGACGGCAAGCCGGCGCTGGAAGAGCTGACGCCCGCCTACCGCGGGAGCACGACGCCGAAGTCGCTCCAGGGACGCCGCGCGGCCTTCGTCGGGTGGGTCCGCGAGGTGATCGTGCCGCAGGTGATGCTGGGCGAGGCGCTGAAGGGCTTGCCCGCCGGCGCGGCGACGCTCGGCCACCGCAGCTCGACCGCAGACGCCGTCTTCGCGACGGGCACCGAGCCGGCCCGCCCGCAGGTCAGCTCCGTCCCCCTGCACGGCGGCTGGACGCTCACGACCTTCGCACCCCAGCCCTCCGAAGCGGTCGGCGACGACGGCGACGCGATCGCCTTCCTGATCGCGGCCCTGATCGCCTCGGCGCTCGCCGGCGTGCTCGTCGCGTGGCGCGGGCGGCGCCCGGTCGTGGCCGCCGCCCCCGAGGTCGCGCCGGTCCCCGAGCAGCGCCTGCCCGAGGATCTCTACGACGCGCTGACCGGCCTTCCCAACCGCGGCCTCACCCTCGATCGCGCCGAGCGGATGCTCGCCCGCGCGGGACGTAACTCCGCGATCATGGTCGGCGCGCTGTTCATCGACATCGACTGGTTCAAGGACGTCAACGACAAGCTCGGCGACGAAGCCGGCGACCAGCTCCTGAAGATCGTCGCCGAACGCCTCGAGGGCGTCGTGCGCACCCACGACACGGTCGGCCGCTACGGCGGCGACGAGTTCGTCGTGATCGTCGAATCGCAGGTCAGGGGAATGCGCCTGGACTCGCTCGCGCGGCGCATCATCGAGTCGCTGCACAAGCCCGTCGACATCGAGGGCTTCGGGCCGAGCTTCTGCCTGACCGCGAGCATCGGCGTCGCCTTCGGCCGCTACGCGACGCCCGACGATCTGCTCCGCGACGCGCACATGGCGCTGTTCGCCGCCAAGGCTGCCGGCAAGGACCGCTACACGCTCTTCAACGCCAACATGCGCTCGATCATCGAGGGCCGGGGCGTGCTCGAGGTCGAGCTCAACACCGCGCTTCAGGAAGGCCAGTTCTCGCTCCTCTACCAGCCCGTCTACGACCTCGGCGCGGGCCGCGTCGTCGCGCTCGAGGCGCTCCTGCGCTGGGTTCACCCGACCAAGGGCGAGGTCAACCCCGCCGACTTCGTCCCGCTCGCGGAGGAGAGCGGCCTGATCGTCCCGATCGGCCGCTGGATCCTCGAAGAGGCCTGCACCAGGGCCGCGGCCTGGAACGTCGCGGGCCACCGCGTGGGCGTCGCCGTCAAGGTCTCCGCCAAGCAGCTCGAGCGCGATGGCTTCGCCACGGACGTGATGCGGGCCCTGCAGATGTCCGGTCTCGACCCTTCGCTGCTCGCGCTCGAGATCGCCGAGACGACCGTGATGGACGACCGCGCGACAGCGACCCAGCGGCTGGAGACCCTCAAGCAGCTCGGCGTGCGGATCGCGATCGACGACTTCGGCAGCGGCTACGCCTACCGCTCCGACCTGCAGCAGATGCCGATCGACTTCCTGAAGGTCGACCGCAGCTCGCTGGCCGCCTCCGAAGACGAGGACTACCGGAGCTGGCTGCTGGAGGCGATCCTGGTCTTCGGCCGCGACCTCAAGCTGACCGTCGTCGCTAAGGGCGTCGAGACCGCCGAGCAGGCGCTCGCGCTGAAGGCGATGGGCTGCACGATGGCCCAGGGCTACTTCCTCGGCGAGCCCGCGCCGAGCGACGCCGTCGAGCAGCTCTTCCAGGCCGCCCCGGGCGGCTCGGGCAGGGTGCCCTCCGATCCCGCAGTGGCCGCCGCCGTCGCCTCCGATCCCGGGTCCGACCAGCCCGCCGAGCCGCCGCTCGCTGCTCCCGCGTCCGCCGAGCCGGCGGCCCCCGCCCCTGCGGCCGCGCCGGTCGAGTCGGCGGTCCCTGCGCCTGCGGCCGCGTCCGCCGAGTCGGCGGTCCCCGCCCCCGCGACCGCGCAGGCCGAGCCGCTCCCCGCGCCTGCCACCGCCGCGGCCGTCGCTGCCGCTTCGGGCCCGTCTGCCTCTGTTCGTCCCAACGGCGCCGTGCCGAGCGCCGACGCCTCCCCCGAAGCTCCCTCGCCCGCGGGCCCCGCGCTCGCCGGGGGCGAGGATCCGCGGGCCGAGTAGCTCCTATCCCAGCCGGGCTAGCCAGACCTGCGCGAGCACCTGGTGCTCGAGGGTCTCGACGCCGTGGCGTTCGAGCAGCTCGTCGACACGCCGCAGCAGCTCCGCGCGCTCGGCCTCGGGCAGCACCGCGACCCAGCTGAAGGAGGCGACCCATGCGAGCAGGCCCGGCCGGTCGGTCACGGCGGGCCTCGAGAGGGTCGTCTCGAAGGGCGGGCCGAACGCCGGGTCCTCTTCGAGCGCGGCGGCGGCGCCCCGCCCTTCGAACGCCGGATGCTCCGGGCGGCTCGCCATCAGCAGCTCGCCGAGCTCGTCCGTCCAGGGATGCTCCAGGCCGGCCGTCATGCGCAGGATCGCGACCCCGCCACCAGCGCGCAGCACGCGCCGGATCTCCGGCATCGCGCGCGTCTCGTCGAACCAGTGGAAGGAGTCAGCCGCGAAGACCGCCTCGACGGAGCCCTCCTCCAGGGGGATCTGCTCGGCGCGGCCCGCGCGCACGCGCTCGGGCCCGATCGCCCGGCCGAGCAGCTCTCGGGTCGGGCCGAGCGGCTCGACCGCCGTCAGGTCGAGTTCCGCCTCCAGCAGCGCGACCGACAGCTGCCCGGTGCCCGCCCCGAGCTCGAGGACGGGCGATCCCGCGGCGAGACCGAGCTGCTCGATCAGCAGCTCGGCGACCTCCGGCCAGTAGCGCGGCCGCCCCGCGTCATAGGCGGCGGCGTCCGTGAACCCTCCTACGAGCGGGTGCAGCGCATCGTCGGTCCCGGGCTCGCCCACGGGCGGGATTCTCTCAGGGTCTCGAGGGGAGTGATCCGGGAGCGGGCGGCGGGCGTAGTGAATCGGTGACGGGCGCCGAGCCCGTCGGAGGCGCTCCCTCGAGGGGGCTCGCCGAGAGTCCGGGCCGCTGGCCCGCAACAGGGCCGGGGGCGCGGGTCGCGCTCGCCCGTGCCGTCACACAGACGAGAGGAGCAGAAGATGCACGAAGAAGATGCGACCGCCGCCACGACGAGGGCCGGGTTCCTGAAGGGGGCCGCGGCCGCAGGCGCGGGCGTCGCCGGCCTGGGCGCGCTCGGGCCCGCGTCGGCGTTCGCGCGCCGGCGCCGGCACGGTCCCACCAAGGGCGACCTCGCGATCCTCGGCGCCGCCCAGATCGCGGAGGCGCTGGCCGTCACGACCTACAGCAACATCATCGAAGGCGCCCCGTTCTTCAAGAACCTCGCCGCCGACGACCAGGGCTACCTGAAGGCGGCCGTGCACGAGGAGATGTCGCACTACCTGCTCGAGGAAGGACTGACCGGGAAGCCGGCGGGCTTCACCACCTTCTACTTCCCGATGAAGATGTTCAGCGACGCCCAGACGACGCTGAACACGCTCGTCACGCTCGAGGACGCGTTCATCGCCGCGTACCTGATCGGCGTACGCGACTTCAGCACCGCCGACCTGCGCGTCACCTCCGCGCGCATCATGGGCATCGAGTCCGACCACCGCACGCTGGCTCGTGTCGTCGCGCCCGGCGTCGCCGCGGCCGACGGCGGTCCCGTCGAGGCCGTCACGGGGATCCAGAAGGTGGCCGAGTCGGTCGACCCGCCGAACAACAACGGCTACGAGCGCACGCTCGGCCTGAAGTCGATCGACCAGGCGGTCGAAGCGCTGCTTCCGTTCGCCGAAAGGAAGGCCGCCGAAAAGGCCGGTTTCGACGTGACGAAGGCTTACCGGTTCAAGCCTTTCAAGCCCGTTCTTCCCGGCTCGCTCGGGGCGTTCCACTCGGTCAAGGGCTGAGCGGCTCTCCGGCGCTCCCGGCGCGGCCCGTGCCGTGCCGGGACGCGTGCCGGGGCCCGGTAGGGTTGGCGCCGAGCCGGCCCGGAGGGTCGGACGCACCCGAAACCCACAAGGGGGATGGATGGACAGACAGCGCCTGATGCTTCCCGCCGCCGCGCTCGCCAGCATTGCGCTGCTCGCGGGATGCGGGAGCAGCAACAGCTCCTCTAGCTCTAGCTCTAGCTCGACTCCGGCCCAGACCGGCTCTCAGACCTCTTCGACCTCGGCTCAGACCTCGTCGAGCTCGGCGCCGGTGGCGGGCAGCTCCGAAGTCAAAGAAGCCGTCGCGGAGTGCAAGAAAATCATTCAGGGCGAGAGCAAGCTGCCCTCGGGGGCGAAAGCAAAACTCGAAGGCGCCTGCGCCGAGGCCGCGAAAGGCGACACCGCCGCGGTCAAGAAGGCCGCTCGGGAAGTCTGCGAAGAAGTGATCTCCAAATCCGGCGTGCCCAACGGCGCGGCCAAGGAAGCGGCGCTCAAAGCCTGCAGGAAGTAGGCCCCCGGCCTCACGCGAGGGAGGCTCTCCCCGAGCCTGCACGCGTGGCGCCGGCGCAGTCGTGGCGGGCGTCCCTGCCAGAGGGACGCCCTGCCACGAAGCCGGCGGGCGGCCGGCGTCGAGCGCTGGCCGCTCAGGGGGCTATGCCTTCGAGGAACGGCACCAGGCCGTCGTAGAAGGCGTTGCCTTCGATGTTCCCTTCCGGCTCGGCGGCGGCCGGGTCGTTGTGGGCGTATTCGCTTTCCCTGTCGATCAGGGTGAGGTTTTCGGCCGGGATCCCCGACTGCGCGGCGAGGACTTCGGCCGAGGTCAGCACGCTGCCCCCGAACGCTTTGTCGAGTTCGGAGGAGATCGCGAGGATCTTCATCGCGGCGGGCAGTTCGTGGCCGTGGATCGCCTTCTCGCCGAGGACTTCCTGGGCGGGGTTGGAGTTGCCCTCGGCGACGGCTCCGGTGTCGATCGTGAGCCGTTCCGGGAAGTACCACTCGTCGCCGTCGGCCTGCTTGGTGTCGGTCCCGGCGAGCATTTCGGCGTAACGCCGCAGCGGCGAGATCGCCCCGGTCCCGTCCCAGCCGACGAGCCCGTCTTCTTTCGCCGCCGCTTCCAGGCCCGCGCCCGCGTGCACCTGGGCGGCGATCAGCGAGGGCGGGGAGCTGCCGACGTTGACGCCGTAGCCGAACTCGGCTTCGTTGGTGACCGGGATCAGTTCGCCTTTTTCGTTCTTCGGCTTCAGGTTGGCGGGGAGCAGCGCGAAGCTCTCCGCCAGCGACGCTTCTTCGGGCGCCTGCACCGTCGACTGGGCGCCGAGCGAGGAGAACAGGCCGAGGTAGGGCGAGCCGATCCCGCCGAACGCGAGCCACGGGCTGCCTTTCGAGAGTTTCGTGAGCTCTTCTTCGGCCTTTTCCTTCGTCACCGGCGTGGGCGAGCTGCCGCCGTCGTCGTAGACGAGGCCTGAGAGGCCGTCCGCGCCGGGGGTCCCGGCGAAGTCCCAGGTCGCGTACGCGGTCACGACCGACCCGCCGAGCGAGTGGCCCGCCAGCACGACCTTCCCACCCTGCGCCTTGGCCGCTTCGATCACCGTGTGGAGGTCTTCGACGGCCACGTTCATGCCCCATTCGCGAGCGAAGGAGACGGTTTCGCTCGGGATCAGCGTCATGTGCGGCTTGGGCTCGCCGGCTTCGGTCAGGTAGCCGAGGTAGTAGTGGAAGACTTCCGCCGGCGTCGCCTTGCCGCTCTTGGCCTTGCGCAGCAGCGACTGGTCCTCGAGCAGGTTCTCGCGCCGTTCGACCGACCACACCTGCCAGTCGCCGAGCCGCTGAGCGAGCGACTTCGCGAACGGGACGATGTACGCCGCCCCGCCGGAGGTGCCGGGCACGAACACGAGCACGTTCTTCGCTGTCCGGCGGCCGACCTTGATCACTCCGACCCGGTTGAGGTTCAGGTCGTGCGGCAGGTGGGACCCTTTGAGGTTGAACGAGGAGGGCGTCCCCGGCGCCGCCGGCGCGGCCATCCATTCCCGCTTGATCTTGATCGGCGCCGTCGGACTCGCCGCCGCGCCCGTCACCGTCGCCCCTGCCGCGAGCGCCGCCAGCGCGCACGCCGTCGCGAGACGAGCCGCCCCGAAGACGAACCTTCCCATTCCCTCACCCCTCTCCATTGACCTCACGGTCGAAATGCAGGGCGCTCCGCGCCCCCCTCCGTGGGGACGGTACCACCGGCGAGGCCGCCGGTGTCAACCCTCAGTCCTCCTCCGGCTCCTCGTCCTCCGACTCCTCGTCCTCCGCGTACAGGGACTCGGAGGCGAGCTCCCTGCCGGAGGCGTCGAAGAGACGGATCTCCAGAAGGTCCTGGCGGTAGTCGTCCGGGGCGATCAGGGTGAACCGCTCCTCGCGCACCTCGCACTGATCGACCGCGAGCCCCGCGAGCTCGGCCGTCGCGACGGCGCCCCCGGCCAGCAGCGGACGGCCCCAGACGAGCGTCATCGCCGCGACCTGGCCGTTCTCGCCGCGCCAGCTGCCGATCACCTCGTCGCAGATGTCGAGACGCCAGTCGGGGTTGCGCTCGGCGGTCTCGTCGGTGAAGTCGACGTGGGCGAGGAAGTCGCTCGGCTCGCCGTCCTCCCCGGCGGGCACGTAGCGGACGTAGCCGAACAGCTCGTAGCCGCCGCTCGTCAGAGCCGTCGCGGGCACGTAGGTCCGCCCGTGCCAGGTCCGGTCGGGGAACCAGTTCAGCGCCTGCGGCTCGCCGATGTCCTCGGGCCGGCCCGCCAGCTCGAGGGCGGCCGCGAGGAACTCCTCGCGCAGCCGCTGCTCCCAGCGCCCGTAGGGCAGGGCGTCCTGCGGCGGCTCGGCGGCGAAGCGCGGGACGAATCGTTCCTCGGGCGGCATCGCCGGGGGACCCTACGCCTCGCGCAGCAGGCGCGCCGCGTCCTCGGGCGCCACGATGTTGAGGTTCAGGTCGGTCGAGAGCTCGAGGCCGGCGAGGTGCGTGAGTCGCGGCATCACGTCGATCCGCCAGCAGAAGTCCCCGGCGCCGCGCGGGGCCGTGCGGACCCACATGTTCAGCGGCGGGCTCGAGCCGAGCCGCCGGGCGAGCCGCTGCAGGCCGTCGTGCAGCAGCGCCGCGCCGGTCGGGCCGTCGTCCTCGAAGCTCGCGCGCGGGACACGCGGAGCGAGCATCAGCTGGAAGGGAAGGCGGGAGGCGAAGGGGGCGAGCAGCACGGCCTCGTCGTCGATCGCCACGATCCGGTCGCGTCGCCTCACCTCCTCGGCGACGAGGTCCCCGAGCAGGCTCTGTCCCATCGTCCGGGCCGTGTAGGCCGCCGCGCGCTCCCGCTCGCGCGCGACCGCCGCGGGCACGAAGCCGAGCGCGTAGAGCTGGGCGTGCGTGTGGGGCAGCGACGCCCCGGCCTCGCGGCGCTCGTTGACGATCAGCTGCACGTAGGGCACGTCGGCGTGCGCCCGCATGCGCTCGCGCCACACCTCGACCGCCGCGACGACCTGCTCGGCCCGCAGTTCCGCGAGCGAGAGGACCGACTGCGGCCCGTTCACGATCACCTCGTGGGCGCCGGTCGCGGGCAGCGTCTGGAACAGCTCGGGCGCGCCGCGCCCGCCCAGCTGCTCGGGCGCCTCCGTCCGATCACCGGCGCTCGGCGGGTCGAGCGCGGGATAGAGGTTCGGCACGACCCGCACGGTCCATCCCGGGCCGTCGGCCGCCCCGCCGTCGGGTCGGACCGCGTAGAGCTCGGGCGGGGTGCGATCCTCGTGGCCCTCGGCGAACGGGTCGGCGGCCGCGTCGATCGGCTCGGGCGGGCTGCACGTGGGCTCGCCCCCGGGCCGCCGCGAGCGCTCCCCGGCGACGATCGTGCGGTGCCCGCTCAAAGGGTCGATGCGCAGTTCGGGCATGTCCTCAGCCGAGCGCGTAGCGCTGCACGTCGCGTTCGAGCTTCGCTTCCTGAAGGTAGGGGCCCTGGTGGATGTACTCGCCCCCGGAGCGGTTGAGGAACACCGTGACCGGCGTGAAGCTCGAGTCGGTCAGCTTCAGTCCCGCCTGGCCGCTCGCGTCGAAGTAGCTCGGATAGCTCACGGGGAAGGAGCGTAGGAAGGCGCGGGCGTTCTCCGCCGAGTCGGCCGAGTCGATGCCGATGAAGGCGACCCGTCTCCCCCGCTTGACAGAGACGCGCTGGAAGACCCCGAACTCCGACCGGCACGGCTCGCACCAGGACGCCCACTTGTTGAGCACGACCGGCGTGCCGCGCAGCGACGCCAGTCGCGCGCGCAACGCCGGCAGGCCGCCGGGCAGGACCTCCGCGGCCTGGTCGTGAAGCGACGCGAGCGGCGCGGGCGAGCCGGCCAGACGGGCCCGCATCTGGGCGAGCGTCATGCGCGACGGTCCCGTCCCCGACGCGCCGCCGAGCTCGAGCAGCCCGACGACGACGAGCGCGGTCACCGCGAGCAGGGCGCAGGCGAGGACGATGCGCTGGGGGCTCACGCGCAAAGCCTCGCAGATGCGTCCAGACCGCCCGCCTTATGCCCCGCCCCGCCGTGCTATATCCTCAGTGTCGTAAGCCGGAGCGCCGAGGGGCACCCGGCGAATGCGCCCGAGGCGGGCGCCAGTGCTTCCGAGCCGCGGCGAAGACGTTTCGTCGGCGGTTCTGTCTCGAAGTCCAGAGCCTCCATGGCCGAGTCCACCTCAGTGGCCCTCGCGGCCGCGTCCATTCCGAGTTCCGCCGAGATCGCGCGGGTTGAGAAGCTCGTGCGCGAGCGCTTCCTGCACGAGGGCGAGGACCCGTCCGTGGTGCTCGCCGAGGGGACGCCGCGGCGTCGCGCGCTCGACCGCGCGCTGGCCGAGCTCGAGGACGATCCGAAGGCAAAGAGCCCCTCGACCGAATGGCGCCGCGAGTTCTCGCTGCTGCTCGGCCTGGAACGGATCCTCTCCGAGGAGGAGCCCAAGCTCGTCGACGGGACGGTTCTCTCCGCGCACCAGGTCGACGCCCTCTCGGGAACGCTCACGGCGCTGTTGGCCGAGGCGCAGCGGAGCACGCCGGGCGGGATCGCCTCCTCGGCGTCCCCCGAGCTGCTGGCGTCGGCCGACATCCTCGGCCCCGACGAGCCCCCGGCCGACGCGGCGCCGGAGCGCGACCGCGCCGCGGGAGACGAGGACGCAGAGGAGCCGGAGGAGGAGGACGAGCCCGAGGAGGACGAGGAGGACGAGGACGACGAGGACCTCGGCCCGGTGCAGCGCGCGGCCCCCGACGAGGACGAGGAGGACGACGAGGAGGAGCCGGAGGTCGAGCCCGACGAGGACGACGAGGACGAGGAGGAGGACCGCACCGAGACCGAGTCCGACGAGGAGCCGCGCGACTGGGTGGAGGACGAGGACGACGAGGAGACGCTCTCCGAGCAGCCCGAGGACCCGAACGCGGCCAAGCGCTTCTGGTTCGAGCACGCGACGGGCGCCGGCAAGACCGTCGCCGCGCTCGGCTTCGTCGAGGCCTCCCAGACCGGCGGGGTCCTGATCCTGACCCACCGGCGCAACCTCGTCGACCAGTTCCTCGGCGAGCTGCGCGACCGCGGCTACTCCAAGCGGATCAGCAAACCGCTTTTGCAGGGCGAGGACCCCGGTAAAGGACCGGTCACGGTCGAGACCTACCAGTGGTTCGTGCGCAACGCGGGCAAGATCTCGAGCGCCTACACGATCGTGATCTGCGACGAGGCGCACACCGCGCTCGGCGAGAAGACGAGCGCCGCGATCCGCGAGTGGACGGGCCCGATCTTCATCGGCATGACGGCCACCGGCGCCCTGATCGCCCGCCACGTCACCGATCTGTTTCCGACTCAGACCTCGCGCTTCGACCTCGCGCTGGCCGCCCGCCGGGGCGTCATCGCGCCGCTTCGCTGCGTGCGGATCTCCCCGGGCGTCGGCGTGCGGACGATCGCCAAGGTGCCGCTCAGGCGCGGCGAGATCGACACCGAGTTCGACCAGGACGAGCTCGCGAAACTGCTCGACCAGCAGCCCTTCAACCTCGCCGTCGCGAACCTCTACAAGACGCGCTTCAACGGCGTCCCGGGCGTCGTCTACGCGGCCGGGGTGCGGCACGCCTACAACCTCGCCGAAGCGTTCCGCGCCGAGAACATGAAGGCCCAGGCGGTCTCCGGCGAGACGCCGAAGAAAGAGCTCGTCGAGATCCTCGCCGCCTACGAGCGCGGCGACATCGACGTGCTGATCAACGCGCAGCTGCTCGCCGAGGGCTGGAACTCGCCACGCGCAACCGTGTGCGTTCACCTCGCCCCGACGGCCTCCAAGCGCATCTACCAGCAGCGGGTCGGTCGCGTCACCCGCCGCCACCCCGGCAAGGAGGCGGGTCTCGTCGTCGACTTCGTGCACCCGGCGACCAAGCACGACGACCCGGTGGTGACGCTGCACTCGCTGCTCGACCGCGACGTCTACCGGGGCGGCGCGATCGTCGTCGGCCCGGTCCGTCGCGGGCGCGGGCGGCGGATGCGCGTCGAGCGCCGGGTGCTGCCCGTGTGCGCGGAGGAGGAGCGGCGCTTCGCGGTCTTCGAGCGCGAGCTGTGGCGGATCGCGGTCGAGCACCTCGACTACGGCGAGCAGCACCTGTGGGCCGCCCTCGCGGGAGCCCGCGTCGCCCCGAACGGCTGGCGCCGCGCCCGCGCGATGCTCCACTTCGACCGCACGGGCGAGCTCAAGAGCCGCTTCCTGATCACCGCCGTGCAGCGCAACAAGAACGCCCAGCTGCGGCTGCGCGCGCTCGCCGACATCGCCGCGCTGCGCGACCCCGACGCGTTCGACGAGGCGATCGACATCATCGGCGGTTGGCCCCGCGACGAGCGCAAGGAGGCGACGAAGATCATGCTGCGCGCGCTCGTCGAGCGGCGCATCGGCCGCCGCGACCAGGCCAACGCCTGGATCTGGCGCCTGGCGGAGTACACGCGCGACGTCCACGAGGAGTACGCCGTCCAGCGCTGGCCCGAGACCAAGCGCCTGCTCGGGCTGCTCGTCAACTCGGCCGGCGGCGCGCACGCACGCAACGCCCGCCGCCTGATCCACGCAGCCCGCAAGCAGGACCGCCGGCTCGCCGCCGCGCTGCTCGCCGCCGCGCTGGCCCACACCCCCGAGGCCGAGGAGGCGCTCCGCGGCGCCCGCACGCGGATGGCCCGTAAGCCTCCGGCGCTGGCCCGGGAACTGCTGCGCAACTTCCCCAAGCGTCGCGCGCGCAACGGGCGCCGGCGCCGCAAGGGCGCGAAGACCGGAGGCGAGAACGCACCTGCCGCGGTCCCCGGCTCCCCGGAGGAGATGGTCGTGGCGGGGTCGGGTCCCAACGGTGGCGAGCCCGCCGCCGAAGAGCGTGCTCCCGATCGCGGCGACGCTCCGAGGAACGGCCGCAGGCGCTCCGCGCGCAAGCCGGCGCAGGCCGATCGGGACAGCGACGGGGACGCCGCGGAGGAGTCGCAGGTCGCCTGAGCGACCCGTGGCATGCGACGGCCGCCGGCCGTCCGGTCCGCAGCGTGAACGAGGATAAGTCGATGCGACGGGCGCTTGGAGAAGGCTCGAAGCCAGGGTGGCTCGCCGCGCCGGGCCTGCTCACGCTCGTGCTGCTCGCGATCGTCGCGTCGACGCTTGCGCCCGCGGCGGGCGGGAGCGCGAGTGCCGGCCCCGGCCGTGGCCGCGCGTTTGCGGCCGGCGCAGCGGTCGCGCCTGCGAACCCCTGCCGGCGCCCGCGGCTGCACCTGCGCTGCCCGGACCTGATCATGTCGGCGCCGAGCGAACTCGAGTTCGACCGCTCGACGATCCCCGGCCGCGTGCTGCTGCGGGCGACGAGCTCCGTCAACAACCGCGGGCTCGGCCCGATCGAGGTCAGCGCCCACCGCGTCGGCCCCCACCGCTGGGCGACGTGGCAGGCGATCTACGACCGCCACGGGAGGCGCCGGCTCTTCGGGGTGCGCGCCCAGCTCGTCTTCAAGCACGTCTCGGGGCAGCGCTACGGCGTCGGCTACGTGGGCGACGCGAGCTACTGGAAGCTCGCCCACCTCGCGTCCTTCCAGCTCTGGTCGGTGGCGCGCTCGGGGCGCCGCTACAGCGCGCTGCAGCGCGTGCGCACGGGCCCGAAGCTCGACTACTGCCTGCGCGACCTGACTCTCACCAAGCCGTCGCGGCGCTCGCCGGGCTCTGCGGTCTACGGGGCGTGCCGGGAAGACCCCAACCTGCGCCGGGACGTGTTCGGGACGTCGGTCGGGTGGTCGGACATCTACCCCTACTCCTATCCCGAGCAGTGGATCGACGTGACCGGGCTGCGGGGGATCTTCGCCTACGTGCAGATCGCCGACCCGCGCCGCCTCTTCCACGAGACCGACGAAGCCGACAACGTCTCGGAGACCTACGTCGCGCTCCCCTCGGGTCGGATCCTCGGGCACCGCGTCGGCGTCTCGCGGCCCTAGACGTGGCTCACGGGGTCTCGCTCGGGCGCCCGCCGACGGCGTCCATCAGGCGCCTCGTCAGGCGCGCGCCCGGGGCGTCCGGGTCATCGAAGCGGCGTTCGGCGCGCGTGAGCTTCTCCGAGCCGCTCGCGTAGCGGCGCCGGGCCCACGGCGAGCCGGGCCGTGCGAGGCGCACCGCGCCGAGCAGCGAGACGGGCGTCACGAACAGGCCGATCGCGCCGAGCATGATCCGTCCCTTCAGGATCGCGACCGCGGCGAGCAGCAGCGAGAGGCCGATCGCCGCGCTGACCGCGATCGCCGACCCGGGGTCGTCCAGTTCGAACGGACGCACGCCGATCACGACGAGAGCGCCGACCGTCGCGACGACCGCGACGGCCTCCAGCGACGAGCGGCCCTCCTCGCGCCAGTAGACGTCTTCGAGCCTCGTCCAGAGCGCGAACTCGTCGAGCGTGAAGCCGGCGCCGACGCCGAAGACCGCCGCGTCGATGCCCGCCCAGGGGTCCTGCAGGTGCAGGCCGATGCCGAGGAACCCGCTGCCGAGCATCAGGAAGATCCCCCACACGAAGTGGTGCAGGTGCACGCCGCCGGAGGTCTCCACGCCTCCGGGCCACCACGAGAAGCGGCGCGTCATGCGCGCGCTCGTGCGGATCGCGAGGAACGCGATCAGCAGCGCCGCGAGGCACACGAAGGCACGCTGGCGCCCGTCGTCGGCGACGACGAGGTCATAGATGTGGCCGACCGGGAAGAGACTCGCCATCCGCCCGCAGTATCGGTCACGGTCTCCCGATCGCTTAGCCGAGCGGCTGCAGGTGTACCTCACCCGAGCCGAGCGCGGTCTGCCCGCCGCCGTCGAGCGCTACGACCAGGCGCCCGTCGCCGTCGATCCCGCGGGCGACGCCCTCGCCCTCGGCCGCGCCTCCGCTCGCGGGCGGCGACCAGCGCACCCGCCGGCCCGTCAGCGCGTCGCGACGCTCCCACGCCGCGAGCGTCGCCTCGGCCGGCTCGGCCAGCCGTCGTGAGAGCGCCGCGAGGAGCGCCTCGAGCAGCGGCTCGACCGCCTCGCGGTCGAGGCCGAGCGTGGCGGCCGTGTCGCGCAGCTCCTCGGGCAGCTGGTCGAGGCCGACGGCGACGTTCAGGCCGATCCCGAGCACGGCCCAGCTTTCCTGCGGCCGCGCCTCGATCAGGATTCCCGCGAGCTTCGCGAGGCCGGTGGCCTTGGGGAAGACGACGTCGTTGGGCCACTTGATCTGAGCCGCGGGCCGGAGCTCCGCGCCGGGCGCCGCGTCGACCGCGTCGCAGACGGCGACGGCGGCGGCCAGCGGCAGCAGCCGCGTCGGGGGGGCGAGCACGAGCGACATCAGCAGCGAGCTGCCGGCCGGCGCCGACCAGGTGCGGCCCTGGCGACCGCGGCCCGCGCTCTGCTCGGCGGCGGTGACGAGCGTGCCGTGGGGGGCTCCCGCGGCGGCCAGCTCGCGGGCCCGCTCGTTGGTCGAGTCGGTGCGGCGAAGGTGCAGGCGGGGGAGGCCGAGCGCCGGCGCGCTCATTGCGAGCCGACGAGCAGCTCGTCGTGGCGCTCGGCGCCGATCAGCTCGGCGGCGGAGCCGCGGTTGACGGCCAGCGCGAGCATCCCGAGACCGTCCTGGTAGATCAGCAGGCCGCCCGGGTGCACGTCGGCGAAGGTCCGCGCGACGGTCGCGCGGTGGACCTTCCCTCCGCGCCGCACCGACACGTCCTGGCCGAGCTCGATGCCGATCCCGGCCAGCTGGTCCATCTGCCCGTCGAGGATCAGGTTCCCGAACGTGTCGCGGTGCAGCACGTGGAGCTCCAGCCCGTCGGGCCGCACGACGGCCTCGGAGATGTGCAGGCGGCGCAGGTCGGCCGGGTCGATCGGCTCGCCGAGCGAGCCGAGCGGCGCCCCGTCGGCGAGCGCTGCGGCGACCGGCGCGAAGATGTCGCGCCCGTGGAAGGTCGCCGAGACCGGCTCCAGGCGCTCGTGGCTGCGCTCGACCTCGACCGCCTCCGCGATGCCGCCGAGGCGTTCGCAGACCGGCAGCAGCAGCCCGTTGTCGGGGCCGACCAGCAGCCGGTCCTCGTCGACCGTCCGCACCGCGACCGCGCGACGGCCCCGCGCGCCGCTGGTCCCCACGCCCGGGTCGACGACCGCGAGGATGATCGCGTCCGGCAGGTAGGGGAGCGTCGCGCGCAGCACGATCGCGCCGGTGTGCACGTCGTGGCGCGGGATCGAGTGGGTCAGGTCGATGACCCGCGCCTGCGCGCAGCGGCGAGCGATGACCGCGTGGCAGACGCCGACGAACTCGTTGCCGAGGCCGTAGTCGGACAGGAACGTGATGACCGGTTGCGTCATTTCGCTTACCAAGTATCAGGAGTGCTCGGACGGCACTCCGGCGGCATCGTCGAGCACCGCGGCGACGATCCCCTCGACGTCGTGGGTCGCCGCCTCGACGTGGGGCTCGAGCCCGCGCTCGCGCAGCGCCTCGGTCGTGAGCGGACCGATCGAGACGAGCCGGGTGCGGGATCCGATCCGCTCCGGGCCCCCGGCCGCGTCGAGGAAGTAGCGCACCGTCGAGGAGGAGGTGAAGGTGATGTAGTCGGCCTCGAGCGCCTCCTCGACGACGCCCGGCGGCGCCGCCTCGGGAACCGTCTCGTAGACGTCGAGCGTGTCCACCTCGGCGCCGCCCGCCGCGAGCGCTTCGGGCAGGACGTCGCGCGCCTGGGTCCCGCGAACGACGAGAGCCCGCCGCACGGCGGCTCCCTCCAGGGCGGCCGCGAGCGACTCGGCGACGGCCCGCTCGGGCACGACGTCGGCGAGGACGCCGCGGGCGGCCAGGGCCTCGACGGTGGCGGGCCCGATCGCGGCGACCCGCGCGCCGGCGAGAGCGCGCGCGTCGCGGGGAGGGTCCGCCGCGGCGAGCCGTTCGAACAGCCCCGCGACGCCGTTGGCGCTGGTCACGCAGACGAGGTCGTAGGGAGCGGGGTCCAGAGCCGGCCCCGCGAGCGGGCGCACGCGGATCGCGGGCGCCTCGATCGCGCGGGCGCCGAGCGCTGCGAGGCGCCGTGCCAGGCCGCTGGCCTGCGCCCGCGCGCGGGTCACCGCGACGGTGCGCCCGGCGAGCGGCTGCGGGGCGCGCCAGCCGAGCTCGCCCGCGAGCGCTGCCACCGCGCCGATGACCGTCACCGAGGGGGCCCGGACCTGCTCGCGCCTTGCCTCCTCAGCGATCGTCTCGAGCGTCGCGACGACCGTCCGCTGGCCGGGCAGCGTGCCGGCTTCGACGATCGCGGCGGGCTCCGACGCCGGCCGTCCGGCCGCGATCAGCCGCTCGGAGATGACGGGCAGCGCGCTCACGCCCATGTAGAAGACGAGCGTGCCGGGGAACGCGGCGAGTGCCGCCCAGTCGATCTCCGCCTCGTGCGCGTCGTCGTCTCCGCCGGTGCCACGGCGCGTGTGGCCGGTGACGAGGGCGACCGCGGTCGAGAGGCCCCGGTGGGTGACCGGGATCCCGGCGTACGCGGGCGCGGCGAGCCCCGCGGTCACGCCGGGCACGACCTCGAAGGGGATCCCCGCCGCGCGCAGGGTCAGGGCCTCCTCGCCGCCGCGCCCGAAGACGAACGGGTCGCCGCCCTTCAGCCGCACGACCACCCGCCCGGCGCGGGCGTGCTCCAGCAGCATCTCTTCGGTGCGCTCCTGCGGGACCGCGGCGCCGCCGCCCTGCTTGCCGACGTAGACCAGCTCCGCGTCGGGCCGCGCGCCGTCGAGCAGCCCCGGGCCGACGAGCCGGTCGTAGAGGATCGTGTCCGCTTCGGCGATCGCCTCCCGCGCGCGGGCGCCGACGAGGCCGGGATCGCCCGGGCCCGCCCCGACCAGGATCACTCGTCCCGGCCCGCTCTCAGCGGCCATCGGCCATCTCCCGGGCGCGCTGCAGCAAGTCCTCCGCGCCCGCCGCGCGCAGGCGCTCCGCGACGCGCCGGCCGAGCTCCTCGGGCGCCCGCGCGTCGCCTGAGAGCTCGTCGAGCGCCCAGGCCGAGCCGTCAGGCAGCCCGACCCACGCACGCAACGCGATCTCCCCCTCCGCCGAGTGCACGGCGTGGGCGCCGAGCGGCGTGTCGCAATCGGCTTCGAGGGCGACGGCGAGGGCCCGCTCCGCGAGCAGGCAGCGCAGCGCCGCCTCGTCGCCGACCCCCTCGGCCGCGTGGCGCGTCCGCTCGTCGTCCGCGCGGCCCTGCAGGGCGAGCGCGCCCTGGCCGGGCGCCGGAACGAAGCGGGCCGGGTCGAGCGTCCCGCCGGCCTCGTCGTCGCGGCCGAGGCGGAGGAGGCCCGCGCGGGCCAGGACGATCGCGTCGAGACCCTGCGCGGGGTCGGCCAGCTTCGCGAGGCGGGTGTCGACGTTGCCCCGCACGGGCACCACTTCGAGGTCCTCGCGCGCGGCGCGCAGCTGGGCGAGGCGGCGCAGGCTGCTCGTGCCGACGCGCGCCCCCGCGGCCAGCGCCTCGAGCGCGGGCGCGCCGCACAGCACGTCCTCGGCCGGCGCCCGGCTCGTCGTCGCGAGCAGCGCGGTGCCCGGCGCGAGCTCGCCGGGGACGTCCTTGGCCGAGTGGACGGCGAGATCGATCCGGCCGTCGATCAGGGCCTGCTCGAGCTCGGCGACCCAGCGCGACTTGTCGGCGCCCCGCTCGCCGCGATCCCCGCCGGTCACGATCGGGACGATCTCGACCGATCCGGCCTCCGTACCCTCGCCGCCCAGCGTCGTCGCGACCAGCTCGGCCTGCGCGAGCGCCAGGGCGCTGCGCCGGGTTCCGATCCGCATCAGCGCTGGTTGCGCCTCGCGGGCGCCGTGCGGCGGCGCTGGAGGTCGTGGACCTCGGCGAGCTCGTCGCCGGCCGCGGGCGTCTCGGTCCCCTCCTCCTCGTCGCGCAGCCCGAACAGCTCGCGGACGAGCTCGAGGCTCGCGTGGCCGCGCTCGCCGTCGAAGCTGCGCAGGCGGATCGTCGGCTCGTGCAGCAGGCGCGTCATGACGGCCCTCGCGACGGCCTCGACGCGGGCGACGTCGCGGGCCGACGCGCTCTCCCAGCGTCCGGCGTTCTCGGCCAGGACCTGCTCGACGATCCGGTTGCCGTGCTCGCGCAGCGCCGCGACGGTCGGCAGCGCGTCGAGCTGGCCGAGCCAGCGCGCGAAGCGGTGGATCTCCTCCTCGACGATCTCCAGCGCCCGCGGCAGCTCCTCGGCGCGGGTGTTGATGTTGCGGGCCACGACCGCCTGCAGGTCGTCGATGTCGTACAGCGTGACGCCGTCCAGCTCGCCGCACGCGGGGTCGATGTCGCGCGGCACCGCGATGTCGATCAGCAGCAGCGGGCGCCCTTCGCGCTGGGACATCAGCGGCTCGAGCTCCTCGCGCCCCACGATCGAGTGCGGCGAGGCCGTCGAGGACAGCACGATGTCGGCCGCCACGAGCTGCTCGGGCAGCTGCTCGAGGCCGACGACGGTGCCCCCGACCCGCTGGGCGAGGCTGATCGCGCGATCGGCGTGGCGGTTGGCGAGGAAGATCGGGCCGGCGCCGTGGTCCGCCAGCGCCCGCGCCGTCAGCTCGCTCGTCTCGCCGGCGCCGAGCACGACGACGTGGGCCGCCTCGAGCGCCCCGAGGACGCTGATCGCGAGGTCGACGGCGACCGACGGGACGCTGACGCGGCTCACGCTGATAGCGGTCTCCGAGCGGACCCGCTTGCCCGTGGTGAGCGCGGCCGCGAAGAGCCGGTTCGAGAGCGGACCGGTCGCGCCGGCTCGCATCGCCGTCTCGTGGGCCCTTCGAACCTGACCCTGGATCTCGGCCTCGCCGACGATCATCGACTCCAGGCCCGCCGTCACGCGGTAGAGCTGGCGGGCCGCGTCGCAGTTGCGCGGCGAGTAGATCGCCTCGGCGAGCTCGGTCGGGCGGATGTCCGCGCGGCGGGCGAGCAGGCCTAGCACGTCGCCCTCGGCCTGCACCGGGTCGCCGACGACGAGGTAGATCTCGGTGCGGTTGCAGGTCGAGATCACGACCGCCTCGCGGACCTCGTCGGTCGCGACGACGGTGTGCAGGAACTCCTCGGTCTCGACCCCGTTGAAGGCCAGCCGTTCGCGCAGCGAGACCGGGGCGGTCTTGTGGGAGATGCCCAGTGCGAGCAGCTCGCTCAACGCTCTGCCCCCGGCTCGCGGTCGGCCTGTCGGGGCGTTGCGGGCTGGTCGCCGTCGAGTCGCTCGAGCAGCTCACCGAGCTCGCGCTCGGTGCGGCTCATCCGCACGGAGATGATCGCCAGGTACACGAGCACCATCGCGAACAGCACGATGTAGGCGGCCGCGACGTACTTGCCCGCGGTGTGCAGGGGCAGGGCGGGAAGCTCGGCGAGCAGGCCGGTCGCGATCATCACGCCGCCGTCCCCGGCGCGGAGCCGAATCGCTGCCCGCCGGGCGCGAGCCCGTCAGGCCCGGGCGCCGGACGCGGCTCCTCCTCGGGCAGCCCGCTCGGCGCCGCGCTGCGGCCCCGGGCCGGTGAGTCCTCCGCGACCAGGCGCCGGCGCAGCGCGCGAACCTGGGCGCGGGTGTGCTTGACGGTCAGCTCGTACTTGCAGAGCGTCGCGTAGAGCAGCGCGATCGCGACCACGGAGACGAGGAACGTGAAGCCCATCGATCCCGGCAGGTTGGACGTGCTGCTGAGCGTGCGCGGGTGCAGGAACGAGGTGGACATGCGCACGGCGATGAAGTTGAGCGGGACGAACGCGCCCGCGGTGACCGCGAACACCGAGGCGTAGCGCGACTGGCGCTCGGGGTCCTCGATCGCGAAGCGCAGCGGCTGGTAGGTGGCGTAGAGCAGGAAGACGATCAGGAAGGAGACGAGCGTCGGCTCGTTCCAGACCCACCAGTGCCCCCACGATCCCTTCGCCCAGATCGAGCCCGTGATCAGCGTCGCCAGGCCGAAGATCAGCGCCATGTGGATCGCCACGTAGGAGCGCATGTCCCAGCGCGAGTCGCGCGTGCGCAGATGCTGGATCGCGAGCAGGCCGCCGAGCACGAACCCGCACAGCGAGACGATCGCGAGCGGGACGTGGACGTAGAAGATCTTCTGCAGGAAGCCCTGTTCGGCTTCCAGCGGGGCGTAGAAGAAGACGAGCGCCAGCGCCGCGGTCATCGCGGCGACGGTCGTGATGCTGAGGGCGCGGAGGCCTTTGCCGTAGGGCCGTGAGGCCATTGGGTGGTCCTAGTCCTCCAAGAGGAAATCGAACAGGGCGTAAGCGAGCAGCCCGAACACCAAATCATAGACACCGAGCGTCGCCAGCCAACGCCCGGAGGGCCCGGAGCGATGGGCGAACTCGAGCAGCGGCGCGGTGCAGCGGGCTCCTCCGATCACGATCGGGACGAACAGCGGCAGCGTCAGCAGCGGCCCGAGCAGATCCCGCGATCGGGTGCGGACGGCCATCGCGGCGACGAGCGTCCCGATCACGGCGACGCCGACGTCGCCGAGCGCGAGCGTGGCGAGCAGGCCGGGAAGGGCGGGGCCGACGGACGGGCCGAGCAGCAGGATCGAGAAGGCCGGCACGGCGACGAGCTCCAGCGCGAGCAGGTAGAGGAGCAGCGTGGCGACCTTCGCGACGAGCATCGCGGCGCGGTCGACGGGCGCGAGCAGGAAGCCGTCGAAGCCGCCCTGGTCGGCGTCGGCGACGAACAGCCGGTTGACGCCGAGGATCGCCGCGAACAGCAGCGTGACCCACAGGATCCCGGCCGCCAGGTCGCCTTCGACGCTGCCGCGGTTGAGCGCGAAGTGAAAGACCACGAACGTCGTCACGGCGAACAGCGACATGCCCGGCACGGACTCGAGCGTCCGCAGCTCGACGAGCAGCTCCTTGCGCATCACGGCCGCGACGGTCGACCAGAACGCCGGCTGGGGTCGCGCCGGCGACTGCTCGCTCCTCTCCGGGGCGGTCGCTGCGCCTCCGTCGACGGCGGTGCTCACCTGTACAGCTCCGCGATCTCGGCGGGCGTGACGCTCGCGGCGTCGGCGAGCAGCTCGGGGCGCCCCCCGCGCAGCCCGAGCACGAGGTCGGCCTCGGCGAGGTCCCTCCCGGGGTCGTGGCTGCAGAGGACCCGGGTGCGCCTCCTGCCGTCCCCGCCGACGCCGATCAGCGGGGCGACGAGCTCGATCGCCGCCGGGTCGAGGTTCGCGTACGGCTCGTCGAGCAGCAGCAGCTCCGGGTCGTGCAGCACGGCGCGGGCCACCGCCACGCGCTGAACCATCCCGCGTGAGAGCGTCCGCACCGGCTCGTCGGCTCGTCCCCCGAGCGCGACGGCGTCGAGCAGCTCGGTGACGCGCGCCTCGCTGACCCTGTGCAGGCGGGCGTGGTAGCGGAGGTTCTCCGCCCCGCTCAGCTCGCGGTACAGGAGCGGTTCGTGGGCCAGCAGGCCGACCCGGCCGCGCACCGCCCAAGCGTCCTCCGGGAGGTCGCTGCCGAGGACCCGGACGCGGCCCGAGTGAGGCCGCAGCAGCGTCGCGAGCACGCGCAGCAGCGTCGTCTTGCCGGCGCCGTTGGGGCCGAAGACGACGAGCGTGCGGCCCGGCGGGAGCGAAAGCCCCACGCCGCTCAGCGCCTCGCGTTCGCCGTAGCGCCGGATGAGGCCGCTCAGCTCCAGCGCCGGGGCGCTCATCGGTCCCCCTGCAGGAAACGCACCTGTGGAGCCTAGAGCCTGCCCGGGGCACACCATCGGTCGGGAGCGCCTGTCAGCGTTCCCTCGTGGCCGACCTTCGATCCGCTGAGCTCGCCCCGCTGCGTGCGCTGTTCTTCGGCGACTCGCTCGTCGCCGGCGTCGGTGACCAATCGGGCGCCGGTTGGGTCGGCAGGGTCGCCGCCGCCTGCGCCGCGCGCGGGTGGGCGATCACCTCATACAACCTGGGCGTGCGCCGGGAGACCTCGGTGCAGGTGGCCTCGCGATTGCGTGCGGAGGCCGTCCCGCGGATCCCGACCGGGGCCCGGGCGCGAATCGTCGTGTCTGTCGGAGCGAACGACACGACGCTCGAGCGGGGACGGCCGCGGGTTGCGCCCGGACGCTCGCTCGAGGCGCTCGCGGGGATGCTCGACCAGGCGCGCGCGCTGGGCCACGACATGCTCGTGGTTGGACCAGCGCCCGTCCGGGACGATGAGCAGAACGCCCGCATCGAAACGCTCTGCGCTGAATACCGCTTGCTCTGCAGCGAGCGCGGCTCGCCCTTCATCGCCGTGTTCGACAGCATGCGTAACTCCGCGGTCTGGATGAAGGAGGTCGCGACGGATGACGGGGCGCACCCAGGCGCCAGGGGCTACGAGCTGCTCGCCCGAACGCTTGTTGGCGCCGGGATCGTTGCCTGGCTGGTCGACGGCGTCCTGCGGGATGACTCTGCCTGAACGGCAAGCCCGGTCGCTCGCCATTCGACGCTCCTCCGGGATGAGTCTCTCCGCCCGGCAGCTCAGACGTTCAACGCGTGCGCCTGCTGGGCGCGCGCGATCAGCTCGCGAACCGCCTGCTCGCCCGCGTCGCGATCCGCGTCGCGCAGCAGCGCCACCGGGTCGGGGTCGCCGCCGACGATCCCCTCGAAGAACTCCTTGCGGTCCTGGTAGGTCGGCAGCGTGCCCTTGGCCCAGCCGCGGACCTCGTTGAGCAGGACCGCGAGCCGCGCGTAGGGCTCGCCGAACTGGGCTTCGACCTCGCGCTTGATGCGCTTGGCGAGCGCCGGCGAGGCGCCGGCGGTGGAGATCGCGATCGCGAGCGGGCCGGTGCGGACGATCGCGGGAAGGATGAAGTTGCACAGCGGCGGGACGTCGACGACGTTGACGAGCATCGCGCGGCGCTCCGCGTCGTCGTAGACGGCGATGTTGACGTCCGTGTCGTTCGTCGCCGCGATCGCCATGAAGACGCCCTCGAGGTCCGCCGGGCCGGCGTAGGGACGCCGCTCCCAGCGGATCGAGCCCTCGGCGGCGAGCTCCTGAAGCGCCGGCTCGGCCTCGGGCGCGATCAGGGTGACGTCGCCGTCGCAGGCGAGCAGGCCCTCGACCTTCTCGAGGCCGATCTGACCGCCGCCCACGACCAGGCAGCGGCGGGCGGGTGGGCCCGACAGATTCAGGCAGGCGATGTAGAAGGGGGTGTCGAGCATCCCCTGGACGCAGCTCTGGTCGCAGATCCCCTTCTTGAGCTGGCAGACGCACTCCTTGCCTGCGTAGGCCTGGGCGGGCATGACAGAAAGCGTAGAGCAGGTCGCCCGACGTTCCGGTCCGCTCAGCCCTTGGGCAGGCCGCGCCCGAAAGCTCGCGCCACCAGCCGCGCGATCGTGAGCGCCCCGGCCCGCCAGGCGTGCTCGCGGTCGGACTCCCGCTGCGAGCGGAGCCTCGCGACGGTGCGGGCGGCGGCGGCCGTCCGCGCGTCGTACGGGCCCCACCAGAGCCCCCGCATCGCCGGGGGATCCCACGTGATCAGCTTCTCCTGCGCGCACGCCCTCAGCCCGGCCTGCCCGAGCGTACGGCCGAGGCCGTGGCCGGCGGCCGCTCCCCAGGGGCCGCGCGAGACGGTCGGCCCCGGGAGGTGGTCGTTGAGCCAGACCATCCCCGCCTGCAGCTCGCGGGCGATCCGCGTGCCGCGGTAGCGGTCGGCCGTCCAGACCGACGCGCCGAGGCCGTAGTCGCTGTCGTTCGCCCGCGCGATCGCCTCCTCCTCGGAGTCGACCGCGAAGACCGCGAGGACGGGTCCGTCGACGGGCTCCCGCGCGATCCGCATCTGGTCGGTCACGCCGCTCAGGACGGTCGCGCCGTAGAAGGAGCCGGCCGCTCCGAGCGGCGCGTCGGCCGGTCCTCCGCAGTGCATCCGCGCGCCCTGCGCGACTGCGTCCTCGACGAGCTCGGCGACGCGGGCCAGGCGGGCGGGCGAGGAGAGCGGCCCGAGCTGGGTCCGCTCGTCCGCCGGGTCGCCGACGCGCAGCGCCCGCGCCGAGCGGACGAGGCCCGCGAGGAACGGCTCGTACAGCTCGCGCGCGACGAAGACCCGCTCGACCGAGCCGCGCGCCTGCCCGGCCCCCGCGCATCCGGCCCACAGCGCGCCGGCGACCGCCCGCGGCACGTTCGCGTCGGCGAGCACGAGCATCGCGTCCTTGCCGCCGATCTCGACGGTCACCTCCTTCTCCCGCGAGACGCAGGCCCGGGCGACCTCGCGGCCGACCTGCGGCGAGCCCGTGAAAAGGATCTTGCCCGCGTCCGAGCGGGCCAGCGCGACCCCCGTTTCGGCGCCGCCGTGGAGGATCCGCACGAGCCCCTCGGGCAGGCCTGCCCGGGCGAGGACGCGCCCGATCCGCTCGCCCGCCAGCGACGCCCTCGCGGCCGGCTTGAAGGCGACGCCGTTGCCCGCGAGCAGCGCCCCGGCGATCTGGCCGAGCGGCTGCGCGAAGGGGGCGCTGCCGGCGCCGATCACGCCGACCACCCCGTAGGGCTCGTACGCGATCCGGCCGCGCTTGGCGAGCGCCAGCGAGCGGCTGACACCGACGCGGCGTCCGCCGAGCACCGCCGCCCCGTCCTCGGCGACCCAGTTCAGGGCGTCGATCGCG
This sequence comes from Solirubrobacteraceae bacterium, assembly GCA_035571915.1. Classification (GTDB taxonomy): domain Bacteria; phylum Actinomycetota; class Thermoleophilia; order Solirubrobacterales; family Solirubrobacteraceae; genus Palsa-744. Next base: position 16,567 of record DATNBM010000058.1, on the reverse strand, counting down.
GCGAGCAGCTCGAGGGTCGCGATCTCCGCGCGCGGCCGGCCCTGCTCGGCGACGAGCAGATCGGCGAGCTCGTCGAAGTCGTCGATCACGGCCTGGGCCATCCGGCGCATGTAGCGGGCGCGATCGGCGACCCGCAGCAGCGCCCACAGCGGCTGCACCTTGGCGATCGCCGCGACGACCTCTCCGACCTGCTCGGGCGCGGTCAGCGGCACGCTGCCCAACTCCGCGCCGGTCGCGGGATTGCGGGTTGTCAGCCGTTGTGCGGGCTTGTCTGAGACCGTCGCCATCAGAGCCGATTATCCACCGTCGCGTCCGCGCTCTCGGCGGATCCGCTGCAGGCGCTCGGCCAGAGCGGCCTCGGCCTCGTCGGGGCGGTAGAAGCGCTCCCCGACGACGCCCGCCGGCGCGAGCTCCTGCGGCCCGACGTGGCCGGGCAGGCGGTGGGGGTTCTCGTACTCGCCGCGATCCTGGCCCGGCCTGGGGCCCGAGCGCAGCCACGGCGGCGCCGGCTCGGCGCCGTGCTCGCGCACGTGCGCCCGCGCGGCGGCGAGAGCGCGGCCCGCGGCGTCGGACTTCGGCGCCAGCGAGAGGTAGATCGCGGCCTGGGCGAGGGCGTAGGTGGCCTCCGGCAGCCCGACGTGCTCGACCGCGGCGGCGGCGGCCGTCGCGACCGAGAGGGCTCCCGGGTCGGCGTTCCCGATGTCCTCGGAGGCGAGGATCACCATCCGCCGGACGATGAAGCGGGGGTCCTCGCCGCCCTCGAGCATCACCGCCAGGTAGTAGAGGGAGGCGTCGGGGTCCGAGCCGCGCGTCGCCTTGATCCAGGCCGAGATGTAGTCGTAGTGGCGGTCGCCCCCTTTGTCGTAGAGGACCGCGCGGCGCTGCAGCGCGTCCTCCGCGCGCTCCACGCCGACCTCCCGCTCATCCAGCTCCCCCGCGGTCTCGATCGCGAGCTCCAGCGCGTTCAGCGCCGTGCGCGCGTCGCCTTCGCTGCGCGCCGCGAGGAACGCGAGCGCGTCCTCCGCGACGGCGCGGCCGTCGGGCACGGCGCGGCGCAGGATCTCCGTCAGCTCCTGCCCGCTCAGGGCCTGCAGCGCGTAGACCCGGGTCCTCGACAGGAGCGCGTCGTTGACCTCGAAGGCGGGGTTCTCGGTCGTCGCCCCGATCAGTGTCACGAGCCCCTCCTCGACCGCCGGCAGCAGCGCGTCCTGCTGGGCCTTGTTGAAGCGGTGGATCTCGTCGAGGAACAGGATCGTCGGCGCTCCCCCGGTTCGGATCCGGTGCTCGGCCCGCTCGATCACCGCCCGCACCTCGGCGCGGCCCGCCTGCACCGCGGAGAGCTCCTCGAAGGCGGCGCCGGAGCCCGCCGCGACGATCCTCGCGAGCGTCGTCTTGCCCGAGCCGGGCGGGCCGTAGAGCAGCATCGAATGCGGCCTGCCCTGCTCGATCGCGGTGCGCAGCGCGGAGCCCTCGGCGAGCAGGTGGGACTGCCCGACGAACCCCCCGAGGTCGGCCGGGCGAACCCGCGCAGCGAGCGGCTGTCCGCCCCGCGGAGGCTCCGTCGCCGCCGCCGCGCCCGCCTCCCGAAGGTTGGCGTCCTCGCCGAAGAGGGTATCCACGTGTCTGAGTATGCATCGCGCGATGCGGACCGGTGTCCAGACTTCGGCGGAAGGTGGCCTTGCGACCCCGTCGAACGTGTAGATTCGGTTCGACGTTGCCGTTTCGTTAACGACAGGACAAGGGAGACGCGGGGTTAGATGGCTATCGGCGGATCGGAGGCTCTGGAGGTCTCCGGCGATGCGGGCGCCCAGCTCGACTACCTCGATCTGGGCGGAGCGATCGCGGCCCGCTCGCCGCTGCAGCTCTTCTGGCGTCGCCTGCGCCAGGATCGCGTGGCGATCGTCTCCGCCGGTTTCATCCTGTTCCTGATCGTCATCGCGGTCGCGGCGCCGCTCGTGATCAAAATCCTCGGCCTGCCCGGCCCGAACGTCGAGAACCTCAACCTGACCGACGAATTCGGCTCGCCGCTCGGACCGACCGGGGCTCACCCGTTCGGCGTCGACCAGCTCGGCCACGACGTGATGTCCCGCGTCATCTACGGCACCCGCGTCTCGCTCGAGGTCGGCATCATCGGCACCGCCCTGTCAACCCTGATCGGGGTGTTCTTCGGTCTCCTCGCCGGCTACTACCGCGGCTGGGTAGACACGGTCATCTCGCGCACGACCGACATCGTGCTCTCGATCCCCCTGCTGCTGCTCGGTATCGGCGTCGGCGCGGCGTGCGCGGTCAAAGGCTGCATCAAAGGGGCGATCCAGCCGGGCCTCTCGGTGGTCATCTTCCTGATCGTCTTCGCGACCTGGCCCTACATGACCCGGATCGTCCGCGGGCTGGTGCTGTCGCTGCGCGAGCGGGAGTTCGTCGACGCCTCGCGCGCGCTCGGCGCGTCAAACACGCGGATCATGGTCCGCGAGATCCTCCCCAACCTGACCGCGCCGATCATCGTCTTCGCGAGCCTGCAGATCCCCTCGAACATCCTGATTGAGGCGGCGCTCTCCTACCTCGGCGTCGGCATCCGCCCGCCGACCGCGAGCTGGGGCCAGATGATCGCCTCGGCGACTCCGATCTTCAACACGGCATGGTGGTACATGGTCTTCCCCGGCACGGCTCTGCTGCTGACGGTGCTGGCCTTCAACCTGCTGGGCGACGGGCTGAGAGACGCCCTGAACCCGAGGGGCACCCGATGAGGGCGCTCGATCTAACAACACAGGAGGCGACTCAATGAGGTCGATTAGAACGGTCGCGGCAATCGCGGCCGTAGCCGTGCTCGCGGTGGTGCTCGCGGCATGCGGCTCGAGCTCGAGCAAATCCTCGAGCAGCGGCGAAAGCAGCAGCTCGAGCAGCTCGGGCGGCATCAGCACCGGGGGGTTCCAGAGCCCGACCACCCAGTCCCTGACGGGCGGGAAAAAAGGCGGGACCCTGCAAGTGCTCGATGAAACGGACTTCGAACACCTCGACCCAGGGATCGCTTACTACTCGCTCGACTACGAGGTCGTGTTCGCGACGCAGCGGCCGCTGCTGTCGAACAAGCCGAACACGGCTTCGGAAGCGAGCCCGGACATGGCCTCCAAGCCGCCGGAAGTCTCAGCCGACGGCAAGACGGTCACGGTGCACCTGCGCGAAGGCATCAAGTTCTCGCCGCCGGTGAACCGCGAAGTCACCTCCGAAGACGTCGCATACGCGATCGAGCGCGGTGACAACCCGAACGTCGCCAACCCGTACATCCACGCCTACTTCGACGCCGTCGAAGGCGTGAAGACGGGCACGGGCGGTCCGATCAAGGGCATCACGACGCCCGACAAGCACACGATCGTCCTCAAACTGACCGAACCGAAGGGCGGCCTCGTGGCCGCGGCTCTGGTCACTCCGCTGACGGCGGCGGTGCCGAAGGAATACGCCGAAAAGTTCGACAAGCACAAGCCGTCGGACTACAGCAACTACCAGGTCGCGACGGGCCCGTACATGATCAAGAACGACAGCTCGGGCAAGGTGCTCGACGTCGGTTACTTCCCGGGCAAGTCCCTGACGCTCGTCCGCAACCCGAACTGGACCGCGTCGAGTGACATCCGGCCCGCCTACCTGGACGAAATCCAGGTCAAGATCGGCGGCACGAACTCGGTGATCGGCAAGCAGGTGCTGGAAGGCACCAACATCGTCGAGAACGAACCGCCGGCTCAGTCCAACGTCCGACTGGCGGCCGAAAAATACAAGAGCCAGCTGGAGATCTCTCCGGGTGCCGGCTCGCACTACATCGGCGTGGACAACGCGCACGGGCCGTTCAAGAACGAAAACCTCCGCAAGGCCTTCTGGGCGGCGCTGGACCGCACCGCCATGGACAGGGCCCGCGGTGGGAAGCTCGTCACCGACGTGATGACGCACTTCATCTATCCGACGATCCCCGGCTTCGAACAGTCCGGCGGGTTGGCGGGGCCGAAGTTCGACTTCAACGAACACCCCGAAGGTGACAAAGCCGTCGCCGAAAAGTACATGAAGCTCGCGGGTTACCCGTCGGGCAAGTACACCGGCGGCGAAACGATCACGATCGTCGGGGCGAAGGGCAACCCCGCCGAACAGGACGCCGAAATCGTCAACCAGACGCTCAAGAACCTCGGCTTCACGACGAAGTTCACGCTGGTCGAAACGGCGACGATGTACGCGAAGTACTGCAACGTCCCGAAAGAAGAGATCGACGTCTGCCCGTCCGTCGGGTGGATCGCCGACTTCGGTGACCCGCAGACGGTCCTCAACATCACGTTCAACGGCAAATTCATCAACCCCACGGGGAACGTGAACTGGAGCCAGGCGAAAGACGCCACGCTCGAAAAAGAGATGACCGAAGCAGAATCGGTCGTCGGCCAGTCCGCGCGCGCGAGCGCCTGGGCGAAGATCGACGAACACATCGTCGAAAAAGCGATGTCGATCCCGTTCGACTGGGACAAGCAGGCGAACATCGAGGGAAGCCAGGTGCAGGGCGTCGGCGACCTCTGGGACGTCGGCGAGTGGGACTACAGCTGGACGTCGCTCAAGTAACGAGCGAGGTACCGGCCGAACGGATGGACGGGGCCTCGCCGGCATGGCGGGGCCCCGGCCCCGTCCCGGCGGCGTCCCGTCCACACGAGATGAACCGAACGTGACAAACCCCGCCGACACCGACCTGCGACGCGCGCGGAGCTGCGGGTGACCGCCTACGTGATCCGTCGCCTGGTCTGGGGTCTGGCCCTGCTGATCATCGTCTGCGGGCTGACGTTCGTGCTGTTCCGCGTGCTTCCGACGGGCAACCCGGCGGTGCTTCGCGCCGGACGTGACCCGCAGCCGCACCTGATCAAAGAAATCGAACGCGTTCTCGGCCTCGACAAATCGCTGCCCGCGCAGTTCTGGGAGTACCTGAAGGGCGTGTTCCTGCACTTCAGGTTCGGCTACAGCTACTACAGCCGGCAGTCCGTCCTCAGCCTGATCGGCGAACGCCTGCCGGCGACGATCTCGCTGACGCTCGGCGCCGCCGTCGTGTGGATGATCGCGGGCCTTTCGGTCGGGATCGTCTCGGCGCTGAAGCGGCGCACCCTCTGGGACCGCGGCGCGATGGGGGGCGCGCTGGTGCTGATCTCGGCGCCCGAATTCTGGCTCGGCCTGCTCGTGCTGCTGCTGTTCTCCAACGACATCGGCAAACTCAAGATCTTCCCGGGGTCGGGCAGCTACGTCGGCCTCACCTACGACCCGTGGAAATGGTTCACCTCGCTGATCATGCCCTGGTGCGTGCTGGCCGCGGGCAGCGCCGCCGTGTTCGCGCGCCTGATGCGGGGCAGCATGATCGAGACGATGGAGGAGGACTACATACGCACGGCGCGCGCCAAGGGCCTGCGAGAGCGCGCCGTGATCCGCCAGGGCGTCCGCTCCTCGATCAACCCGATCATCACCCTGCTCGCGCTCGAAGTCGGCGTTCTGCTCGGCGGCGCGGTGCTGATCGAGTCCGTCTTCAACATCCCGGGCGTCGGCGCGCTCGCCTACCACTCGATCGTGCAGTCGGACTTCGAAGTGGTGCAGGGGACCGTGCTGCTGGCCTCGATGTTCATCATCCTCGCCAACATCGCCGCCGACGTCGGCTACGCGTACCTCGATCCAAGGGTCAGATATGGCTGAGGCGCTGCTGCGCGTCGAGGATCTCCGCGTCGAGTTCCCGACCGAGGACGGGGTCGTCCACGCCGTCGACGGGATCACCTACCAGGTGGCCCCCGGCAAGACGCTCGGCATCGTCGGCGAGTCGGGCTCGGGAAAGACGGTCTCCTCGCTCACGACGCTCGGCCTGACGCGCCGGCAGGGCGCGCGCATCGCCGGGAAGATCCTGTTCGAAGGCCGCGACCTCGTCGCGCTCCCCGAATCGGAGCTCCGCGCGATCCGCGGCAACGAGATCGCGATGATCTTTCAGGACCCCCTGTCGGCCCTGCACCCGCTCTACAAGGTCGGCCGCCAGCTGGTCGAGGCGCTGCAGGCGCACAAAGAGATCAGCAACTCGAAGGCGCGTGCGCGTGCGGTCGAGCTGCTCGGCCTCGTCGGCATCCCCGACCCCGGACGGCGCGTCGACGAGTATCCCCACGAGTTCTCGGGCGGGATGCGCCAGCGCGCGATGATCGCGATGGCGCTCGCCAACGACCCCAAGCTGCTGATCGCCGATGAGCCCACGACCGCCCTGGACGTGACCGTCCAGGCGCAGATCCTGGCGCTGATGGAACGCCTGCAGCGTGAGCTCGGGATGGCGATCATCATCATCACCCACGATCTCGGCGTCGTCGCCGAGATGGCCGACGACATCGCGGTCATGTACGCCGGGCGGATCGTCGAGACGGCCTCCGCCCAATCGGTCTTCTCCGGTCCCCAGCACCCGTACACGTGGGGGCTGCTGAAGTCGATCCCGCGCCTGGAGAACGACCGCTCGGAGGAGCTCGTGCCGATCCCCGGGACGCCCCCCTCGCTGATCAGGCCGCCGTCGGGCTGTCACTTCCACCCGCGCTGCGCTTACGCCCAGCCCGACCACGCCCGGATCGACCCGAACCTCGAGCAGGTGCCCGGCGAACCGACCCACTTCGTCGCGTGCCTGCTCTCACCGGAGGAGCGCAAGCGCCTGTGGTCGGAGCTCGCGGCCGGACGGGTCCCGGAGCAGGCGCTCGCGGCGGGCAGCGGGGAGGGAGGGGTCTGATGGCCGAGCCGACGACCCAACCGCCGCCCGAGGGCGGCCTCGGCGGGGTCCCCGTGGACAGGGCGCCCGGCGAGCCGCTCGTGGAGGTCACGGATCTCGTCAAGCACTTCCCGATCACGCGCGGCGTCTTCCTGCAGCGCAGCGTCGGGGCCGTGAAGGCCGTCGACGGCGTCAGCTTCGACGTGCGCCGCGGCGAGACGCTCGGGATCGTCGGCGAGACCGGCTGCGGCAAGAGCACGACGGCCCGCCTCGTCATGCGCCTGCTCGAGTCGACTGCGGGCGAGCTGACCTTCGACGGGCAGGACATCACGAAGATCAAGGGGGCGCGGCTGAAGGCGATCCGCCGCGACATGCAGATGATCTTTCAGGACCCCTACTCGTCGCTGAACCCGCGCAAGACGATCGGCTCGATCATCGGCGAGCCGTTCGCGATCCACGGCCTGCTGACCGAGAAGGGGGAGCGGCGCAAGGCGGTTCAGGAGCTGATGGAGACGGTCGGGTTGAATCCCGAGCACTACAACCGCTACCCGCACGAGTTCTCCGGCGGGCAGCGCCAGCGGATCGGGGTCGCCCGGGCGCTCGCGCTGAAACCGAAGCTGCTGATCGCCGACGAGCCCGTCTCGGCGCTCGACGTCTCGATCCAGGCCCAGGTCCTGAACCTGCTGCGCGACCTGCAGCGCAAGTTCGGCCTGACCCTGATCTTCATCGCCCACGACCTCTCCGTGGTGCGCCACATGTGCGATCGCGTCGCGGTCATGTACCTCGGGCGGATCGTCGAGATCGGCTCGGGCGACGCGCTCTACTCCTTCCCCCGCCACCCCTACACCGGCGCGCTGCTCTCGGCGGTGCCCGTCGCCGACCCGAACCGCCACGGCGGCCAGCGCAGGCTCCTGACCGGCGACGTGCCGAGCCCCGCGAACCCGCCGAAGGCCTGCCGCTTCCACACCCGCTGCCCGAAGGCCCAGGACCTCTGCTCGGTCGAGGACCCGCCCTTGGAGCAGAAGGGCACGGGGACCCTGGCCGCCTGCCACTTCCCGCTGAGCCGCGAGGAGGTCGTGCAGATGGGGCTCGCGGCGCCGCCCGAGCCCCCCGCGGCAGGGTGAGCTCGCCGGCCCCCACCGCGGCCGCCGAGGCGGAGGAGCTGCTCCGCAGCCTGATCCGCTTCGACACCGTCAACCCGCCCGGCAACGAGCGGGCCGCCCAGGAGCACCTCGCCGCGCACCTGACCGCGGCCGGCTTCGAGTGCGAGCTTCTCGGCGCCGTGCCCGAGCGCCCCAACCTCATCGCCCGCCTGCGCGGCGAGCAGGACGGCCCGACGCTCTGCTACCTCGGCCACGTCGACACCGTGCTCGCGAACGCGGCCGATTGGAGCCACGGCCCGTGGTCGGGGGATCTCGCCGACGGCTTCATCTGGGGACGCGGCGCGCTCGACATGAAGGACCAGGTTGCTGCCGAGATCGCCGCCGCCGCCTCGCTCGCGCGCTCGGGTTGGCGCCCGCGCCGCGGTGAGCTGCTGATCGTGACGGTCGTGGACGAGGAGACCGGAGGCGAGCTGGGCGCGCAGTGGATCACCCAGACACACCCCGAGAAGGTTCGCTGCGACCTGCTCGTCAACGAGGGCGGCGGCGCCGTCTTCGAGCTCGGCGCCCAGCGCTGCTACGGGGTCTGCTGCGCCGAGAAGGGCGTCTTCCGCTTCACCCTCACGACGAGCGGGGTCGCGGGCCACGCCTCGATGCCCGGGATGGGTGAGAACGCGTTGCTGAAGATGGCGCCGCTGCTCGAGCGGCTCGGCTCGCGCCAGCCCGACCTCCGCCCCACCGCCGAGCCGCTCGCGTTCCTGCGGGGGATCGGCGAGGACCCCGACGACCCGGCCGGGGCGATCGAGCGGCTCGGCGCGGCCGACCCGCGGCTGGCGGTGATGTTCGCGCCGATGTTCGGCGTGACGTTCACGCCGACGCGGATCCGGGCCTCCGAGAAGGTCAACGTGATCCCGAGCCGGGCCGAGCTGAAGGTCGACTGCCGGGTGCCGCCCGGCCTCGGCGAGGAGGAGGTGCGGGCCGACGTCGCCGCCCTGCTCGGACCCGAAGACGGCTGGGCCCTCGAGTTCACCGAGAAGGTCGTCGGCAACCGCTCGCCCGTGCAGAGCGAGCTGATGGACACGATCTCCGCGTGGGTCGCCGAGCACGACCCGGGCGCGCGCGCCGTGCCCGTCGTCCTTCCCGGCTTCACAGACTCGCGGCACTTCCGCACCGCCTTCCCGGACTGCGTCGCCTACGGCTTCTTCCCCCAGCGTCACCAGTCGCTGCTCGAAGGCACCCCGCTGATCCACGGCGCCGACGAGCGGATCGATGTGCGCGACCTGGCCTACGCCACGAAGCTGTTCACGGACCTGGCCGTGCGGATCCTGGGGTAGGACGGCTCATCGGTGCGCATGCCTGCCCGTACCTACGCACCCGGAGTCAGTTCCCGGACGACGTGAGAGCGACGTTGCGCGAATCGCTCGACACCGGCGCCTGAGACCCCCATAATCAACCCGATGCCAAGGATGGTGCGTCGACCCGGAGGGGGCCATAGATGAGCACGGAAGCCGCGAGCGCGAGCGGGAAGACGAGCACGACCGGAGGGTCCGCCGCGGCGGGGAAGGCGAGCGGGACGACCGGGACCCGCGTCGTGGTCAAACACGCGGGAAACGACGCCCAGACGAAGGCCGCGGCCGAATCCGCCCTCAAGGCGGCCCCCGGCCACAGCGCGCCGCGCACGGTCGTGATCCCGTCGGTCCCGCACAACTCGCTCTCGACCGAAATCCAGAACTTCGCCACCAACTGGCAGCCCGTGATCGGGGTCCTGTTCTTCATCGTGATCATCGGGGTGATGCTGCGGTTCCTGAAGACGATGCCGCGCGTCAAGCCGCAGCGCATCAAGGCGACGTCGAAGCAGAAGGTCTCCTTCAACGACATCGCGGGCGTCGACGAGGCGAAGGCGGAGCTGCTGGAGATCGTCGACTTCCTGCGCGACCCCAAGGAGTTCCACAAGCTCGGCGCGAAGGTGCCGAAGGGGATCCTGCTGCACGGACCGCCGGGCACCGGCAAGACGCTGCTCGCCAAGGCCGTCGCCCAGGAGTCCGGCGCGGAGTTCTTCGCGCAGTCCGCCGCGTCCTTCGTGGAGATGTTCGTAGGCCTCGGCGCGCAGCGGATCCGCAGGCTCTTCGCCGAGGCGCGCAAGCACGAACCGGCGATCATCTTCATCGACGAGCTCGACGCCGTCGGCGGGCGGCGCGGCGCCGACATCTCCGGCGAGAAGGACCAGACGCTCAACCAGCTGCTCGTCGAGATGGACGGCTTCTCCTCGAACGGGCGCGTCGTGGTGATGGCGGCGTCCAACCTGCTCGAGAAGCTCGACCCGGCGCTGCTGCGCCCCGGGCGCTTCGACCGCCAGGTCTTCGTCGTGCCACCCGACGTCAAAGGCCGGCTCGGGGTGCTGCAGGTGCACACGCGCGACAAGCCGATGGACGACGTCGACCTCGAAGTGATCGCGCAGCAGACGAGCGGGCTCGCCGGCGCGGACCTCGCGAACATCTGCAACGAGGCCGCGATCTTCGCGGCGCGTCGGCGCGGGACGAAGCTCGACCAGGCGGACTTCGACGCGGCGATCGAGCGGGTGATCGCGGGCGTGCAGTCCAAGCGCGTCCTGAACATCCACGAGAAGCGCGTCGTCGCCTACCACGAGGCGGGACACGCGCTGTGCGGCGAGCTGTTGCCGTCGGTCGACCGCGTGCACCGCATCTCGATCGTCCCGCGCGGACGGGCGCTGGGCTACACGCTGAACCTGCCCGCCGAGGACCGCTACCTCAAGACGCGCGAGGAGCTGATCGACTACATGACGGTGCTGCTCGGCGGCCGGGTCGCCGAGCAGGCCGTGTTCGGGGCGATCACGACGGGCGCCTCCGACGACCTGCGTAAGGTCGCCGACATCGCCCACTCGATGGTTCACGACTACGCGATGGGCACCGCCGGGGTGGGCCGCTCGCCCGACGGCGACGTGAGGCTCTCGGAGACGACGCTGCGGATCCGCGACGAGGAGCGCCAGGATCTGATCGAGGAAGCGCGCCGCGCCGCTCAGAAACTCGTGCTCACGCACCGCGCCCAGCTCGACGCCCTCGCGGCCGAGCTGCTCGAGCACGAGGTGCTGGAGCGCGAGGCGATCGAGGAGATCATGCGCGACGTGCCGCGGATCGAGCGCGCGCCGGGACTCGGCCTGCGCGTGGTCGCCGCGGCGAGCGCCGGCGCGCCCCCGGCGCCCCCGGCGCCGATCACGCGCCCGGAGATCCCGCCGGAGGGCGGAACCGAGCGTCTATAGACTGCGGCGGGTGTTCAGCCGCATCGACCACATCGGCGTCGCCGTCGAGGCCCTCGAGCCCGCCCTTGAGCTCTACGCGGGCATGATGGGGCTCGAGGCCGTCCACCGCGAGGTCGTCGCCGAGCAGGGAGTCGAGGCCGTGCTGCTCGACGTCGGCGAGAACCACGTCGAGCTGCTGGCGCCGCTCGGCGAGGACACCCCGGTCGGGCGCTTCCTTGCCAAGCAGGGCCCCGGCCTGCACCACGTCGCCTACCAGGTGACCGACATCGAGGCGACCCTCGAGCAGCTGCGCGCCGCCGGGGTGAGGCTGATCGACGAGCAGCCCCGGACCGGGATCAGGGGCTCGCGGGTCGCGTTCGTGCACCCGCGCTCCAGCATCGGCGTGCTGACCGAGATCGTTCAACCCGCGGAGGTTCACTGATGGCATCAAGCTCCCGACTCAGCATCGGCTTCCAGGGCGGGCAGGTGCTCGCCGTGCGGCTCTCCGAGGAGCAGCTCAAGGGGCTCGAGAAGGCGCTCGGCAGCACGGGCTGGCATGAGATCCAGAGCGAGGACGGCCCCGTACGGATCGACCTCGGGCAGGTCGTCTACGTGACCTCCGAGGCGGAGGAGCCGCGGGTCGGCTTCGGCTAGGCCCGCGCTCGCGTCCCGGCGGGCGAGCCGCGCCGCGCAGATGTTCCGAGCGGATCTGAGCTTCGAGGAGCGGATGCTCCTGTTCGTGCGCACGCACGGGCACTCGGCGGCGGCCGAGCGGGCGGTGGCGGGCTTCTCGCGGCTCGGCGAGCACAGCGCCGTGTGGCTCGCGATCGGCTACGCGGGCGCGCTCGCCGACCGTGCCAACGCGCCGGCGTGGCGCCGCGCGCGCCGGACCGTGCTCGGCGTCTACGCGGTCAACACCGCGATCAAGTTCGCCGTGCGCCGGCCGCGGCCGCAGATCCCGGGCCTGCCGCCGCTGCAGGGCACGACCACCGCGTTGAGCTTCCCCAGCGCCCACGCCGCCACCTCCTTCGCGGGGGCGCTCGCCTACAGCCGGACGGGCCTGCCCGCGCCGCCGCTGTACGCGCTCGCGGTCGGGATGGCGGCGTCGCGCCTGTACCTGGGCGTGCACTACCCCTCCGACGTGCTCGCGGGCGCGGTGCTCGGGTCGGCGCTCGCCGCCGTTGCGGTGCCGCGCCCAGAGCGGGGCGGGGATCTCGCGTGAGCACCAGGATCGGCATCGTCGGGATGCCCAACGCCGGCAAGTCCTCGCTCTTCAACGCCCTCACCAAAGCGGGGGCCGAGGCCGCCAACTACCCGTTCACGACGATCGAGCCGAACGTCGCGGTCGTGCCCGTCAAGGACGCCCGGCTCGAGCAGGTCGCGGAGACCGTCGGGGCGTCGGAGATCGTCTGGGACACGATCGACTTCCACGACATCGCGGGCCTCGTCGCGGGCGCGCACAAAGGCGAGGGCCTGGGCAACAAGTTCCTCGCGAACATCCGCGAGACCGACGCGATCGTCCATGTCGTGCGGGCGCACGGGGATGAGAACGTGATCCACCCGGAGGGCCGCGTCGACCCGCTCGCCGACATCGAGACGATCGAGACGGAGCTCGTGCTGGCGGATCTAGAGCAGGCCGAACGGCGCGTCGACCGTGTCGCCAAACAGGCGCGCGGCGGCGACAAGGCGGCGGCGGCCGAGGAGCGCTGGCTGAACGAGGTGATCGCCGAGCTGCAGGCCGGGCGGCCGGTGCGGGGCGTGCCCGCGCCGGAAGAGGCGCCGCACGCCGCCCGCGACCTCGGCTCGCTGACGGCCAAGCCGGTCCTGTTCGTGGCGAACGTCGATGAGGACTCCGCGGAGGTGCCCGCGGCGGTCGCCAAGCACGCCGCGGTGCAGGGCGCGCGCGTCGTCGCGGTGTCCTCGCGGATCGAGTCCGAGCTCTCGGAGCTCGACGAGGAGGAGGCCGCCGCGATGCGGGCCGAGATGACCGGCGGCGCCGACGGCGCCGAGACGCCCCTGCAGCGGGTCGTCCACGAGGCCTTCGCGCTGCTCGACCTGCTCGTCTTCTTCACCGCGGGCGAGGCCAAGCCGGCGCAGTCCTGGCACCTGAAGCGGGGCCTCTCGGTTTGGCACGCGGCGGGCGAGATCCACACCGACATCCAGAAGGGGTTCGTGCGGGCCGAGGTGATCGGCTGGCGGGAGCTCGTCGACGCGGGCGGCTACGCGGCGGCACGCGACCGCGGCACGCTGCGGATCGAGGGCCGCGACTACACGATGGCCGACGGCGACGTGATCTCCGTCAAGTTCACCCCGTAGCGAGGGCCTCGAGGCGGGCGGCGAGCCGCCGCATCCCGTTCTCGGCGGCCGCCCGCGCACCCGCGGCGAAGTCGGTCGCGCGGTCCGCTGGGAGCTCGACCTCGATCCGCTGCAGCGTCGCGATCCGCTTGAAGGTGCGCAGCAGCTCGCCGTTCTCGCGCAGGATCTGGGCGGTGCGGGGGCGCATCTCCTCGGGGTCGCGCCTGACCGAGCTCTCGGCCGCGGCGGCGGCCGCGAGCAGGTCCTCGAGCGGCCCGTACCGGCGCAGCAGCTCGGCTGCCGTCTTAGCGCCGATGCCGGGCGCCCCCGGCAGCCCGTCGGAGGGGTCGCCGCGCAGCGCGATGAAGTCGGGCACGAGCTCGGGGGCGATCCCGTAGCGCTCGTGCACCTGCTCGAGCCCGATCAGCCCGTGGCGCCCGCCCTTCAGCATCTCGACGACGGCGACCCGCTCGCCGACGGCGCCGTAGAGGTCGCGATCGCCGGTCAGCAGCAGCGCGCTCCCGCCCGCCGCGGCCTCCTCGGCGGCCAGCGAGAACATCACGTCGTCGGCCTCGAGGTCCTCGCTCCCCGCGACGGTCCAGCCGAAGCTCGCGAGCAGCGCGGGCGCCCGCTGCCACTGCTCGGCCAGCTCCGGGGGCATCGGGTCCCGGTGGGCGTGGTAGGGCGGGTAGAGCTCGACCCGGTAGTCGGCCTGCTCGGCGCCCGTGCAGGCGACGACCGCGCGCGGAGCGGGCGCCGGGCCGGCCCCCGCGGGCGGGTCGACGAGGGCGAGCAGCGCGTTGACGGTGCCGAGCAGGGCGTTCACCGGGCGACCCGCGCCGTCCGTGATCGATTTCGGCAGCGCGAAGAACGACCGGTAGAGCAGCCACGGGGTGTCTGCGATCAGGAGCGGGCCGGCCACCTCTCGAGCCTGAAGGCAGGCGCGGACGGACGGACGAGCGTCGGGTCGGCGGGTGCCGGGCGTCGGGTCGGAGTGCGTCGGGGTGGCGCTCGCTCAACCCGCTTCGGTGCCGCCGCTCGCGCCCGACGTGCTGGCGGCCGCGGCGGGCGAGGGCGGGACGCCGCCCGAGCTGCCGGGAGTGGGGGTGCTCGTCCCGGGCGCCGGGGCCGCCGGCTTCCAGGTGCGCGCCTGCCCGCTGTGATCGGGCTCCTGCTTGAGGGCGGTGCCGTTGCGGACGTCGAAGTACGCCCAGGTGCTGCTCAGCCCGAGCCTGCCGGCGAGCGTCGGGCCGTCGACGACCGAAGCGGCGGCCGTGCCGAGCACGCGCGCGGAGACGATCCGCGGCGAGGCGCCGCGTCGCAGCACCTCGATGCCGTGGAAGGTGCCCCGGTAGAGGCCCCGCAGGCGGCGCGCGGCGACGGCGAACGGCAGTTCGACCTTCCAGCGGGAGGAGGCGCCTTCGAAGGGGTCGATCACGCCGACGAGCCACGGCTGGGCTTCGGCGCCGGGGAAGCCGTCCTGAACCGACTCGGTCATGCCCCCGGAGCTGGCGAAGAAGTAGGTGATCGCAGGCTTGCCGCCGTAGAGGAGGATCTGCCCCGCGGTCGCCGCCACCGCCGCGTTCGTGGCGGCCGATTCGGCGGCGGCCCCGCGGTAGACCTGCGAGCGGGTGTCGGAGTAGACGTCGAAGCGCGAGCCCCCGGCGTGGTCGGTGAGCGCGTAGGTGCGACTCGCGACGGCCTGGGCCTCTAGCGCCGCCGCGGGCCAGCTCGAGGACATCTCCGCCCCGATCACTCCCCGCACGTAGCGGTCCAGCGGGACGCGCTTGACCTTCGCGCCGACGAGCACCTTCACGACGGCCTTGGCCGGGGCCTGGCCGATCGTGGTTCCGGTGTAGTAGTGGGAGAGGATCTGCGTGTAGCTCGCGCCGTGCCGCGCGTAGCCGAGCGCCCCGTCCTGGCTCATGCCGACGCCGTGGCCTTCGCCCGCGCCTTCGATCACGAGCGTGGGCGCGGCCTTGGCCGGGTCGGCCGCCGTCGAGGTTGCCGCGAAAGCCGCGACGAGCGCGCAGAGCAGGGTCGCAGGCAGCCTCTGGCGGCGCGCGCTGGGCGGCGCGGGCGGAGCGCCCGGGAAGCCTCCGGGCCGGTGGTAGGTTGCGTCGGAAAGAGGCATCTGCCTACTTGGAGAACACGCCGAGGAACGGGCCGTCGCGGTCGAGGATGGGAGGACCCATGGAGTTCAACTCGTCGCCCCACGAGAAGCTGTTGAGGGCTGCACGATGACTGGCGCAGATCGCGAGCGCGCCGTGCTCGACGCCGTTCCCAAGCAGCTGTTGATCGGCGGGCGGTGGCGCGACGCGGAGGGCGGCGGGACGCTCGGCGTCGAGGACCCGGCGACGGGCGAGACGCTCGTGGAGGTCGCAGACGGTCAGCCCTCTGACGCGATGGCGGCGCTGTCGGCGGCGGCGGAGGCGCAGGGCGAGTGGGCGCGCTCCGCGCCGCGGGACCGCGGCGAGATCCTGCGGCGCGCGTACGAGGCGATCGTCGAGCAGGCAGACGACCTCGCCCTGCTGATGACGCTCGAGATGGGCAAGTCGGTCGCCGAATCGAAGGCCGAGATCTCCTACGCGGCGGAGTTCTTCCGCTGGTTCTCCGAGGAGGCGGTTCGGATCCACGGCCGCTACATGGTGAACACGACGGGCAAGGGCCGGATCCTGACGATGCGCCAGCCCGTCGGCCCGTGCGTGTTCGTGACCCCGTGGAACTTCCCGACGGCGATGGGTACCCGCAAGCTCGCGCCCGCGATCGCGGCGGGCTGCACGATGGTCGTCAAGCCCGCCCAGCAGACGCCGCTGTCGATGCTCGCGCTGGCCCGGATCCTCGAGGACGCGGGCCTGCCCGGGGGCGTCCTGAACGTGATCACGGCGCACCGCTCGGGAGCGGTGATCGAACCGCTGCTGAAGGACCCCCGCACGCGGAAGCTGTCCTTCACGGGCTCGACCGAGGTCGGGCGGAGGCTGATCGAACAGTCCGCCGAGCAGGTCCTGCGCGTCTCGATGGAGCTCGTCGGGAACGCCCCGTTCCTGGTGTTCGAGGACGCCGACCTCGACGCCGCGATCGACGGCGCCATGGTCGCGAAGATGCGGAACGGCGGAGAGGCGTGCACCGCCGCCAACCGGTTCTTCGTGCACACCGACGTGGCCGAGGAGTTCTCCCGCCGACTGGCCG
>DATNBM010000057.1:0-19015 GCA_035571915.1 Solirubrobacteraceae bacterium | reverse complement strand
GAAGTAGTTGCCGGCCCGCACGCGCGAGTCCTCGGGGACGCCGTTGAGGTAGCGGTCGGTGAGCAGGCCCTGGGCGAGGGGGGAGAAGACGATCGAGCCGATCCCCTCGTCGGCAAGCACGTCGAGCAGCCGCGGCTCGATCCAGCGGTTCAGCATCGAGTAGGAGGGCTGGTGGATCAGCAGGGGCGTGCCCAGCTCGCGCAGGATCGCGGCCGCCTGAACCGTGCGCTCCGGGCCATAGGAGGAGATGCCCACGTAGCGGGTCAGGCCGCGCCGGCGTGCCTCGTCGAGCGCCCCCATCGTCTCCTCCAGCGGAGTCTCGGGATCGAAGCGATGCGAGTAGAAGACGTCCACGTGGTCGAGACGCATCCTCGCGAGGCTCTGCTCGAGGCTTCCGAGGAGGTACTTGCGCGAGCCCCACTCGCCGTAGGGCCCGGGCCACATGTCGTAGCCCGCCTTGGTCGAGATCACGACCTCCTCGCGCAGCCGCGAGGAGAAGTCCTCGGCGAAGATCCGGCCGAAGTTCGTCTCGGCGCTGCCGTACGGAGGCCCGTAGTTGTTCGCGAGGTCGAAATGGGTGACGCCGAGGTCGAAGGCGCGCCGCAGCATCGCGCGGCTGTCCGTGAGGGGACGATCGTCGCCGAAGTTCTGCCAGAGCCCGAGCGAGATCGCGGGCAGCTTCAGGCCGCTGCGCCCGCAGCGGCGGTAGGGCATCCGCTCGTAGCGGTCCTCGGCGGGAGCGAAGACGGTCGGCCCGAGGCGGCGGTTGTAGGGCACGAGCCGAGTGTAGGGAGGTCTGAATAGAGGGGTGCGCCACGCGCGTCGCGC
The DNA here is from genome assembly GCA_035571915.1 of Solirubrobacteraceae bacterium. GTDB lineage: Bacteria > Actinomycetota > Thermoleophilia > Solirubrobacterales > Solirubrobacteraceae > Palsa-744. Next base: position 18,187 of record DATNBM010000057.1, on the reverse strand, counting down.
CGCGGGAGCGCGTGACGGCCAGGCCGACCGCGCGTAACCTTGGCTGCATGAGCGCCGACGAAGAGGACGGGCGCCGCGCGCGTGCCTGGCGCCACGGCTATCACGCGGCGGTCTGTGACGCGATCGAGCCGTGGGAGCACGGGACGATCGTGCGCGCGACGCGTTACCCGACCTACTACGACCTCAACGTCGTGCGGGTCGAGGACGAGCCGGGGATGAGCGCGGCCGAGCTGACCGCGTTCGCCGAGCGCGAGCAGGGGAGCTTCGGGCATCGCCGGATCGACTTCGAGCGGATCGAGGCGGCCGATTCGCGCCGCGCGGAGCTGGCGGCGCTCGGCTGGAAACAGACGCGCCTGCTGTGGATGCGCCACCGCCGGCCGCTGCCCGAAGTCGAAGCCGAGATCGAGGTGGAGGAAGTGCCGTATGAGGCCGTCGACGGGCTGCGCCTGGCCTGGCATCTGGAGGACTTCGACGGCAGCGAGTACGAGCGCTTCAAGATCGCCGCCCGCGAGGTCTCGGAGACCCGCGGCGTGCGCGTGCTGGCGGTCCGCGAGGGCGGCGAGCCGATCGCCTTCGCGCAGCTCGAGCACTCGGGTGAGGGGGCGGAGGTCACCCAGGTCTACGTACACCCCGACCGTCGCGGCGGCGGGCGGGGCACGGCGATGACCCGCGCCGCGGTGCTCGCGGCGGCCGGCGCGCGGGACGTGTGGATCGTGGCCGACGACGAGGACCGCCCCAAGGAGCTCTACGGGCGGCTCGGCTTCGATCCGGTCTGGAGGACGATGGAGTGCCTGCTGCTGCCGTGAGCGCCCCGACGCAAGACCGCCCCCGCCCGCCCCGCTCGCCCGGGGACCTCGCCAAGCGCACCGCGATGGTCGCCGCGACGGCCTTCCTCTCGATCAACCTCTGGACCGGGGCGCCGCTGATCGCGCTGTGGGTCGGCTCGCAGGTCGTCGGGCAGACCGTCCTCAGCATGAAGGCGGTCTTCGTCGTCGTGATCGTGCTCGCCGTCGAGGTCTTCACGATGGCGCTCGCGCTCACCTGGCTGAGCGCCTCATACGACCGGCTGACGGGCCGCGAGGCCGGCGAACGCCGCCTGCCCTGGCTGCGCGCGATGAGCGGCGAGGAGGGGATCGAGAACCCCGGCTACGGCGCCGGCATCACGCCGCTCGAGCGCGTCGTGATGGTCAGCGTCTATCTCGCCGTGCTCTGCTTCCTGCTGTGGTTCTTCTTGCTAGCCGGCGCCCCCACCCCGTCTCTCTAGACCTTCACGATCACCTTGCCCGTGTTCCCCCCGCTGAACAGGAGGTTGAGGGCGTCGGGGGCGTTCTCGAGGCCCTCGACGATGTGCTCGGAGGACTTGATCTTGCCTTCGGCGAGCCAGCCGGCGACCTCGGCCTGGGCCGCGGGGAAGCGGTCGAAGTAGTCGAGGATGATGAAGCCTTCCATGCGCCCGCGGCGGATCAGCAGGTTGATGTAGTTGCTCGGCCCCGGGGGCGGGCCGTCGCTGTTGTAGGAGGAGATCGCGCCGCACAGCACGACCCGCCCGCGCATCGCCAGCTGCCCGAGGCAGTCGTTGAGGATCGAGCCGCCGACGTTGTCGAAGTACAGGTCGATCCCGTTCGGGCAAGCTTCGCGCAGGCGCGCGGAGACGTTCTCGTTCTTGTAATCGATCGCCTCGTCGAAGCCGAGCTCGGAGACGATGTAAGCGCACTTCTCGGGCCCGCCGGCGATGCCGACGACCTTCCCCGCGCCCTTCAGCTTGGCGATCTGGCCCGCGCTCGAGCCGGTCGCGCCGGCCGCCCCGGAGATCACGCAGACGTCGCCCTCCTTGATCTTCCCGACGTCGGTGATCCCGAAGTAGGCGGTCATGCCGGTCACGCCGAGGATGCTGAGCGCCGTCGTCGGCGGCACGCCCGGCGGCAGCGGCTGCATCGCGCGGGCCGCGCCGTCGGCGATCAGGTAGTCCTGCCAGCCCGCCATCCCGAACAGGAGCTGGCCGGGCTCGTAGGCCTCGCAGCGGCTCTCTAGGACCTCGCCGACGCCGGCCGCGCGGATCGTTTCGTCGATCTGGATCGGCGGCAGGTAGCCGGGGGCGTCGTCCATCCACGTTCGGATCGTCGGGTCGATCGAGATGTAGCGGATCGCGACGAGCGCCTCTCCGTCCTGAAGCTCGGGGACCGGCTCGGTCTCCATGCGCGTCGTCGTCTCGTCGACGAGACCGGTCGGCCGCTGGGCCAGGACCAGACGGCGGTTCTGCTCGCTTGTCACGTGCTCATCCCCTCTCGCTCGGCCCGGCGGGCCCAGGCTTGACTGGTGGGGATCCTACGCGCGACGGGCGTTGCCGGGTCGGGTCAGCGCCTCGAGCGCGAGCAGGAACGAGTTGTGGCTCTCGCCGGTCGCCTGCGTGAGCCCGATCTCGCAGGTGCGGTTGCTCGACAGGTGCACGCGGGCCGCCTCGGGCTGCAGCTCGACGGCGTCCGAGCGCGCCGAGGCGGCCGGCAGCTCGGGGTGCAGCAGCCCACGATCGCCGGCTGTTCCGCAGCAGCTGATCGACGTCGGCATCACGACCCGCTCGGCCAGGGCTGCAGCGATCTCCCCGAGCTTCCTCGTCAGGCCCATGTGGCTGACGGCGCAGGACGCGTGGACGGAGACCGAGTCGAGTCGTTCTCCGAGCGTCAGCGAGTCGAGCAGCTCCTCCCGAACCCACGCGATCGAGTCGAGGATCGTGACCGCGCCGTAGGCCTCGCGCAACCCCTCGTCGAGCGCCTCGGGGACCTCGCTGAGCAGGCCGAGCGTGCACGAGCTCGCGTCGACGACGACGGGCAGCTCGCCTCCGTCGGTCCACTCGACGATCGCGGCGGCGATCCGCCGCGCCATCTCGCGGTGCCCGTCGGCGAAGCCCTTGGAGCTCCACGGGGTGCCGCAGCACAGCCCCTCCAGCGACGCGCCGTCCGGGATCCACAGCGGCCGCCCGGCCCGCGCGGAGACCGACAGCAGCGCCTCGCTCAGCGACGGGCGCGCGGGACGCTCGCGTGGGTTTCCGAAGATGCGGTTCACGCAGGCGGGGAAGTAGACGGCCGCCGCGCCCTCGCGGGCCGTCCACGGCACCGGCGGCGCCGGGTCGGGCATCGCCTCCCCGCCCCACGCGGGGATCAGCTCCGCCCCGGCGGCGCTGCGCGCGATCCCGCTCAACGCCGCGGACGGGCCGTCGCCGATCGTCCTCCCGCCGCGGAGCGCCGCCCGCGACGCCCGTTCGACCGTTCCCCAGCGCTTGGCTGCCGCGAGCGCGGCGCGTTCGGCGGCGCGGCCGTGGCGGCGGCCGCGCAGCTCCTTGACGAGCTTCCCGGTGTCGATCCCGACGGGGCAGTGCAGGCTGCAGATCCCGTCGGCCGCGCAGGTCTCGATCGCGTCGTAGCCGTACTGCTCGAGCAGCACCGCGAGCACCGGCGAGTCCTCGCGCTGGCGGGCCATCTCGCGGCGCAGCGCGATCCGCTGGCGCGGAGTCGTCGTCAGGTCGCGGCTCGGGCAGGCGGGCTCGCAGAAGCCGCACTCGATGCACTGGTTGGCGACCGCCTCGATCTGCGGGGCCGACTTGAGGTCCTTCAGGTGCTCGGGCTCGCGGGTGAGGACGATCCCGGGCGCGAGCACGCCGTCGGGGTCGGCGAGGCGCTTGATCCGCCACATCATCTCGGTCGCCTTCGCGCCCCACTCGCGTTCGACGTACGGGGCCATGTTGATGCCGGTGCCGTGCTCGGCCTTCAGCGACCCGTCGTAGCGGTCGACGATCAGCTCGACGAGCTCGCCCATGAACGCCTCGTAGCGGTCGAGGTCGGCCTGCTCGGCGAAGTTGGGCGTGAGCAGGAAGTGCAGGTTGCCGGCCGAGGCGTGCCCGGCGAGGCTGGTCAGGAAGCCGTGCCTGCCGAGCAGCTCCTGCAGGTCGGCGGCGGCCTGCGCGATCTGCTGCGGCGGTACGCAGACGTCCTCGATGATCAGCGACACGCCGGGGCCGCGGACGGCCGCGAGCAGGCCCTGCATGCCCTCGCGCACGTGCCAGAGCATCCCGACCTCCTCGCGCTCGCGGGTGAACCGCGGCGGGTCGATCGGCGCGCGCGCGGCGAGCATCTCGAGCGCCGCCCGCTCGGGCTCGTCGAGCTCGGCCGGCTCTTCGGCGCGGAACTCGACCAGCAGCACGGCCGAGTCCGGCGGCAGCTCCTTCCAGCGCTCGGGCGTGCCGGGCATGTTCCAGGCCGCCGCGATCAGCGTCGGGGCGACCATCAGCTCCGTGGCGCTCGCGCCCGCGGCGACGAGCTCGGGCACGGCCGAGACGGCGGTCGCGATGTCCTCGAAGAAGGTCAGCGAGAGGGTCGTGTGGCGGCCCAGCTCGACGGTCTCGAAGGTCGCCTCGCCGATGAAGCCGAGCGTCCCCTCGGAGCCGATCAGCAGGCGCCTGAAGATCTCCAGCGGCTCGTCGGCGTCGAGGAACGCGCACAGGCGGTAGCCGGTGGTGTTCTTGATCTCGAACTTGCGCGCGACCCGCGCGGCCAGCTCGGCGTCGGCGCGCAGCTCGTCGCGGATCTCGGCCAGGCCGCGGGCGAGCTCGGGCGCGGCAGTGGCGAACCGCTCGGCGGCGTCCGGGGCGGCGGTGTCGATCTCGGTGCCGTCGGCGAGCAGGAAGCGCAGCGCCGTGACGGTCCGGTAGGAGTCGGCGTGGACCCCGCAGCGCATCCCCCCGGAGTTGTTCGCGAGCACGCCGCCGACGCAGGCGATCTCGGTGCTCGCGGGGTCGGGTCCCAGCCGGCGGCCGTGGCGCGCGAGCAGCCGGTTGACGCGGCCCAGCACCGCGCCGGGCTGGACCCGCACGCGCCGCCCGTCGTCCTCGATCTGCACGTCCTTGAAGTGGCGGCGGCAGTCGAGCAGGATCCCGTCGCTCTGGGACTGGCCGTTGAGGCTCGTGCCGCCGGCGCGGAACCCGAGCGGGGTGGAGGTGCGTCGCGCGACGTCCATCGCGGCAGCCACCTGCCCGAGGTCGCGGGGGATCGCGACCGCCTGCGGGATCCGCCGGTAGGGGCTCGCGTCGGAGGCGTAGCGGATCAGGTCGAGCGCGCGCGTGCCGACGTTCTCGGCGCCGAGCGCGGCGCTCAGCGCAGCGGCGAGCGGCGCGGGGGTGCCGGCCGCGACCCAGTCGGGCGCCGCGTCGGGTGCCGGGCGTGGGACCGGATGGTCCTCGCCCGGAGGCTCAGGCGCGATGCGCCGGATCGCGGCCGCGCCGGCGGGCATCTCACTCCAGCCACATGCCGCTTGCGCACGGCACCTGCACCAGGCGCGGGCCGTCCTGCGCGGCGATCGCGTCCTGCAGGGCGTCGATCAGCTCCTCGGTGCCGTGAACCTCGCGGGAGGGCACGCCGTAGCCGCTCGCGACGGCCGCCACGTCCAGGCCGGGGAGGTCGAGCCCGGGAAGGCCTTTCTCCTGCTCGAATTCGGCGAACCACTTCAGGATCATGTACTCCTCGTTGCGGAGCACGAGGAACGTGACGGGGAGCTTGTAGGCGACCGCCGTCCACAGCGCGGTGATGCCGTACTGCGCGGAGCCCTCGCCGAGCACGCAGACGACCGGCCGCGAGGGCTCTGCCAGCTGCACGCCGACGGCGGCGGAGATGCCGAAGCCGAGGCCGCCGCTGGAGGAGAAGTAGTAGCTGCCCGGCTTGGACAGCCGCAGGCGGTTGCGGAGCGCCGCGGTGCTCGACGGCGTCTCGACGACCGCGATCCCGTCCTCGGGCCAGGCGACCGCGAGGGCCTGCATCGCCTGCGAGCCGCTGATCGGCTCCGCCTCCGCCGGCGGTCCGGGCTCGGGTCGCGCCGGCGGCTGCTCGCGCTCGGAGGAGTCGAGCCGCTCGTTCAGCGCGCGCAGCGCGAGCGCCACGTCGCCGACGATCGCCTCGCCCATCGGCGCCCGCGCGGCCTCGGAGGGGTCGGAGGTGATCTGCACGAGCTCGGTCCCCTCGGCGAGCAGCTCCCCGGCGATGTAGGGGTAGTAGGGGAAGACGGAGGAGCCGACGACCACGACGAGGTCGTACTCGGCGAGCTGCATGCCGGCGGGCCCGATCGCGGGCGCGAGCAGGCCCTGGAAGTTCGGGTGGTTCTCGGGGAAGCCGAGTTTGCCGCCTCCGGTCGCGGGGGTCGCGAGCACGGCCATGCGCTGGCGCTCGGCCAGCGCGACGGCGTCCTCCCAGCCGCCGGCCGCTTCGATGTCGGGGCCGGCGATCATGACGGGCTTTCGCGCCGCTGAGATCCGCTGTGCCAGCGCCTCGATCCGCGCCGGGTCCGGGACGGCGCGGCCGTCGACGCGGCGGGCGAGCGTGTGGCGCAGCGTCTGCTCGTCGGCGGGCTGTGACCAGTCGTCCATCGGGATCGAGACGAACGCGGGCCCGCGGGGCGGCAGCGAGGCGTGATGGATGGCGCGCGCGAGCGCCGCCGGGACGTCCTGCGCGCGCGGGGGCTCGTGGCTCCACTTCACGTAGGGCTGCGGCCCGTAGGTCGGTTCGCGGTTGGTCAGGTTCGCCTCCATCGTGATCTGCGCGCGGACCTGCTGGCCGGCGGTGACGAGCAGCGGCGACTTGTTCGACTGGGCGTTGAAGATGCCGCCGACGGCGTTGCCGACGCCGGGCGCGGTGTGGAGGTTGACGTGGGTCACGCGGCCCGTCGCCTGCGCGTATCCATCGGCCATGCCGACGACGACGAGCTCCTGCAGGCCGAGCACGTAGCGGAAGTCCGAGGGCAGGTCGGCGAGCATCGGCAGCTCGGTCGAGCCGGGGTTGCCGAAGATCGTCGTCATCTCGTGCGCCCGGAAGAGATCCAGGGCGGCCTCGCGGACGGTCGTCATCAGGCGGGTAAGTCTGTCAGAAGGCGGGAGTCGGCCGGCGGCTCCGTGCCGGCCCCCCGCGGCTCAGGCCTGCTCGGGCGCCTCGACGGCGAAGACGATGTGGCGCCGCGCCAGCGACAGGTAGGCGTGCAGTTCGACCGGACCGCCCTCCAGGGGCGCGACCGTCACCTCGGTGAGGGTGATGAAGTCGCGCTCGGAGGCGTTCAGCAGATCCGAGACGCGGCTGCGGAAGCCGTCGCGTGGGAGCGTCAGGGCGCCCTCGATCCGGTGGCGCTCGGTCTCGATTCGGATCCGTTCCTGGCGGTGTTCGACGTTCTCCTGTTGCTCGTCCATCCCGGGCATTATCTCAGCGCGTCACGAGATAGCTACGACGCAGGGTCGTGCGGCGTCCGGTCGGGCCTTCCGCGGCGACCGTCATGCGGGCGCGCAGGCCGCGTCGCGAGCCGAGCCCGGCGCGCAGGCGGCGCAGCGCCGCGGCGCCGAGGCGGATGCGGACGTGACCGGTACGGGCGGCCGGGAGGCTGCGCGCGAGCGCGATCAGCCGGACGGCCTTGCGTCGGCCGGCGCGGGGCGCGAGCGTCGCCGTGATCAGCACCTTGCAGCCGCGCTGACAGGCCACCGCCATCGAGAGTCCGCGGTGCGCCAGCACGCCGGTGCGCCTGAGCAGCCTCACCGTGAGGACCGGCGCGACGTCCAGCGGCGGCGGCCACGCGGTGGGCGCCACGCAGCCGGCCCCGTGGCGCGAGACGGGTTCGAAGCGCTGGATGCGGTTGTTGTTGGTGTCGGCGACGAACACGTTGCCTTCGCAGCCGACGGCGAGAGCCGCCGGCTGGGAGAGCTGGCCGGGGCCGGTCCCGCGGTTGCCGAAGCGGAACAGGAACCGCCCCTGTTCGTCGAACGCCTGCACGCGGTTGTTTTCGCCGTCGAGGACGAACACGTCGCCGGCTCCGTCGACGCCGATCCCGCGCGGGGAGTGGAACCGCCCCGCCGCCGTGCCGGGCGCCCCCCATTCGGCGATCGTGTTCCCGGAAGGGTCCAGGCGCACGACGCGATCGTTGCCGGTGTCGGCGACGAGCACGTCCCCCGCCCGGTCGACCGCGACGGCCTGGGGGCTCGCGAAGGCGCCGGGCCCGCTCCCCGCCGCGCCGTTGCCGCCGCCCGCCCCCCAGCGCGCCAGCAGCGCGCCTTCCGGGCTGTAGACGAGGACCCGGTTGTGGGCGCTGTCGGCGACGTAGGCGTAGCGGCTGACGGGCGAGACGGCGATCGCCGCGCTGCCGGCGAGCGCCGCGCCGCCGATGGCCGCCGGGCCGCCGATTTCCGCGAGCGGGGTGCCGTCGCCCCAGAAGCGGACGATCCGCGCGTTGCCGGCGACGTCGCCCACGTAGACGGAGCCCGCCGGGTCCACGCCGACCCCGGTCGGGCGGTTCAGCGCGAGGCTGCGGCCCGTGGCGAGCGTCCACTGGCCGGCAAAGGCGTAGCTCAGCGGCGCGAACAGCTCGACCCGCGAGGCGTCGGTGTCGGCGACGAGCAGCCGCCCGGTCGGGTCCACGGCCAGCCCGCGCGGCGCGATCATCTCGCCCGGCCCACGGCCGTTGACGCCGATCGTGCGCAGGAAGACCCCGTTCGGGTCGTAGACCTCGATCCGGTTGTTGGCGGTGTTGGCGACGTAGGTGTTGCCCGCGGGGTCGCTGGCGATCGCGCGCGGGAACGCGAGCTGTCCGGGTTTCGTGCCGAAGCCACCCCAGGCTCCGAGGAACGCGAGCTGCGGGCTGAGCTTGACGACGCGATGGTTGATGTCGTCGGCCACGTACGCGTTGCCGGCGGCGTCGAGCGCCACGCCGTAGGGGAAGCCGAACTGGCCAGGCCCCGTCCCGTAGCTGCCGACGCTGGACTCGTAGGCGCCTTCGGGGCTGAACTGCTCGATGCGGTGGTTGTCGTCGTCGGCGACGAGCACCTCGGAGGCGTTGGCGGCCACGCCGCGGGGGTATCCGAACTGCCCGGGGCCGCTGCCCTTCGTCCCCCAGGCGGTCGGTTCGCCGCCTTCGAGGTTGAAGCGCTCGATGCGGTTGTTGCCGCTGTCGGCCACGTAGACCCAGGTGGCGGTCACGGCGATCCCGCCTCCGGGCGGCTTGGTCGGGTCCTGTGAGGAGCCGAAGCTGAAGCGGCCGATTTCGCTGCCGTGACGTCCCCATGCGCGTATGAACGCTCCCGCCGCGGTGAACTTCTCGATCCGGTCGTGGCTGGAGTCGACCACGTAGACGTTCCCCGCAGGGTCGGTCGCGATCCCCCCGATCGGCCCGAACTGGCCGTGGCCGCCGCCGAAGGAGCCCCACTGGTTCTCGAGCGTTCCCGCGGGGCTGAACTCCTGAACCGTGTAGCTGAGCTGGTCGGCGACGTAGACGTCGCCGCCGGGGCCGACGGCGACCGCCTCGGGGAAGCGGAGCACGCCTTCGGCCCGATGTCCGATCTGCGCCACGGCGGTGTACGGGCACCCGTCGACGGGGACCCCGGGGCAGCTTTCGGCGTGCGCGCCCGCCGGCGCCAGCCAGCTCGCGACCTGCACGGAGGCGAGAGCCGTCAGCAGGAGGCGCAGGCGCAGCATCGCCTCATCTCAACACGTCGCGGCCGTGAGGGTCGCGGTCCGGCGATCGGGCGCAGGCGGAGAGAGAGCGCCTAGACGACGCGCTCGGGGGCGCGGGCGGCCAGCCCCGCGCGGGCGGGCGGGACGATCGCCGCGCGGCCCGAGGCGGAGGGATGGTTGAGCTCTTCGCGGACGATGTACAGGGGCCGGTGCTTGACCTCGTCGTAGATGCGCCCGACGTACTCGCCGATCACGCCGATCGCGATCAGCTGGATCCCTCCGAGCAGCAGGATCGCGATCGTGATCGAGCCGAAGCCCGGCAGGTATGAGTCCGCGATCCGCAGGGCGATCACGACCGGGATCGCGATGAACGCGAGCCCCGCCGAGAGCATCCCGACGTAGGTCGCCAGCTGCAGCGGCAGGTGGGAGAAGGACGCGATCGCGTCGAGCGAGAAGCGCAGCATCTTGCGCAGCGTGTACTTCGTCTCGCCGGCGTGGCGGGCGTCGCGCTGGTAGGAGATCGCGGTCTGTCTGAAGCCGATCCAGACCGTCATCCCGCGCAGGAAGCGCGAGCGCTCGGTCATCGCCAGCAGCGCGTTCAGGGCGCCCCGATCGAGCAGCCGGAAGTCGCCCGAGTTGGGCTCCAGGTCGACCTGGGCGAGCTTGTCGAAGAGCTTGTAGAACCACGAGGCGGTGGCGAGCTTGAACGCCGTCTCGCCTTCGCGCTGCTCGCGCACCGCGTACACGACGTCGGCTCCCTGGCTCCACTGGGCGACCATGTCGGGGATCAGCTCGGGCGGGTCCTGCAGGTCGGCGTCGATCATCGCGACCACGTCGCCGACGGCGTGCTCGAGCCCGGCCGTGAGCGCGGCCTGGTGGCCGAAGTTGCGCGACAGGTGGATCACGCGCACGCGCGGGTCGTTGCCGGCGATCTTGTCGAGGAGATCGGGCGTTGAGTCTTTGCTGCCGTCGTTGACGAGCACCAGCTCGAAGTCGAAGTCGGCCAGCGCGGCGGTGGCGCGGGCGACGAACTCCTCGATCAGCAGCTCCTCGTCGTAGACGGGAGCGACGAGGCTCAGGAGGGTCGGGGTGCGTGGTGCGGTGTCCGGCATGGCCTCAATTGTGCCCGCTCGGGGCGTTCTGCTGCTCAGGCCCCGACATGCTCGCGGAGATCCTTAAGCCAACCCTCAATTTATCGTTCATCCTTGTTGAGCATGAATGAGACGACGGATGAGCACCCGGAGCGGGACCCCGAGGTCGTCGCGGTCGCGCGGCGCCTGCACGTGCCGGTCGTCCTGGTGCAGTTCGTCAAGTTCGGGATCGTGGGCGTCTCGAACACGCTGCTCACGTTCCTCGTCTACACGCTGCTGCTGAAGGTCTTCGGCGTCTGGTACATCGCGGCCTCGGCGATCGGATTCGTCGTCGGCGCCGTCAACGGCTTCCTGCTGAACCGCCGCTGGACCTTCGCCGGCCACGTCGGCGACGCGCTCACGCCCGTGCGCTGGGCCGTCGTCCAGAGCGGCGGACTCGGCATCAACCTCGGTCTGCTCTACGTCTTCGTCCACGACGCGAAGCTGGACGAGCTCCTCGGGCAGGCGTTCGCGACGGTCGTGGTGACCGTCAGCACGTTCCTCGTCAACCGCGCCTGGACGTTCAGGCACGAGCCCGAACCGGTGCGCTGAGCCGGCGGCGTGGGGTCCCAGCGGCCGGTGCTTCGACGAACGCTGAACCGCTCGGTTCAGCATTGCGCGCGGGCCGAGCCGGCGTGGCGTCCGAGTGGCCGGTGCTTCGACGAACGCTGAACCGGTCGGTTCAGCTTCCGGCTGCGGGTGCCTGCATGCCGCGGACGCTCACCGGAAGACGCTGAGCAGCGAGAGCCCGGCCGGGATCCTTCCGCCGGCGCCGATCATCGCGGCCTCGAGTATCAGCGGCAGCTCGAGCACGCGGTTGACGGGCTCGGGGGGGACCCACAGGTCGAGGCTCGACTCGGTCGTCTTGCGGTTGAAGCGGTCCAGCACCCGCAGCAGGATCGCGACCGGGAGCAGCAGCGAGTTGAAGTAGCTCGTCCGCGCGGGCGTCCAGCCGGCCCGCTCGGCGACGCTCTGCAGCGAGCGGCGGGTGTAGCGGCGGTGGTGGTGGTTGATCTCGTCGTGTCCGCTCCACAGCCACTGGTAGGCCGGGACCGTCACGAGCAGCGCCCCTCCGGGTGCGACCACGCGGCGCAGCTCTCGCAGCGCTCCGAGGTCGTCCTCGAGGTGCTCGATCACGTCCAGCGAGACGGCGAGGTCGAAGCTCCCGTCCGAGAACGGCATCTCCAGAACCGATCCTTCGATCACCTCGCCGCAGCCTCTGGCGCGCGCCTTCTCGACGCTCGTCGAGGAGAGCTCGACGCCCGTCACGGCGCCGCGCCGCGCGAGCTCGACCATGTTCCGGCCGCTGCCGCAGCCGGCGTCGAGGATCCGCATCCCGCCGTCGGCGGCGCGCAGATCGAGGCCGTCGAGGGCTCGCTCGAGGACCGTACGCCGGCCCCGGTACCACCAGTGGCGGTCCTCGGCCTGGAAGGTCTGCTGCTCGTAGTCACGGTCCATCTGGGGGCACCATCTTTCCTAAAGCGCCGCCGGCGCGCTCGCACCCTGCGGGCGCGGGCGAGCTCAGCCGCCGTTTCCGGGAGTCCGAACCGAGTACTCGACGACGCCGCCCGGACCCTCCCAGGCGGCGACGGCGCGATCGGTGCCCGGCTCGATCGCGAGCGTCGCGACGCTCGCCGCGGGGATCGTCGCGACCGCCTCCGGCGCGGCGAACAGCGTGCGTCCGGCGGCCTCGCTGCCGCGCGCGGCGAGCAGGATCTGATCGCCCGCCGGGTCGGGCGCGGGCGCGCCGGAGAGGTCCTCGATCGCGGGCAGTGCGCCGATGGGCTCGCCGAACAGCGCGACCGCGTCCCCGTCGGGCCCCGGGGCGAGAGCCTCGAGCAGCGCGTCGCCGCTCGGCGCCGCGAGCGTCGAGACGGTTCGCAGGCCGTGCTGGTCGATCGGGGCCGTGCGCACGACCCACCGGCCCCCTTCGACTCCCGCCCAGGCGCTCATCACGCTCTCCGAGCTGAGTCGGATCAGCGAGGGGGAGCCGGCCGGCGGAGGCCCGGAGCCCGGGTCGGAGTAGCGCTCGAGCAGCTGGGGCGCGCCGAAGCGGGGACCCGTCTGGGAGTAGTCGAGCCACACGCTGGTCGTGGCTCCGGTGCTCGCGGACCACATCACCATGCCGCGGTTGTCGTCGCTGAGCAGCGCGACGATCCGCGTCAGCGAGCCGGCCGGGCCGAGCCGGCGGGGCGGCCGCGGACGTCCGTGCGCGGGCAGGTCGGCGACCCACACCGAGCCGCGCCGCGCCCAGGCCGCGATCGCGTCGCTGCGGAAGTCCATCGCGATCGTCGCCGCGGCGATCGTGCCCGCGGCGCGCGGCGCGGCGGGAAGCTGGTCGCCGAGCCCGTTCGCGAACCAGCGCTCGATACGGACGGCCATCGCGCCCCCTCCGCCGCTGAGTGGCGCGAGCAGCGCGAGGTCGCCCAGGTAGGCGGTCGCGAGCACGCCGGGCGGGGTGAGCGGGCCGCCTTTCACGAGCGCCCGGAAGCGTCCGTCGGACCGTCCCTGCACGAGCAGCTCGCCGCTCGGGTCGCGGGGATCGGCGCCCGAGATCGCGATCTGCCCGTGCGGCGAGCTCGCGGCCGCGATCCGCCCGGTCGGCGCGATCACCGCGCCCGACGTCGAGCGCGGGCGGGCGGGAGCGGACGGCGTCGCGCCCTCGGCGATCGCCTGGACCCGCGCGCCCGCGCCGCCGGGGCACGCCGCCGCGCCCGGCCAGAGCAAGGCTCCCGGCCCCGTGGGCTCGCTGGGCTTGTCGCTGGGGAAGAGGACGAGGGGAGGGCCCGTCGCGGGGCACGGCGCGGACGCCGGCCTAGACCAGGAGGCCGCGGCGGCCGGAGCGTCAGCCGGCGCTGCGCAGATCGCGGCGCACACGGCGGCGAGGGCGATCGCCGGGGTTGCGCCGGCCAGGCGGCGGGCAGATATGGTGACGGCGCCCACTGGGCCCGGACTGAAAATCGACCGAACGGCGGTAACGATGGAGATTCGCTTCCTTGGCCACGCGGCCTTCGAGTTGAACGACGGGTCGACGCGCGTGCTGATCGACCCCTTCCTCACCGGCAACCCGAAGGCGGCGGTGGCGGCCGATGAGCTTAGCCCGGACGCGCTGCTGCTGACGCACGGTCACGCCGACCACATCGGGGACACCGTCGCGATCGCCCAGCGCGCCAAGCCGGACGTGGTCGCGATCGTCGAGATCGCCAACGAGCTGACGGCCGACGGGGTCGAGAACGTCCGCGACCCGAACCTCGGCGGCACGGTCCGCTTCGACTGGGGCTGGGTCAAGCTCGCCCCTGCATGGCACACCTCGACCACCCCGAAGGGCGGCGTCAACACGCCCGCGGGGCTGATCGTGAACCTCGGCGGCAAGACGATCTACCACCTCGGCGACACGGCGCTGTTCTCGGACCTTTCGCTGGTCTCCGGGATGGCGGCGCGCGCCGCCGCGGAATCCGCGCAGGGCGCGGGCGGCGCGATCGACGTGGCGCTGATGTGCATCGGCGGCCACTACACGATGGATCGCTTCGACGCCGTCGAGGCCGCGCGGCTCATCGGCGCCAAGCAGGTGATCCCCTGCCACTACGACACGTTCCCGCCGATCGAGACCGACGCGCAGGCCTTCAAGGCCGACGTCGAGGCCGCCGGCCACGGCGAGGTCGTCGTGCTCGAGCCGGGGGCCAGTCACACCGTCTGATCGCGCCTCGTTGAGACTCGCGCGGGCGGAGAACCACAACCTTCGCCCGCTCGAGTTGTTCTAGCCCTGCAAGTCGGCCTGATCGGAACGCGCCGACTTCTCAGAACAACGACGAAGGCTGGGGGTAGGCATGATGCGACGCTGCTCGAAGCAGAGGATGACGCACGCGGTGACGGTGCTGACGGCACTTCTGGCGACGGCCGTGACACCGACACCGGCGGGAGCGGCGCCGGTGTCGGTCGGCCGTTCGGGGTGGGCCTGGGGCGATCCAGTCCCGCAGGGCGAAACGCTGAACCGGGTCGCCTTCCAGGGGCTGCGCGGGTACGCCGCGGGCGAGAACGGCACGGTGCTGCGCTCCGACGACGGCGGCAGCACGTGGGTCGGGCTGGCGAGCGGCACGACCGCCGAGCTGACCCTGCTGCAGGAGGTCGACGCCAACACGGTCGTGATCGGCGGCGGCTGCACGGTCCGCGAGTCGACAGACGGCGGCGGGACGTTCCACCGCCTCGCCGTCAACGAAGCGGAACGCGGATGCGCGACGAACGTCGCCTCGTTCTCGTTCCTCAGCGCGACGACCGGCTTCGTCGAGCAGGCCGACGGCTCGATCCTGCTGACGGGCGACGGCGGCCAGACGCTCGCGCCGAAGACGCCCGTGCCGCTCGGCGGGGGCGCCGCGGGGCCGATCGTGTTCACCTCGCCGACCAACGGCTTCGCGCTCGTCGGCAGGGGCGGGACCGGCGCGATCTACCGGACGACCGACGGAGCGGGCTCGTGGGTCCAGGTGGGCAGCGCACCGAGCCAGCTCCACGACCTGAGGTTCGTCACGCCCTCGCTGGCGTACGCGGTCGGCGACGGGGGTGTGCTGCTCGCAAGCGAAGACGGCGGGGCGACCTGGACGAAGCTCGCGCTCGCGCTTCCCGCGGGGACGCCGGCCCCGAACCTGACCGGGATCTCCTGCGGCGACGCGCAGCATTGCCTGATCGCGACGGCGCCTGCCCCGGGAGGAGGAGCCAACGCGCTGGTGCGCACCGCCGACGGTGGACAGACCGGCACGCTCGTGACGGCCTCGGGGCAGAACCTCCTGTCGGTTGCCTTCAGGAGCAGCTCCGCTGCGGTCGCCGTCGGTTCGGGCGGCGCGACGGTGCTCTCGGGCGATGGCGGCGAAACGTTCCCGACGTCCGTGTCCTCGCGTCTGGGTGGAACGCTCGAAGGCCCGATCCGGCTCGGGCCGGGCGGGCAGTCCGCATACGTGCCCGGGCACTCCGGGCTGGTCGCGCACACGGTGGCCGGCGGCTGGGGGCTGTTGCGCGTGCCGACCTCGGCGAACATCGTCGACGTGGCGTTCCCGTCGAGCGCGGTCGGTTACGCGGTCAGCAGCAGCGGGATCCTCTACCGGACCTCTTCGGCGGGACTGACGTGGGCGATCCTGAGCTCGGGCGGCGGCGAAGCGCCGTCGGCGATCCTCGCGCCGGATGAAAAGACGGTGCTGCTCGTCGGCCCGACGGGTCTGCGCCGCTCGACCGACAGCGGCGCGAGCTTCGCGCGGGTCGGCGGTTCGGTCGTGCTCGGCAAGCGCCACGGCAAGGTCCGCCGCCGTGCGATCTCCTCGTTCCCGCTGTTCGCCGGGGCCGAGCTCGCGGGCAGCGCGATGGTCGTGTGGGGCGATGAGGCGATCGAGTCGACCGACGGCGGAGCGAGCTGGCGGTTGATCCCGCGGCCCCTGGCGAACGGGTCGATCGAATCGCTGTCGTTCGTCTCGGCGAGCAGCGGCTACGCGGTCTCCCGCCAGCGGCTGTTCTTCACACGCAACGGCGGTCGGACGTGGCGGGAGATCGACTCGCTCGGCACCGAAGCGCTCGGCGGGCAGGGCAGCCTGTCCTTCTCGAGCGTCGCCGACGGGTACGCGCTCGGCGCTGGGAACGTGCTGCTGCGCACCTTCGACGGAGGTCGTACGTGGGCCCGGGAGACGCTGCCGGGGAACCTCGACTCCGTCGCCGCCGGCGGCGGCGTCGACTACGCGGCGACCTCGGCTGGCCTGTTCGAGACGACCTCCGGCGGGCTCTCGGCGAGCCCCTCCCACCTGACCCTCAAGCTGGGTGGGCCGAGCCGGATCGCCCGCGCGAAGCTGCGGCGCCGGCACGGCAGGGTGAAGCTCACCGGGACGCTCGCCCCCGCGCAGGGCGGCGAGACGGTGACGCTCGCCTACCGTGCGCCGGGGCGCAGCGTGTGGCACAAGCGAACCGTGACGGTCGCTGCGAACGGCGCCTTCTCGCTGACGCTCGCGGGCATCTACGCGAGCACCGAGTTCGTCGCCGCGTGGGCCGGCGACGGGCACCTGGCGGGGGCCGGCACGCCCGCGCTGTCGCTGGTGGTGAACAAGCGCTAGCGGCCGAGGCGCTCCCCGCGCGGGAAGCGATTCCGCGCGGGGAGCCGCAGCGGTCGATTCCGCGCGGGGAGCCGCGGCGGCCGTCAGCCGGTCGGCAGGCTGACGGTCACGTTGCTCGCTTCGATCGAGAAGACGCCGTTGCTCGCCCGGTAGTAGGGCGCGTCGCGCCCGAGCAGTTGCAGCTTCACGGTGTCGCCCGCGGCGAAGCGGTAGCCGTTGCCGTGCAGCTGGAACGCGATCGGCCCGTTCTGGCCTTCTTCGACCCGGTAGACGCCGCGGCTCACGAGGCGCTGTTCGCCGGAGGGAAGGACGTCCCACAGCCGTGCCGCGATCTCCCCGTAGAGGCCGGTCTCGACGACGTCGGCTTTGACGGTCGGCAGCCCGAGCATCGTGAAGCCGCCGCTCGTGGTCGTGTAGTTCGCCGTGTCCGGCTCTTCTTCGGCCGTCACGGTCTTGCACGCTTCGCTCGTGCCCGCGATCGGGTCGAAGGCCGCCGCGGTCTGCGGGTTCCCGCCCGCCGAGGTGAACGTCTGCGGGGCGGCCGAGCCGAACGTCACGACGCCCGTCTGGAGCTTCGTCCAGCTCTTGGCCGTGAACGGCCCTTCTGCCGGCGCCGCGGTCGGGCATGTCTGCGTGTAGGCCGTGACGGACCCGTTCTTCGGCGCCGTCCCGGAGTGCTCGAGCCGCGCCGCGAAGAACGCCGCCGCCGCGTCGTCGAAGGCGTGGTCGGTGTTTTCCTTGTTGGCCCCGCGGCTGTGCCCGAGGTCGCCGAACATCAGGGCGGCGTATCCCTTCGTGGCTCGCACCTGGTTGTAGACGCGCAGCGACTGCTCCGGCGGGAACAGGTCGTCGGTCCAGCCGCTCTCGAGCAGCAGCGGCGCCGGCTTGCCGGACAACGGGATCGAGTAGCCGTCGTGGTACTCGTAGATCTGGTTCTCGATCGCTTCGGCTTCGAGCGGGAACGGCTCGCCCGCGTTGATCACGGCGAACCATTTCGCGACGTCCGCTTCGGGGTCCTCGCCGGGCGGGGCGATGTACCCCTGCGCCTCGCCCGCGGCGAACAGGCCGCTCACGTAGCTCTGGATCTCGACCCCGATCGGCGCGCGACTCTGCGTGGGGGAGGCGATCGCCGTGTCGAGGAAGCGCCCGTTCGGCTCGAGCGCGTCGACGAGGTCCGACCACGGCCAGCGCGGGAACGCGGCCTTGACTTCCATCGCTTTGCCGGCGGGGCTCTTCCAGGGGGCGAGTTCGCCGTTCGGAAGCCGGACGCGGTTCTTCAGGTAGGCGAGCTCGATCGACTGGCCGCCGCCGTATGAGATCCCCGTGACGCCGATCGCCTTCGGCTTGATCAGGCGCTGGTCGGCGAGCAGGCCGAGCAGGTACTGCGTGTCGCGCGCCTCGTAGCGCTGGTCGGCGAGCCGGATCCACCCTTCTTTGCAGCCCGGTTCGGTCCGCGATTCGACGGCGCCGCACGAGTCGCCCCAGCCCCGCGCGGAGTAGTTCACGACCG
>DATNBM010000056.1:0-6948 GCA_035571915.1 Solirubrobacteraceae bacterium | reverse complement strand
TGAAGTGCTGCACGACGCGACGGTGCTGCTCGAGGGCGACCGCATCGCGGCGGTGGGCCCCTACAAGGACTTGCGGCGGGCAACGGGTAACGTGCAACGGGGCGGGGAGGTGGTGGAAGTGGCCGGGGTCCTGTTTCCCGGCTTCGTCGACTGCCACACGCACGCCGTATTCGGCGCTCCCCGGCTCGAGGACCACGAGCGCCGGGCGCTGGGCGAGGACTACAAGACCGTGGCCGCCCGGGGCGGAGGTATCCTGCAGTCGGTGCGAGATGTGCGGGCGCGGAGCGAGAGCGATCTCGTGGCGCTCATGCGGGGGCGAGTGCGCGCGCTGCTCGCCCACGGCAGCACGACGATCGAGGTGAAATCGGGCTACGGGCTCGACTCCGCGACCGAGCTCAAGCAGCTCCGCGCCATCCGCGAAGCGGCGACCACGGAGCGGGCCACGCTCGTGCCAACCTTCCTCGGCGCGCACGAAGTCGCGCCCGAGTTTCGTGACCGCCGCGCCGACTACGTGCGGCTGGTGTGCGAGGAGATGATTCCCGCCGTGGCCCGCGAGCACCTGGCGACGGCATGCGATGTGTTCTGCGAGCCCGGCGTGTTCGACGTCGCGGAGACGCGCACGATTCTCACCGCCGCCCAGGGGCACGGGCTGGCCCTGAAGCTGCATGCCGACGAGCTGGAGGGGTCGGGGGGCGCCGAGCTGGCGGCAGCCCTCGGCGCCCGTTCGGCGGATCACCTCGCCGCGATCTCCGATACGGGCGTTCGGGCCCTCGCGGCCAGCGATACGGTCGCCGTTCTGCTGCCCGCCACCATGGTGTTCCTCGGCAAGCGCACGCAAGCGCCGGCGCGGCGTCTGGTCGAGGCGGGAGCGGCGGTGGCGCTCGCGACCGATTTCAACCCGGGGTCGTCGCCCACGGTCAGCCTGCCGCTGGTGATGGCGCTCGGGGTGTCGCAGCTGGGGCTGCGCTATGCCGAAGTCGTGAGCGCGGTCACGGTCAACGCGGCGGCGGCCCTCGGCCTCGCCACGGATCGGGGCCAGATCGCGCCGGGGTTTCGCGCCGACCTCGTGTGCTGCGGCGTGTCGGATTGGCGGGAAGTGGCGTACTGGATGGGTGAACAGCTCGTAACCGCCGTCTGGACAGGAGGTTCCGCTTGTCCGCTTTCGGCGGGGTCCGTATCTTTAGGATTCCATGTCAAAGCTTGAGAAGCAGAAAGAGAAGGCCCGAAGCCTCGAGGCCAAAGACCCGAAGGGGGCCATCGAGGCGTGGCAGCAGGTCCTCAAGGGGCAGGAGGAGGACGGGGACCCGAACCCCGACCTCGCCATCTTCAATCGCATCGGCGACCTGTATCTAAAGGTCCGAGACCCGGCTCAGGCGGCCGACTACTACGACCAGGCCGTCGATAAGTACGCCGAGCTCGGCTTCCACAACAACGCCATCGCGATGTGCAACAAGGTGCTGCGCAACGCGCCGGGGCGGCAGACCACCTACCTGAAGCTCGCCAAGCTGTATGCCTCGAAGGGCTTCATGGCCGAGGCCAAGCAGAACTTCGTCGCGTACGCCGAGCGGATGCACAAGGTGGGGAAGATCCAGCAGGCCTTCGCCGCTCTGAAGGAGTTGGCCGACATCTCGGCGGAAGGTGCACACCTGCGCGAGACGCTGGAAGAGCACCTGCGTATGTACGGTGATCCCGAGCGGCGCCCGGCGGCGTCGACGGCGGCGCCGCCGAAGGCGAAGCCGCCGGACGACCCGTCGAAGTCCGGCAGCCGGAAGACGTCGAGCCTGGTGTTCCTCGACGTGGATTCCCCACCGCCTGGCAAGCCGGCTGTGAAGGGGCGCGTCCCGCCCCCGCCCCCGGCCCCGCCCAAGCCGACGCCCGAGCCGAAGCCGGAACCGGAGCCGGCGCTCGAACCGGAAGGCGTCGCCGACAGCCTACTCGAGACGGTGACGGCCGAGCCTGATACGTCCCTTGAGATCGAGTCCACGAGTCTCGTCGAAGGGCTCGAGTCCACGACTGGCGGAGGGACGCTCGAAGGGTTCGAGACCACGAGCGCGGAGTTCGGCGACATCGAGCTCGACGCGCCGGAGGTACCGTCGTTGCGGGACGAAGTCTCCCCGGATGATATCCCCCCGCCCGCGGAGTTTGAGCCGACCATGGCGGAGGAAGCGAGCTCCTCCGAGTCTGCGCTAGAGCTCGAGCCGCTGCTGGAAACGGAGATCGAAATCGAGGCGCCGGTGGCCAAAGCACCGCCGCCGGTGGCGCCGGTCGTGCCGAAGCGGCCCGGCGTCGGGTCGCCCCCCCGATTCGGCGGGCCGAGTCCGAAGGCGCCCGCGCCGCCGAAGGTCAAACCGGTCGTGCCGAAGCGCCCGGGCGCGCCACCGCGCAAGAGCATGGTGGAGGTGCCGCCACTCGAGCTCGAGCCGGACTTCGACACCGGCGCGACCGACTCGGGGCACGAGGTCGACGATCAACCACTGGCGATCGACGATACGCTGGCGGGCGCAGGCGGCACGACGATCGGACCGGGGGGAGGCGGGCGCCGCTCGGGGGCGATCGACTTGAGCCTGGACGGCGTGGTGACGGGGGGCGGCGAAGAAAGCGGATCGCTCGTATTCGCCGACATGGATACGACGCCGGCGAAGCCGTCGATCGAGGAGCTCGAGGGGCGGGTCGCGGATGACCCGGACGATCCCGAAGGGCACCAGGCGCTCGGCGAGGCGCTGATCGAAGCGGGCGAGCGGGAACGGGGCGTCGAGGAGCTCGACCTGGCGACGACCGGTTTCGAGACGCGGGGGAACCTGCCGCAGGCGCGGGATCTGGTGGACGAGATCCTGCGGCTCGATCCCAACAGCGTGCGGCACCGGCAGAAGCAGGTCGAGTTCGCGTTCAAGTCGGGCGACAAGGCGAAGCTGATCGACGCCTACCTCGAGCTGGCCGACACGCTGCTGCGGAGCGACCTCCCCGACAAGGCGCGAGCCGTCTACAAGCGCGTCGCCGAGCACGATCCCGCCAACGAGCGGGCCAAGGCGGCGCTCGCGATGCTCGCGCCCGTGGCGACACCGCCGCCCGAGCCGCCGAAGCCGAAAGCGAAGGTGCGGGACACGGAGGGCAAGACCGCCGCTCGGGACGCGAAGATGAAGGTCCGGGACGAGGCGGCGGAGGCGGGAGACTTCGTGGACCTGAGCGCGATGATTCTCGACGACGACCTCCCCGCGCGCGACACGCGGATGAAGATCGCCGACGAGGAGCCGACCGGGGACGAGGAGCGGGACTTTCAGGAGATGCTGGCGCGCTTCAAGCAGGGGATCGACGAAAACATCGACGAGGGCGACTTCCAGGCGCACTACGACCTGGGCGTGGCCTTCAAGGAGATGGGGCTCTTCGACGAGGCGATTGCCGAGCTGCAGAAGGCGCTGCGGGCGCCCGACGGGAAGCTGAGGAGCTCGGAGGCGCTGGGGGTGTGCTTCATCGACAAGGGCGCCTACGTCGTGGCGGAGTCGATCCTGCGGCGCGCGCTCGACCTGCCGGCGTCCGGTGACCAGGAGCGCCTGGGGATCCTGTACTGGCTGGGCCGCGCGCTCGAGGAGCTGGGCAAGCGGGCAGAGGCGCGCGAGCTGTACGGCCGGGTGTTCGCGGTGGACATCCGATTCCGGGACGTCGGTGAGCGCTCGAAGGCGCTCGCCAAGGCGAAGTAACGTGAGCCAGCAGGTCGTTCCGATCGCGCTGCGAGACCTGCAACGGCCGGTGGCCGGGGAGCTCGAGCGCGTCGCCGACGAACTGGTGCGCATCATTGCGGCCGACTTCCCGATCATCGCTGACGTGAATGAGCACCTCGTGCGCATGAAAGGGAAGCTGTTCCGCCCCACGCTGCTGCTCCTCTCGAGCCAGGCGGCCGGCTCCCAGGACCCGCGGGCGGTGACGCTCGCCGCCGTGGTCGAGCTGATTCACCTCGCGACTCTGGTGCACGACGATTCGGTCGACCACTCCGTGCTGCGGCGCGGCATGCCGACGCTCAACGCGCTGTTCTCGCACCAGGTCGCCGTGATCATGGGTGACTACCTGTACTCACGGGCGATCATCGAGCTGGTCCGCCTCGACGATCGCGAGCCGTTGCGCGTGTTCGCCCGGGTGACGAACGAGATGACGATCGGCGAAATGCGCCAGCTCGAAGCCCACGACAAGCTCGCGTACAGCGAGGGGCAGTACGACCAGCTCATCCGCGCGAAGACGGCCTCGCTCCTGTCCGGCGCGTGCGAGGTCGGCGCGCTCCAGGGGCCGGCCGAGTATCGGGAGGCGCTGGCCCGCTTTGGCATGCGACTCGGCATGGCCTTCCAGATCGCCGACGACCTGCTCGACTACACCGAAGCGGAGGCGGTGACGGGGAAACCGTCGGGGCTCGACCTGCGAGAGCACAAGGTGACCCTGCCGCTCATCGCGGCGCTTGGCGATATGCCGCCCGCCGACCGCCGGCTGGTCGCCGAGCTGATGGCGGCGCCCGAGCCCACCGATGCGCTGGTCGCGGGGGTGGTGCGGTGCGTGGCGGCGGCCGGGGGTCTGGACTACGCCCGGCGGCGTGCGCTCGAGCTGGCCCAGCAGGCGGACGCGGAGCTCGACATCCTGCCCCCCTCGTCGGCGCGCGACGCCCTGCGCGACAGCATTGCCTACGCCGTGGAGCGGCGCAGCTAGCCCGTGGCGCAAGGCCCGCGCAGGCCGCTATTTTACTTTGGCGTGCTGGCCACCGGCTTCGTGCTGGGCGGCTTCGTCCACTCGCTGCTGCGACGCTTCCTGCCGCAGGGGCCGGCGAAAGAGATCTTCACCTGGGCGGTGACCCCCACGCTGGGGCCGGTCCATATGGACCTGCTGGTGGTGTCGATTACTCTCGGGCCGATCGGGCTCGACGTGTCGCTGCTCGCGCTCGTGGGCGTGGCGATCGCCTACTACGTCGCCCGATCGATCTTCTGAAGCGAGGCGCGTTATGTTCGGGGACCTGTCGTTCAGCCATATCCTGATCCTGCTGCTCGTGCTGGTGCTGGTCTTCGGGGCGAAGCGGATCCCGGAGATCGGATCCTCGCTGGGGCAGGGGATCAAGGAGTTCAAGCGCAGTCTCAAGGACGCCACGAGCGACGACCCGCCGACCACGCCCCCGCGCGGCGTGCAGCCGCCTACCTCGAGCCCCCTCTCGTCGGGCGACCCGAAGCGCCTGAGCGACTAACTCTCGCTGGCGGCCGCGGGTCGGAACAGCTCGCTGCGGCGATCCACGATCTTGGCATCGGCACGCAGCGCCTGAACGAACTGCTGTAGCCGCGCCTGCTCGACGGGCCGCAGCAGCGCCTCGCGCTGCTGGTCCCGCTGCTTGAGCCACGCGGCGGAGTCGGCGCTGGCGCGGGCCAGGACCTGCAGCATGAACCAACCCGTTTCGTCGGCGATGACGCCACTCCGGTCACCGCGCCGCAGCCCGAAGGCCGCTCCCAGGACGTTCGGATTGCGCGCGAACTCCGCGGGCGCGGTCACACGCGTGAACGGGCCCAGCTTCTCGACCCGGTTCCCCCGCGCCCGGCCGGCCGCGAGGAGATCGGCCGCGTCGCGCAACGCCGCGGCGGCCTGCTCCGCCTGTTGCCGCGCCACGGTCTTCTTCTTTTCGTAGCGTGCCGCGCCGAGCACTCGGGCACGGATGCTCGCCAGCGGCGGCACGCCGGCCGCCTCGAGCGAATCGAGCCGGAAGACGTAGCTCGCCCGCGCCGCGTCGATGACCGGGCTCGTCTCGCCCGGTCGGGCCTCGAACGCCCACACGCTCACGTCCGGTACCGTGGACCTGCCGAGCGTCAGCCGCTCACCTTCGATCAGCTTTGGCGCGCGGGCGAGCGGGAGGTTCAGGCGGTGCGCGGCGCTGTCCAGCCGGGTGCCGTCGGTCTGGTCCGCGGCCAGCCGGTCCAGAGTGTCGGTGCGCGCATCCACGACGTCCAGATGCGCACCCTGGAGCTGGATCGGAACGAGGATGTGGCGAACGCGTACCGAATCGCCCTTGGCGGCGTCGATCCGGATGAGGTGCCACCCGAACTCGGTGAGCACCGGCTCGCTGAGCACCCCCGGGGCGAGGCGGCGCACCGCCGCGGCGAACGGGGGAACGAAACCGGCGCCGGTACGCTTGGCCCACCCGAGGTCACCGCCCCGCGAGCCGGTGCCCGAGTCGGCGGACTCCCGCTTCGCGACGTCCTCGAACTTGGCCTTGCCTCCCGCGATCTCGGCCCGCAACGCGCGGGCGTGCGCCAGGGCCGCGGCGCTGTCGGCGGCGTTCGGGATGCGCGGCAGTTCGACGTAGCTGACCCAGGCGGCCGCGGGTCGCTTGAATTCGGCCTGGTGCGCGCCGTAGTAACGCCCGAGCTCCGCGTCCGACACCGGCGCGAGCGAGTCCGGCACGTCTTCGGGGTGGACGGCGAGCAGCGCTACCGTCACCGATTCGTGTTGGTCACGCCAGATGCGCCATAGCTTCGCGTCCGACGAGTAGACGTCGGCCGTGAGGTACTCTTCCAGTTTGCGCTGCGGCAGATAGTCGCGGTACAGCTGCTCGACCTGTGCGGCGAACTCCGAGCCGGCACTCGAGATGTAGCGCTGCCACTTGGTGATGTCGAACTGACCGTTGGTCTGGAACGTCGGGTCCTCGAGCACCTGCTGCATGATCTGGGGTGGCGGCGAGCTGCGTGCGGCCTGGACGATCTCGTCGTCCGAGACCGTGATGCCGAAGCGGCGATACGCCCGCTCGAGCAGGATCTTCTGGATGAACTGGTCGGCAACCCGATCTTGCAGCTGGCGCTCGTCCTCGCGGGTCAGCCGTCCGCCTCCTTGCTGCCGGCGGTATTGCTCGAGGGTCGCTTGATACTGCTGCTGGAACGGCTGGGAGCGGACGATGGTGCCGTCCACCTTGAGGACCACGTCTCTTCCGCCGCCGAC
>DATNBM010000055.1:0-16210 GCA_035571915.1 Solirubrobacteraceae bacterium | reverse complement strand
CCTGGGTGCAGCTACGCGTGATTTCGCCTTCGGAGCCACGCGCGATGGTGAAGGTGTCTTTGCTCGTCGATTCGGCGACGATCGTGTACGTGTTCGTACCCGGGGTCACCGTCTTGACGAACGCTTCCTTTTCTTTGTTCGTTTTCAGCGACGGCTCGTATTTTTCGAGTTCCGCCAACGTGCAGCTCGTGTAGTTACCGTTGTTGTCGGTAGCACACGTCTCCATCGTGGTCTGAGCCGTACGAGCGAGCTCCTTCGCCTGGGCGTCGGTGGCCTTGCTCTTCTGGGACAGGAACGACGGAATGGCGATCGCGGCAAGGATGCCGATGATCAGAATCACGACCAGAAGCTCGATAAGGGTGAAACCACCCTCGTCCTTCGAGCGCTGGCGCAGTCGATACAGCATTGATCCTCCTAGGATCCGGTTACAGGGCGCCAGCCCTCGGCAAACCGCCTCATTCGGCGATGCTTCCCCCGCATGCGAGAGTCGCCGGCTTTGCTACGCACCCCGAAGGATGCTCTGCCTTGACACCTCGGCACTGGCCTTTGTTACACGCGGTGCATCGGCCCGCGGGGGCAGCGCCTTTATAGGTGCACTAAAGCTTGGACGATGTGTCAGTCGTCCGCCGACTGACCGTCTGCAGGTTCGCTCTCATCCGCGGCGGGCTGCTCGGCCGCGGCCTCCTCTGCGGCGGGCCCCCAGTGCTCCTGGGCGTCGATCTCGGCGGGGCGCAGGCCGCTGCCCGCGCACCACGGGCAGTCGACGGTGCTGGGCGAGCCGCCGAGGTTGGATATGACGCGTCCGGTGCCGCGGCAGGCCATACACTCCCGCGGCTCATGCGTACCGTCGGTCAGATCCTGCGTGTCGGGGCCTTCGCTTGCCATGGGGCGATGAGACTAGCGTTCCCGGCATGAGGACACCCGCGCGCAGCATCCAGTGGACGATCGTCGGGCTGATCACGCTCGCCGCGGCGGCTCTGCGCCTGACCCAGATCGGCAAAGTCCCGCCGGACCCGTTCTACGACGCCGCGGTGCGGAGCATGACGCTCTCGTGGCACAACTTCTTCTTCGGGGCCTTCGAGCCCGGGGCGAGCGTCTCGATCGACAAGCCGCCGGTCGACCTGTGGCTGCAGGTCGTGAGCGTCAAGCTGCTCGGCTTCAACTCGACGAACCTGAAGCTGCCCGAGGCGCTCGCGGGGATCGCGGCGGTGCCGCTGCTGTTCGAGGCGGTCCGGCGGCTCTGGTCGCCGCTGGCCGGGATCGCGGCGGCGGCGGCGCTCGCGGTCCTCCCCGTCGAGGTGATCACCGCGCGCAGCGACACGATGGACGGCGTGATGATGCTGCTCTGCGTGATCGCCCTGCTGTTGATCGCGCGGGCGATCCGCACGGGCGGAACCGGCTGGCTGCTGGCGGCCGCGGCGGCGCTCGGAGTGGCCTTCGACGTCAAGCTGCTCGAGTCGATCGTCGCGCTCCCCGGCCTCGCGGCGCTCGCGGCGCTCGGGCTGCCCGGCTCGCTGCGGCGTCGGGCCATGCAGCTGACGGCGGCGGGAGCGCTGTACGTCGTGGTCGCGCTCGCGTGGCTGACGGCGACGCTGCTGGCGCCCGCGAGCGACCGGCCGTGGGCGATCGGATCGACCAACGGCAGCGCGTGGAACGCCGCCTTCGTGTTCAACGGCAAGGACCGGATCAGCGGCAAATCGCCCGAACCGCAGGGCACCGTCTACGAACCGGGCCACGTCTACCCGACCGCGACGCAGTCCCAGCGAGACCACATCCCGATCCTGCCCCCGTCCCCGACGCGGCTGCTGGCGCGCGTCGGGCCGCTGTCGGGGCAGCGCCTCGGGATGGAGCTCCTGATCGGCCTGATCCTCGGGATCCCGGCTCTGATCGTCGGCGTGCGCGGGCCCCCTGGACGATTCGAGCGGCAGACCGAGGGAGGAGATGATGAGAAGGAGGAGCGGGTCGCGCCCGCCCTCGCGACGCCCCCGCCGGGTCCGCAGGGAGACGGCGAGGCGAACGCCCCGGCTGCGCCCGCGCCCCTCGCCGCCTCGGCCTTCGCGGTCGCGAGCGCGGAGGGCGAGCCCGAGCGCCGGCTGCGGATGCGCCGGGCGGCGGCCGCGGGGCTCGGCCTGTGGCTGCTGACGGGCGTGGTCCTGTTCAGCCACATGGCGCGCCTTCATCCCCGTTACGTCGAGGGCTTCACCCCGGCGGTCGCGGCGGTGCTCGGGATCGGGCTCGCGTGGGCGGTGAGCTCGCGGGAACGCCTCGCGACGGGGGCGCTGGCGATCGCGATGGTCGTCACGATCTACTACGCCGAGCGCCTGCTCTTCGGGACGCCGGGTGTGTGGTGGGTCGTCCTGCTCGCCGGCGTCGCCGCGATCGGGCTCGGGGCTGTGCGGGCGGTGCGCAACGGGACCGGAGCGGGCGCGACGTGGCTTGCGACGGGCGCTCTCGCGGCGGCGCTCGTCGCCGTGCTCGCGGTGGGGGTCAAAGCTGACGTCACGGCGATCCGCGACAAGGTCAGCGACGCGGGCTTCGTCGGCCAGATCCCGGGCGACGTGGAAGCGCCGATGAGCGAATACCTGAAGACCCACCGGCACGGCGCGAAGTACGAGGTCGCGGCCGAGTCGGCCACGCAGATCGGCTCGCTGATCGTCCGCGACGCGTTGCCGATCGCGGTGCTGACGACCTACAACGGGCGCGTGTTCACGAGCGTCGGGAAGCTGAAGCGGATGATCGCCGCGGGCCAGGTCCGCTACGCCTACCTGAGCACCTTCTGCACGCACAAAGCCTCGTCGGTCAACGCGGCGTGCGCGAAGCCGGTGCTGTGGATCCGCGAACACGGGACGGACGTCTCGCGGGAAGCGGGCCTGCCGCGCCACAAGCTGCTCTACCTGCTGCCGGGGGCGAAGCCGTGAGCGGCGCCGAGGAGCTGATCGGGCGCGGCCGGGCGGCGGGGCGCCTGGCGATCGACACGGAGTTCATGGGCGAGGGCCGCTACCGGACGCTGCTGTGCCTGATCCAGCTCGCGGTGCCCGAGCAGGCCGAGGGGGGCGAGTCGATCGCGCTGCTCGACCCGCTTCAGGAGGGGACGGAGCTCGCGCCGCTGGCCGCGGCGCTCGAGGACCCGGCGGTGCGGGTCGTCATGCACGCGGGCCGCCAGGACGTCGCGCTGCTGCGCAGGGAGCTGCGCTGCGAGGTGACGAACCTGTTCGACACGCAGGTCGCGGCGGGCTTCGCGGGCCTCGGGGCGCAGACCTCCTACGACTCGCTGCTGACGGAGGTCCTCGGCCTGCGGGTCGCCAAGACCGCGAGCTTCACGCGCTGGGATCAGCGCCCCCTCTCGGCCGAGCAGCTCGCCTACGCGCGCGAGGACGTCGTGCACCTGCTCGAGCTCGCGGCGGAGCTTGAAGCGCGCCTGGACCGGCTCGGGCGCCTGGAGTGGGCTCTGGAGGAGTGCCGGCCGCTCTCCCTGGTCAGCGACGAGCGCGACCCGCAGGCGATCTTCGAACGCCTCCCCCGCGTCGGCGGCCTGAACGCCTCGGCGCGGGCCGTCGCCCGCGAGCTCGTCGAGTGGCGGGAGCGGACGGCCGAGCGGACAAACCGTCCGGTGCAGAGCGTGCTGAGCGACGCCGGGCTCGTCGAGGTCGCCCGCCGCCGACCCGCCGCCCACGAGGACCTCGGGCGGATCCGCGGCATCGGCCCGGCCTCCCAGGGCCGCCGCGCGGGCGAGCTGCTCGACGCCGTCGCCCGTGCCCGCCGCCGCCCCGAGGAGCCTCCGCCGCAGGGCGGGCGGCCAGCGCCGCCGAAGCCCGAGGACCTCCCGCTCGTCGCCGTCTGCGAGGCGCTCGTCCGCACGCGCGCCCGCGAGGCGGGCCTCGCCTACGAGCTGCTCGCCGCCCGGGCGGACCTGCAGGCGATCGTCACGGCCGTGCGTGTCGGCGCCGAGCCGCCGGACGTGCGGACGCTGCGGGGCTGGCGCGCGGAGCTCGTCGGCAATGAGCTGCTCGAGCTGCTCGACGGCGGCGTGCGCCTGTCGGTCGAGCAGGCCGGCGGGACGCGGCGGCTGCGGATCGAGCGGGACTAAGGCGGGGCGCCCACTCCGAGGGGGCGGGCGGTCGACCGCGAGCCGGAATGGACGGCTCAGTGACTTGCCAGGCAGTTCGCCGCCCCGGCGCCTTCGCCGGTGATTCCGCACGTGAGGTGCACGATCGGCGAGGTTGCCAGGGTCGACCCGGCACGGACGACTGTCACGTCCAGATAATTGGTCTGCGCGGCGTTGGTCGGCGAGTTGGCGGCTTCGCCCGGTTTGAGCTGAACTTCCCAGGCGGTGACGGTGTTCAGGGGCGTCTCGACGACCCCAGCGACGGTCAGCACGTTGGTCCCGGCGTTCGACAACCTGAACGCGGGGACCCCTTTCGCCTCGGAGACGCTCAGACCCGTCGCGGCGTCGGTCAGGATCGCTTCGCCCGACTGGTCTGGAACCGCCGTGCCGGCTGTCGCGCCGCTCGGCCCCGTCGGACCTGCGCCGCCTGGGGTCCCGGCCGGCCCCGCCGGCCCGCGCGGGCCGGCTTTGCGCAGCTGCTTGAGCAGGCTCGGCTTGATCTGCTTGGTCGAGGAGAGCAGGTAGTGCTTGGCGGCGATCGCACTGCCGCTCATCGCAAACACGAGCGCGAGCGTCGCAACGACGTTGGCGTAGCTGAGGTGACGGCGCATCGCCCGCAAGCCTATCCCGGCAGCGGGCTGGACGTGGCCCGCAGCCGCGTCAGAGATCGAATTGAAAGAGCAGATCGGCCCACATGTCGGGGCGATCGGCCTCGAAGTGAGCCCGTTCCTTGGGCTCCCACTCCCTCCACAGCGCGAGGTCCTCCTCGCGTACGCCGTTGGCGCGATCGCGCGCGACGCCGCGCTGCTCGGCGAGCTCGAGTGGGCAGACGATCCACACGGTCAGGTCGAACAGCTCGCCCGACGACCGGCGGGGCAGGCGCGAAAGCCCTATTCGATGTGGTTGTAAACTTCGAACAGCGGCAGGTACATCGAGATCACGATGAACCCGACGATGCTGCCGATGATCACGATCATCAGCGGCTCGAGGATCGAGGTGAGGGCCTTGACTGACGCTTCGACTTGGTCCTCGTAGAACTCGGCGACGCGATCGAGCATCGAGTCCAGGGCGCCGGTCTCCTCGCCGACGCCGACCATGTGGGTGACCATCGTGGGGAAGATCGGGGCCTGGGCGAGCGGCGCGGCGATCGTTCCGCCGCGCTTGACCGAGGCGATCACGCCCTCCATCGCCTCCTCGACGGCGACGTTCCCGCCGGTCTTGCCGACGATCTCGAGCGCCGTCAGGAGGGGGACGCCGGCGGCGGTAAGCGAGGCGAGCGTGCGCGACCAGCGCGCGACGGCGACCTGCTGGACGATCGTGCCGATCTTGACCGGTACGTGGAGACGGAAGTGGTCCCACTGCTTGCGTCCCCACGTCGTGCGCTTCCAGCGCAGGAAGCCGGCGATCACAAGGAACGTGACGAGGAACATCAGCCACCAGTAGCCGGTGACCGCTTCGGACATCAGCACGGAGACCTTCGTGAGGGCGGGGAGTTCGCCGCCGAACTGTTTGAAGACGCCTGCGAAGACAGGCACGAGGAACGCGACGAGAGCCATCATCACGGCGACCGCGAAGATGATCACCATCACCGGGTAGACCATCGCCGATTTGATCTGGCGGCGCAGCGAGGCGTCGGACTGGAGCTGGTCGGCGACGCGCAGCAGCGAGCCCTCGAGCACACCGCCGGTCTCCCCCGCCTGGGTCATCGCGACGAACAGCGGCGAGAAGACCTTGGGGTGGCGGGCCATCGAGTCGCTGAGGGAGAGGCCCGCCTCGACGTCCTTGCGGACCGCGACGATCGTTTCTTTGAGGAACTTGTTCTCGGTCTGCTCCTCGAGTACGTAGAGGGAGCGCAGGATGCTCATCCCGGAGGAGATCATCGTCGAGAGCTGGCGCGAGAAGACCGCCAGGTCCTGCGCCTTGACGCGCTTCAGGAACGCGAGCTCGATCTCTTTGGAGGAGTGCTTGTCGCTGATGTCGAGGACGATCAGCCCGCGCGACTTCAGCTGGTCGGAGACCGCCTGCTTGGAGTCGGCCTCGACCTCGCCGCGGGCTTTCCCGCCGGTCAGGTCGATCGCCTTGAAGACGTAGGTGCTCATGGCTGGGTGGGGTCCTGGTCCTCTAGGCGGCGGCCAGCGAGGGCGCGCCGAGCAGGCGGCGCAGCTCCTCCGGGGTCGAAGAACGGGCTTCGGCGAGCTTCTGGGTGATCTTCCCGGCCCGCACGAGCTGAGCCAGCGAGGTGTCCATCGTCTGCATCCCGACCGAGGAGCCGGTCTGCAGGACCGAGTAGATCTGGTGGGTCTTGCCCTCGCGGATCAGGTTGCGCACGGCGGGGGTCGGGACAAGGATCTCGCACGCGACGCACCGTCCCGAGCCGTCGGCGGTGGGTAGCAGCTGCTGGGTCATGATCCCCTGCAGAGCGACCGACAGCTGCACGCGCACCTGGCCCTGCTGGTGGGCCGGGAACACGTCGATGATGCGGTCGATCGTCTGGGCGGTGTCCTGCGTGTGCAGGGTGGCGAAGACCAGGTGGCCGGTCTCGGCGGCGGTCAGGGCCGTCGAGATCGTCTCCAGGTCGCGCATCTCGCCGACGAGGATCACGTCGGGGTCCTGACGGAGGGCGGCCGTCAGGGCGAGCGAGAAGGACTGCGCGTCGGCGCCGAGCTCGCGCTGGTTGACGAGGCACTTCTTGTGCCCGTGCAGGAACTCGATCGGGTCCTCGATCGTCATGATGTGCTCCTCGCGGGTCTCGTTGATCGAGTCGATCATCGCCGCCAGCGAGGTGGACTTCCCCGAGCCCGTCGGGCCCGTCACGAGCACGAAGCCGCGGGGCTTCTTGGTGAACTCGTGGACCGTCGCCGGCAGGCCGAGGTCGTCGATCGAGGTGAGGCCGAAGGGGATCAGACGGAAGGCCGCGCCGATCGCCCCGCGCTGGTAGTAGGCGTTGACACGGAAGCGGGCGTGGCCCGGGATCGAGTAGGCGAAGTCCAGCTGCCAGTTGGTCTCCAGGCGCTGACGCTGATCGCCGGTGAGGATCGAGTAGACGATCTCCCGGGTGTCGGCGCTGGAGAGCTCGGGATAGTCCTCCAGCGGCGCGAGGCGGCCGCGCACGCGGACGGTCGGGTGAGCACCCGCGGTGAGGTGCAGGTCCGAGGCACGGCGGTTGACGACCTCCATCAGCAGGTCAGCGAAATCGATGTCCATGGGGGCCTATCGGCTCGAAAACACGTTTTCAGGAGGGGCAGGTGAGCGCTGGACGAAAAATTGAGCCGGGCTCGGGCCGGCGGCGCGCTCAGTTGCTGCCGATCACGCGGGCGATCTCGGCCATCGAGGTGCGACCCATCCGCACCTTCTGCAGCCCGTCGTCGCGCAGCCTGATCATGCCCTGGCTGACGGCGAGGTCGCGGATTTCCTCCGCGGGCCGCCGTTCGAGCGCCATCGTCTGGATCTCGGGGCTCATCTTCATGACCTCGTAGACCCCGAGCCGGCCGCGGTAGCCCCCGCCCCCGCAGCGCCGGCAGCCGACGGGCTCGTACGCCTCGAGCTCCATGTGGGCTTTGTAGCCGCTTTCCTGCAGGACCTTGGCGGGGATGATCGTGCGGCGCTTGCAGGAGGAGCAGAGCTGGCGGGCGAGGCGCTGGGCGACGACGCACTCCAGCGCCGAGGCGACCAGGAAGGGCTCGACGCCCATCTCGATCAGACGGGTGATCGCCGAGGGCGCGTCGTTGGTGTGCAGCGTCGAGAGCACGAGGTGGCCGGTGAGGGCCGACTCGACCGCGATCTGGGCGGTCTCGCGGTCGCGGATCTCGCCGACCATGATCACGTCGGGGTCGGCGCGGACCATCGCCCGCAGTCCGGTCGCGAACGTCAGGCCCGTCTTGTTGGAGACCTGCACCTGGGTCAGCCCGGACATTTCGTACTCGACCGGGTCCTCGACGGTGATGATGTTCTTCTCGGGCGTGTTGAGCATCTGCAGAGACGCGTAGAGGGTCGTCGACTTACCCGACCCGGTCGGCCCCGTGACGAGCACCGCCCCGTGGGTCTCGCGGCAGGACTTTTCGAACACTTCGCGAGCTTCGTCGGCCATCCCGAGCTTGTCGAGGTCGACGACCACGTTCGTCTTGTCGAGGACGCGCATCACGATCCCCTCGCCGTGGACGCTCGGCAGCGTCACGACGCGCAGGTCGATGTGGCGCCCGTCGACGACCAGGCCGATACGGCCGTCCTGGGGCAGGCGCTTCTCGGCGATGTCGAGCTCGGCCATGATCTTCACGCGCGAGACCGCGCCGGCGGCCATCCGCCGGGGCACGGTCGTGATGTCCTGCAGCACGCCGTCGATTCGAAAGCGGACCCGCACCTCGCGGCCGTCCGGGGCGAGGTGGATGTCGGAGGCGCCCCGCTCGACGGCCTGGCCGACGATCTGGTTGACGAGCTTGATGACCGGCGCGTCTTCGTCGGAGTCGTGCAGCGCTACGACTTCCCCGCCGTCCTCTTCCTCGATCAGCTCCTCCGGCGAGCCGACGACGTCTTCGAGCCGGTCCAGGCGCGAGATCAGCCCGACGATGTCGTCGGGCGGGGCTACCGCGACCCGCACCTCGTGGCCGGTCATGATCGCGATGTCGTCGACCGCGAGCACGTTCGAGGGGTCGGCCATCGCGACCAGCAGGGTGCGCTTGTCCGCGAACGCGACGGGGACCGCCTGGTAGCGCTTGGCGACCGTCGTCGAGATCAGGTTGGCGGCCGCCATGTCGACCTGGAAGACGCCGAGGTCGAGGTGGTCCAGGCCGTAGCGCTCGGCGAGCGCCCGGGCGAGCCCGTCGTTGGTCAGGGCCCCCTGGTCGATCAGGATCCGCTCGGGCGCTGTGCCGGAGTTGCGCGAGGTCTCGACGGCGTCTTCGACCTGGCGCTGGGAGGCGAGGCCGAGCTCGACGATCACGTCGGTCAGGAAGCGGGCCGAGGAGCCTCGCTTGGAGGGTCTGGTGATCCCGCTCCAGCCGCCCTCCTCGGCGGGGGGCTGGGGCGCGGTCGGCGCGGGCGGCGCCGCCTCCTGCTCGACCCACCCGGCCGCGAAGGCCTCGCCGGCGGGGGTCTCCGGGGACGGGGCGAACGGGTCGAAGTCCGCGGGCGGGGGCGCGTCGAGGCGGACGTCGGCGACCGCTTCCTGGTCGGGCCGCTCGACCGAGATGACGGGCTCGCGGGCGGCGTCCTGCTCGCCCTCCATGCCGAAGATCGCGTGCAGGTCAGGGCCGCCGGCTGGCTGGGGGGCCTCGCTCATCGCGACGCCCCCGACTCGGGATCAGGCCGATGGCTCGCCGCGGGCAGCGGCGAGCATGACGCCGGGGGGAGGCTCCCGTCCCGTCCACAGAGCGAAGCTGAGCGAGCCCTGGGCGGCGAGGATCTCCAGACCGTCGACGGTGCGTGCGCCGACCGCCTCGGCGGCGGCAAGCAGCGGGGTTGATCCTGAGCGATAGACCAGATCGGCGACATATGAGTACTCGCCGACCTGATCGCCCCTCAAACCGAGTTGGTTGAGCCCACGATCCTCAGTGGCCGAGCGTTGTACGTAAAGCCCCACCGAGGTGCAGTTGACGAGCAGATCGGCCCCCTCCGGGGCCGGCACCGCCCGGGCCCCGAGCTCATCGGCAAGGGCTCTTGCACGGCTCTCGGTGCGGTTCCACACGAGCACCTCGGCGGCCCCGGCGCCGAGCAGCGCCCACACCGCCGCGCGGGCGCTTCCTCCGGCCCCGAGCACCTGTGCGGTCAGACCGCGAACATCGACGCCGAGCGCCTGCAGCAACCCGGGGGCGTCGGTGTTCTCGGCGGCGATCGAGCCGTCGGAGCGGAACGTGAGGGTGTTCGCGGCGCCGATCTCGCGGGCGGCCTCGCTGGCCTCGTCGGCGAGGCCGAGCGCGGCCTCCTTGTGGGGGATCGTGACGTTCGCGCCGAGGAAGCCCGACCCGCCGAGCGCCCGCACGGTCTCGGCGAGCAGCGGCGGGGGGACGGGCAGGCGCTGGTAGTGCCAGTCATCGAACCCGAGCGCGGCCAGCGCGGCGTTGTGCATCGCGGGCGAGCGGCTGTGAGCGACGGGCCAGCCGAGGACGCCGAGCCGCGGCATCAGTGCTTCTTCTTACAGGTCGGCGGCTTGCCGCCGTTCTTCCTCTTGGCTTCTTCGTAGGCCGCGACGTTCGTTTCGAAGGCCGCCTGCGTCGTCGAGAAGACCTGCTCGCCGCAGCCGTCGGCGCCCGCCACGTAGTAGAGGTAGGAGGCGTGCGCGGGGTGGGCTGCGGCCTGGATCGAGGCGACTCCCGGGTTGGAGATCGGCGTCGGCGGCAGGCCCGTATGGGTGCGCGTGTTGTAGGCCGAGTGGATCTGCAGCTGCGATTCGGTCAGTTCGCCCGTGTAAGTCGGGATGTTCTTGGAGACCTCGACGGCGTAGTAGATGGCCGCGTCGATGCCGAGCGGCATGCCCGCTTTCAGGCGGTTGTAGATGACGGCCGCGATCTTCGCGCGGTCGCCCGGGATCTGCGCCTCGCGCTCGATCATCGAGGCGATCGTGAGCAGCCCGTACGGCGTCACCCCGAGCGCTTTCGCGCGGCTGGCGTCTTCTGCCCCGAAGTTTTCCCTGAACGCGGTGAGCTGCTCTTCGACCAGCCGCGAGACGGGCGCGCCCTTGTTCATGTCGTAGGTCGCGGGGAACAGGAACCCTTCGAGGTCCGGCGTGCCCTTCGGCGCGCCGAACGTGACGGGGTTCAGGAGCACCGAGCGCCGCGCGGCGGTCCGGTAGCTGCCCTTCAGGCCCGCGGCCTTCGCGATCTGGGCGATCTGCAGCCGCGTCTTGCCCTCGGGGATCAGCACCTTGATGACGGGGACGGCCAGCGGAGCCTTCGTCTTGGAGGAGCCTTTCAGCGAGTGCACGAGCAGCACGACCGCGACGGCCACGGCGGCCAAGGCGACGAGCGCGGCGAGCCGCGAGCCGACGCCCCGGCGGCGCCGTTCGCGCGGCGGGCCGACCGCGCCCAGGCCGCCCGCCTCCCCGCGGGCGAACGCGCGGCGCGCCGGAGCGGCGCCCGTCGGGCCGACTCGCGGCGGCGGCTCGGGCAGGCCCTTGCTCGGCGCGGGCGCCGGGTCGTCGGGAGGCAGTCCCGGGATCTCATAGCCCTGCGTCGCTTCGGGGTCATCGACGTGGCGGCCGCGGCGGACTCGGCCGCGCGCCTCGGCGGGGCGATCGAGGACGACCGGCTCGGGCGCGGGAGGCTCTTCGAGGGGAGGCTCGGGCGCAGGGGGCTCCTCTTGGGAGGGCTCCGACGGAAGGGGCTCTTCTTGGGAGGGCTCTTCCGGGTGCTGCTCAGGGGCATGGAGCTCTTCCGGGTGCTGCTCAGGTGCATGGAGCCCTTCCGGGTGCTGCTCAGATGCATGGAGCCCTTCATCGTGCCGTTCTGTCGCAGGGTGTTCTTCGGCCTGCGGGTCGACAGCGCCGGGCTCATGCGTGGGCGGCTCCGCCGGGGCCGCTTCCAGCGCGGGCGGCTCTGACGCGATCGGCTCGGCCGGGGAGGGCTCCACTGCCGGCGTGAGATCGGCCTCGTCGTGACCCTCGGCGAGCGGCTCGTACCCCGCCGGTTCAGCCGTCGGCTCGAGATCGGGATGTTCGTGAAGCGCGGGAGGCTCGAGCCCGTCCGGGTCGGCGGGGGGAAGCGGCTCGGCGAAGGGCTGCTCGTCGGGGGCCTCGAGGTGCGGGGGCTCCTCGAAGCCGAGCGGATCGGCGGGGTCGTCGGGCGGCGGCGGAGGCACCGCGTCCGCCAACGGAGCCTCGGGGGGCGGCACGCCTTCGCGTTCCGCCCGACGTCGTTCGCGCTCGAGGCGGTCGCGTTCGCGTTCCTCGCTCGTGCGTTCCGGGCGTGATCGATCGCGCGACAAGGCCCTGGACCCTAACGCGAACCGGCCGCGAGCCAGCTCTCGAGCAGGTGCGCGGCGGCGCGGGAGTCCTCCGAGCTGCGAGGCCGTCCTGGCCCTCCGCCGGAGCGTTGCGCCAGGCGGGTCGTGAAGCGCTCGTCGTAGAGCTCGACGGGGACCCCCTGTTCCCCGTCGGCGAGAGCGTCGGAGAGGCGCCGGGCGAAGTCGCGGGCCTCCCGCGTCTGGGCGGTGTCCGACCCCGACAGCGACAGCGGGAGGCCGACCAGCACGAGCTCAGGGCGGCGCGTCGAGACGAGCTCGCGCAGCCGCGCCATGCCACGCTTGGTGGCGGGTTTCTCGACGGTCTCGATCGGCGTCACGATCGTCCCCGTCGGGTCGCTGATCGCGCAGCCGCAGCGCGCGCTTCCGTAGTCGAGGGCGAGCACCCTCAAGCGCTCAGCGCCGCCTCGATCGCGGCGGCGCCCGCGGCGATCGCCTCGCCGAGCTTCTCCGGGTCGCGGCCGCCCGCCTGGGCCATCGTGTCGCGCCCCCCGCCGCCGCCCCCGACGACTTCGGCCGCGACCTTCACGATCGCTCCGGCCTTCACGCCGCGACCGACGAGATCCGGCGCGACGCTCGCGACGAGGTGCACGCGCCCGTCCGCGGCCGTGCCGAGCAGGATCGCCGCGTCGGGAAGCTTGCCCTTCACACGGTCGACCAGATCGAGCAGCGCCTTCGCGTCGGGGACCTCGACGGCGCTCGCGAGCACCGTCGCGCCGTCGACCTCGACGGCGGCGGCCGCGAGCTCCTCCGCGCCCGCCCCGGCGCCGCCGCCGGCGGCGGCCCGAGAGAGCTCCTTCTCCAGGCGCTTGCGCTCCTCGACGAGGCGCCGGAGGGCGACCATCGCCTGCTCGGGGCGAGCCCGCAGCTCGCCCGCGACCTCGCCGAGGATCCCGTCGTGGATCCTCAGCAGCTCAACGGCCGCGGGACCGGTGACCGCCTCGATGCGCCGCACGTTGGCCGAGCTCGAGGTCTCGGAGAGGATCCGGAACGGGCCGATCTCCGCGGTCCTGTGCACGTGCGTCCCTCCGCAGAGCTCGCGCGAGTACTCCCCGGAGCCGACCTCGACCATCCTCACCACCTCGCCGTACTTCTCGCCGAACAGCGCCATCGCGCCGAGCCCGCGGGCCTCGTCGAGGGTGGTCGTGATCGCGCGGACCGGGTCGTTGCGGGCGATCCACTCGTTGACGCGGTCCTCGACGTCGCGCAGCTCCTCGGGCGTCAGGCCCTGACCGTGGCTGAAGTCGAAGCGGAGCTTGTCGGGCCCGACGTAGGAGCCGGCCTGGCGGATGTGGTTGCCGAGGCGCTCGCGCAGCGCCGCCTGCAGCAGGTGCGTGGCGGTGTGGTTGGCCTCGGTGGCGTGGCGGGTGCGCGGGTCGACGTGGGCGTGGACGTGCTCGCCTGGGCGCAGCTCCCCGCGCTCGAGCTCGACCTGCACGAGCTGGTCCTCGCCGCGGCGGATCACGTCGGTGACCCGCGCCCGGCAGTCGCCGTCCTCACATTCGATCGTGCCGGTGTCCGCGACCTGGCCGCCGCCGGGCGCGTAGAAGGGCGACTCGGCGAGCTTGACCAGCAGCCGGCGCCTGTCTCCGTCGCCGCCGATGTCCTTCAGCGCGCCGACCGTCGTCTCCTGCTCGCGGGTTTCATAGCCGGTGAAGCGGGTCTGGTCGCTCTGCGCGAGCAGTTCGCCGAGCGCCTCCTCGCTGTAGCCCGACGCCACGACGGTCCCGCTGCCGCTCGCCGCGACGCGGCCCCGCTCGCGCTGGCGCGACATATGCTCCTCGAAGTCGCCCTCGATGCCGAGGCCCGCTTCCGCGAGCAGCTCTTCGGTCATCTCGCGCGGGAACCCGAACGTGTCGTGCAGCCGGAAGACCTCTTCGGCGGCGATCGCGCCATGGCCGTCCTCCCGGGCGCGTTCGATGTGGTCGCTCAGCGTCGCCATGCCCTGCGCGAGCGTGCGCCCGAAGCTCTCCTCCTCGGCGGCGAGCCACATGTCGGTCGACTCGGCCTGCTCGGCGAGCTCGGGGTAGCTCCCCGCCATCAGCTCGCGGACGAGCGCCGAGTAGCGCGTCAGGAAGCCCGGCTCGAGGCCGAGGCCGAGGCCCTGCTGGATCGCGCGGCGCATAACGCGTCGCAGCACGTATCCGCGGTCCTCGTTGGACGGCACGACGCCGTCCGCGGTCAGGAACGTCATCGCGCGGGAGTGGTCGGCGAGGATCCGAAGCGCCCGGTCGGTCGGGTGATCGGAGCCGTAGGAGCGCCCCGAGAGGCTCTCGCCGAGCTCGATCAGCGGCGCGAACTGATCGGTCTCGAAGACCGTCTCCTTGCCCTGCAGGATCGCGGCCATCCGGTTCAGCCCGAGGCCGGTGTCGATGTTGTTCGCGGGCAGCGGCGTGAGGACCGAGCCGGCGCCGTTGCCGCCCGGCCCGCCGGGGCGCTGGTCGTACTGCATGAAGACGAGGTTCCAGTACTCCAAGAAGCGCTCGTTGTCGCCGCCCGGGAGGTCCTCGGGGAGCCCGTACTCGACGCCCCGATCGACGTACAGCTCCGAGCACGGGCCGCAGGGACCGGTCGGGCCCGCTTCCCAGAAGTTCTCGGAGCGGGGGCAGCGCACGATCCGCTCGCGCGGCACGCCGATCTCGAGCCAGCGCTCGATCGCCTCCTCGTCGGGGCCGAGGCCGAGGCCGTCGTCGCCTTCGAAGACGGTCACCCAGATGTCGCCCGCGTGGAAGCCGAAGACCTCGCGCGAGAGCGTCCAGGCGAACTCGATCGCGCCCTGCTTGAAGTAGTCCCCGAACGAGAAGTTGCCGAGCATCTCGAAGAACGTCAGGTGCCTGGAGGTGTTTCCGACGTTGTCGATGTCGACCGTCCTGAAGACCTTCTGGCAGCTCGTCAGCCGCTGCGCGGGCGGGGTCTCGGCGCCGAGGAAGTACGGCTTCAGCGGGTGCATCCCCGCGACCGTCAGCAGCGCCGAGGTGTCGCTCGCGGCGGGCACGAGCGAGGCCGAGGGGATGCGCCTGTGGCCTCGCTCCTCGAAGAAGGCCAGGTAGCGCTCGCGGATCTCGTCGGTCGTCATCTCGGTGGTGATCTTAGGCGCCGTCGCAGGCGCTAGGCAGCGATCGTGCCGTGCCCGACGACGTGCTCGCCGGCGTAGAGGCATGCGAGCTGCCCGGGAGCGGTCCGCTCGGCGGCCGCGAGCAGCTCGATCGCGGCGCGCTCGTGACGACCGGCCTGAAGGCCCCCCGGCAGGCGGCAGTCCAGGCGCCTGCCATGGGCCCTCACGCGGACCCCGTCGACCTCCGCGGCGGGGCGGTGAAGGACGATCTCCCGGACGGGGATCGCGGCGGCGAGCAGCTCGCTGCGGGGCCCGACCGTCACGGTGTTGGAGGGCGCGTCGGTGCCGAGCACGTACAGCGGCTCGGGAGCGCTCAGGCCGAGCCCGCGCCGCTGCCCGACCGTGAACAGGTGCGAGCCGTCGTGCTCCCCGAGCACCGTCCCGTCCTGCCCGCGGACCTCCCCGCGCCGGCGCGCGATCGAGCCGTGGCGGTCGAGGAAGGAGGCGAGGTCGGTCCCGGCCAGGAAGCACAGGTCCTGGGAGTCCCGCTTTCGCGCGACGGCGAGCCCCGCCCGCTCCGCGAGCGCGCGGACCTGCGGCTTGGTCAGGGCGCCGAGCGGGAAGCGCAGCCGTCGCAGCGAGGCGGGAGAGAGGCCGGAGAGCACGTAGCTCTGGTCCTTGGCGAGGTCGGCGGCGGTCATCAACAGCGGCGCGGGGCCGCTCTCGTCGACGCGGGCGTAATGGCCGGTCGCGAGCGTTCCGGCGCCGAGGCGCGAGGCGAGCTCGAGCATCGCGTCGAGGCGGACGTTGCCGTTGCAGCGGATGCAGGGGTTCGGCGTGAGCCCCGCGCGGTGGTCCTCCAGCCACCCGTCGACGACCCCGGCGCGGAACTCGGCGCGCAGGTCGATCGAGAGGTGGGGCATCCCGAGCGAGTGCGCGAGGCGCCGCGCCGAGCGCACCGCCTGCGCCGAGCAGCAGCTCGCCTCGCCGTCGTTCTCGGCGTCGGCCCACAGCTCGAGCGTGCAGGCGACCGTCGCGGGCTGCTCCTCGGCGATCAGCAGCGCGGCGACCGCGCTGTCCACGCCGCCGCTCATCGCGAC
>DATNBM010000054.1:0-8890 GCA_035571915.1 Solirubrobacteraceae bacterium | reverse complement strand
CGCCCCACATTCCGTCCCCCCCGCCGAGCAACGCTGCCACGCGTAAGCGAACGAGCTCGGCAAACCCGACCACGTACCCGTCGAAGCTTCAAGCGCCTGACCTTCCACCGCCGACCCCGAGATCACAGGCAGCGCCGTGTTGGCCGGCGCCGAGGACCCTCCGCCGCTCCCTTCGCCCGGCCAGCTCGCGTAGGCGCCGGTGAGCGTGTAGTCGAGCGCGCTCGTGTCGACCGCGTTCACGTAGGGCATGGCCGCCCCGCTCAGGTTCACGTCGCTCGAGCCGCACTTGTCGTTCTGCCAGACGTTCTTGCTCCAGACGACCCCTTTGAGGACGGTCCCGCACGGGTAGCCGCTGTAGGCCATCTTCCCGAAGTTTTCCTGCATGACCGTGTTCGTGTAGGAGGAGATGCTGCCGTCGTCGTTGATGTTCACGACGCCGTTGAAGTGGTTCGCGCTGACCGTCAGGTTGGCGGCGATCTCGCTGCCGAAGGCGATCCCGTTGTGGTAGCCGGCTTCGTGGCCGTTGGCGAGCGAGTTGTCGACCGGGTCGGCCATCCAGTTGCCGGACAGGGCGACGTTGTTCGGGCTGCCGCCGCTGTTGGCCTGGATGAAGACGTCGTAGATCGAGTTCCCGTAGAAGCGCGAGCCCGAGACGGTGACGTGGTTGCCGGCGAAGATCGCCAGCCCCTCGATGTGGCATTCGATCAGGTTGTAGGACTGGACGTCGTGAATCGTCGTGTTCGCGATCGTGATGTATTCGGGGGCGACGCCGACGATCGGCTCGCGGATGCTGTTGTTGCCGCCGCCGTACGGTCCGCCGCAGGCGCTCGCCGGTCCCCACGAGCCGCCTTCGACGGTCACGTGGCTGGCCGAGTCGATTTGGAAGTCGCGCCCGCTCAGGCCGAGCAGCGAGACGTCGGAGGGGTTGGGCCTTCCCGGCGTCTGGTCGTAGTTGCCGATCGTCACGTCCTGAACGGTCATCGCTTCGATCGTCACGTGCGAGGCGAACACGTAGATCGTGCCGGTGACTTTCACGCTCGCGCCCTGCGCCGGGGCGAACACGACGTGCGCGGAGCCTTTTTCTTTGCCTTCGACGCTCTGACCGCCGTAGCTGCCCGACAGCATCCGCACCGTCTGCCCGGCCGCCGCCCGTTCGTAGCCCCGGCGCATCGTCAGGCACGGCTGGGCTTCGCTGCACGGGTTCGCGTCGCTGCCAGAGGGTGAGATGAACAACGCTTCCGAGCCGCCGCCCGATTTCGCGCTGACGAGACCGCTCGCGGCGGACGTCGCAGCGGTCGAACCGCCCGCGCCGGTCGCGGTCACAACGACCCTCAACGTGTGACCCACGTCCGCCGCCACCAGCGTGTAACGAGAAGCCGTGGCCCCGGAGATCGCCCCACATTCCGTCCCCCCCGCCGAGCAACGCTGCCACGCGTAAGCGAACGAGCTCGGCAAACCCGACCACGTACCCGTCGAAGCTTCAAGCGCCTGACCTTCCACCGCCGACCCCGAGATCGCGGGCAGCGCCGTGTTGACGGGCGCCGCCGGTGGGGCCGCCGTCACGGTCGCCGTCGCCGCCGAGGCCGCCGGGGTCGAGCCGCCCGAGTTCGTCGCGGTCACGACGACCCGCAGCGCCTTGCCGACGTCCGCGGCGGTCGCCGTGTAGCGCGAGGCGGTCGCGCCCGCGACGTTCGTGCAGAGCAGGGCGAGCGTGCAGTCCTGCCACTGGTAGGCGAAGGAGGTCGGGCTGCCCGTCCAAGTCCCGGTCGTGGCTTCCAGGCGCTGTCCTTCGACCGGCTGGCCGGAGACGACCGGGGCCACGGTGTTCAACGGAGCGGCCGGAGGTGCGGGGGCAACGACTGGCGTCGCTTCCGAGCGGGCGCCCGTCGATCCGCCGGCGCCGGTCGCGGTGACGAGCACGCGCAGCTCGTGGCCGGTGTCCGCCGCGGAGGCGGTGTAGGCGGCAAGGGTCGCGCCGGCGACCGGGGCGCATTCCGCGCCGACCGACGAGCAGCGTTCCCACTGGTAGGCGAAGGAGGTCGGTTCGCCCGACCACGAGCCGACCGAGGCGGACAGCGTCTGGCCTTCGACCGCTTGACCGGCGATCGTCGGGAGGGCCGTGTTGGCGGGAGGAGGAGGAGGAGGAGGAGGAGGAGGAGGAGGAGGAGGAGTGGTTTCTTCGGCGGGCGGTTCGGAGGGAGGCGGGGGCGGCGTCGGGACGGGCGAGACTTCGGTCACCGGGTCGCTGCCCAGTTCGAGCGTCGCGGGGATGCCCGTCGCGTAGGCGGACAGCGGGCAGCCCCCACCGCCCGCCGTCCGCCACGTGCCCGGCAGCGCAAGCCTGCCGCGCGGGGCGAAGCCGCTCACGCATCCCGTTTCGTGAGCGGCCCGCACCCGCAGGCTCCCCCCCGAGGCCAGCACCGCAAGCCAGTAGGTCGCGCCGTTGCTGAGGGACGCGCCGCCGATCGGTACTTCGTTCCACGCGCCGGCGCGCGGCCAGCGCACCGCGCCGCTCGCGAGCAGCGTCCCGGGCCGCCCCGCGACCGAGCTGTAGATGCCGGCCAGCACGACCGTCGCGCTGCTGCGAAACCCGACGAAGACGTTGATCGCGGTGGCCGAGCCGGCCGCGCGTGCGCGCAGCGGCGAGGCCTCGCCTTCGCCGCTCCCGAGCCACGCCGATTCGGGAGCGAGGAGCGTTTCGCCGAGCAGCGCTTCGGGGGACGAGGTGCTCGTGTTCATGACGACCGCGGCCGTCCGCCTGCGCCCGGCGGCGCGACGTTCGCGGCGCGCGTGACGGACGTGGCGGTGGCCTTCGCGCTTTGCAAGAGCGCGCCCAACGCGCGAGCCTCCTGCCGCCCCGGCCGATGCTGGCAGCAGCGCGGCACACGAAGCTAGGAACATGACGATGGTGATGCTGCGCGCGAGTCGCGTCGACATCGAGAGCCTCCCGACAGGCTGGTGGTGTGCCGCTCGACTCGGCTCCGAGCGCCGCACGCTGCAGAGGTTCAACCGGCGCTGGACGGGTTGTCCGTGCCACTTTCAGGGAGGGTTCGTGTCGTCCCAAAGGGGCGACTGGGCGATCCTCTAGGGTGAATTGGGGATGACCCCGGACGGACGATCACTGCGGGTCGTGCTGGTTGGCGACGATCGCTTCTCCCGCGACGGGCTGCGGGGAATGTTCGAGACGGACGGCGCGGAGACCGTCGACGTGGCAGCGAGCCTGGCTGAGGCGCTCGCCTTCCTGCGCGCCGAGCAGGCCGACGTCGTGGTGGTGGATCCGAGCGCCGCCGACGGGGAGCCCAGCGAGTGGATGGCGCAGCTCGTTGCGGTCACCCCCGACGTGCGGGTCGCCGTGCTGACCGACTCGGCGGCCGAGCACGAGGTGCTGGCCGCGCTTGGCGCCGGGGCGGTGAGCTACCTGCTGAAGACCAGTCCGGCGGAGGAGCTCGTGGCCGCGATCCGCCAGACCGCCGCCGGCAGCACGGTGCTCGCGGCCGGGGCGGCCCGGGGAGTGCTTGCCGGCGTCGTCTCCCCACGCCGGGGCGGGCGGCGACAGCAGGGGCCG
The DNA here is from genome assembly GCA_035571915.1 of Solirubrobacteraceae bacterium. Classification (GTDB taxonomy): domain Bacteria; phylum Actinomycetota; class Thermoleophilia; order Solirubrobacterales; family Solirubrobacteraceae; genus Palsa-744. Next base: position 5,325 of record DATNBM010000054.1, on the reverse strand, counting down.
CGGGCTGAGCTCAGCGCCCGCGAGTCGGAGGTCCTGGCGATGATCGTCGACGGCGCCGACAACGGCGAGATCGGGCAGGCGCTCTCGATCAGCCGCCACACCGTCAAGCAGCACGTGACGAACATCTTCGACAAGCTCGGGGTCCGCACCCGGGTGCAGGCCGCAGTGCTCGCCGTCCGCGACGACCTGCTCTAGCGCCCGCCCGTCACGCCGCGGGCGGCGCCTTGACGGCGCGCAGCGCCGCGTCGCGGTCGCTTACGCCGAGCTTCGCCATGCTGGCCGAGATGTGGCGGCGCACGGTGATCGGCGAAAGCGACAGCATCCGCCCGATCTGGATCGTGCTGGCTCCCGCGCGCAGCAGCTCGAGGATCTGCGCCTCGCGGGGGGTCAGCTCGCCGTCCTCGGCCTGCCTGGCCTCGGCGGCCCCCGCGCTCATCATCTGCAGCTCGCCGAGCATCCGCCCCATCAGGGTCCGCGGGAAGGCCGCCTCGCCCTTGATCACGCCGCACAGCGCGGCGGGGAGGCGGTCGGGCCTCGTGTCCTTCGGCAGGTAGCCGACGGCGCCGGCGCGCATCGCGCCGAGCACGTCCTCGATGCGGTCCGAGACGGTCAGCATCACAACCAGCGTCGCGGGCGCACGACCGGAGATCTCGGCTGCGGCCTCGAGGCCCCCGACGCGCGGCATCAGGATGTCGAGCAGGCAGACGTCGGGGGAGTGGGCGAGCACCGCGTCGACGGCGCCGCGCCCGTCGGACGCTTCGGCGAGCACGTCGAAGCCCCCGTCGCTGAGCGCCGAGCGCACGCCGAGGCGCGTGATCTGGTGGTCGTCGGCGATGACGACCGTCGGCTTGCTGGCCTTCACGGCAGCGCGACCTCGATCTCGGTACCGCGGCCCGGCTCGCTGCGGAGGCTAAGCCGGCCGCCGAGGGCTTCGACTCCCAGCCGCATGCTCGACAGGCCGAAGCCGTCGCTGGTCGCGGCCGTGTCGAAGCCGCGGCCGTCGTCGCGGACGCTCAGGCGCCACTCGTCCTCGTGCTCGAGCACGACCGAGACGCTCCGCGCGGAGCCGTGCTTGACGGCGTTCGTGACGGCCTCGCGAGCGATGTGGACGAGCGCGTCGGCGGTAGGCCCGTCGATCCGGGCGCCCTCGTCGAGGCTCAGCTCGAACGCCAGCGGCACGCCCCGCGCGGCCTGGCGGGCGCCCTGCTCGACGCGCTCGGCGACCGGCTCGCGGTCGCGCTCGCCGAGGTCGCCGACGATCTCGCGCGCCGCGACCAGCGCCCGTTCGGCCGCGGCCGCGGCGGCGGGCGCCCGCTCGCTCGCGCGCGAGGGGTCATGGGCGATCGAGCGGACCGTCGCAAGGGCGAAGGAGAGGTCCTGCATGACGAGGTCGTGCACGTCGGCGGCGAGCCGGCGGCGCTCCTGGGCCAAGCGCGCGTCCGCCTGCAGCCTGGCGTCGGCCTCGCGACGTCCGCGGCGGCGGCGCAGATCCACGACGCGGCGCAGCGGCGGAGGGCTCCCCCCGGCCTGCTCGGCGCGCCCGGACCCACCGCCTCCGGCGGTGTGCCGTTCCCCTTGTTCGCCTGCGTTCATCGCACCGCCATCCTTGGCTTCCGGCGCGCATCCTGATGACGTTCGCCGAACACTTCGACTACATCGGGCTCCACGCCCTTTCGCTGCTGTCCTGAAAGGTGACATCCATCGGATGTCCGCGCGAAGTCATGAATATTCTCTCACAATTCCGCATTTTGCGAGGAAAGTCTCGCGGGGGCCCTGCGGAGAGGGGACCGCTGCTAGCGCCAGCGCTCGAGCAGGTCCTCCTCGCCGACCTCGCGGACGAGGCGGCCGGGCACGCCCATCACGACGCCGCGCGGCGGCACGTCGCGCGTGACGACGGCCCCGGCCGCGATGAAGGCCTCCTCGCCGACCTCGATGCCGGGCGTGATCACGACGCCCCCGCCGACCCGGCAGGCGCGGCCGAGGCGGGCTCCGCGCATCGGCGTCTCGGGTCCGTGGCGGCTCATCGTGTCGTCGTTGGTCGTGGTCGCGCCGGGCCCGACGAAGACGTCGTCGGCGACGGTGCTGAAGGCCGTCAGGTAGACGCTCGTCTGGACGCGCACGCGCGCGCCGATCTGCACGTCGTTGTCGACCACGCTCCCCCGCCCGATCACGGTGCCCGCGCCGATCGTCGAGCGCTCGCGCACGAACGACTGGTCGCCGAGGATCGACCCGGCGCCGATCTTCGCGCCCGCGAAGACGACCGCGCCGGCGCCGACCGAGACGTTCTCGCCCAGCTCGAGCGCATCGACCGCGCCGACGGCGGCGGAGTGCGCGGCCAGGCGCGGGCGCTTGCCGAGCACCGCGTGGTCCTCGATCGAGCAGCCGTCGCCGATCACCGTGCCGTCGTGGACGACGACGAACGCGCCGAAGCGGACGTCCTCGCCGATCCGCACGCCGGCGCCTACCACGGGCGCTCCCGGCTCGCCCGCCTGCGGGCCGCTCCAGCTCATCGGCGGCAAGCTAGCAGCCGTCCCGGCGGGCGCTACTGGGGGTCGACGTCGACGCTGAAGGTGCCGCCCGCATGGGCCCGGTCGGCGGCGACGGCCGCGACCGCGTCGCCGACGGCGGCGACCGCTGCCGCGCGGCGGCTCGTCTTGACGACCAGCACCTGGCGCTCGCGGCCGCGCAGGCGGAACAGCGGCGCGGGCCCGAGCACCGCGGTCTCGGCGGCCGCCGCGGCGAGCCGCTCGAGGATCCCCTCGCGCACGTCGAGCGCCGCGGCGCGAGCCGGCGGCCCGGCCTCGGCGCCGAGCACGATCCTGACGAGGTGCCCGAACGGCGGGTAGCCGAGCGCCCGGCGGCGTTCGAGCTCCGCGGCCAGGAAGCCCGCCGTGTCGTGGGCGGCTGCGTAGCGGATCGGGCGGGCGTCGGGCGCGATCGTCTGGACCAGCACCTGGCCGTCGGCGCCGCGCCCGGCGCGGCCCGCGAGCTGGGAGATCAGCGCGAACGTCCGCTCCTCCGCGCGGAAGTCGGGGAAGCGCAGGGTGGCGTCGGCGTCGAGCACGACCCCGAGGGTCACGTCGGGGAAGTCGTGCCCCTTGGCGACCATCTGGGTCCCGATCAGGGCGCCGCTCGTGGCCGCCTCGAAGGCCGCGAGGACGGTGCCGTGCTCGGCCGCCTCCCCCCCGTCGAGCACGTCGGCGTCGAGCCGGAAGACGGGGAAGTCGCCGTCGTCGAGGATCTCCGCGAGGTCATGGGCGAGCCGCTCTGTGCCGGCGCCGTGGCGGGCGACCGAGGTCGAGCCGCAGTCGGGACAGCTCGCGGGCGTGCGCTCGCGGTGGCCGCAGTGGTGGCACGCCAGATAGCCGCCGGCCCGATGCAGCACGAGCGCGACGTCGCATTCCGGGCAGCTCCAGACGCGCCCGCAGGCGCGGCAGGACATGAAGTTCGACCAGCCCCGGCGGTTGAGCAGCACGATCGCCTTGCCGCCCTCCTCGCGAACCCGTGCGAGGGCTTCCGCGGTGACGGGGTGAAGCCCCGGGCGCAGCCCGCGCATGTCGAGCACCGAGACGGGCGGCAGGGGGCGCCCGTCGACGCGTCGGGGCAGCTCGATCGCGGGCATCCGGTGCAGGCTCTCCGGCCGCGGCGTTGCGCTGCCCGCGAGCAGCAGCGCGCCGCTCGTGCTCGCGCGCCGGGCCGCGACGTCGCGGGCGTCGTAGCGGGGGTCGCCCTCGTGCTTGTAGGAGGAGTCGTGCTCCTCGTCGATCACGATCAGGCCGAGGTCGGCCACCGGCGCGAACACGGCCGAGCGGGGACCGACGCAGACGCGCGCCTCCCCCTCGCGCAGGCGCCGCCACTGCTCGTAGCGCTGTCCAGGGGTGAGCTTCGAGTGAAGGACCGCCACGGTCTCTCCGAAGCGGGCGATGAAGCGCGTCACGATCTGCGGCGTGAGCGCGATCTCCGGCACCATCACGATCGCTCCCCGCCCGCGCTCGAGGGCGGCCGCGGTCGCGCGCAGGTAGACCTCGGTCTTGCCCGAGCCGGTGACGCCGTTCAGCAGCATCTGGCGGGCGCCGTCGCCCGCGAGCGCGGCGAGGATCGGCGCGAGCGCCGCCTGCTGGTCGGCGCTCAGCGTCGGCGCCTCGGCTTCCGCGGCCCCGACCGCGCGGTGGCGGGGCTCGGCGCTACGGCGCCGGCGCCGGCCGGACAGGCGCCGGGCGGCGCCGGGCGGCAGCACCAGCCCGAGCGCGCGGGCGAACGTGGAGCAGTACTCGGCCGCAATCCACTCGGCCAGGCCGATCAGCTCGGCGGGAACCCCGAGCTCGAGCGCGCGCACCGGCTCGAGCAGCTTCTCGGCGGGCACGTCGCTGCGCTCGGCCAGCTCGACGACGACGCCGAGGATCTCCCGCCGCCCGAACGGGACGACCAGCATCGAGCCCGTCTCGACCTCCCCGCGCAGCTCCTCGCCGAGGCGATAGTCGAACGGGCCTCGCAGCGACCGGGCCGTCGTGATCGGCTCCACGCGGGCGATCGCGGCGCCGGCAGCGGGCGCGCGTCGAGGCTGGGTCGGGGCGGAGACTCCCACACCCCGACCCTAGAGGGCGCCGCGGTCAGAGGCCGGCGGCGGCGCGCAGCGCCTGGGCCTTGTCGGTCCGCTCCCACGTGAAGTCGTGATCCTCGCGGCCGAAGTGCCCATATGCGGCGGTCTTCTGGTAGATCGGGCGGTGCAGCTTGAGCTCCTCGCGGAACGCTCCCGGACGCAGGTCGAAGACGTCGCCGACGGCCTTCGCGATCGTGCCGCGGCCGATCTTCTCGGTCCCGAACGTCTCGACCATCACCGAGACGGGGTGCGCGACGCCGATCGCGTAGGCGACCTGGACCTCCGCCCGGTCGGCGAGCTCCCCGGCGACGATGTTCTTCGCCACCCAGCGCGCCGCGTAGGCGGCCGAGCGGTCGACCTTGGAGGGGTCCTTGCCCGAGAAGGCGCCGCCGCCGTGCCGGGCCATCCCGCCGTAGGTGTCGACGATGATCTTGCGGCCGGTCAGCCCCGCGTCGCCGACGGGGCCGCCGATCACGAAGCGGCCGGTCGGGTTGACGAGGAAGTTCCTGCGCAGCTTGGCGGCGTCGTAGAGGTCCTTGGGGAGGATCGGCTCGACGACGTGCTCCCAGAGGTCGTCGGGGATCATCGATTCGGCGCCCTCGCCGTGCTGGGTGGAGATCAGGAGCTTCTCGATCTCGACCGGCCTGCCGTCCACGTAGCGCACGCTGACCTGGGTCTTGCCGTCCGGGCGCAGGTAGTTGAGCGTGCCGGCCTTGCGGACGGCG
>DATNBM010000053.1:0-31757 GCA_035571915.1 Solirubrobacteraceae bacterium | reverse complement strand
TCGCTGCCCTCGCCGCCGACGGTGCTGCCGGATGCCGACCTGGACGCGATCGACTACCCCGTGATGGTCAAGCCGCGCAAGGGCTCGGGCGCCCGCTCGATCCACCTCGCGCGCGATCCCGGCGAGGCGCGCTTCTTCGTCGACTACGTGCAGGAGCCGGTGATGGTGCAGCGGGCGATGGGCGGGCCGGAGATCTCGATCGACTGCCTCGGCGACACGGAGGGACGCTGCCTGAACGCGATCCCGCGCACGATGCTCGAGTCGCGTGGCGGCGAGTCGATCAAGGGCGCCGCGATCGACGACGCGGAGATGGTCGAGCTCGGCCGCGAGGTCGTCGAGGCGCTCGGCGTGCGGGGGCCCGCGACGATCCAGGTGTTCCGCGACCCCGACGTAGGCCTCGGCATAACCGACGTCAACACCCGCTTCGGGGGGGCCTTTCCGGCGCCCGTCTACGCGGCCCTGCCGGGACGCACCTACCCCGAGCTGATCGTCGCGATGGCGGCGGGTCGCGCGGTCGAGCCGCACGTCGGCGAGTTCCGGGCGGGGAGGACCTTCACGCGCTACTACTGGCAGCTCGAGCTCGACGAGGCGATGCGGCCGACCGGCCGTGACATCGTCCCCGGCGGCCCGCCCCCGCCGCGCTGAGCGGCTCCTCGCCAAGCAGCAAGCGGCAGCCCGGGAAGGACGGCGGGCTAGACTTACTCCCGTGGCAACCCAGCTTGCCGACCCACCGCACGAGCAGGCCCCCGCGCCCGCCGCGCCGGGTCCCGAGGCCACCGCGCCGGCCCCGCAGCCGGCCGCAGGCGCGTGCGAGAAGTGCGGCGCGCGGATGTCCCCGGGCCAGGACTGGTGCCTGCAGTGCGGCGCGGGCGCGCCGGGGAGCATGTCGGGAGGAGGCTGGCGGGGCCTCGCGGGTGTGCTCGCGGCGACCGCCGTGCTCGTGCTCGGCGCCGCCGCGGCGGGCTACGCGGCGCTCAGCAAGAAGACGCCTCGCACGCCCGTCGTGACGAGGACCGTCGCCCAGGCGACCCCACCTGCGACGAGCGCGCCGGTCGTGCCCACGACCCCCGCGCCGGTGACGCCGCTCACCAAACCGCCGAAAATCCCGCTCACGGCGTCGACGCCCAAAACCTCCCCCACGACTCCGATCGTGACGACGCCCACGACCACCCCGACGACCACGCCGAGCGGCTCGAACACCGGCGGCAGCAACGCGAGCGAAGAAAAACAGCCCGAAGCGCTGCTGCTCGACACGAACGCCGCGTCGACCTACAACCCCTACAACTACCCGGCCGAATGGTTCGGGGACCCGAGCCTCGCGATCGACGGCGACAACACGACCGGCTGGAGCGCGCAGGTCAACCCGGCGAGCGCCCCGAACCTCGCCGAGGGGCTCGTGATCGACCTCAAGTCCTCGCACCGCCTCACGGCGGTGAAGCTGATCACCGGCACGCCCGGCATGAACGTCCAGGTCTACGGCTCGGCCGCGAAGACGCTGCCCGCCTCGATCGTCGACCCGGCCTGGGTCCCGATCAGCCACCTCGTCGTCGTCAAGAAGCGTCACGCCCGGATCGGCCTGCGCAACAAGAGCAAGGCGTACCGCTTCCTGGCGCTGTGGATCAGCCGCGCCCCGGCCTCATCCGTCGGCACGCCGCAGGCGCCCGGCAAGGTGACGGTCGACGAACTCGAACTGCTGCCGGCGAAGTAGCGGGCGCTCAGGCGCGCGCCGCGCTGCGCTTGCGGGCCGGCTTCGGGGCAGGCTTCGCGGCTTTCGCGCCGCTCTTGGCGCGGCGCCGCCGCGGGCCCCAGACGTCGTCGAGAAAGCCCGCGATCTCGTTCGTGAGGCGCTCGGGCTGCATCCGCAGCTCCAGCAGCGAGTCCGCTTCGATCAGCCGCGAGTTGGGCATCTCGCGCGCCAGCATGCCGGCATCGGAGAACGGGTGGACCGGGTCGCGCCCGTGGCCGAGGATCAGCGTCGGGGTCGTGAAGGTGCTCCGCTCGCTGCGGGGAGGAGCGATGCGGCCGAAGAACAGCCCCTGCAGCAGCGCGCCGCCGGGACCGGGTTCCTGGCGAACGACGTCGAGCATCACGTTGCCGTAGTGGGGCAGCAGACGCCGCGGCACCGCGCGGGTGACCCGCGCGAGCGCCTTCATCGCGGGCTCCCCGAAGGTGAGCGCGACGAGCAGGGGCGTGAAGGCCAGGGCGCTGCCCAGCAGGCCGTTGTCGAGGACCGGCATCTCGATCACGAGGCCCCGCAGGCGCTCGGGGTTCTGGGCGGCCACCTCGAGCGCCGCGTTGGCGCCCAGCGAGGTGCCCATCACGGCCGCTTCGGGGATCTCCAGATGGTCCATCAGCGCGACGATCTCGCGGCCGTAGGCGCCCATCGAGTAGCGCCACATGTCGCGAGGTCGGTCGGAGTGCCCGTGGCCGAGCAGGTCGAGCGTGATCACGCGGTTGCCCCGCGCGGCGAGCGCTTCCGCCAGCGGCCGGTGCATCTCCTGGGAGAGGAGCAGCCCGTGCAGCAGGATCAGCGGCCGCGACGCGGCCGGCGCGCTGCGCGCCGTGCGGCCGCGGCCCCCCGGGCCGCTGACCAGCGCGGGCCCGCCGCCGAACTCGGTGTAGGCGAGCCGCTGTCCCTCGACCTTGAAGAACGGCATCGCAAGTCAGGGTACTAGCTGCGCAGCCAGGGACACCGCGCGCGGGCAACCGGAGCGGTAGCGTTGCGGGTCACAGCAGAGTCGTTCAGAGGAGGAGAGTTCCGATGGCAAAACAGCCCCGCATCCTCGCCGGACAGACGGTCGCGATCACGGGCGGCGCGCGCGGGATCGGCCGCGCCACGGCACAGGCGCTGATGGGCCAGGGCATGAGGGTCGCGATCGGGGACCTCGACGAGGAGCTCGCTCGGCGCACCGCCGAGGAGCTCGGCGGGAGCACCGTCGCGCTGCCGCTGGACGTGACCGACCGGGCCTCCTTCGCGGCCTTCCTCGACGGCGCCGAGGAGCGTCTCGGGGCGCCCCTCGACGTGCTCGTCAACAACGCCGGGATCATGCAGGTGGGCCGCTTCATCGACGAGGACGACATGACCGCGCGGCGCATGATCGACATCAACCTGCACGGCGTGATCCTCGGCTGCAAGCTGGCGCTCGAGCGGATGATCCCGCGCGACCGCGGCCACATCGTCAACATCTCCTCCCAGGCCGGCAAGTTCGGCGCGCCGGGCGGCGCGACCTACTCGGCGACCAAGCACGCGGTCGTCGGCCTGACCGAGGCGATCCGCGGCGAGCTGCGGCTGATGGGCGCGCACGTCGACGTCAGCTACGTGATGCCGTTCGTCGTCAACACCGAGCTCGGGTCCGGTCTCGGCGAGGCCCGCGGGATGACGAGCCTCGAGCCCTCCGACGTCGCCGAGGCGATCGTCGAGGCGCTGCAGACCGGCCGGGTCGACGTGTGGGTGCCGAAATCGGCGCGCCGCACGAACGTGCTCGGCGTCGTGCTGCCCCGGGCCCTCTCGGAGGGGATGGCGCGCGCGATGAAGGCCGACCGCGTGCTGGCGGGCGCGGACCTCGGCCGCCGTCGCGACTACGAGCTGCGGGCGTCGCACTCCGAGCCCGCCCTCGAGCGCCTCGCCGGGCCTCCCCAGATCGCCTCCGGGGAGACGACCGGCGCGGGCGAGGACGAGATTCAGGCCCAGGTCACGGCCGGCGCCGAGGAGCAGGGCTAGCCGCCGGGGCGGGCCCGAGGAAGCGCATCCGCAGGTTCATAGGCTAGGCTCGCGGCCGTGCACACCGCCCTGCAGCTTGCGCCGGTACTGGCCGAGAAGAGCAAGACCCCGTTCTACGTCGCGGGCGGCCTGCTCGTCGCCTGGGCGCTGATCGTCTCGATGGCGATCGGCATGCGCCGCCCCAAGTTCCCGGACGGCCTCTCGCAGGAGCGCGCGATCATCGCCGTCAGCGTCGTGCTCGTGCTCGCGACCGTCTCGATGGCCGTCGCGGTCTCCGGCGGCGAGGGCAAACCGGCGAGCGCCTCGGCGGCGACGCAGAGCACGGCCGCGGAAACGACGCCCGCTCCGGCCGAAACCGCTCCGGCCGAAACCACGCCGGCCGAAGCTCCGAAGCCGGCCGAAACCACTTCCGCGACGCCGACCGCGACCACCGGGACCCCCGCGCCGCCCTCCTCGCCCGCCGCGAAGACGACCAAGCTGGCGCTCGCGGCCGACCCCGGCGGGCAGCTCGCCTACGACACCAGGACGCTGACCGCGAAGGCCGGGACGGTCTCGATCGTGATGGCGAACTCCTCTCCGGTCGAACACGACGTGGCGATCGCCGAAGGCAGCAAGGTGCTCGGCCAGGTCCCAACGTTCGTCGGCGGTTCGAAGACCCTGACGCTGAGCTTGAAGCCCGGGACCTACACCTTCTACTGCACGGTCCCCGGCCACCGCCAGGCCGGCATGGAAGGCAAGCTGACGGTCACGCAATGAAGCTCTACGTCTGCTGGGGCACCTTCCCGACGCCGCGCCCCGGCGGGCATCCGTGCGCCAACGCCTACCACGCCCTGAAGGACGCGGGGCACGACCCCGAGGTCGTGAAGTCCTACGGGTTCGCGCCGCTGCCCGGCGTGTTCAACCAGACTCGCGGCAGGCGCGAGGTCCAAGAGCTGACCGGCAACCGCTGGGTCCCGACGTTGCTCCTCGACGACGGCACCGTGATCGACGGCTCCAAGGAGATCGTCGGCTGGGCCAGCGCCAACCCGGCGTAGCTCTCTCGTTCGCCCCGCGCGCCGGCGCCGCCCATGCGCCGCGCGAGCAGCTCGTCGAGCTCTTCGTCGGCGCGCGCCGCGACGTGGCCCATCGCGAGCGCCATGACAGCTCCCGAAGTCAACAGGGCTACCCCGCAGATGACGATGATGGTGATCACGCCAAGCGATCTCTCCGCCGTCTCGCCTGCCAGCGTCCCACAGCGCGTGGACGACAGCGAGGCGCAGACCCGGCGTCGGCTCCTCCGCGTAGATTTCTGCACGGGGGGCACGTTGTCCTCCCCGTGAAAGCGACAGACGGGAGAACGCGATGGACGTCCTTGCAAGGCTCGATGCGGCGCGTGCCGCGACAGACGTGCTGCAGCACCCCTTCTACCGGCGCTGGAGCGCGGGCGAGCTGAGCCGCGAGGAGCTGGCCCTCTACGCAGGCCAGTACCGCCACGCGGTCGTCGCGCTCGCCGAAGCTTCGGACGCGGCCGCCGCCGCGGCCGGCGAGCCGCACGCGGCGGGCCTCGCGCGTCACGCCGAGGAGGAGCACGGCCACGTCGCGCTGTGGGACGCCTTCGCGGCCGCCTGCGGGACCGCAGCTCCGGCCGCGCCCTTGGCCGGGACGGCCGACTGCGCGCGGGCGTGGCGGGGAGGCGGCGACCTGCTCGAGCGGCTTGCCGTCCTGTACGCGATCGAGGCCTCTCAGCCCGCGATCTCAGAGACGAAGCTCGAGGGCCTGCGCGCCCACTACACCGAGATCTCCGAAGGTCCCGCGACCGAGTACTTCGAGCTGCACGCCGTCCGCGACGTCGAGCACGCCGGCGCGGCCGCGGAGCTGATCTCCGAGCTGATGCCGAGCGGGGAGGCGGGCGCCGAGCAGGCCGACCGGATGGTCGCCGCGGCGCAGGCCGCGCTGCGCGGCAACTGGTCCCTGCTGGACTCGGTGCAGGCGGCCTGAGCGGGACCGTGCGGCGCGCCTAGCCCGAGCCGGGCGCGCCGCCCGCGAGCCGCCAGGAGAAGAGCACCGCCGCCACCGAGGTGGCGAGGTTGAGGCTCGAGACGCCCGGTCGCATCGGGATGCGCAGCCGCCCGGCGGCCATCGCGAGCAGATCCTCGCTGAGGCCGTCGCGCTCGGTCCCGAACGCGAGGATCGCGTCCGGGGGCAGCCGGGCCGGATCGAGCTCATCGCCGTCGGGGTCGAGCGCGAGCAGCGGCCGGACGGCGCCCGCGAGCTCGCCGAGCGATCCCAGCCGCGCGACCGGCAGCGCGTAGTGCAGACCCGCCGCGCCGCGCAGCGCGTCGGGATGCCAGGGGTCGTGGGTGCCGGTGCTCAGCACGCCCGCGGCCCCCGCGCCGGCGGCGACCCGCACGCAGGCGCCGATGTTGCCGAGGTCACGGGGGTTCTCGAGCAGCACGATCGGCGCCGGGTCCGGGGCGAGGAGCACCGACGCGGCATCGACGGAGGCGCGGGGGGCGAGCGCCATCACGCCGGTGCTCGGCGCCAGCGGCGCGAGCCGGTCGAAGATCCCGGCGTCGATCTCGCGCGCTTCGCGGAAGCGTCCCGCCAGCTCCGGGGCCAGCCGGGTCGCGAGCGCGTCCAGCTGAGCCGCGTCGCGGGTCACGAGCTCCTGCAGCTCGGCGCCGAAGCGCAGCGCGTGCTTGATCGGGTGGAAGCCTTCGAGCACCGCCGTGGCGGGATCGCGCCGCGCGCGCCCGAAGCGCGCTATGAGCGAGCCGTCGCGCACCGGGCCGATGATCGCACGCGCGCTAGCCTTCTGGCCGACCCGACGTGGAGCTCGACGGCATACACCACATCAGCGCGATCACCGGGGACGCGGCGGGCAACGTCGAGTTCTACACCGGCGTGCTCGGCATGCGGATGGTCAAGCGGACCGTCAACCAGGACGAACCGGCCGTCTACCACCTCTTCTACGGCGACGAGGCCGGCTCGCCGGGCATGGACCTGACGTTCTTCGAGTACCCCGGCGCGCGGCCGGGGGTGGCCGGCGCCGGGATGGTGCACCGGATCGTCTGGCGCGTGGCATCGCGCGACTCCCTGGAGTTCTGGCGCGATCGCCTCGTCGAGCGCGGCGTGCGGGCGGACCTCGGGCCCGACTCGCTGCTCTTCTCCGACCCCGAGGGCCTGGAACACGAGCTGCTCGTGGACGGCAGCGGCGACGAGCCGCTCGCGGCGCGCTCGCCCGAGATCCCCGCCGAGCACGCGCTGCTCGGCTTCGACGGCGTCCGGGCGTACAGCGCCGAACCGCTGCGCAGCGAGCGACTGCTGGCCAAGACGCTCGGCTTCACCCGCCGGGCCGGCGAGACGTGGGAGGTGCGGGGGCCGAGCCGGGGAGGCGCTTACGCCTACGACACGGCGCCGCCCGAGCTGAACCGGCGTCAGGGCGCGGGCACGGTCCACCACGTCGCGTTCGCCGCGCGGGCCGAGGAGATCGAGCAGTGGCGCGAGCGGATCGCCGCCGCGGGCGCGCGTCCGACGCCGGTGATCGAACGCTTCTACTTCAAATCGGTCTACTTCTTGGAGCCGAGCGGAGTGCTGTTCGAGATCGCGACGATCGGGCCGGGCTTCGCGATCGACGAGGAGCCCGAGCGCCTCGGCGAGCGGCTCTCGCTGCCCGCCCCGTTCGAGCCGATGCGCGAGCAGCTAGAGCGCACGCTGCGGCCGCTGCCCTACCCGCCCGCCTGGCGCGTCTCCTAGCGGCTTCCGTCCACGGCGCCGTTGCGCTCCTCAGGTCTCGCCTGTAGCGCCCGATAAGAGCGTATGACAGGTTGGGACGATCGGGGGATCGTCGATCAATCCGCGCTGCGCATGCGGGTGGCGACGTTCGCTGCCGGCATCTGGCTGAGCTACGTCGTGGTCGGCGCGAGCACGCTCTACATCGCCCTGACCTGGGGGCGCCCGCACCGGCTGCTGATCACCCTGCTCTACGGCTCCGGGCTGCTCGGGGCGGTCGTGATCTCACGGCTGCCGCGCGAGCGGATCGTCCGCAGCCGCTACCGCGAGGTCTTCTTCATGGCCTGGTCGCTGCTCGACCTCGCGCTGATCGTGGCGGCGTGCGCCGCCGACGGCGGGGCGCGCAGCCCGATGGCGCTGGTCCTGTTCGTGCCTGTCGTGTTCGCCGCGATGAGCTACCCGCTTGCCTCGGTGGTGACCGTCGGGGGGCTGTCGGTGCTCTCCTACCTCGCCCTCGCGGCGACGACCGAAGGCGGCTCGACGAGCTACGAGGCGCTGTTCGCCTCGATGCTGTTCTGCACCGGCGCGATGAGCGCGTGGCAGGCGCGCAACCACGATCACCAGCACCGAGCCCTGATGGAAGTCTCTCGAGCCGATCCCCTGACGGGCTGCCTGAACCGGCGGGGATTCGAGGAGCGGGCGATCGCGGAGATCGCCTCGGCCACGCGCCGGGCCCAGCAGGGCGCCGTTCTCGTGCTCGACGTCGACCACTTCAAGGAGGTCAACGACCAGCTCGGGCACGGCGCGGGCGACGAGCTGCTGCGCTGGGTGGTGGCGACGCTCCGGGAGGCGCTGCGGCCGCCCGACGCGATCGGGCGAATCGGCGGCGACGAGTTCGCGGTGCTGCTCGCCGACGTCGAGCCAGGCGAGGCCGTCGCGACGTCGGTGCGCCTGGCCGGGCTGCTCAACCGCCGCCAGCCGTGCTCGATCGGAGTCGCGAGCTTCCCGATGGACGGGATCGACCTGGAGGAGTTGATGAGGGCCGCCGACGCGCGGCTCTACGCCTCGCGCGAAGGACGCCCCGAGGCGGGGGCGGCGAGCCCCGACGAGCGCCTCAGCTGGGCCGCCGCGCTGGCTCGCGCCGTCGACCTGCGGATGAGCGCCGAGCACGAGCACTCGAAGGCCGTCGCCGAATGGTCGGTCCGCATCGCGAGCGCGCTCGGCTGGCACCCCGAAATGCTCGGCACGCTGCGCATCGCCGCGATGCTCCACGACGTCGGCAAGGTGACGGTGCCCGACCGGATCCTCGGCAAGCCGGGCCCCCTCAGCGACGGGGAGTGGGAGATCGTGCGCGGCCACAGCATGGCCGGCGCGGAGCTGATCGCGCGGGTCGCGGGCCTCGGCATGATCGTCCCCTGGATCCGCCACTCCCACGAGAGCTTCGACGGCTCGGGGTACCCGGACGGCCTCGCGGGCGAGGCGATCCCGCAGGCGTCGCGGATCATGCTCGTCGCCGACGCCTTCGACGCGATGACCAACGCGCGCTCCTACCGGCCGGCCCGCTCGGTCGAGCAGGCGCGAGACGAGCTCGTGGCATGCGCGGGATCGCAGTTCGACCCGACGTGCGTCGAGGTGATGGTGGGGCTGCTCGGAGATCTGGGCCGGTCGGATGCCGGCGCGCGCGCCGGCGCGGTCGAATCGATCGTCTAGGCCGGAGCCCGCTCGCCGCGGCGGCTGCGCGGAGAGCGGTGGGCGAGCACCGCGCCCCAGTCGGCCAGCGCGTCCGGCGGCGCAGGCTCGGTCGTCGCGGTGAAGTCGAGCAGCGCGTCGGCCAGTCCCGCGGGGTCTTCGAGGTTCGGGAAGTGCGCGGCGGCGGGGAGCGAGCGGAAGCTGCTTCCGGCGATCGCGCGATGCGCGGCGCGGCCGTGATCGATCGGGATCGTGTGGTCGCGCTCGCCCCACACGATCATCGTCGGCACCGCCTCGAGCAGGTACAGCCGGTCGTTGGCGCTGACGCGCTGGCCGCGCACGTCGATCACCGAGCGGAGCGTCTGCAGGAAGGCCTCGCGGGCGCCGGCGCTCTCCAGCGGTCGCAGCGCGCGGGCGACGGCCTGCAGGTAGGCGCCGCTGCCCATGCCCCTGGCTCGCATCCGCGTGCCCGTGGCGCGGATCGCGCCGAGCAGGCGCGGGTTGATCGTCAGCGAGAGCAGCGCCGAGGTGCCGGGCAGCGCGGCGGTGCGGAGCATCGGCCCGACCTCGCGTCCGAGGCCGCCGCTCGAGACCAGCACGAGCCGTTCCACCCGTTCGGGGAACTGGTAGAAGAACTGCATCGCCACGCCGCCCCCGAGCGAGTGGCCGACGATCGTCGCGCGCTCGACGCCGATCGCCGCGAGCAGGTCGCGGATGCTGGCCGCGTGGGCGCCGAGCGAGTAGTCCCCTCGGGGCGCGGCCGAGTCCCCGTGGCCGATCAGGTCCGGGGCGATCACCGTGTGGTAGGGCGCCAGCCGGGCGGCCACGGCCTGCCAGTGGTAGGAGGAGTTGAGCATCCCGTGGATCAGCACGACCGGCGGGCCGCTGCCCGCCACCCTGTAGATCGCTCGCCGCCCGTGCAGCGCGATCTCCCACTCCTCGAACTCCGCCACCGCCGCTGACGCTACCAAAGGGGGATACTGCGCCGGGGGATGCTGCGGCTCGTCACGATCCCGATCAGCCACTACTGCGAGAAGGCCCGCTGGGCGCTCGAGCGGGCGGGGCTGCCCTACCGGGAGGAGCCGCACGTCCAGGGCCTGCACCGGCTGTACGCGCGGCGCGCGGGAGGGGGCAGCACGGTCCCCGTGCTCGTCACCCCGCAGGGGCCGATCGGAGAGTCGGCCGAGATCCTCGCGTGGGTCGACGCGCAGCTCGAGCCCGAGCGGCGGCTCGCGGGGGAGGGCGCCGAGGCCGTCGAGGTCGCGGCGCTCTGCAGGCGCCTCGACGAGCGCCTCGGGCCGCACGGCCGCCGGCTGATCTACGTCCGCATGTTCGCCCAGCCGGAGCTGATGCTGCGCTTCAACAACCAGGGCGTGCCGCGCTGGGAGGATCGCGCCCTGCGCGCCGGGCTGCCTCTCGCCGAGCGTTTCATCGCGCGAGCGCTGGACATCTCCCCGGGCGTCGAGGTTCAGGACGAGGTGGTCGTCTGGGAGGAGTTCGACTGGGTCGCCGGCCTGCTCGCCGACGGGCGCCCGTTCCTCGCCGGGGAGCGCTTCACCGCCGCGGACCTGACGTTCGCCGCGCTCGCCGCGCCGGTCGTCCTGCCGTCCCGCTACGGCGTGAAGCTCCCCGCGGCGGAGCTGCTCGACGCCCCGACGGGGGCGCTCGTCGCGCGGGGCCGCGAGCACCCGGCGGGCCGGTTCGCGCTGCGGATGGTCGCCGAGCAGCGCACCCCGCCGCAGGCGACGAGCGCTTAGGCGCCGCGCGCCCACAGCGCGATGTTGCGCCGTCCCGCCCGCAGGGGGTCGGTTGCGGACGGGTCGCGGTCGGCGGACTCCTCGCCGGGCTCCGGCCACTCGTGCAGGCAGTGCCAGGCCGACCCCAGCCGCCGGCAGTCGGCGAGCAGCCGCGGACCGAGCGCGAGCCACGCGTCGGAGTGCGGGGCGCGCCCGGCCCCCGCGCTCAGCGCGTCGAGCAGCGCGGCGGCCTCGCGCAGGTCCTCGCGCAGACCCAGCGCGAAGCGTCCGAGCTCCTGCTCGGCGGTCGCGCGCGCGACCCGCCACGCCCGGTGCTGCGGAGACTCCGGCAGCTCCGCCCGCCACCCCTCCGCCTCGGCCTGCGCGAGCAGCCTCGAGCCGTCTGCGCTCAGGCCCCAGGCCACCACGCCGTGCGCCCGAGTCGTCTCGAGCAGGCCGGCCTCCCTCAGCCGCTCGAGCTGCGCCGTCAGCTCCCGCGCCCGCGTCGTGCGCGGCGCGACCGAGAGGTGGGCGCGCACCGCGCGCAGCGGCGCCGCGCCCCGCTCGCGCCCGTCGTGCAACGCCGCCCGACGCACGGCCGCCAGCGCCAACCGCTCGGAACGCGAGTCCCCGGCCGTGCCGCGCAAACGCCTGTCGTCCTCCATCGTCCGCCTCCTTTGCCCGTCCGCCCCGCCCGGTCGGTTCGTCCCGGGCCGCCGTCCCTGCATGTCCCGGCGAACGTAGTCCCGCGCGGCCCTCCGTCGGGTGCGCGGCGCGGGAACGTTGCAAGATCGACACGGTCTTGGCGCAGCCGTGACACAGAGGTGACGTTCCTGACACAGATGGGAGGGTTTGAGGTCGGACGACGCCAAAACGGCGATGACGGGTCCCCGCTCCGCGGCCCAGACGTAGCAGGTAGCTCGGGGAGATTGTCCAGGGGGGACAATTGCCCGCGTCCCGCGCCCGCACTAGACTCGCCCCGGATGGCGACCGGCGGCGGTACGACGATCGACGCCCCGGGCGGGAATCCGGAGCCGCCCGGAGCCCCGGCCGCGCCCGCGGTACGGCTGACGGGGGTGCGCAAGGCCTACGGCGAGGTGGTCGCGATCGAGGGCCTCTCGATGGAGGTGCGCCCCGGCGAGTTCTTCACGATGCTCGGTCCGTCGGGCTCGGGCAAGACGACGACGCTGCGGATCGTCGCGGGCTTCGAGACGGCCGACGGCGGCAGCGTCGAGCTCCACGGCGAGGACGTGACGGGGACGCCGCCGTACGAGCGCCCCGTCAACACGGTCTTTCAGGACTACGCGCTGTTCCCCCACATGAGCGTGCTCGAGAACGTCGCCTACGGGCTGCGCGTGAAGGGGGTGGGCAAGCGCGAGCGCTCCGAGCAGGCCGCGGCGGCCCTTGAGATGGTGCGCCTGCCCGGCGTCGAGGGGCGCCGTCCCGTGCAGCTCTCCGGCGGCCAGCGCCAGCGCGTCGCGCTGGCCCGAGCGATCGTCAATCGCCCCCGCGTGCTGCTGCTCGACGAGCCGCTCGGCGCGCTCGACCTGAAGCTCCGCGAGGAGATGCAGATCGAGCTGAAGGCGATCCAGCGCGAGCTCAGCGAGCGGATCACGTTCGTCTACGTCACGCACGACCAGGACGAGGCGCTGACGATGAGCGACCGGATCGCGGTCTTCTCCAACGGGCGGCTCGAGCAGGTCGGCACGCCGGGCGAGATCTACGAGCGGCCGGTGAACGAGTTCGTGGCGGGTTTCGTCGGCACGTCGAACGTGCTCGAGCGCGACGGCCGGCGCGTGCTGATCCGTCCCGAGCGGATCAGGCTGCTGGCCGGCGGGGAGGACGCGCCGGGGGCGCTGAAGGGCGTGGTGCGCGAGGTCGCGTACCTCGGCTCGGTGACCCGGTACGTGGTGGAGTCCGAGCACGGCGAGACGATCGTCGTGCTGCGGCAGAACCTCGACACGTCCGCCGAGCAGGCGCGGCAGGAACGGGGCCGTGAGGTGCGTCTGGCCTGGAGGGCCGAGGACGCGTCGGTGCTGGAGAAGGAGGATCGGCCGGCGCTCCATGCCGGCCTTCAGGAGGATCGGCCGGCGCACCGCGCCGGCCTCGAATCTCAACAGGAGGCGGACGCATGAGGAAGTTGGACTGGGCCCTGGGGGCCGTGCTGGCGCTGATGGTCGTGGGGGCGAGCGCCTGCGGGAGCAGCTCGTCGAGCAAATCGACGGCGAGCAACCTGCCGCAGAAGGTCGGCGCCGGCGAGGGCGCACTGAACCTGATCGCGTGGGAAGGCTACGCCCAGCCGGAATGGGTGAAGCCGTTCGAAAAGTCATCGGGCTGCGTGGTCCACGCCAAGTACGCCGGCTCCTCCGACGAAATGGTCACGCTGATGCGCCAGTCGGGCAGCCAGTACGACATGGTCTCGGCCTCCGGCGACGCGAGCCTGCGCCTGATCGACGGCGGCGACGTGGCGGCGATGAACGTGGCGCTGGTGCCGGAATGGAAGAACTTCATCCCGCAGCTGCAGTCGCCGGTGCACAACACGGTCAACGGCGTTCACTACGGCATCTCGCTGCAGTGGGGCCCGAACACGCTGCTCTACAACACCAAGTCGGTGACGCCCGCGCCGACCAGCTGGGCGGAGATCTACGGCTCGAAGTACAAGGGCCTCGTCAGCGTGCCGAACAACCCGATCCAGATCGCCGACGCGGCCCTGTACCTGTCGAAGACCGAACCGAGCCTCGGCATCTCAGACCCCTACGAGCTGACCGAAAAACAGCTCGACGCGGCCGTCGAACTGCTCAAGAAGCAGCGGCCGCTGATCAAGAAGTACTGGTCGCTGGCCTCGGATGAGATCGAACTGTTCAAGAGCGGCGACGCGGTGATCGGCGCGGCATGGCCGTACCAGTACTCGACGCTGATCGCCGACCACGTCCCGGTCCAGCAGATCATCCCGTCGGAGGGCGCGACCGGCTGGGCGGACACGTGGATGCTCTCCGCGCACGCCAAACACCCGAACTGCGCCTACAAATGGGTGAACTGGGTGTCGAGCCCGAAGGTCCAGGCCGAGCAGGCGATCTCCTACGGGGAGACGCCGGTCAACACGAAGGCCTGCCCGATCATGGAAACGATCTCCAAGGGCTCGTGCGAGACCTACCACGCGAACGCCCCCGCGGCGTACTTCGACTCGATCAAGTTCTGGAAGACGCCCGTGCAGGCCTGCGGAAACGGCCAGAGCGATTGCGAGGACTACACGACCTGGCAGCAGAAGTGGACCGAAGTAACGGGGTAGGAGCGGCTTGACCAGCAGCAGCATCGCTGCAGGGGCGGGTGCGCCCAGGACGGCCCGCGTCCGCGTGTCGGCGGCTCTGTTCCGCCGGCCGTGGCTGCGGGCCGTCCTGCTGCTGTCCGCGCCCGGGGCGTGGTTCGTCCTGATCTACCTCGCGGCGCTCGTCCTGCTGTTCCTCTCGGCGCTGTGGAAGGTCGACCCGCTCAGCGGCAAGCTGATCCACAGCTGGACGCTGCAGAACTTCGAACAGCTCGTCAAAGAACCGGTCTACCGGACGATCGCGCTGCGCACGATCGGACTCGCCGCGGCGACGACGGTCACCGACGCCGCGCTGGCGGTGCCGTTCGCGTTCTTCGCGGTGCGGGTCGCGCCCAAGCGCCTCTCCTCGGCGCTGTTCGTGGCGGTGCTGATCCCGCTCTGGTCGAGCTACTTGGTGAGGGTCTTCGCGTGGCGGCTGATCCTCTCCGACAAGGGGATCCTCAACTGGTTCCTCTCCCAGCTCGGCATCGGCGCCGCCCACATCGGCTACACGAACTGGGCGATGTGGATCGTCTTCAGCTACATCTGGCTGCCGTTCATGATCCTTCCGGTCTGGTCGGCGGTCGAGCGCGTGCCGGACTCGATGATCGAGGCCTCGGCCGATCTCGGGGCGCGCGGCTTCAGGACGTTCCGCAGCGTGATCTTCCCGCTGATCCTGCCGGGCATCGTCGCCGGGTCGATCTTCACGTTCTCACTCACGCTCGGCGACTTCATCACGCCGACGCTGGTCGGCGGGGCGGGCTCGACGATGATCGGCAACATCGTCTACAACAACGTCGGCGTCGCCAACAACGTGCCGTTCGCGGCGGCCTTCGCGGCCGTGCCGCTGGCCGTCATGGGGATCTACCTGCTGCTCGCGAAACGGCTGGGAGCGTTCGAGGCGCTGTGATCGGGTCGAGCCGCTCCAGCTGCATCGCCCTGGGCGTGTTCACTGGGCTGCTGCTGCTGTTCCTGTTTTTCCCGATCCTCGTGATCGTCGTCTACGCGTTCAACCCGTCGAACGTGCAGAGCTGGCCGCTGGAAGGGCTCTCGACGCGGTGGTTCTCGCCGACCTGGCACAACGCCGAAATGCGCCACGCGCTGTGGCTGTCGGTGCGGGCGGGGCTGATCGCGACGGCGATCGCCGTGCTGCTCGGCTCGATGGCGGCGTTCGCGGTGCACCGCTTCCGCTTCTTCGGCCGCGAAGCGGTCTCGCTGCTGATCGTGCTGCCGATCGCGCTGCCGGGGATCATCACGGGCATGGCGCTGAACTCCTTCATCAGCTTCGGCGGCGTCGAATTCGGCCTGCTGACGATCATCGTCGGGCACGCGACGTTCTGCATCGTGACCGTCTACAACAACGTCCTCGCGCGGCTGCGCCGCACGCCCTCCTCGCTCGCGGAGGCCTCGATGGACCTCGGCGCCGACGGCCTGCAGACGTTCCGCTACGTGACCCTGCCGATGATCGCGACCGCGCTGGTCGCGGGGGGGCTGCTGGCGTTCGCGCTGTCCTTCGACGAGATCGTCGTGACGACGTTCACGGCGGGCGCGCAGAGCACGCTGCCGATCTGGATCTTCGGGAACATCCGCCTAGGGCAACAGCTCCCGCAGGTCAACGTCGTGGTGCTGTTCGTGATCCTGCTAAGCCTGATCCCGGTCGCCCTCGCGCAGCGGCTGACCCGGGACACGGGCCTGATGCGCAGTACGCCGGGCACCACGGCGGCGGTGCCGTGAGCAGGCCGGGCGAACCGCCCGCAAGGAGGTGAAGACGACGTGAACGCAGACCAGCGCCGGACTCCGTACCTGGACGCTCTGAACGACTACGCCGACCGCGTCCCCGCGCGTCTGCACGTGCCGGGCCACAAGGGCGGTCCCGGCGCCGACGCGGGCCTGATGGGCGGCATCGGCGAGCGCGCGCTCGCGATGGACGTGCCGGCGCTCACGTACGGCATCGATGTCGGCCTCGACCCGACGCCGTTCGAAGAAGCGCAGGTGCTGGCCGCGCAGGCGTGGGGCGCCAAGCGCGCGTGGTTCCTCGTCAACGGCGCCTCGCAGGGCAACCTCGCGGCCGGTCTCGCGGTCGCGCACGGCGGCCACGAGGTGGTCGTCCAGCGCAACGCGCACTCCTCGACGATCGACGCGCTCGTGCTGTCGGGGATGCGCCCGACGTTCGTCGCGCCGGAGATCGACCCCGAGCTGGGGATCGCCCACTGCCTCGCGCCCGAGGCGCTCGAGGCCGCGCTGGCGGCGACGCCGAACGCGGTCGCCGCGTGGGCGATCTCGCCGACGTACTTCGGGGCGACGGCCGACGTCGCCGCGCTCGCGGAGGTCGCGCACGGCCGCGGCGTGGCGCTGATCGTCGACGAGGCGTGGGGGGCGCACATGGCCTTCCACGAGGACCTCCCCGCGCACGCGCTCTCCTGTGGGGCGGATCTCGTGATCTCGAGCACCCACAAGATCGTCGGCAGCCTCACGCAGTCGGCGATGCTGCACCTCGGCCATGGGGCGGGGCTGATCGGCGAGGACACGGTCGACCGCGCGGTCACGCTGACCGAGTCGACGAGTCCCAACTCCCTGCTGTTCGCCTCGCTGGACGCCGCGCGCCGCCAGGCGGCGGTGCACGGCCACGAGCTGCTCGAGTACACGATGGCGGCGCTCGCCGAGGCGCGCGCGCAGATCCGCGCGATCGAGGGCCTCGACGTGCTCGACGAGCGCATCACGGGTCGGCCGGGCGTGTTCGGCTACGACCCGCTGCGCCTCGCCGTCGACGTGCGCGGGATCGCCGCCAGCGGCTACGAGCTGGCGGGCCTGCTGCGGGAGATCGACGACATCAACCTCGAGCTCTACGGCCAGAACGTGATCGTCGCGGTCTTCGGGATGGGGGAGCGGCGCCTGCCCGAGGCGCGGCGCCTCGTTGAGGCGCTGCGCGAGGCCGTCAGCCGCGTCGGCCTGGACCCCGGCGGGCAGGAAGCTTCCTTCGCCGCGCCGCCGCCGTGGGGGGAGCTGGCGATGACGCCCCGCGAGGCCTATCTCGGCAAGCAGGAGGTGCTGCCCGCCGAGCAGGCCGTCGGGCGGGTCGCCGCGGAGTCGCTGGCGACCTACCCGCCGGGCATCCCAAACGTGCTCCCCGGCGAGCGCCTGACGGCGGAGACCCTCGCTTACATCCGCGGCACGCTCGAGCAGGGCGGCTCGATCCGCGGCGCCAGCGACCGGCTGCTGCGGACCGTGCGGGTCGTCGCGGAGTAGGGCAGGCGCCCGAGTTCTCGTGCTGCCTGGCCCGGCGGGCTGGACGCTGGACGCGCGGGTGGCGACGCCACGCAGGCGCGTAAGCCGCGCCGGCGGTGGTGGTCATTGTTTCGCTGGGTCCGGGCGCGCCGCGTACGTTTTGTATACCGGGAGTAGACTAACGAGCTGGGCTGCGGTGTTGCCGTAGACGAGCGCGCCGATGATCTCCTCTTGAGTCGCAGATATGCCGGCGTCTGTCTCCAGAGCTATTTTCAGCTCCTCGAGCCGTTCATGGGTGCGCGAGTGAAGTCTGGCTGTCTTGGCCATCCGCAGGGATGTCTAGCATCGCTGTCGTATACCGCTGGTATACGGTTTGTATCGACGCGACTCTACTACGCTAGAGCTGCTGGAGGCCCGTATGGACGCCCAGTTCAACGCACACAAGTTCAACGAGTTGATCGTCTATATCGCCACGCGCCTTGGGCCTGAGGCGGCGCTCGGCCGGACAAAGCTGGCGAAGTTGCTCATGAAGAGCGACTTTGGTGCCTACGCGCGGCGTGGCCAGCCGATCACTGGAGCCACGTACGAAAAGTGGGAGCAGGGACACCTGCCGCGCGAGCTGTTGCTCGCTCAACGCGACCTTGAAGCGGACGGTTCGATCTGCACCGAAGAGGTCGACTACTACGGCAAGCGTCTAAAACGAATCACCGCGCTCCGCGACCCTGACCTGAGAGAGTTCTCCGACGAGGATCTGGCTGATGCCGAGAGGGCGATCGCGCTGTTCGGCCACGAGAGCGCTAGCTATCTCAGTGAGTTGTCACACATGGAAGTCGGATGGCGGCTCGCCCACATGAAGGAAGTCATTCCATATAACACGGTGTTTCTGGGTGTAGGTGGAGTGTCGGAGGGCGATGTACGTCGGGGCGAGGAACTAGCTTCCTCGCATGGCTGGAACTAGCCACAGCAGACTTCTCCTGTGCGAGGGGTTTGTTGAGAGCGACGCCTTTGAGGAATCGAAGTCTGATCTCAAGGCTCGATTCGGCCTAACGGACAGGGACATAGATGACCGACTGCATGCTCTGACGTGGAGCATTACCCGCGACGCCAGTGCGAACGCGCAGCCGGTTCCCGGACGTAACCTGTGGGTCGCGGTAACCCCTGGCGGTATCCCGCCGCTGCGAATCTTCCTGCGTCCGCGCCCTGGTAGCGCAACCGAATGCGAATTGCTCTGGATCGAAGAGCGTCTCTAGCGACACTCGCTGGGCCAGCGGCGGCGCCGCTCAGATCCTGACGATCTCCGTGAGCCAGCGCGCGAACAGCCGCCGCGCTAGCGGCACCGTCTCTGCTTCCGCGGCGCGGACTCCGGCGAGCATCCGCGCCGCTGCGCCGTCGCCGTCGAGCTGCTCCAGTTCGGCGACGTACTCGGGCACGTCCATCCACTCCGCGGCGAGCGCCCCGTCGACCTCGAGGTGGAACTGCAGGCCGTAGGCGGCGCCGAGCGCGAAGGCCTGCTGCTCGTAGCGCTCCGAGCGGGCCAGGCGGATCGCGCCGGCCGGCAGCTCGTAGGTGTCGCCGTGCCACTGCAGCGTGCGGAACGTCGGCGGAGCCGCGCAGAAGACCGGATCGCCGGCCGCCTCCGGCGTGAGCCTCACCTCGCTCACCCCGACCTCGGGCGCGGCGCCGGGCGCGACGGACGCGCCGAGGGCGGCGGCGAGCAGCTGGGCGCCGAGGCAGACGCCCCAGTACGCGCGCCCCGCTTCGACCGCTTCGGCGATCAGCCGCTTCTCGGCGACGAGCCAGGGATGAAGGTCCTCCTCGTAGGCGCCCATCGCGCCGCCCATCGCGACGATCGCCGCGTAGGGGCGCCAGTCGGGCAGCACGGGGGTCTCGGTCGTGACGACGCGCTCGAAGGCGATCCCGCGCTCGCGCAGCTCGTCCTCGTAGACGCCGGGCGGCTCGCAGCCCGCGTGCTGGAGGACGAGCAGGGGCGGCCGGTCCTCCTCGCGGAAGCCGCGCAGCCGAATCTCCCGCTCGCCCGCCGCCACGCGCGCAGCCTAGCTAGAGTCGGGCCCGTGGCCTACGCACCGGCACCGGAGATCATCGAGCGCTACGCGCGCGTCCTGATCGAGTTCGCGCTCGGCGGGGGCACGGGGATC
The DNA here is from genome assembly GCA_035571915.1 of Solirubrobacteraceae bacterium. Classification (GTDB taxonomy): domain Bacteria; phylum Actinomycetota; class Thermoleophilia; order Solirubrobacterales; family Solirubrobacteraceae; genus Palsa-744. The sequence goes on along the minus strand of DATNBM010000053.1, from coordinate 12,215 downwards.
AAGGAGGGCGAGACGGTCCGCGTCACCTCGCCGGAGTGCGCCCGCCCCCTCTACACGGAGCTGTGCCGGGCGGTCTGGCGCGCCGGCGGCAACGTGATCGGCGGCTACTACCCGGACGAGGAACAGCGCGGCGGCGGCTCGCGGGACTTCTTCGAGCTCGCAAGCGACGCGCAGATCGCGCACTTCCCCTCGCGCTACCTGCGCGGGATGGTCGACGAGATGGACCATCAGGTCTCGGTCATCGCCGACGCCGACCCCCACGCCCTCGAGCAGGTCGACCCGGCGAAGATCATGCGCCGCGGCGAGACGCTGCGGCCGGTTATGGACTGGCGCGGGGAGAAGGAGAACGCGGGCCGCTTCAGCTGGACGCTCGGCCTCTACGGGACCGAGGCGATGGCCGCCGAGGCCGGGATCAGCATCGAGGACTACTGGGAGCAGATCATCCACGCGTGCTTCCTCGACGAGGAGGACCCGATCTCGCGCTGGCAGGAGGTCGGCAGGCAGCTCGACGAGACGCGGGAGCGCCTCGACGCGCTGAAGATCGAGCGCTTGCACGTGCAGGGCGAGGACGTCGACCTGTGGGTGAAGCTCGGCGAGCGCCGCCGTTGGCTCGGCGGGCGAGGCCGGAACATCCCCAGCTTCGAGCTCTTCACGAGCCCCGACTGGCGCGGGACCGAGGGGTGGATCCGCTTCGACCAGCCGCTCTACCGCTACGGGAACCTCGTCAAGGGGATCAGCCTTCGCTTCGCCGAGGGCCGCGTCGTCGAGTCGAGCGCCGAGCAGAACGAGGCGATCCTCAAAGAGATGATCGCGACCAAGGGCGCCGACAAGGTGGGCGAGTTCTCCCTTACCGACAAACGCTTCTCGCGGATCACCCGCTTCATGGCCCAGACGCTCTACGACGAGAACGTCGGGGGGCCGTTCGGCAACACCCACGTCGCGCTCGGGCGCGCCTACCAGGACGCCTACGACGGCGACCCCGCCGGGGTCTCCGCCGAGGAGTGGGAGCGGCTCGGCTTCAACGACTCGAGCGTCCACACGGACATCGTCTCGACCTCAGACCGCACCGTCACCGCCGAGCTGCCCGGCGGCGAGGAGCGGGTCATCTACCGCGACGGCGAGTTCCAGCTCGACTGATCTCGGGCCTCGGCCCGGCTCAGGCCTCGGCAGCGTGGACGCCGGAGGGGCGCCTCAGCTCGCGGCTGCTGTGCGCGAGCACGAGGGTCGCGAGATCGCGAGGCGTCGCCAGGCGCAGGCCGGTGAGCTCCTCGATCCGGCGCAGCCGGTAGTCGAGCGTGTTGGGGTGGATGTGCAGCTCGGCCGCGGCCGAGCGGCGGTCCGCGTCGCAGGAGAGGAACGCGGCGAGCGTCTCCGGCAGGACCGCTCGGCGCCCCGCCTCGCCCTCGAGCGGTCCGAACACGCGGGCCTCCAGGTGCTCGGCCGCGTCGGGCCCGCCCGCGAGCAGCAGCTCCAGCGCGACCTCCCCGGCGCCGAGCTCGCCGCTGCGGCCGAGCCGCCTGCCGAGGTCGATCACCAGGCGGACCCGCTCGAGCGCGGCCGCGAGCGCTCCTCGCGGGGCGGCCGGCTCGACCGCGCAGAGCGCGCCGGCCGGAGGGTGCAGCTCCTGCTCGGCGGCGAGCAGACCGCTGACCCGGTCCCCGTCGGTCAGCGCGAGGATGCCCCGCGCGCGCAGCTCGGCGGCGAGCTGGCCGTGGCGGATCGCCCCGTCCTCGCCGACGCTCAGCGCGAACGGCCGGTATTCGGAGGCCAGCGGGAGCCCGGCGAGCGCCGCGAGCGCCGCGGTCTCGGCGGCCTGGGCGCCGTCGTCCTCGCACAGCGCGGCGAGCAGCGTGCGCAGCCGGCGCTCCTCCTCGGAGACCGCGAGCTGGCGCGCGTCGAGGTAGGCCTGGGCGACGGTCGCCGAGACGAGGTCGATGTAGCGCATCAGCACCTCCGCCCCCGCCAGCAGCCCGCCCTGCTCCTCGGGGCGGGCCGTCTCGACGACGGCCTGCCACGCGAGCCGGCCGCCGAGCCGGTAGGCGTGCAGGAGGTCCTCGAGCGGCATTCCCTCGGCGGCCCTCGTCCGGGCGGAGACGCGAAATGGCTCGAGCTCCACCGACGCCGGCTCGCGCCCGGCGAGCGTCGAGGACCGGAAGACCTCGAGGTTGTGCTCGATGATCTCCCCGATGTTCCCCTCGAGCAGCTCCTGGGGCAGGCGCCGGTAGCCGTTGATCGAGGAGCGGAAGCTCGCCAGCATCCGGTGGGTGATCTCCTCGAAGTCCAGGCGCTTGACGATCCGGCCGAAGGCATCGTGATCGGTCACTAGCGGCGTATCGGCCGGTCCGTAATAGGCCATTGAGGGTGAGTCTACGCTCGCCCCGTCCGGGTGGCTATTTGTGAGGTGTCACAAACCCATGGCCCGTTTTCTGGGCCGGCTCACATCGACCCGGCGCCGGTCGGGGACTACCTTTCCAGACACGGAGAGGGTCCGCCGCTCGCATCCACGAGGGGCGCGCACCGCGGCGGGCCGCCACTAGTCAGGGAGGGTCGGGGATGAGGAGTCGTACGAGGCCGCCGATTGTCGTGGCGCTGGCCGCGCTGTTCGCTTGTCTGCTGCTCGCCGCGGGAGCGGCCGCGAAGGGCGCCCGTTCGGTCGCGGGCCAGAGCCTTCCGCCGGTCGAAACCGGAGAAGGCTGCGAGTTCATCGCCGCGCCGTCCAGCGGCGCGTGCATGCTGCCGTTCCCCGACGACTACTACACGGCCCCCGACCCGACGAGCGCGACGGGTCGCCGGATCGCGTTCAAGACGGGCGCGACGCCGACGAACGTGCTGGGGGAACACGTCGACGCGACTCCGTACGAGGCGTCCGACGGGTTCAGCCCCGGCTCGGTGATCCTCGTCAAGATCCCGGGGATCCAGACGGTCGGCGACGTCACCGCGATGCGCGGCGTACCGGTCCATCGCCTCAGCCGCTACAAAGCGTCGACCGTGCCGGTCGTCGTGATCGACGCGCAGACGGGTCAGCGCTGGCCGATCTGGGATGAGATCGACTCGACGGCCAACGATCCCTCGAAGGCCGTGCTCGAGATCCACCCGGCGGTCAACTTCACCTCTGGGCACCGTTACATCGTCGCGCTGCGCAGCCTGCGCAACGCGGCTCACCAGCGTCTCGAAGCGCCGGCGGGCTTCCAGTACTACCGCGACGACGTTCCCTCCGAACAGGAAGCGGTCAACGCGCGGCGCCCGCACTTCGAAGAACTCTTCACGAAGCTCGAAGCTGCGGGCATCCAGCGCTCGAGCCTGTACCTCGCGTGGGACTTCACCGTCGCGAGCGACGAAAGCAACACCAAGCGCGAGCTCTCGATGCGCAACGACGCGTTCGCCCAGCTCGGCGACACCAACCTCGCCGACGGGATCGCCCAGGGGGCCTCGCCGACGTTCGCCGTGACGAGCGTCGAAAACGAACCCAACCCGGGTCAGATCGCGCGGCGGGTGAAGGGCACGTTCGTCGTGCCGTGCTACCTCTTCCCCTCCTGCGGGCCGGGCGGGACGATGCAGCTGAACGGTGAAGGCGAACCGATCCAGAACGGCGTCTGGACGGCCAACTTCGACTGCATCATCCCGCTGTCGGCGACGACCGGCGCGGGCGAACAGGGCAGGCCGTCGTTGTACGGCCACGGCCTGCTCGGCGACGCGGGCGAGGTCGGGTCGAGTCCTCAGCGGAGCCTCTCCCAGGCACACAAGATCGTGCAGTGCGCGACCGACGAGATCGGCATGGCCGAAACCGACGTGCCGGTCGTGATCGCCTCGCTCGAGAACGTCTCGAACTTCCCGGCGATCCCCGACCGGCTGCAGCAGGGGCTGCTCGACGAGCTCTACCTGGGCCGGGCCCTGATCAGCTCGAGCGGCTTCGCGACCGACCCGGCCTTCCACCAGGACGGCACGCTCGCGACCCCGTCCGTGATCGATCGCAGCCACCTGTTCTACAACGGCAACAGCCAGGGCGGGATCATGGGCGGGGCGCTGACGGCGGTCTCGCCGGACTTCACCCGCGCCTCGCTCGGCGTGCCGGCGATGAACTACTCGGTGCTGCTGCCGAGGTCGGTCGACTTCATCGAATTCGCCCAGGTCTTCTATCCCTTCTACCCGGACGAAACGACTCGGCCGCTGGTGCTCGACATGATGCAGATGCTGTGGGACCGCGGCGAGCCCGACGGCTACGCCGAGCGCATGACGAGCAACCCGCTGCCGGACACCCCGGCGCACCAGGTCCTACTCGACGTGGCCTTCGGGGACCACCAGGTGACCGACTACCAGGCCGACGTCGAGGCACGGACGGTCGGCGCGGCGGCCCACCGCCCGACCCTCTACAAAGGCCGTTGGCCGAAAACCAACGTGCTCTGGGACGTGCCGAGCGTCGCGCACTACCCCTACAAAGGCTCGGCCGCCTACTACTGGGACATCGGGCCGCTGCGCGAAAGCCCGGCGGGGTCCGGCAAATTCATCGGCGTCAACCCGCCGCCGTATGAAAACCTCCCCAACGCGACCGGCGAAGACCCGCACGGCGCGCCGCGGGCGGCTCCGGCCGAGCAGCAGCTGGTCTCGGACTTCTTCGAAGGCGCGATCCAGAAGTCCGACCGCTGCAACCAGGGCCCCTGCTACGCCGGGGCGTTCACCGGCCCATGAGCGGCGAGGCTGCCGTGGGGACGCCGTCGCGGCTTCGCGCGACGGTCCCCACGGTCGCCCGCCACGACGACGGCCCGGAACCGGCATCCAGACGATTGGTGCCATGGTATGTTCCCAACGATCAGAGGGAGGCCGCTCGGCGGGTGTGTACGACGGCGACGATCGCCGATCGTGAGAGCGGAACTTCAGGTCTCCCGTGGACTGCGAACGCAAGGAGATCCAAAGGATGAGACGGACATCGATCGTGGCCGCTCTCGCCGCCGGCCTGTGTGCGCTGGGCGTGCTCGCCTCGCCGGCCCTCGCGGCGAAAGAAAAACCGGTCTTCGGCAAGTTCAAGGCCTCGACCTCGGGCACCGTCCGCGGGATCGGCGAAGCCGGCGAAATGACGCTCGGCCCCTACCACTTCGAAGAATGTGAAAAAGAACTGCACTCGGTGGGCACGGTCACGATGGGCGAATCGGAAACCTTCTTTCAGGAAGTCAAGTTCTCGCACTGCGAAGCCCCGCGCAACACCGGCGGCGGCCTGGAAGAAGTCGTCGACGCGAGCTTCACGCTCGGCATGGAGTTCCACTCCAACGGCGCCCTCAAACTCGGCCCCGCGGCCGTCACCTTCAAAGCCAGCGACAGTCTCTGCGAAGTGACGATCCCCGCTCAGTGGGTACCGTCGATCGCCGAAACGAAGGGCGAAGAAAAGTTCTTCGAAGGCGTGAGCTACTCGACCGAAAAGGAAAAACTGGAAGGTGGCCCTGCCAAAAAATTCGGTGAATTCCGTGAACGGCTGGACATCGAATGGGAAATCAAAGGCATCGTGACCACGGTCAAACTGACGCCGACGTGCAAATACAAGGGCTCGCACCTGAACGGCGCCGGCGAAGCCGAATTCAGCGGCGGCAAGATGGAAGGCGAACTCGAAGAAGTCACGCTCAACAGCGGGAACCTGAGCTTCCTCCCGCCCGCCTGACGCATCGGTAGCCGGGGGAGAGCGTTCTCCCCCACCGCGTGGAACCCGGCCCGCGCATCGCGCGGGCCGGGGCGCGGTTGTAGACCGCCGGCGACTCTGCCCCCGCCCCAGGGCGCAGCCCGGCTCAGTGGGCCGTGTCCCCGAGTCGGGGCCGGCGGCCGCCGTACCGCTAGGGTCCCGGCACATGGAATCGGTCGCCCCGGTGGCATCCGGCGCCGGCACGGGCGGCGCAGGCCAAGAGGCAGGAGCCGGGAGCGCCGCCGCCGCGCGCGGCAAACGCCTGGACGGACGGCACGCGCTGACGTGCGCGGTGATCGCCGCCGCGGCGCTGACGGCGCTTGCAGCCGTGATGCCCAAAGAGGGAGCGCCGCGTGGCGACGACCTGATCTACGAAGAGGTCGCGCGCCACCCGTTCGCGCCTCACACCTTCCCGTTCGGCCTGCGCTTCGGCTTGCCGCTCCTGGTCCACCTGCTGCCGCTTCCCGGCGGCACCGGGTTCCTCGTGCTCGCGATCCTGGCCGCCGCGGCCGCTGCGGCCGTCGCCTTCCTGCTCATGCGCGAGCTGGGCGCGGGCGCACGAGTGGCCGGCCCGCTGGCGGTGGCGATGTGCCTGTCGCCGCCGTTTCTCGTCGTGATCCTCCGCCACGGCCGCAACACCGACATCGCGACCGTGCTGCTGATGCTGCTCGCTACGCACCTCGCGGTGCGGCGTCGGTACTGGCAGCTGGCGATCGCGCTGCTCGTCGGCGTCGCGGTCCGCGAAGCCGTTCTGTTCGTCGTGCCGTTCGCGTACGCGCTGTGGGCCTACCGTCCCGTCGACCGCGATGCGGCGCTCCGCGTGCTCGCGGTCGCGACGCCGGCGCTCGGCGCGTACCTCGCTATCAGGCTGAGCGTCCCGACGGTCGGCAAAGCGTCCGTCCCCGGCTACGCGGGCCCCCTGCTGGAACAACGGCTGCGGGTGTTCGAACTGGGCTTGAGCACGCCCGCCCGCGAGGCCCGGCGCGCGATCAGCGTGTACGGCCCGCTGTGGCTGGTGGCGCCCCTGGCGCTCGGGGGCATGGCCTTCGCGCGTCGCGGCCTCGTGCTCGTCGCGCTCTGCGTCGTCGCGATGACCTACGCGCTCGACTGGGGACGGATGCTGCTGCTCGCGGCGCCTGTCTTCTACCCGGCGGCCGCCTGGGTGCTCGAGCGCCGGCCTCGGCTCAGGCTTCCGACGATGGCCGCGTTCGCTCTGCTGATCGTCGTCTACGCGGTCTACATGGCGCACAGCGGCGTCCGCACGGGGATCCTCGAAGCCGGGCCGCCTCCTTACCCGATTCGATGAGCGCCGAGGGCGTGCCTTTCAGAGCTCCGCCAGCACCTCCGCCGCCGCGCGTTCGCCGGAGCGGACGGCGCCGTCCATGTAGCCGACCCAGTAGTCGGAGGTCTCGGTGCCGGCCCAGTGGATCCGTCCGACGGGCGCTCGCAGCGCCCTTCCGAAGTCCAGCAGCGTGCCCGGGCCCAGGCCGGCGACGGGATCGCCACGGCTGAAGCGTTCTTCCGCCCAGGCGTTCTCGACGTACTGGATCGGGTTGGCGGCCTTCGCGCCGAAGTAGTCGACGAAGTTCGCGATCACCGCTTGGCGGCGCGCTTCGGCGGAGAGGGCGTACCAGCCGCGCGCGTCGGCGCCGCCGATGAACCCCAGCAGCACACCCGGCCCGCCGTCGGCCGCCGTGCTGTCGAAGGTCACCCTGACCGGCCCGTTGAGGCTGACCGTCTGTCCGGTCAGGCCTTCCGCACGCCAGAAGGGTTCGTCGTAGACGACGTCGACCTTCGCGTAGGTGCCCATCGGAGCGCGTTGGGTGAGCTGGTCGCGGAGCACCGGTAGCAGCGGTTCGTAATCGATCCGGGCAGTCAGCGCCGGCGGCATCGCGACGATCGCGTGCTTGGCGGCGACCTTGCCTTTTTCGAGCAACACCTTCACTCCTTTGGAGTCCTGGCTGATCTGCTGAACGCGGGCGCCGAGCGCGACGCTCGAGCCGAGCTCGGCCGCGAGCTTCAGGGAGATCGACTGGCTGCCGCCCACGAAGCGTTCTTCCTGGGCGCCTTCGGCGGTCTGGAAGTTCCGTTCGAAGGTCCCGGGGTGGGTCTCGTCGCCGGAGGACGCGAGGTAGAAGAGCACGTAGAGGAGCGAGAGGTCGCGCGCCTCCTGGCCGAAGATCGCCTCGATCGCGCTGCCGACGAGCCGTTTGAAGTCGGGGTTGATCTCGTTGGCCTTGATCCACGAGTAGAACGTCTGGCTGTCCCATTCCTCGGCTTCTTTGGCTTCCCACGGAGCCTGCACGTCGATTTCCTGCGCCATCGCGTTCAGACGGGGAATCACCTGCAGGAGGTCGGGCAGGAAAGCGGGGTCCGGCGGCGCCGTGCCGGTCACCCCGGCGGCCGCGTACGTTTCCCGTTTGCCGTCCTTCCAGTAGACGTTCGAGCCGGTGTTGTACGTCGGGAAGGTTTCGACCCCGACGGCTTTCGCGAGCGCCTTGATGCGGTCCTGGGTCGGGCCCACGAACTCCGCGCCCGCGTCGACGTAGGAGTTCCCCGCGATCGGTCGGTTCCAGGTTCGTCCGCCGACGCGTTCGCGCGCCTCGAGCACGACCACCGATCGTCCGGCCGCCGCGATCGCCCGTGCCGCCGAGAGCCCGGCGAGGCCGGCCCCCACCACGACCACGTCCGCCTTCTTCTGTGCCGTGGCGGCGGACGCCGCGCTCGTCTGCGGGGCGGAGGTTCCCGCCCGTGCGCCCGCCGGAAGCGCGGCCGCGGCCGCGCCGGCTGCGGCGCCCCCGATCAGGGTGCGTCGGGTGAAGCGTGTGTCGTTCTCGTTGCTCAAGGGTCGTTCTCCCTGGTCGCCCGCTGGCGGCTCGCCGGCCGCCTGCGGTGTCTGTCAGCCCCGTCTTTCGGGGGACGCTCGTCGCCGGCACGGTCGGTCGACCACGCCCCCGTGCGCGCTCCAGTACCCGAGATCCGATCGCGCCAACCGCGATGCCCTCGCGGGCGACTCCCAAGGCATGACGTTTCAGAACGAGCGGGCGAGGGTACACACATGCCCGTTCAGGACCGACGGCCGGAGACGCTCCGGCGGGGTCGAGGGATCGAGCGCTGCGCACGGGCGCAGCACGGGGGACACGCCGATGCGCGCAGTTCGAACGAGGGGCAGACGACGGACCGGGAACGACCGGGTGAGTGGGCGGCCCGAGTTCACACTCACGCGCGGGGCGCGGGCCGTCACGGCGGCGGCTGCCGCAGCGGTCCTGTGCCTGCTCCTCGCTGCCGGCGCGTCGGCTCTCACCGTGCAGGGCAGCGTCGGGCAGGTCGACGCGACGGGCGTGGCGCCGGAAGCGCAGGTGTCGCTCGTGAAGGGACACGGCACGATCGCCACGCAGAACGCCGACGCGCAGGGCGGCGTCCTCTTCCGCGACCTCAAACCCGGGAACAACTACCGCGTCCGCGTGGACTCGAGCGGCGAAACCTCGGAACCGGTGACGGTTCACAAGGCGACGCCTGCGCCGTGGGACCCGAGCGTCTACGACCAGGAAATCCCGGACAACGGCTACACCTACCTGACGACCCGCGACGGGACTCAGCTCGCGATCGACGTTCACCCGCCGACGAGCCCCGCGGGCCTGCCCGGCGCGCCGTCGAGCATCTACATGCCGAGCCTGCCGATCCCCGGCGTGCCGACGCCGAGCTACACCGCGCCCTATCCGACGCTGATCGAGTACTCGGGCTACGGCTACGCCAACCCGGCCGGCCCCGAAAACGGGATCGCCGTGCTCGCCAACCTGATGGGCTTCGCGGTCGTCGACGTGAACATGCGCGGGACGGGGTGCTCCGGCGGGGCCTATGACTTCTTCGAACCGCTGCAGAACCTCGACGGCTACGACGTGATCGAAACGATCGCCCGCCAGCCGTGGGTGCTCCACAACAAGGTCGGGATGATGGGCATCTCCTACGGCGGGATCAGCCAGCTCTTCACGGCGCAGCTGCAGCCTGCCGGGCTCGCCGCGATCGCGCCGCTGTCGGTGATCGACGCGACCGCGACGACGCTCTACCCGGGCGGCGTGCTCAACACCGGCTTCGCGGTCGAATGGGCGCAGGAGCGCCAGCAGAACGCCGAACCCGCGAGCCCCGGCCACGGCCAGGCGTGGGCGACGAAGCAGATCGAAGAAGGCGACCAGACCTGCAAGGCCAACCAGGCCCTGCACGGCGAGGCGGCGAGCCTGATGGACAAGATCAAAGCGAACTCGACCTACAACCCCGCGGTCGCCGATCCGCTCGACCCGGTCTCGTTCGTGAAGAAGATCGACGTGCCGACGTTCCTGGCCTGCCAGTGGGAGGACGAGCAGACCGGCGGCCACTGCGCGGATCTCGCTCAGCACTTCACGGGCACGAGCAAGAAGTGGTTCACGTTCACCAACGGAGCCCACATCGACTCGCTCGACCCCGCCACCTACAACCGGCTGTACGACTTCCTCGAGCTGTACGTCGCCAAGCAGGCGCCCCTGCTCAACTCGGCCATAGTGAAAGCGACCGCGCCGATCGTCTACCAGGAAGCGATGGGGCTGCCGAAAACCGATCTCGTCACGCTGCCGTCGGATCCGATCCAGCTGCAGCCGACATACGAAACGGCGCTCGCCGCGTTCGAAGCGCTCCCGCAGATCCGGGTGCTGTTCGACAACGGCGCCGGCGCCTCGCCGCTCGGCACGAGCACGGCGGGCGACCCCTACCCGGGGTTCGAACAGTCCTTCTCCCAGTTCCCGATCCCGGGCACGCAGGCCAGGAGCTGGTACCTGGGCCCGAACGGGACGCTCGCAGCGGCGCCCCCGGCGAGCGAAGGGGTCGACACCTACACCTCCGACGCCGCCGCGACCGCGCCGACGGACTTCGGGCCGAGCACCGGCGGGGGCGGGCTGTGGGGCAACGCCTCGCAGTGGGAATGGAACTGGGCGCAGCCCCCGGCGGGGTCGGCGGTCTCCTACGTGTCGGCGCCGCTGAGCAGCGACGCGACGGCGATCGGGGGCGGCGCGGTGCACCTGTGGGTGAAGTCCTCCACGCCCGACGTCGACCTGCAGGCGACCGTCAGCGAAGTGCGGCCCGACGGCAACGAGACGTTCGTGCAGAACGGCTGGCTGCGGGCCAGCGAGCGCAAGCTCGCGACGAGCGCGAAGAACATCCTCGCGCAGAAGCCGACGACGCTCGAGCCGATCCCGACGATGCTCGCCTCCGACGTCGCGCCGATGCCCGCGAACGAATACGTGCCGGTGACGATCCCGCTCTACTTCGAGGGGCACGCCTACCGGGCCGGCTCGCGCGTGAGAGTGACGATCTCCGCGCCCAACGGGTCGCAGCCGATCTGGGCCTTCGCCCAGACCGAGCCGGCCGGCGGGACCGCGCAGGAGTCGGTCGCCTTCGCGCCGAGCATGCCCTCGAGCCTGACGCTCCCGATCGTGCCCGGCGTCGGCGTCCCGACGAGCCTGCCGGCCTGCCCGAGCCTTCGCAACGAGCCCTGCCGGGCCTACGCGGCCTACACGAACGACGGGAGCTGACAGCGGCGGCTGAGGCTCGCCCCGGGCGTCGCGCACCGACCGCGGCGCCCGGCCGGCGGGCGCTCAGCCCCCGATGTAGGACATCTCGACGCGTTGGGCCGAGCCGCTGAGTGCGGCGCGCAGCTCCGAGTAGCGGTCCGAGCGCCCGCCCCAGATCGAGGCCAGGCGGGCGGCGATCTGTGCGTCGTCGGCGCCCTCGCGCAGGAGTCCCCGCAGGTCGTGGCCGGCGGCGCCGAAGAGGCACGTGTGAAGCTTCCCGTCGGCTGAGAGGCGCGCGCGTGTGCAGCCCCCGCAGAACGGGGCGGTGACCGATGAGATCACCCCGATCTCGCCGCCCCCGTCGCGGTAGGCGAAGCGGCTCGCGACCTCGCCTGGGTAGGCGGGCTCGAGCGCCCGAAGCGGCCAGATCGAGTCGATCGTCTCCCTGATCTCGCTCGCCGGGACGACCTCCCCGCGCTCCCATCCGTTGGTCGTGCCGACGTCCATGTACTCGATCATCCGCAGGACGTGCCCGGTGTGGCGGAAGCGCTCGGCCATCGCGGGCACCGAGTGCTCGTTGACGCCCCGCCGGACGACCATGTTGACCTTCACGGGGGCGAGCCCCGCGGCGGCGGCCGCGTCGATCGCGTCGAGCACGCGGGCGACGGGGTAGCCGACGTCGTTCATCGCCGCGAAGGTCTCGTCGTCGAGCGCGTCGAGGCTGACCGTCACGCGGCTCAGGCCCGCGTCGGCGAGGGCGCTCGCGTGACGGGCGAGCAGCGAGCCGTTGGTCGTCAGCGCGATGTCCTCGACGCCCTCGATGCCCGCGAGCATCTCGACGAGCCGCTCGAGCCCGCGCCGCAGGAGCGGCTCCCCGCCGGTGATCCTGAGCTTCGTCACCCCCTGCGCCGCGAACAGCCGCGCCAACCGCGCGATCTCCTCGAAGCTGAGCAGCTCGGCGCGGGGGAGGAACGGGAAGTCGCCGCCGAAGACCTCCTTCGGCATGCAGT
>DATNBM010000052.1:0-10230 GCA_035571915.1 Solirubrobacteraceae bacterium | reverse complement strand
CCCTCGCCGGGCTTGGCGCCCTGGGCCATCTTGATCTGCAGCTCGTCGGCGTTGACCAAATAGTGGATCGTCACGCCGAAGCGCCCGGAGGCGACCTGCTTGATCGCCGAGCGGCGGCGGTCGCCGTTGGGGTCGGGGGTGAAGCGGACCGGGTCCTCGCCGCCCTCGCCCGTGTTCGAGCGCCCGCCGAGGCGGTTCATCGCGATCGCGAGCGTCTCGTGCGCCTCGCGGGAGATCGAGCCGAGGCTCATCGCGCCGGTGCAGAAGCGCCGCACGATCTCCTTCGCGGACTCGACCTCCTCGAGCGGGATCGGCTGCCGAGACGATCCGTCCTGCTCGCCGCCGCCGATCTCCAGCAGCCCCCGCAGGGTCGCCTTGCGGGCCGCGTCGTCGTTGACCGCGCGGGCGTACTCGCGGTACTTCTCCATCGCCGCGCTGTCGCGGACGGCCGCGAGCGCCTCGCCGTCGCCGCCGAGCGCCGCCTCGACGTTCCCGTTGGCGGCCCGGACGGCGTGCTGGACGAGGGCGATCGTCTCGGGGTTCCACTGGTGGTGCTCGCCGTCGCGGCGCCAGGCGTAGACGCCCCCGACGGGCAAGAGCGCGTCGCGACTGGCCGGATAGGCCCGCGCGTGGCGCGCGATCGCCTCTTCGGCGAGGACCTCGAGGCCGATCCCGCCGATCCGCGAGGCGGTGCCGGTGAAGTAGGTGTCGATCAGCTCCCGCTCGAGGCCGACGGCCTCGAAGATCTGGGCGCTGCGGTAGGACTGGATCGTCGAGATCCCCATCTTGGAGATCGTCTTCAGGAGGCCTTTGCCGATCGCTTTGACGACGTTCTGGGCGGCCTCCTCGGCGTCGATCTCCTGCACCGATCCGTCCTTGCCGGGACGGACGATCTTCTTCTCGACGACCAGCTCGTCGAGCGTCTCGAGCATCAGGTACGGGTTGATCGCGCTCGCGCCGTAGCCGATCAGGGTCGCGAAGTGGTGGACCTCGCGGGGCTCGCCGGACTCGACGATGATCCCGGCCCGTAGCCGTGTCCCCTCCAACACGAGGTGGTGGTGGACCGCCGCGAGCGCGAGCAGCGAGGGGATCGGCACGCGCCGGGGCCCGAGCAGGCGGTCGTTGAGGATCAGGATGTTGGCGCCTTCCTCGATCGCTTCGCTTGAGGTGCGGCACAGCCGCTCGAGCGCGTCGACCATCCCGGCGGGGCCCTTCTGGACGAGCCACGTGGCGTCGATCGTGCGCGCTTTGTAGACCTCGTGGTTGACGTGGCGGAGCGTCTCTAGCTCGCGGTTGAGCAGGATCGGCTGGTCGAGCAGCAGCTTGTGGGCGTGCTCGGGGGTCTCGTCGAGCAGGTTGCGCTCGTTGCCGAGGGAGGTCGCCAGCGACATCACGATTTCCTCGCGGATCGGGTCGATCGGCGGGTTGGTGACCTGCGCGAAGAGCTGCTTGAAGTAGGAGAAGAGCGGGGGCGCCTGGTCGGAGAGGACCGCCAGGGAGAGGTCGTTGCCCATCGAGCCGATCGGCTCGGCTGCGTCGACGGCCATCGGCGTGAGCAGGATCTTCAGGTCCTCCTGGCTGTAGCCGAAGGCCCGCTGGCGCAGCCGCAGGGGCTGGTCGGAGAGCGTCACTTCACTCGACGGGGGCAGCTCCTTGAAGGGCACCGCGTTGCGCGCGAACCACTCGCCGTAGGGCTGGGCGGTGGCGACCTCGCGCTTGACCTCCTCGTCCTCGACGATCCGGCCGCGCTCGAGGTCGACGAGGAAGAGCTTGCCCGGCTGCAGGCGGCCGAGACGGCGGACCCGCTCGGGCGGGACCTCGAGCAGGCCCGACTCCGAGCCGAGCACGACGTGGCCGTCGGTCGTCTCGACCCAGCGCCCGGGCCGCAGGCCGTTGCGGTCGAGCGTCGCGCCGACGACGCGGCCGTCGGTGAAGGCGACCGAGGCGGGGCCGTCCCAGGGCTCCATCAGGCACGAGTGGAAGGCGTAGAAGCCCTTCAGGTAGTCGGGCAGGTCGTCGCGGTCCCGGTAGGCCTCGGGGATCATCATCATCGCCGCGTGCGGGAGCGAGCGGCCGCCAAGCATCAGCAGCTCGAGGACGTTGTCGAACGTCGCGGAGTCGGAGTTGCCGAGGCCGACGACGGGCAGGATCTTCTTCAGGTCCTCCCCGAACAGCTCCGAGCTGAGCTCGGACTCGCGGGCGCGCATCCAGTTGACGTTGCCCATCACGGTGTTGATCTCGCCGTTGTGGCAGATCACCCGGTAGGGGTGGGCGAGCTCCCAGCTCGGGAAGGTGTTGGTCGAGAAGCGGGAGTGGACGAGCGCCATCGCGCTCTTGCAGCGCTCGTCGCGCAGGTCGGCGTAGAAGGCCGCCAGCTGGTAGCTGATCAGCATCCCCTTGTAGTTGATCGTCCGCGAGGAGCTAGAGGCGATGTAGAGGCCCTCGTGGTTCGCCTTCAGCTCGAAGACGCGCCGGATCACGTACAGCTTTCGCTCGAAGGCGTCCTGGTCGTTGGCCTGCGGGAGCCCCGCCCCGACGAACAGCTGGCGGATGACGGGCCGGCAGGCGCCGGCCACGCGGCCGGTCTGGGTCGGGTCGACGGGCACGTCGCGCCAGCCGATCAGTTCCTGGCCCTCGTCGGTGACGACGTGCTCGAGCATGCTTTCGAGCGCCCGCCGTTCGCCCTCGTCGTTCGGGAGGAAGCACATGAGAACCCCGTACCGGCCCAGCGGGGGCAGCTCGAACGGGGCGACCGCGCGGAACAGCTCGTCGGGCATCTGCATCAGGATCCCGGCGCCGTCGCCGGTCTTCGGGTCGGCGCCGGAGGCGCCGCGGTGCTCGAGGTTCTCGAGCGCCTCGATCGCCCAGCTGACGACCTCGTGGGTCGGCTGGTTGTCAAGCCTGGCGACCATCCCGACGCCGCACGCGTCGTGCTCGAAGCGGGGGTCGTAGAGGCCGACGGCCTTGGGCGGGCGTGTGCTGTGCGTGGACATGTGAGTGCTCGTTGGGGGGCGCCGCCCCCGGGTAGGGGCAGGCGGGCACCTTGAGGCGGAGCCCGAAAGGGTATCAGCGCGGGGCGGGCCGAAATAGGCGTCGGACAGGAATTAATTGGCCTGCCGGCCGTGCCTACACGCGCCCGGGGAGCGGCGCGTCCGGGTCGGAGCGGTCGGTCTCGGCCTCCCCCCAGGAGCACATCCCGCCGCGTCCGGGGCACGTTTCGCAGAGCTCGCGGTGGGGTCTGGGGCTCACGGCGAACGGTTCGGCCCAGTCGGATCGGACCCGCGCGGCCAGCTCGGCCTCGAGGGTGGGGCGCTCGGCGAGGGTGTAGCGCGCGGTCGCGGGCTCGCCGGGGCGCTCGAGGAACCAGTGGACGATCTCCACGACCAGTGCGCCCTCGCGCAGCAGGGCGAGCGCGTAGAGGAGCCGCTGGACGGCGTAGTCGCGGGCCACGATCCCCTCCGGGTCCGTACCGGGCTCGAGCCGGTCGCTCTTGTAGTCGACGACGAGCGTCGTGCCGTCGCGCTCGTCGCAGAGCACGTCGATCACGCCCGTCACGAGCGGCGCCCCCTCGCCGAGGCTGAACGCGAACGGGTGCTCGACGCGCCGCCGGGGAGCGGCCGCGATGCGCGCGGCGAGCGGCCCCGCGAGGGCGCTCGCCAGCAGGGCCGCGATCGCGTCCCCCTCGGCGCGACCGAGCCGCAGGCCGAGCTCGGCGGCGACGGCGCCGACCCGATCGGCGTCGGGGGCCGGCGAGGCGAAGTCGAATGTCTCCAACACGCGGTGGACGAGCGTCCCCCGCTCGCGGGCGCCGAGCCCCTCGCCGGGGCGCGCGCCCGCCGCCCGGCGCTCCTCGGGCATGCGCAGCACGCGTTCGAGGTAGTAGCGGTAGCCGCAGCGCTCGAGCAGGCTCAGCGAGGTGTAGCTGAGCGTTGCCGGGAGTCGGGCCGCGGCCACACTTGTGGCTACGGGGGCAGACCCGCCTCGGACTGGGTCTGCCGGCTCCGGCTCCGGCCGAGCCTCGGCGTCCCCGCGCGGGGGCGGCGCCCCGCCCCCTGCGCCGCCACCAGCCAGGCCCGAACCGGCCTCTCGGGGCGGCGCCCCGCTGACCCCGGGCGGCTCGCGGAGCACGCTTCCGTACCCCGCGGGCGCGCTCAACGTGACGCGGACGGGTGGCGCGGCGCCCCCGCCCTCCCCGCCGCGCGGGAGCGTCATCACGCCCGACCCCTCGGCGAGCGCGTCGAGCAGGCCGGGGCAGAGCGCCGGCCCGAGCCAGCTGATCGGGGGAGCCGTGTCGCCCTCCCTGGGCCAGGAGCCGAAGTCGGCGGTCCCGCTCAGGAGCAGGCGCTCGCGGGCGCGGGTCATCGCGACGTAGAAGACGCGGTTCTCCTCCTGTCGTTCGCGCGCCTGGCGCTCGGCCCGCAGCTCGTCGAACTCGAGCGTCTTGATCCCCTCGCCCTGGCCCGGCCGCCACAGGCGCAGCCCGATCCGCGCCCCGTCGACGAACAGGCGGTCGTCGGGGCTGGGGCGTCGGCGTCCGAGGTCGGCGACGCAGACGACGGGGAACTCGAGGCCCTTGGCGGCGTGGATCGTCATCAGCCGGACGGTGTCGGGCTCGACGTCCTCGACCGGCGCCTCGGGCTCGACCGCGCCGTCGCGTTTGAGGTCTTCTACGTGGTCGACGAAGGCCCGCAGGTCCCGCCCTTCGTCCGCTTCGAAGGCCCGGGCGACCCGCAGCAGCTTGTGGACGTTCGCGAGCCGCCGCTCGGGCCAGTCGAGGGCGAGCACGTGCCGTTCGTAGCCGCTGCGCTCGATCGCGCGCTCGATCAGCTCCGATACGCCCCGCTCCCCCGCCGCCGCGCGCTCGGCCTCGAACCATCCGCAGAAGCGCGCGAGCGCCGCGTGGTCGCTCTCGCCGAGCCCTACCGGCCTCTCGGCGACGAGCTCGAGCGCCGTCTCCCAGACGGTCGCGGGGCGCGAGGCCGAGGCGAGGGCGAGCAGCGCGAGGCCGTCGCGCGAGAGGCCCGCGAGCGGCGAGGCCAGCGTCCCGTAGAGGGCCTCCTCGTCGCGGGTGTTCGCGAGCGTCCGCAGGTAGGAGTGCAGGTCGGTGATCTGCTGGCGCTCCCAGAACGTCCCGACCGTCGCGAGCGTGCGCAGCCCCTGCAGCTGCAGGGCCCGCTCGAAGGTCTCGATGTCGCCGCCCGCGCGCAGCAGGACCGCCACGTCGCCCGCGCGCGCCTCGCCCGCGTCGATCAGCTCGCGGACGCGCTGGGCGAGCAGGCGGGCCTCGGCCTGGCGGGCGAACACCCGCGCGGGCGGGAGGCCCGCCGCGATCTCGCCGGCGCGCGGATGCGAGCGCCAGTCCTCGCCCGAGTCGGTGAGCAGCAGCTCGACCGCGGCGGGGACGCCGCCCCCCGGCTCGGCCTCCTCGCGTCCGTGGACGAGCCCGGCGAAGCTCTCGAAGCGCTGCTCGAAGACGGCGTTGACGACCCCGATCACCTCTCGGGCGCTGCGGAAGTTGCTCCTCAGCGCGAGCGCCCCGCCGCTTCGGGCGAGCTCGGCGCGCCGCTCCTGAAAGAGACGCACGTCGGCGTGGCGGAAGCCGTAGATCGACTGCAGTTCGTCGCCGACCGTGAACAGGTTCCCGCGCTCGAGCGCGCGCAGGATCGCGAGCTGGCGGGGGTTGGTGTCCTGAAACTCGTCGACCATCAGCAGCGCGAAGCTCTCCGCCCAGCTCGTTCGCAGCGCGTCGTTCTCCGCGAGCAGCTCCCCGGCGATCAGCTCGAGGTCGTCGAAGTCGACGGCGTGGCGCTCCGCCTTCAGCCGCTCGTAGTGACCGCCGAACAGGTGCAGCAGCCGGTCGAACAGGGCGAGCGCGGCGACCGCGTCGGCCTCGTCGGGGCCGGCCGCCGGATCGGCGACGCGCAGCGGCAGACGGGGCCGGCGCTGGCCGCGGCTGCGCAGCTCCGCGAAGACCCCCTCGACCATCGCGCGGGCTTTGTCGACGCCGTAGGCGGCGAGCAGGTCCACGGGCGCGCCCTCGCCTCCCGCGAGGAAGTCCGGGAGCGCCGCCTCGTACGCCCGTCGCCGCAGCGACGCCGCCCGCGGGGCGTCGAGGACGGCGAAGTCGGGGTCGAGCCCGGCCGGCAGCGGATGGGCTCGCAGCAGCCGCGCGCAGAAGCCGTGGAAGGTGCCGATGAAGGCGCCCTCGGTGTCGCGCGCGGACTCACGCAGCCCGAGGGCGAGGAGCCGCTCGCGCACGCGCGAGCGCAGCTCGCCGGCGGCGCGCTCGGTGAAGGTGATCGCGAGGATCGCGCCGGGCGCGGTCCCGTCGTCGCGCACGGCCTCGACGAAGCGCTCGACCAGGACGGAGGTCTTGCCGCTGCCCGCCGCGGCGGAGAGCAGCACGTGGCCTTCCCGTGTGGAGACGGCGAGGCGCTGCTCCTCGGTCAGCCGCAGTGGCCGCTCGTCGGTCTCGACCGGATCGAGCGCCGCCGCCAGGTCGATGCTGAGCTGCTCCACGGCTCAGCGCTCGCAGCGGCAGATCGTCGGGTACCGGCAGCCGCTCCCGCCCCATCCGCACGTCTCGGGCCGCGCCTGCAGCGCTCCCCGCGAAGCCTCCCCGGCGGCCTCGCGGGCGGTCTCGAGCACCTCGGCGAGCAGCTCGTCGAGCGCCTCGGGCTCGATCCGGTCGGTACGGACGCAGTCCCCGGCGGCGTCGTGGTCCTCGAGCAGGACACCCCGCGCGCGCAGGTCGCGGCCGCCGAGGGGTTGATAGAGGCCGCCGACGACCCGCAGGCCGAGGAGCTGCTCGACGGCCTGCATGTAGAGACCGACCTGCAGGCTGCGCTGCGCGATCCACTTCTCGCCCGCCGTGGCGCTTTTCGCCTTGTAGTCGATCACGACGGCCTCCCCGCCGGCGCCGACGTCGACCCGGTCGATCCGGCCGCGCATCTTCACGCCCCCGCCGAGGTCGAAGGCGGGCAGCTCGCTGGGCTCGCCGTGGTCCTCCTCGCCGGGGCGGTCGAAGCCGAAGCCGAGCTCGAGCTCGGCGGGCACGAGCGATCCTTCGAGCGACGCGGCGTGCTCGAGGTAGCGCTCGAGGTCGGCGCGCAGGCTGCGGCCGATCGCCGCGGCGCGCTCGGCGTTCGCCGAGATGCGCCCGTCCGGCCCCGCTTCGGCCGCGTCGAGCGCCGCGTGCATCAGCTCGCGCGCGCGGCCGACGTTGGCAGGGGTCAGGCGCGCGGAGCCGTACTCGCGCCGCAGCCCCTCGAGCGTCTCCTTGAGCGCCAGGTGCGCGAGGCCGCCCCGCACGAGTGGCTCGGGCTCGGGTTCGAAGCGCTCGGGCGCGAGCAGCCGCTCGACGAACCACGAGACGGGACAGGAGACCCATTTCTCGAACGACGTGCCCGACCAGACGCGGTCGCGCAGGCGGCCGAGGATCCGCTCGTCGCAGAGCGGGGAGTCGGCGGACGCGGCGGCCCCGGCGGCCACGCGCGCTCCGTCGAGGGCGCCGAGCGCCCGCCGTTCGCGATCCTCGGCGAGTCGCTCCTCGAACAGGTCGCATACGTCGTCGACGAACAGCGAGCGCGAGACGGGGCCGGCGTCGTCGTCGGTCTCGTGCCAGCTGAGGAACAGCCGCTCCTCGGGCCGGGAGACGATCGCGTAGAGCAGATAGCGCTCCGCAGCGAGCAGGTCTTGGCGCTGGGAGAGCAGCAGCCCCGATGCCTCCGCGAGCCGCCCACGCTCGCGCTCTCCGAGCAGCGGCTGCGGCCGCGCGCGCGAGGGGAACACCCCCTCCTGCAGGCCGGCGAGGAACAGCGCCCGCACGCGACGCGCGCGCAGCTGCAGCGGGTCGAGCACGGCGACCAGGCCGGGGCCGGGGAGCTCGCCGCTGTTGACCTCGACCCCCGCCAGGGTCGCGGCGAGCTCGGCGGCGGTCGCCGGGGCGGCGTCGGGGGCGAGTCGGGCCAGCTCGCGCAGCTCCGAGAGCGCGCTGCGCCCCCCGGCGAGAGCACGCGCCTCGTCCATCTCGGCGGCGTCCAGCACCCGCGCCTCGCCTCGCCGCGGCGCGGTGAAGAGGCGCCGCAGCTCCCGGGCGGCCTGCTCGGCGAGGGCCGCCGGCCCGCGGCCCTGAGCGTCGGCGAGCCGGTCGATCGTCTCCAGGGGGAAGCGCCGCTCCTCCCAGCGGGCCCGCGCCTGCTCGACGCTCCGCAGCCCGAGGCGGCGCACGTCGAGCTCGAGCGAGTCGGCCAGACCCGGGCGCTCGAGCCGCCCCGGGGCGCGCAGCCAGACGAGCAGGTCGGCGGGGCCGCCGGGCGCCGGCCCGTCCGGGCCCGGGACGCAGCGCAGCAGCGCGATCAGCGCCCGCCCCGCGCTGGTGTCGCCGAAGGGTCGCTTGACGGGCATCGCGAACGGAATCCCGGCGGCCGTGAAGATCTCCGCGACGAGCGCCGCCGAGCGACCCGGGTGGCGCAGGATCACCGCGATCTCCTCGGCGGGGCACCCACCGTCGAGCAGCCCGGCGACGCGCCCGGCGATCAGCTCGAGCTCGGCGCGTTCGCCGCCTCCCTGCAGCAGCTCGACGGCCGCGCCCGCCTCCACTCGTCCGGCGTCGGCGTCGAACAGCGAGCGCTCGATGTGCGCGAGCGCTCGCCGCGAGCCGGGCGCGTAGTGATCCTCGCGGGCGGGAAGCCGGACGTGCTCGGCCGCGAGCGGCGCCAGCGTCTCGAACGTCCCGGCGCGCCCGGCGAACGCGGTCCGGCCGGCTTCGTAGGCGAGCGAGACGGTGACGGGCGCCTCGACGACCCGCCCGAGCGTCTCGATCGCGTCGAGCTGCAGGGGCGTGAGGTCGTCGAAGCCGTAGAAGAGGACGGGCGTCGAGCCCCACAGCGAGGGCCGCTCGCGCAGCGTGTCGAGCGCGCGCATCGCGCGCTGCTCCTCGTCCATCCGCCCGAGCCGCTGCAGGCGGCGGTGGTACTCGGCGTAGGCGCCCGTCAGGTCGAGCCCGAGCGCGGCCCGCTCGTCCTCGAAGGCCGCGCCGACGGCCCCGGCGAGGCGCTGCGGGGAGACGCGGCCCAGCTGCAGCTCGGCGAACAGCTCGCCGACGGCGCGCAGGACGCCGGGCCCGGAGACCCCCGCGGCGGCGCCGATCAGCCGCTCGCGCGCGAGCGCGCCGAGCACCGGCTCGCGGATCTGCGCGCGCCGGACGAGCTCCTCGACAAGCCCCGCGAAGACGGTCACGCGGACGCCGATCGCCGCCTCGCCGCCGGCGAGCTCGCGCAGGTAGTACTCGACGTCGGCGGCGGTCGGAACGACGAGCAACGGCTCGTGTCGCTGGGCGAGATGGCGCCTCACGGCGTCCATCACGACCTGCGCCTTGCCCGCGTTGGCGGGGCCCGTTACGAGCGCGATGCCCATCGGGCCATCCTGTCGCACCGGCCCGACGCGCCGGCGGAGCGGCTCAGGCGGCGCTGCCGGCTACGGCCGCGGCGTCGGCGGGCGCGCTCTCGGCGGCCGCCGCCGTCTCGCCCTCGGCGTCGGGCGGCTTGGCGCCCTCGCGGGCCCACGGCTCGTCGAACTCGACGCGCCATTTGCCCTCGTCGGTCTGCTGCAGGGCGAGGTGGGCGCGGAAGCTGCGGCCGCTGCGGCCGCGGAACCCGGTCACCGCCTGCGCGGTGTAGCCCTTCTTGATCAGCTCGCGAGCGATCTGGACGGGCAGCGTCTTGCCGGCTTTCGACTTCCAGATCACGAAGCCGCAGCCGGGGTCCTCGCGGGCCCAGCACGAGTAGCCCTTGCGGTTCTCGACGATCTCGTGTCCGCAGACCGGGCACGGGCCGAGGCGCGCGCGGGGGATGCGGACGTCTTTGAGCGTCTCGTCGAGCGTTTTGACGGTCTCGGTCGCGAAGCCGGCGATGTCGCTCATGAACTTCTTGCGCGAGTCCTCGCCGCGCTCGATCTTGCCGAGCCGCTGCTCCCAGCTGCCCGTCAGCCCGGGCGAGGTGAGGGCGTGCTCGCCGAGCAGCCGGATCACGTTCAAGCCCTTCTCGGTGGCGACCAGCGCGCGCCCGTCGCGCTCGAGATAGCCGACCGTGATCAGCCGCTCGATGATCGCCGCGCGGGTCGCGGGCGTGCCGATCCCCGAGTCCTTCATCGCCTCGCGGAGCTCCTCGTCGTCGACCAGTCGCCCGGCGGTCTCCATCGCACCGAGCAGGGAGGCGTCCGAGTACCGCC
>DATNBM010000051.1:0-41331 GCA_035571915.1 Solirubrobacteraceae bacterium | reverse complement strand
TAGATCCCGGTCTACGCGAAGGGCAAGCAGAACCCGGCCGCGATCTCCTACCCCGACGAGCGCCTGCGGCCGATCCTCGAATCGTCGAAGGGCGTGATCCTCTACCAGGAGCAGGCGATGCAGATCGCCAAGTCCCTGGCGGGCTTCAGCGGCCCGAAGGCGGACGACCTCCGCAAGGCGATCGGCAAGAAGAACCGCGAAGCGATGGCGGCGCTGAAGCCCGAGTTCGTCGAGGGCTGTCGCGCGTCGGGCACCAAACCCGAGGTGATCGAGCTCCTGTGGACGACCAACGAACGCTCCGCCGACTACTCGTTCAACCGCTCCCACGCCGCCTGCTACGCGCTGATCGGCTACCGCACCGCCTGGCTGAAGGCCAACCACACCGCCGAGTACATGGCGGCGCTGATCTCCTCGGTGATGTCGACCAAGGACAAGGTCCCGTTCTTCGTCGCCCGCTGCGAGGAGATGGGGATCGAGATCCTGCCGCCCGACGTGAACCTCTCAGACCACGAGTTCACCGTCGAGGCCGGCGGGGGCAACGGGGCTGTCGGCAACATCCGCTTCGGCCTGGACGCGGTCAAGGGCGTAGGCCACCAGGCCGTCGAGGCGATCAAGCGGGCGCGGGAGGACGCCGAGTTCACCTCGCTGTGGGACTTCTGCGAGCGGGTCGACTGCCGGACGGTGAACAAGAAGGCGATCGAGGCGCTGATCAAGTGCGGCGCCTTCGGCTCGACCGGGGCGACGCGACGGGGCATGATGGACGTGCTCGAAGACGCTCAGTCCAGGGGACAGAAGGCGCAGCTCGATGCGCAGATCGGTCAGGGCTCGATCTTCGAGCTCGTCGAAGCGGCTCCCGCGGCCGGGGCCTCGGCCAACGCGTTCGCGAACACCCACCCGCCGATCCTCGGCGAGGAGTACGAGCAGCGCGACCTGCTCGCGGCCGAGAAGGAAGCGATCGGCCTGTTCATCTCCGAGCACCCTCTGAAGCCGCTCAAAGAGGTGCTGCGGACACGCACCGATTGCGCGCTCTCCTCGCTGTCGGACCGGCGCGACAAGGACCTCGTGACGGTCGGCGGGATCATCACCGAGACGAAGAAGATCCGCACGCGCAACGGCGACCACATGATGTTCGCGACGCTCGACGACCTCGCCGGGGCCGTCGAGATGCTCGTCTTCGGGAAGGCGCTCGGCGAGAACGAGGAGGCGCTCGTGGCCGACGAGATCGTGCTCGTGAAGGGCAGGGTCGACCACAAGGAAGCCGGTAGCACCGCCCTGATCGTGCAGAGCGTCCAGCGCTTCGCGCCGAGCGCCGAGGAGATCGAACGGGCCGGCGCCAAGGCCAAGGCTGCGGCCGCCGCCGAGCAGGCCGCGGCCCGTCCCGTCCACCTGCGCGCGAGCGCGGCCGCCCTCGCGGCGGCGATCGACGGCCTCAAGCAAGCGATCGAGGACTTCCCGGGGGCGGCCGAGGTCGTGATCGACGTGGAAACGGCCGAGGGGTCGACCAAGCGGCTGCGGCTCGGAGAGGCCTACCGCGTCGCCCACACGCCGACGCTGCGCGCGGAGCTCGAAAGCATCCTCTCGCCCCGTCGCGTCGCCGCGCCCGCGGCCCTGGCCGGCTAGGTGTTGTGCCTCGGTTGCTTTCGAACGCGGCTGATGGGTGGCCGGTTTGAGAGGGAGCTGTGGTTGCGTGTCGTGTTGTAGTGGTTGAGCCAGATGGGTAGCGCTGTGGCTCTGGCGTCTGAGTGGCGGTAGCGCTGCCCGTAGGCCCACTCTCTGGCGAGGGTCTGCTGGTAGCGCTCGACTTTCCCGTTTCGCTTGGGAGTTCGTGGCGGGATCCGGCGGTGCTGAATCTTCTGTGAGGCGAGGAGTTCAGCGAGTGAGCGGTTGTGGATGTAGCACCAGGCGTTGTCCGTTTGCAGGCGCTTGGGCTGGATGCCGTGGCCGGCGTAGAACTGCAGGGCGCGGGCAACGAAAGCGGTGACGGTCGGGGCCTTCTCGTCGGCGTGGATCTCGGTGTAGGCCAGGCGTGTGTGGTCGTCGATGATCGAGTGGCAGAACTCCCAGCCGACGCCTTCGCGCTTCTCCTGGCTGGTGCTAGTGCGGTTGCCCGTGACCTTGTGCCCTGGCCGGGAGAACCTCGCTAGGCGCTTGGTGTCCATCTGCAAGAGGTCACCAGGACAGGGCCACTCAAACCGCCGGACCTCCTCGCGCTCCGCGGCCGGCATCCTTGAGAGTCCTCGTCGTTTCAGGCATCTCGAGACGGTTGCATGGGCCATCCCGAGCTCCGAGGCGATCAGTCTTGGCCCCCAGCCCGTGCGCTGGCGCACCTCACAAACCCTCTGATGCGTCTGTTCGCTTGAAAGCGATGGCTGACGGTGAGGCGTTGAGGGCCGCTCATCAGCCCAAACCCCCGAGGCCCGGTCAGCCTCTGGGGCGTGGCGGTACCGCTCGACCCAGAACTGAACCGTCGAGACACTCACCCGCCGCCAGGCCGCTGCCTCACGCCTCGTGAACCCCTGCTCCAGACAGAGCTCAACGAGCTCGATTCGCTGCCAGCGGGGCAGCCACCTACGCTTGTTCTGCATCCGGGCTGTGACCTCCGAGAGTCGTGATCTGTGGAAGGACCACAACTCTCGAACTCAGCCCGGATGCCTACCCACCCGTTCGAAAGGACCCGAGGCACGTCAGCTAGCGCGTCAGCCGCGGCGGCGCCGGCGAGCCGCAAGACCCCGCTCGCGCAGGCGCCGGACCAGCTCTACTTCGCTGCGCGGCGGTCCTTCGCGGTTCTCCCCGGGAGTCTCGAGCACGCACGGAAGGCGCTGGATCCCGGATGCCGAGAGGAACGCGGCGCAGCCCTTCTCGCCGAGCTCGCCCGCGCCGACGTTGGCGTGACGGTCGCGGTTCGAGCCGAGCGGCGTCTGGGAGTCGTTGAAGTGAAGCGAGCGGATCCGCCCGGAGCCCATGCGGGTGCGGGCCTGGCGCAGCACGCGATCGGCGCCGCTCGGCGTGCGGATGTCATACCCGGAAGCCAGCAGGTGGCAGGAGTCCAGGCACACCCCGAGCCGCTCGGAGCCGCCGGCCGCCTCGATCAGGGCTGCGAGCTCCTCGAAGGAGCGGCCGAGCGTCCCGCCCGCGCCGGCCGTGTTCTCGAGGTGGAGCTCCGCGCCCTCGCTGTCGGACAGCGCGGCCGCGATCGTCTTCCCGGCACGGGCGATCGCCTCGCCGACGTGGCCCTGCTTGGCCGAGCCCGGGTGCAGCACGACCGACGCGCCGATCGCGTGACCGACGCGCAGGGAGTACGTCAGCGAGGCGAGCGATTTGGCGCGGATCTCCTTCTCCTCGCTGGCGCAGTTGAGGAGGTAGACGGCGTGGATCAGGACCGCCTTCACGGGGCTCTTCGCGCGCGCCTCGCGAAACGCGGCGAAATCCTCCTCGCCGTAGGCGGTCGGTTTCCACATGCGGGGCGACTGGTTGAAGATCTGGATCGACTCGCAGCCCCGCTCGACGCCGCGTTCGATCGACTTGTAGAGGCCTCCGGCGGGGGAGACGTGGGCGCCGATCAGCATCGCCGACGCATTATGAAGACGCCCGCGCTCGGTAGGGTCGCAGAGATGAAGGTCCGCTTCGCCCCCTCGCCCACGGGCGCGCTGCACATCGGCGGCGCCCGCACCGCCCTGTTCAACTGGCTGCTGGCCCGCCACGAAGGCGGACAGCTGGTCCTGCGCATCGAGGACACCGACCGGGAACGCTCCACGCCGGAGAACATCGAGCAGATCCTCGACGCGCTGGCGTGGCTGGAGCTCGACTGGGACGAGGGGCCGATCCTGCAGACGGATCGCAGCGAGCGCCACCAGCAGGCGCTCCAAGCGCTTATTGAGGGGGACCACGCCTACCGCTCCCAGGCCACGGCGGACGAGGTCAAGGCCTACAAGGAGCGCCATGGCTCCGACCGCGGCTTCCGCGGCGAGCCGGAGCCCGAGGGAGCGGTGCGGCTGCGCGTGCCCGACGAGGGCGCGACGGTGATGCACGACGTGATTCGCGGCGAGACGCGCTTCGAGCACGTGCACATGGACGACCCGGTGATCGCGCGGGCGGACGGGACGGTGCTCTACAACTTCGCGGTCGCCGTCGACGACCTCGACGCCGGCATCACCCACGTCGTGCGGGGCGAGGATCACGTCTCCAACACCCCCAAGCAGCTGCTCGTGATCGAGGCGGCTCGGGCGGTCGGCCTGACCGACGCGCCGGACCCGGTGTACGGGCACCTGCCGCTGCTGCACGGCCCCGACGGCAAGAAGCTCTCGAAGCGCCACGGCGCGGCCTCGGTGCAGGAGCTGCGCGAGGCCGGGTACCTGCCCGAGGCGGTCCGAAACTACCTCGCGCTGCTCGGCTGGGGCGCGGGCGACGACGCGACCGTGCTCTCGACGCCCGAGCTGATCGAGCGCTTCACGCTCGAGCGGGTCAGCCGCAACCCCGCGCGCTTCGACGAGACGAAGCTGAACTGGCTCAACGGCGTCTACGTCCGCGAGCTCGACCCGACCGACCTGACGGCGCGCCTGGAAGCCTTCACCGGTCGCGACGGCCTGGCCGAGGCAGCGCGGATCAGCCAGGAGAAGATCCATACGCTGAAGGACTTCTGGCCGCTCGCGGGCGCGCTGCTCGACGGTCCCGGCGAGGATCCCGCGGCGCGGGAGAAGTGGCTCGACGGCGACGGGCGGGCGGCGCTCGCCGATGCGCGCGAAGCGCTGGCGGGCGCGGCGGACTTCGAGCAGGCCGCGATCGAGTCGGCACTGCAGGGGGTCATCGAGCGGCGCGGGGCCAAGCCCCGGCAGGTCTACCAGCCGCTGCGGGTCGCCCTGACGGGGACGACGATCTCACCGGGGATCTTCGAGAGCCTCGCGCTGCTCGGTCGCGAGGAGTCCCTGCGGCGGATCGACGCGGCCCTCGCCTCCACCTGAGCCGGCCCGCCGGGGTCATGCCGGGATCCCGCTCCCAGAGCCAATTTTCAACAAGGCCTAATTTCGTGTCCCCGCTCTGCCGATAGGGACAGGGAAGCGGACTCGCCGGCTCGGATGGCCGGAGAACCCAAGGAAGGGGAATCGACCGAATGCAGGCTACGGCTACGGCCAAAAAGGCCAACGGACCCAAGAAGGCGAGCAGCGCCAAAGGCACACGCACGGCCACGGCCGAGAAGCGTGCGAACGTCGCTGCCCCGGGCTCGGGCGAGCGCCACCAGAACGAGGGGCACGGCCGTCGTCTGACGATGGCCTTCGAGGCGCTCGAGGCGTTCCCCGCCCTCGCCGAGTCTCGCAACCGGCTGCTGTCGGTGATCGCGAAGGACAACGTCGCGACCTCCGACGTCGTCGCCGCGGTCGAGTCGGACGTCGCTCTGATCATCGCCGTCCTGCGCCTCGCAAACCGCGCTCAGAGCGCGGCCGGCAAGGTCGACACGGCCGTCGCCGCGGTCGACGTGCTGAGTCCCCAGACGGTCCAGGCCGTCGCCAACCGCGTGCGGACGTTCGACTTCTTCGAGCGTGCCAGCGTGTGGGACGCGGCGCCCGAGCGCTTCCGGCTGCACGCCCTCGCGACCCAGCACGCCGCCGACCGCCTCGCGACCGAGGTCGGCTACGAGAACCGGGACCGTCTGACCGTCACGAGCCTCCTGCACGACGTCGGCAAGCTCGTCCTGCTGCACGCCTACCCGGGCTACCCCTCGCAGGTCCACCGCGGCGCTCGCACGCCCGAGGAACGGATCCACGCCGAGCGCCGTGAGCTCGGCGTCGACCACGCTCTCGTCGGCGGCGTCCTCGTCCGTCGCTGGGGCCTGCCGTCCTCGCTCGCGACGCCGATCGAGCGCCACCACAACCCCGACGCCGAGGGCGAGGCCGCCTTCATCCGCCTCGCTGACATGCTCGCCCACTACGAGGGCGGGGGCCGCGTCAGCCCGAGCGAGCTGCTCCAGACCGCCCGCTCGATCGGCCTGTCCCCGCAGGACCTGCGGCGGGTCATGTACGAACTGCCCAACACGACCGTGCAGCGTCAGCGCCACGTCGACCCGTGCCCCCTCTCGGGCCGCGAGCTCGGCGTCCTGCAGCGCCTCGCCGAGGGCAAGGTCTACAAGCAGATCGCCCACGAGCTCACGCTCTCGACCAGCACGGTCCGCACCCACCTGCACAACATCTACGGCAAGCTCGGCGCGGTGGACCGGGCGCAGGCGGTTCTGATCGCCACCGAGCGCGGCTGGCTCTGAGTCGCGCGCCGGGCCGCGCAGGCGCGCGGGGGCCGACCAGGGCACCCGTTCGGCGCCCGGTGGCCTAGCATCGCGTCTCAGCGATGATCTCGATCACCACGAAGTCTCCGTACGCGGTGCTGGCTCTGGCTGAGCTGGCACGTAGCGGGGGCGCCGACCCGGTGCCGATCGGCGAGCTGGCACGGCGGCGCGACGTTCCCGTCCAGTTCCTCGAGCAGCTGTTCGCGGTCCTGCGCCGCGCGGGGGTGATCAGCTCCCAGCGGGGCGTCAAGGGGGGCTACCGCTTCGCGCGCCCGCCCGAGGAGGTCACGGTGCTCGAGATCGTCGAACTGCTCGACGGGCCGCTCGGACGCGACTCGGAGGGCGTCTTCGCGGACGCCGCCGCGGCGGCGAGGCGGGTGCTCGCACAGACCACGATCGCGGATGTGATCGAGCGCGAGACGCGCGAGGCCGGGGCGTCGATGTACCACATCTAGTCGCGCCCGTTCCGCGCCGCCGCAGCGATCCTCCTCGCCCACCGCTCCGCATGCCAGGATTGCGTAATGGAGGACAGACGCGCGGCCGGAGAGCTGCTCTGCGACGGGTTCGTCCACCTTCGCGAGGCCCACGAGGACGGGGAGCGCGCCTGGTCGCGCGCCGAGGCCGTCTTCGGGGAGGCGGCCAAGCGGGACGAGCTCGGGTCGGGCATGCCGCCGCTGGAGACGGTCGGCCGCTTCAACATCCCTCCGATCGGCGCGCTCCGCCGCGAGTTCCAGGCGCTGCACCTCGATTTCGGCCTGCCGGTCGAGCCCGCCGAATCGGCCGACGTCGCCCGCTTCACGGCCCTCTACGTCGCCCCCGAGCAGGGACCGACCTCGGCGTTCACGCGCATCGTTCCGTTGCGCCCCCTGCTCGGCCAGCGCACGTGGGCTGAACCGGAGGAGCTGCTCGAGAGGCTCAGCCGGTACGGCCGGGCGAACGGCGCAGCCGGGCCGCGCGGCTACGTCGAGGGCATCTTCGCCCGCCTGATCGAGGCCGCGGACGGCTCGCCGACCCTGCCGACCCCAAACGAGGAAGGCCTTCTGTGCGGTATGGAGTTCGACACGGCCGCCCAGGAGCGAGCGCACCTCGCGGCGCGCGGGTTGGATCTCGAACGGGCCGAAGTGCGGGTCGGCCTCGGTCCCGGAGAGCTGCTCCTGCTCGACAACCTCGCGATCGCCCACGGACGTCTCGGAACCCGCCGGGAGCTCGAGCTCCACCAGCTGTGCGTCGGATACCGCTCGCTCGCCGCGTCCAGCCAGGCCGTGCTGCGAGACCGCGTGCTCGCCGCGTTCGCGGCGGGGGAGCCAGAGCCGAGCGCCTACCCTGTCGCGGCCCGCTAGCTCGGACGGGCCGCCCGCAACGACGCGTGGGGCCCGGAGGCCCCACGCGCTTGCTGCGAACTTCTCACTGACCGCTCACATCGTGAGCGTGGTCAGGCGACGACGCCTCGACTAGTTGACCTCGAGGTATTCGCCCTTGTTGTTGGCGGTGCCTTCCTGGCCGGAGGGCAGGCCGCCTTCGGGCTGCCACGTGTTGCCGGTTTCCGGACCGTTCAGTTCGGTCAGGAGGACGCCGACCGGTTCTTCGCCTTCTTCGAAGGCGGGAACGTTGGTCAGCGGCGTGTAGCCGGGAGCGAGTTCGCCAAGGTACGGCCCGACCGAGAAGATCGAGTGCGCTTCCTTGGAGACGACTCCGAACGGCGTCAGTGCGCCGATGACCGCGCCGTGGACGCGGACTTTGGCGAGACCTTCGCATTCGAAGGTCGCCAGGTAGCCGGTGCCCGGAGCTTCTTCGGACGTCAGCGACTCGCCTGCGGCGGTGTGCGCTTTGTTCAGGTAGCCGAGTTCACCAGCGAGTTTTTTGGTTTCGATGGTTTCCTTTTTGCCACCTTCGGTTTTGCACGGCGCGCCGAGCGATTTGCACTTCTTGAACGTGCTCGTCACGTTGAAGACGCCCGACGGAGCGGCGACGGAACCCGAGTCCTTGAAGGACGCGCATTCGACCTTGATGTCGCCTTTGCCCGGGATCACGTTGTGCAGGATGGCGGTTTCGCCCTTGCCCTTGAATCCCTTGCCCTTGCCGATGCCGGCGACCAGGTTGTACGAACCTTTGCCTTCGGCGCCGACGCTGCATAGCTTGTCGCTGAATTCGCCCGTGCCTTTTACGGCAGCCTTCTGGCAGAATTTCCACACCGGTTTGGCGGACGCGCCGGCAGCCATTAGCGCAGCGAGTGCGAACATGGCCGCCAGGGCGAGTCCTAGAATCCGCGTGCGTGTCATCAGTGCGTTCCTCCTTATTGCCTGAATTTGCGCTTTCGCCTTCTATGGGTTTCTAATCAAGAGGCGGTCGGCAAGAAGGCAGCAGCGCTCCCGTGCCGTCGCGCGCCGAGCGCACGGGCACTGGCGCGAAGAGCTCGCGTCAGATGCCCCTTTCGACAGCACCGGGATCTCCACCGTCTCCTCCCTCTGCCTGTCTCCCACCGTAACGAGCGATCCTCTGCTGTCAACCCCTTTTTGCCCGGAAACGGGAATATTTTTCACCTCTCCAACCTCCGGTCCCCAAGCGCGTTAAAAGCAATGGACGCACGCCGCCACGGCGAGGGAAAGTGGCGGCGCTTCCGGCTACCCCGCGCAGGTGTTCCGCCCCGCTGCGTCGATACGCATCGTGCGCAGCGGGGACGCGGGGACGGAGACCGCGGTCCGAGGTGCGTCGCCGTTCTGCCCGCTCGCGAGCGGGCTCGCGTACAGGCGTGTTTGCTACCGTCGCGAGACCCGGTTCGCGGGTCCAGGGGGGAGCCTGGCGGGGTCCGGGTCTGATGAGGGATGCCGGGCCGGGCCCGGCACAGAACCGAGAGAGGGGAACGAGATGGGAGCGAAACGTCTGCGGCTCGCGCTGGCGAGCCTCGCCGCCGCCGTCGCGTGCGCGGTCGTGCCGGCCGCCGCGGGGGCGATCAACTACGTGTCGATCGGCGACTCGTACACGTCGGGGCCGGGCATCACGCCCTACAGCCCGACCGCGCCGGCCAACTGCGGCCAGTCGGAAAAGAACTACCCGCACCTCGTCGCCAAAGCGCTGAACCTGACGCTGACCGACGTGAGCTGCGGTGGGGCGACGACCTCGGATGAGACCGAATCGCAGTTCGAAGGGCAGCCGCCCCAGGACGATGCGCTCGGCGAAGCGACCGAAGTGGTCACGATCGGCATGGGCGGCAACGACCACGGCCTGTTCGGGACGGTGCTGAACGGCTGCACGCAGCTCGACGCGATCGAATCTGCGCCCGGCAAGGCGCCGTGCCAGGAACACTACGAAAGCTACGTGCAGACCACCTTCGCCGAAGACAAGCCGGAGCAGGAAGCGGCGATCAAACACATCAAAGAACTCTCGCCGCACGCCAAGGTCTTCATCGTCGGCTACCCGGAAATCACGCCCAACCACGGCGTCTGCCCGACGCAGTTCCCGTGGTACGAAAAGGACCTGAAGTGGTTCCGCAACAAGGTCCAGAAGGTCGGCAACAAGATGATCAAGGCCGGCGCCAAGGCGAGCGGCGCGATCTTCGTCGACACGTTCAAGCCCAGCGAAGGCCACAACGCCTGCCAGTCGCCGACCGTGCGGTGGGTCGAACCGCTGCTCGGTTCGCTGACCGGCGTTCCGGTCCACCCGAACGCGACTGGCGAGGAACAGGACGCCTTCGACGTCGAGCTCGCGATGCTGAAGGCGGGCATCCGCTAGAGGCGCACCGAACGGCCCCGCCGGGTCGCTCGTATCCCGCCGCGCAGGCGGGTGCGGGCGACCCGTGCCCGTTCCCGGCGGTCCGCCGCGGGCTCCCGTCGGCCCCCGTTGGTTATCGTCGACTTCACAAGCGGCAGATGAGACACGCGATACCAAGACCAGGAAGGTCAGCCGTCCCGCTCGCGCTCGCGGCGGTCGCGTCGGGAGCCGTGCCCGCGTCGACCGGCGCCGACCCCGGGCGCCGCGCCTGCGTCGCCCCCGACGTGGTCGACGTCAGGCTCGCCCGGGCTCGCGAAGTGCTCCTCGCCTCGGGCTGCGCGGTGGGCACGCGCCAGATGCCGGCGGGCGGCGGCGATCTGTTCACCCCGCCGAGCCCCGACGGGCGCCAGATGGTCGGCGCGCAGAGCCCCGGGGCGGGCGCGCGGACCGGCTCGGTGACGGTGTCGCTGCGGCCGCTCTGCTCGCAGCCTGCCGCGCCCGGCCCGGACACCCGGCGCGCGAGCGTCGCGAAGGGACCGACGGAGCTCGTCTCGGGCCTGTTCGTCGAGGGCGGCCCGCTGCGGATCTCGCCGCGCTGCCGGCACGGAGAGCCCTCGCCGGGGGTCCTGACCGTGATGAGGACCGACGGCACGACGATCTCGACGCGCTCGGTCCGCGCCGGGCGCTACGGCGTCTTCCCGCTGAAGCCCGGCAGCTACCTGATCTCGGGAGCCCTCGCGGGCAAGGGGAGCGCTCCCGCGACCGCGCTGCCTGTGACGGTCGCAGCGCACAGCACGACGCATCTGGACATCGTCACCGCCGTGCGGTAGCGGACGGCCGACGCCGTCCGTGCCGGTGGCCGGGCCGTCGCGGGTGCCGGTGGCCGGGTCGTCGTGGCGCGCCCGCGTAGATGCGCAGTCCGAAGTGGAGCCGGAAGCGTTCGCAGCTCGGCACGCGAGCGAGGTCGGGCCGTTCGTACTGGATCGTCCCGGGCTTCGCCCCGACGTCGGGGTAGCCCTCGAAATGCCCGTACTCGTGCACCATCTCCTTGCAGAAGACGGCGAAGCCCGCGTCCTCGGCCTGGGTCGTCGGCCAGATCGAGCGGTTGACGTGGACGACGCATTCGGTGAACGAGGCGGGCGGCTGGGTGAAGAGGTTGGGGCCGGCGGGGGTCGACCATTCGGCCCACATCGCGGCGACGCCCGGCCGCGTGCCGGGCGCGTTCTCGCCCGCGACAGGCGCGCTCGCGTCGGGTCCGAAGACGACGCCGACGGTGCCGCCGCAGGGCGTGCCCTTCCAGTACTCCACCGCCCGCCCGACGGCCTGGGCCACGGGATCCGAGTAGAACGCCCCACGCTGCGCCGCGCTCGCGGCCGGCGTGGCACCCAGCAGAGCGAACGCGAACGCGAGCGCCGCCGCCGGCACGACGCGCGCGGACTTGAGCTGCGATCGCCTCACCGACCGCAAGCTACACCCACCGGGGCCGCTCCAAGCACGCTTCGAGACGCTCGCGCGGCGGGCCTGAGTCTCGGCGCCGGCGCCCTGTGAGCCTTGCGGCCGTGCGCTCGGGCGCCGAGACTGCCCTCCTCCATGCGTGCGCTCCGTGGGGACATCCATCCCCGGCGAGGGAGTGTAATCGCAGGCCGGATGGATTCGCACCGGTCAGTGGGCGGCGGGCGTGTCATATTGAGCGCGATGCCCTCCTGTTCGCACCTCGACACGGTCGCGGTCACCGAGCTGCCGGAGGAGGTCGCGGGCTGCGAGGACTGCCTGCGCGAGGGCGGCGTGTGGCTGCACCTACGGATCTGCTTGCAGTGCGGCCACGTCGGCTGCTGCGACGACTCGCCCAACCGACACGCGAGCGCGCACGCAGGCGGCACGGGCCACCCGCTGATCCGCTCGCTCGAGCCGGGCGAGAGCTGGTCGTGGTGCTTCGTCGACGAGCTCGGGATGATCATCCCCGAGGTCACGGGCAGCACGCGCATCCCGCCGTCCCCGATGCTGGGCTGAGCGGGTTGCCCGAGCGACGTCCCGCGATCCTCGCCGTCGACGACGAGCCCGCGGTGCTCGCGGCCGTCGCGCGCGACCTGCGCCGTCACTTCGGGGAGCAGTACAGGATCCTCCGCGCGGGGTCGGGGGCGGAGGGCCTCGAGCTGCTGAGCGAGATGCGCACCCGCGGCGATCAGGTCGCGATGCTCGTCGCCGACCAGCGGATGCCGGGGATGGACGGCACCGACTACCTGCTCGGCGCGCGCGTCATCTACCCGGAGGCCAAGCGCGTGCTGCTGACCGCCTACGCCGACACCGACGCGGCGATCCAGGCGATCAACGAGGTCGCGCTCGACTACTACCTGCTGAAGCCCTGGGACCCGCCCGAGGAGCAGCTCTACCCGGTCGTCGAAGACCTGCTGACGACATGGGCCGCGGGCAGCGCCCTGGACGCGGGCGGGGTGAGGGTGATCGGCCACCGCTTCTCGCGCGAGACGCACGAGCTGCGCGACTTCCTCGCCCGCAACCGGGTGCCGGCGCGGTGGCTCGACGTCGAACGGGACGCCGAGGCGCGCGAGCTGCTCGCGGTCGCGGGGATCGAGGAGGACCGCCTGCCCGTGACGCTGCTCGAGGACGGGACGGTGCTCGAGCGACCGACGGTGCTGGAGCTCGCGGAGCGGATCGGCGTCGCGGTGGCGCCGGCAGCCGACCACTACGACCTCGTGATCGTCGGCGGCGGCCCGGCGGGCCTCGCGGCGGCCGTCTACGGGGCCTCGGAGGGCCTGCGGACGGTGATGGTCGAGCGCGAGGCGCCCGGCGGCCAGGCCGGCCAGTCGAGCCGGATCGAGAACTACCTCGGCTTCCCCGCCGGGCTGTCCGGGTCGGATCTCGCGCGCCGCGCGACCGACCAGGCGCGGCGGCTCGGCGCGGAGCTGCTGAGCGTGAGCGACGCGGTCGCCCTGCGGGTCGAGGGGGCGGGGCGCTTCGTCGAGCTGACCGGAGGCGGCCAGCTGAGCGCGAACTGCGTGCTCGTGGCCTCGGGCGTGTCCTACCGCAAGATGGAGGCGCCCGGCTTCTCGGAGCTGACGGGGGCGGGCGTCTACTACGGCGCCGCGCTCACCGAGGCGCGCTCGTGCGCGGACCAGCACGTGGTCGTGATCGGGGGCGCCAACTCGGCGGGACAGGCGGCCGTCTACTTCAGCGGCTACGCGAAGAAGGTGACGATGCTCGTGCGGGGGGACTCGCTGACGAAGTCGATGTCGCACTACCTGATCGAGCAGATCGCGGCGCTCGAGAACGTCGAGGTCCGCACCCGCTCGGAAGCCGTCGCGGCGCACGGCTCCGACGGGCGCCTCGAGAGCATCGAGATCCGCGGCCCCGACGGCGGCGTCGCGCGCGAGCCGGTCGACGCCTGCTTCATCTTCATCGGGGCGGCGCCCCGCACCGACTGGCTGGAGGGCGTCCTCGCGCGCGACGAGCGGGGGTTCATCCTGGCGGGCGCGGAGGTTCGCGACCACGGCTGGCCGCTCGAGCGCGAGCCCTATCCGCTGGAGAGCAGCGTCCCGGGGGTGTTCGTGGCGGGCGACGTGCGGTCGCGCTCGATCAAGCGCGTCGCGAGCGCGGTCGGCGAGGGCTCGATGGCGGTCTCGCTGATCCACGAGTACCTGGCGAGCGCATGAGCCCCGCCCTGACGATCGCCGACCTTCGCCCGATCGACCTCTTCGACGGCATCGACGACGAGCGGCTCGGCGAGATCGCGGCGCGCGCGGAGATGCGCCGCTACGGCGCGGGCGAGATCGTCCGTGAGGAGGGCGCGCTTGGGGACGGGGTCTACCTGCTGCTGGAGGGGGTCGCGGAGACGTTCCGCGAGGTGTCCGGGCGCGAGGAGCCCTCCGGCGATCACACCGCGCCGACGTGGATGGGTGCGATCGCGGCGGTGACGGGCTCGCCGCTCGGCGTGAAGGTCCAGGCCAAGACGGACCTGCGCCTCGCCGCGATCGACCCCGAGGTGTTCGTCGAGCTGGCCGTCGCCAACCGCTCGATCATGCAGCTCGTCCTCGCGCAGGTCCGGCCCGTCGTCGGGCGGATCACGGCGATCGAGCAGAACCGCGAGCGCCTGGAGTCGCTCGGGACGATGGCGGCCGGGCTCGCCCACGAGCTGAACAACCCGGCCGCGGCCGCCAAGCGAGCGTCCTCCGAGCTGGCGGACGCGCTCGACGTGCTCAGCTCGACGATCGGCGTGTTCGTCGAATCGGGCGTCTCGCGCGAGCAGGCCGAGCAGCTCGTGGCAATCCAGCGCGGCGTGCTGGAGGCGTGCCGGGCGCGGGCGACGATCTCCCAGCTCGAGCTGGCCGACGCCGAGGACGCGCTCGGCGGGGCGCTCGAGGACGCCGGCGTCGCCGACGCCTACCGGATCGTCGAGCCGCTCGCCCAGGCGGGCTTCGGCGAGGAGCAGCTCGCGCGCGTCGCGGAGCTCGCCGGGCCGGCGACCGATGCGGCGGTCCGCTGGATCGCCGCCTCGCTGCTGGCGCGGGAGCTCGCCGCCGAGCTGGCCGAGTCGACGGAGCGGATGAGCAAGCTCGTCGGGGCCGTCAAGACGTACGCGTACATGGACCGCGGGGGTCTCGTCGAGGTCGACCTGAAGGAGGGGATCGACACGACGCTGACGATCCTCGGTCACAAGCTCAAGCACACGACGATCGACGTGAGGACGCAGTTCGATCCGGCGCTGCCGAAGTTCCTCGGGTACGGGGCGGAGCTGAACCAGGTCTGGACGAACCTGATCGACAACGCGATCGACGCGCTCGGGGACACCGGCGGGATCGCGATCTCGGCGAGGCGCGACGGGGAGTGCGCGGAGGTCGACGTGGCCGACGACGGTCCCGGGATCCCCGACGAGGTCCGCGAACGGATCTTCGACCCCTTCTTCACGACCAAGGAGGTCGGGCGGGGAACGGGCCTCGGCCTCGACACGGCGCGCCGGATCGTGGCCGACCGCCACGGGGGGAGCCTCAGCGTCGAGTCGCGCCCCGGCCGGACGGTCTTCCGGGTGCGCCTGCCGCTCGACGCCGGGAAGGAGTGAGCGCCGCCGGGAGCCCGCGGGCCCTGCGGGTCGACGCGGCCGCGGGCCGGGCCCTGCGGATCGCCGTCCTGCGCCCGCACGAACCGGACGCGCTCTCGATGTACCCGCTGGAGGAGGACCCCGAGACGCTCCACTTCGCGGTCCTCGGGCCCGCCGGGGCGCCCCTTTCGGTCGGCAGCGCGATGGCCGAGCCCCACCCGCGCGACCCGCGGCCCGGGGACTGGCGGATCCGGGGCATGGCGACGGTCCCCGAGCGGCGCGGGGAGGGCCTCGGCGCGGCCGTGCTCGACGCGATCGAACGGGCCGCTGAGGAACGCGGCGCGACGCGGCTGTGGTGCAACGCGCGCAGCGGCGCGGTGCGCTTCTACGAGCGCGGGGGCTTCGTCGCGGAGGGAGAGGAGTTCGAGCTTCCCTCGATCGGCCCGCACTTCCTGATGAGCCGCAGCCTGGGCTGAGCGCACGTCGGGCCCTCGGCGGCCTGCTCTATTGTCGGGCGATCGCCGGAATCCCGATCAACATTGCGGAGCTTGTGGGGAACACCCCGCTCGTCGAGCTGGGAATGATGCTGGAGGGGGCGGATGAGGCCCACCCGCCCCGCCTGTTCGCGAAGCTCGAGGCGTTCAACCCGGGCGGGAGCGTCAAGGACCGGATCGGCGTCGCGATGATCGAGGCGGCCGAGGCGGAGGGGCGGATCGAGCCGGGCCGGACGACGATCGTCGAGGCGACGAGCGGGAACACGGGAATCGCGCTCGCGTTCGTGTGCGCGGCGAAGGGCTACGACCTCGTTCTGACGCTGCCGCAGGGGATGAGCCGCGAGCGCGAGAGCCTGCTGCGCCTATACGGCGCGCGGGTCGACATCACGGAGTCGCTCGGGGGGATGGGGGAGGCGGTCGCGGCGGCCCGGGAGATGGCGCGACGCGACGACGTCTTCCTGCCCGACCAGTTCTCGAACCCCGCGAACCCCGAGGCGCACCGCCGCACGACGGGCCCGGAGATCGCGGGCGCGCTCGACGGGGACGTCGACGTGCTCGTGGCGGGCGTCGGGACGGGCGGGACGATCACGGGCGTGGGGGAGTACCTCCGCGAGCGGTGCAACCCGAAGCTGAGGATCGTGGCGGTCGAGCCGCAGGGCTCGCCGGTCCTCTCGGGCGGGCGGCTCGGCCCGCACCGGATCCAGGGGATCGGGGCGGGCTTCGTGCCGCCGGTGCTCAACAGGGATCTGATCGACGAGGTGATCCCCGTCTCCGACGACGACGCGATTCAGACGGCGTGGCGCTGCGCCCGTCGCGCCGGTCTGCTCGCCGGCATCTCCTGCGGGGCGGCGATGCACGCGGCCCTGCAGGTCGCCGCAAGGCCCGAGTCGGCGGGGCGGCGGATCGTCGTCGTGATGCCGGACTCGGGCGAGCGTTACGTATCGCAGGCGTTCTTCGCTCCCTGACGCAGGGCCGCGGTGGGCCGCGTGCGCATTCGTATCGACACTGTGAATACCATCGCTACCGCGCACCGTTTCCGACGCCATTGCTTCCCGATCTCTCGCGAGGGCGCCGCGTTTCGTGAAGGTTGGTCAACATCAGTTGCGCGCGCAAGGATCATCGCTACGCTGTTGCCATGGCCGGCTTCAGCGGGTTCGCCCGGGTGGCACGTGAGGTCAGCCGCGACGTGCTCGCGGCGCGTGACCGGGATCCGGCTGCGCGCGGGGTCTCCCGGGCTGAGATCCTCGCGACGTGGCCCGGCATCCACGCGCTGCTCGCCTACCGGGTCTCGCACGCGATGTTCGAGTCGGGCGTGCCGCTGCTGCCCCGGCTGATCGCGATGCTGACGAGGACGTTCACGGGCATCGAGATCCACCCCGCGGCGGAGATCGGCCACGGGCTGTTCATCGACCACGGGACGGGCGTCGTGATCGGGGAGACGGCGGAGATCGGGGACAACGTGACGCTCTACCAGGGCGTGACGCTCGGTGGCACGGGGTTCCAGACGGGCAAGCGCCACCCGACGGTGCAGGACAACGTCACGATCGGCTCGGGCGCGAAGCTGCTCGGCCCGATCACGATCGGTCACGGCGCGAAGATCGGCGCGAACAGCGTCGTGATCACCGACGTCCCGCCGAACTCGACCGTCGTCGGCAACCCGGGTCACCCGGTCCGCGTCGACGGGCGGCGCCCAGAGGGGCCGGACGTCGACTGGATCCACCTGCCGGACCCGATCGCTGAGGCGCTGCAGGCGCTCTCGGGGCGGATCGCGACGCTCGAACGACTGGTCGCCGAGCTCTCGGATGAGCCGCAGCCTGTCGCCGAGGTCAGGCCGCTGCGGACGGTGCGGGGGCCCAATCCGGCAGGAGGTTGAGGTCGTATGCTCGGCTGGCTGACACGACGTTTTCGCCGTTCCAACGGAAGTGACCTCAAAGGAGCTTTCGCGGGCGTGGTCGTGTGCGCATGCGACGAGGACGATCTGTTCTCGACCGACGCTCGTTGGAACATCGGCTGACGACCGTGTAGAGGCTTTCTGCCGCGCGCGTCGGCTGCCGCGCGCGCATCTATCCTCAGCCCAGATGGCCGCGAACCCCCACGCCGCGCACCTCCAAGAGCTGCTGGAGGGCCTGAACGAGCCCCAGCGGGAGGCGGTCACGCACGGCGAGGGGCCGCTGCTGATCCTGGCCGGGGCGGGGAGCGGGAAGACCCGCGTCCTGACCCACCGGATCGCGTTCCTGATCTACACCGACCAGGCCCAGACGGGGGAGATTCTGGCGATCACGTTCACGAACAAGGCGGCGCGAGAGATGCGCGAGCGGGTCGAACGGCTGCTCGGCCGCTCGGCGCGGGGGATGTGGGTGATGACGTTCCACGCGGCCTGCGCGCGGATCCTCCGTGCGGAGGCCGCGCGTCTGGGCTACACCCGCCAGTTCACGATCTACGACCAGGCCGACGCGCGGCGCCTGGCGAAGCGGAGCGCGGACGCGGTCGGGGTGGACCCGAAGCGCTACACGCCCTCGGCGGTCCTCAACCAGATCTCGGCGGCGAAGAACAAGCTGATCGACGCGGAGACCTACCAGCAGCAGGTGGGCTCGCCGTTCGAGGAGATGATCGCGGAGGTCTACTCGGTCTACGAGCGTGACCTGCTGCGGATGAACGCGATGGACTTCGACGACCTGCTGTTTCGGACGGTCAACCTGCTGGAGCTCTTCGGGGAGGTCCGCGAGCGCTACAGCGAGACGTTCCGCCACGTCCTCGTCGACGAGTACCAGGACACGAACCACGCGCAGTACCGGCTGTTGCAGCTGCTCGTTGGGGGCGGGCCGCCGCCGAAGCGGGGGGGAGAGGTGCCGGGCGACAGGCCCACGTATGCGGGGCCGGTCGGACATCGGAACCTGGCGGTTGTGGGGGACGACGCGCAATGCCTTCCCGCTGGCTCATTGGTCACAATGGCGGACGGTTCAGAGAAGCCGATCGAGTCCGTCACTGCCGGCGATCTAGTCAGGTCCTGCTACGGGAGCGGCGATCTACGAGCTGCTCGAGTGCTCCGTACCCACCGGTCGCGGCGCGACACGGCAGTTGCGATCCGTCTTGCCAGCGGGCGACGCATCGTCAGTACTCCGGAGCACACGCATTTCGCCGGTTACCGGGTCGGCTCGACTCCGCAGATGCACATGACGTACGTGATGCAGCACCGCGAGAAGGGATTCCGCGTGGGCACCTCCCGCACATACACAGCGGGTCAGCCCCGGTCCGTTGTCGGAGTTCAAATGCGGACGACTGCTGAGTCGGCAGACGCGGCCTGGATAGTGGGACTACATCCGAGCGATGCGGAGGCGCGTGCTCAGGAGGCTGTGCTGTCGCTGCAATACGGTCTCCCCACACTCCCGTTCCGAGCTCGTCGGCGCGGCGTTGACAACGGTCTCGTCTGTGACCAAGAGCTGATCGACGACGTTTTTGCATCGATTGACTCCGTGGGCGGGGGTCACGCGCTGCTCGCCGATGAAGGACTCGATCCTGACTGGCCACACTTCTTCCCTCGGTCGCACGAGGGTCATCGGAGGGTTCTGACCGTGACGCTGTGTGCCGACAGGCGCGGGTCGACACCGATGCACCTCGTCGCGCTCGGGGGTCGGGATGCAGAGACGCGCGCCTCACTTGAAGGCATCGGGCTCAGCGTTCGCCCAGCGAAGGCCGGCTCGATGAGTTGGCGTTACGAGTCGGTCTTCAAGGACTTCGGTGCCGTGATGAAACTCGTCGAGCAAATTAGCGCGACGGTGCCAGTCCGGGTTCGGCTTCAGGCGCGTCTCGGAGCACCGGGCGATCAGAGAGAAAGGAACACGCTCCCGTTTTTGCCCGCAGACTCCGTCCGTCCGGGAATGGTGATGTTCAATGACCTCTGTCAACCGGATCTCGTGAGGAGCGTGGAACTGATCCCGCTCGATGTCGACGTCTTCGATATCGACGTCGAGGGCACGCACAACTTCATTGCGGACGGGGTGATCACCCACAACTCGATCT
Source organism: Solirubrobacteraceae bacterium (assembly GCA_035571915.1). Taxonomy (GTDB): domain Bacteria; phylum Actinomycetota; class Thermoleophilia; order Solirubrobacterales; family Solirubrobacteraceae; genus Palsa-744. Next base: position 21,788 of record DATNBM010000051.1, on the reverse strand, counting down.
ACGGCTTCCGCGGTGCGGACATCCGCAACATCCTCGACTTCCAGCAGGACTTCGAGGACGCCCGCGTCGTCAAGCTCGAGCAGAACTACCGCTCGACCGAGACGATCCTGCAGGCGGCCAACTCGGTGATCGTCAACAACCGGGGCGGGATCGCCAAGCGCCTGTGGAGCGAGAACGGCCAGGGCGATCAGATCCAGCTGCGGGCGATGAGCGACGAGCACGCGGAGGCCCGGTACGTGATCGGGGAGATCCAGCGCCTGGTCGACGAGGGCGCGTCCCGCTCGGAGATCGCGGTCCTCTACCGGACGAACGCGATGTCGCGCGTGCTCGAGGACGCGCTCGTGCGGGCGGACATCTCCTACCAGGTGATCGGCGGGACGAAGTTCTACGAGCGGGCGGAGATCAAGGACGCGATCGCCTACCTGACGCTGCTCGCGAACCCGTACGACGTGGTCAGCTTCACGCGCGTGGCGAACTCGCCCAGGCGGGGGATCGGCCAGACGTCGCTGGCGCGGATCACGAGCCACGCGACGGCGATGGACATCTCGGTCTGGGAGGCGGCGGCCGCGCCGCGCCAGGTCCCGGGCCTCGGCGCGGCGGCGATCAAGGCCCTGGACCGCTTCATGACGACGATGGCGGAGCTGCGCGCGATGACGGGCGCCGAGCCGCTGGGCGGGGAAGACCGTGAAGAGGGAGAGGACCAGGCTTCTCAGCTCAGCGCGATCGCCCCCGGGGATGTACCGGAGGTCGGCCTCGAGCCGGCGTCGATCGCGGAGCTGATGGAGGCGGTCCTTGCGCAGACGGGCTACGTCGAGGCGCTCGAAGCGGAGCGCTCGATCGAGGCGCAGGGACGGATCGAGAACCTCGAGCAGCTCGTCGAGGTGGGCCGCGAGTTCGACGCGGCCGCCGAAGGCGACGGCACCCTCGAGCGCTTCCTGCAGGAGGTCGCGCTGGTCGCCGACGCCGACACCCGCGCCGACGACGAGGGCCTCGTCACGCTGATGACGCTCCACAACGCGAAGGGCCTCGAGTACCCGACGGTCTTCATCACGGGCCTCGAGGACGGCGTCTTCCCGCACTCGCGGGCGGTCGACGAGGGGGGCCTCGAGGAGGAGCGCCGGCTCTTCTACGTCGGCGTCACGCGGGCGATGCGTCACCTCTACCTGACGTACGCCCGCCGCCGGGCGGTGTTCGGCGCGCAGAGCTACGGCCTGCCGAGCCGCTTCCTCGCGGAGATCCCGGGCGACCTGCTCGAGGAGGGCGGCGACGCCGGCTTCCGGCCCGGCGCGATCATGACCCCCTCGCTCGCGCGGGGTGCGGGCTCGGCGACGAGCTGGGGCTCCGCACCGTCGCGAGTCCAGCCGCGCCCGCAGGATGAGATCCAGGCCTTCCGGCTCGGAGAGGACGTCGTCCACGCGGCGTTCGGAGAGGGCGTCGTGACCGGGGTCGAGCCCGACGGCGTGATCGTGGTGCGCTTCGCGGGCGACGGCACGGAGCGCAAGCTGATGGCCGAGTACGCGCCCGTCAGCAAGCGCTGAGGGCCGGCGAGCGCTGCCGTCGGCGCACCTCGTAGCATCCAGGGCGTGACGGCGAGTCTGATCGACGGCAAGGCGGTGGCGGCGCGGGTGCGCGCCGAGGTGGCCGCGGAGGTCGCCGTCTTCGCGGAGTCCCACGGACGCCCGCCCGGCCTCGCGACCGTGCTCGTCGGCGAGGACCCCGCCTCGGCGGTCTACGTCGGCGGCAAGCAGCGGGCCAGCGCCGAGGTCGGGATCGTCCCGTTCGACCGCCGGCTCGGAGCCGACGCGACCCACGAGCAGGTCGCGGAGGAGCTCGACGCACTCAACAACGACCCGGCGGTGAGCGGGATCCTGCTGCAGCTGCCGCTCCCCGACCATCTCGACGGCCCGTCGCTGACGGGGACGATCCTCCCGGACAAGGACGTCGACGGGCTGACGCCGATCAACGCGGGGCTGCTCTCGCAGGGCAGCCCGGGCCTTCGCCCCTGCACGCCCGCGGGCGTGATGGTCCTGCTCGAGGAGGCGGGGGTCGAGCTCGAAGGGGCCGAAGCGGTCGTCGTCGGCCGCTCGAACCTGTTCGGCAAGCCGATGGCCCAGCTGCTGCTCGCGGCCAACGCGACGGTCACGACGTGCCACTCGCGGACCCGCGACCTCGCGGCCGTGTGCGCCCGCGCGGACGTCCTGATCGCGGCGATCGGCCGGCCGCGGATGATCGGAGCGGCGCACGTCAAACCGGGGGCCGTCGTTATCGACGTGGGGATGAACCGGCTGACGCCCGAGGAGGCTCACAACAAGAGCGGGCTCGTCGGCGACGTCGACCACGCGGCGGTCGCGGAGATCGCCTCGGCGATCACGCCCGTGCCGGGCGGCGTGGGGCCGATGACGATCGCGATGCTGCTGCGCAACACCCTGCAGGCGGCCCGCTACCAGGCCGAGCTCGAGGGAGCGTGGGGGGCGGTATGAAGCTCCGCGGCGGTGAGCTGACGGCGCTCGCGGGGATCGGCTGCGTGCTCGCCTCCCTGTTCCTGTTCTGGTACGAAACGCCGACCGGGAACCTCGACCTGTGGGACAGCTTCGGGCCCGCCGCGGCGCTGCTGCTAGCGGCGCTCTGCGCGTCGCTTGCGATGGTCCTCGCGGCGCTGCTCGAGCGCGACAGCGTCGCGCTGCCCGTCTCGACGGCGGTCTGGACCGTGCTGCTCGGGCTCGCGGGCTCGATCGCGACGCTCGTGCGGGTGCTCGAGCGCCCGCAGCACGCGACGGGCCTCTGCGGCGGCGCGTGGCTGGGCCTGGCGGGCGCGTTGCTGATCTTCGCGGGCGCCTGGCTCACGCTGCGCGACGAACGGCCCTCGCGCTACAGCCCGGCCCGGCCCGCGCCGCGTCCGCGTCCGTAGGGCGTGGGCACTCCCTGGGACGCCCGCACCTACGACCGCATGAGCGCGCCGCTCGACTACGTACGGCTCAACATTTCGGCGGTACGTGAGGTCGGTTGAGTCCCGTACCGGCAGGGCGGCGTCGCGGCCGGCGCGGGCTCGTCTCTAGACTGCGCGGCATGATCAGCCGCGAGGAGGTCCTGCACGTAGCCCGCCTGGCGCGCCTGGCCCTCTCCGAGGAGGAGGTCGAGCCGATGGCGCGCGAGCTCTCGGCGGTCCTCGACCACGTCGCGACGATCGGCGAGCTCGACCTGGCGGACGTCGCGCCGACCTCGCACGTCATCGAGGTGACCGGCCGCCTGCGTCCCGACGAGCCGCGACCCTCGTGGCCGCGCGAGCAGATCCTCGCGGCGGCGCCCGACGCGAACGACGACGGCTTCCTCGTCCCGAGCCCGCAGGCCTAGTGGCTGACGTGCTCGACCTGACGGCGGCGCAGGCTGCCGAGCGGATCGCGGCGGGCGAGCTGTCGGCCGCTGAGCTGTTCTCGTTCTACCGCGATCGCGCCGCCGCCGACCGCGCGGCCGGCGATGACGGGCTGAACTGCTTCACGTGGGTCGCTGAGCCGGGCGAGGCGCCGCCTGCCGACGGACCGTTGGCGGGAGTGCCGCTCGCCGTCAAGGACCTGTTCTGCACGCGCGGGGTGCCGAGCCAGTCGGGATCGCGGATCCTCGAGGGCTACGAGCCGCCGTACACCGCGACGGCCGTCGAGCGCCTCCAGGGCGCGGGCGCCTCGCTGCTGGCGAAGACCAACCAGGACGAGTTCGCGATGGGCTCCTCGAATGAGAACTCCGCCTACGGGCCGGTCCGCAACCCGTGGGACCGCGGCCGCGTCCCGGGAGGCTCCTCCGGCGGCAGCGCTGCCGCAGTCGCGGCGGGGCTCGCGCCGTGGGCGCTCGGCACCGACACGGGCGGCTCGATCCGCCAGCCCGCGGCGCTGTGCGGGATCGTCGGGCTGAAGCCGACCTACGGCGCGGTCTCGCGCTACGGGATGATCGCCTTCGCCTCCTCGCTCGACCAGGCGGGCCCTCTGACTCGCGACGTGCGCGACGCGGCCCTGATGCTTGCCCAGATGGTCGGCCAGGACCCGTGCGACGCGACCTCGCTGCAGTTCCCCGGTCAGATCGCCGTGCCGAGCGCGGAGCGGCTCGACGGGGTCCGGCTGGGCGTCCCCTCCGAGCTCGCCGGCGACGGGATCGGGATCGAAGCGGGGGTCAAGGAGGCCTTCGACGCCGCGCTCGCGCAGGCCGAGGCGCTCGGCGCGCAGCTGAGCGAGGTCTCGCTGCCGCACGCCCCGCACGCGCTCGCCGCCTACTACGTGCTGGCGCCCGCCGAGGCGTCCTCGAACCTGGCGCGCTTCGACGGGGTCCGCTACGGCCTGCGCGCCGAGGGGGCGAGCGACCTGATCGACATGTACACGCGCACCCGCCACGACGGCTTCGGGCCGGAGGTCAAGCGGCGCGTGATGCTCGGCACCTACGCGCTCTCCTCCGGCTACTACGACGCCTACTACGGGCGGGCTCAGCGGGTGCGGACGAAGATCGCCGAGGACTTCGCCGCGGCGTTCTCGCAGGTCGACTACATCGTCACGCCGACCGCGCCGACCGTCGCCTTCCGGCTCGGCGAGAAGACCGGCGACCCGCTCGCGATGTACCTGAACGACTACTGCACCGTGCCGATGTCACTGGCGGGGATCCCCGCGATCTCGATCCCCTGCGGGCTCTCGGGCGGCCTGCCGGTCGGCCTGCAGCTCGCCGGTGCGGCGTTCAGCGAGAACGGCCTGCTCGACACGGCCCACGCGCTCGAGCGGGCGCTCGGATTCGACGGGAGCGCCGCGCGTGTCTGAGCTCGAGCCCGTCATCGGCCTGGAGATCCACATCCAGCTCGCGACGCGGACGAAGATGTTCTGCGGCTGCGAGCTGTCGTTCGGGGACGAGCCGAACACGCACACCTGCCCGGTCTGCCTGGGGCTGCCCGGGAGCCTCCCGGTAGCAAACGCGGGGGCCGTCCACTACGGCCTGATGATCGGCCTCGCGCTCGGCTCGGAGCTCGCGCCGCGGTCGATCTTCCACCGCAAGAACTACTTCTATCCAGACCTCCCCAAGGGCTATCAGATCAGCCAATACGACGAGCCCCTGTGCCTGGGCGGGCGGCTCGGCGAGGTGCGGATCCACCGGGTCCACCTCGAGGAGGACGCCGCCAAGCTCACCCATGTCGGCGCGAGCGGACGGATTCACGGATCGGACGCGAGCATCGTCGACTTCAACCGCGGCGGGACGCCGCTGGCGGAGATCGTCACCGAGCCCGACCTGCGCAGCGCCGAGCAGGCGGGGGAGTGGCTGAAGCTGCTGCGCACGACGATGCGGGCGCTCGGCGTCAGCGACGTGAACATGGAGGAGGGCTCGCTGCGCTGCGACGCCAACATCTCGCTGCGCCCCGCCGGCAGCGAGCAGCTCGGCGTCAAGACCGAGCTGAAGAACATGAACTCCTTCCGCTTCATCGAACGCGGCATCCGCGCCGAGATCGCCCGCCAGGAGAAGATCATCGAGGGCGGGGGGACCGTGACCCAGGAGACCCTGCACTTCGACCCCGCCTCGGGCGCGATCACCTCGCTGCGCTCCAAGGAGGAGGCGCACGACTACCGCTACTTCCCCGAGCCGGACCTGGTGCCGGTCGCGATCGAGCAGGCGATGCTCGACGCGGCGCGCGCGGAGATGCCCGAGCTGCCCGCCGACCGCGCCGCGCGCCTCGAGCGCGAGCTCTCGCTGAGCGCCGAGAGCGCCCAGCTGCTGGCCTTCCGGGGCGAGCTCGGCGACTACTTCGAGGCGGCCCTGGCGGAGGGCGCCGACCCGGCCCCGGAGCCGCAGGCGCTCGCGAACTGGGTCACGGGCGAGCTTCTGGGCCGGCTCGGCGAGATCGACGACCCGGCTGAGTCGAAGGTGAGCGCCGCGGCGCTCGCGCAGCTCGTCGGGATGGTCGGCGCCAAGCAGGTGACGGTCGGAGCTGCGCGGACGGTGCTCGAGCGTCTGATCGCCGAGGGCGGCGAGCCGGGCGCGATCGTCGAGGCGGAGGGCCTCGGCGCGATGGACGGCGGCGAGGAGCTCGCGGCGATCGTCGCGGCGGCACTGGCGGCGAACCCCGACGCCGCCGAGCGCGTGCGCGAAGGGAACGCCAAGGCGATCGGGCCGATCGTCGGCCACGTGATGCGCGAGACGAAGGGCCGGGCGGACGGGACCGAGGTCTCGCGCCTGGTCAACGAACAGCTCGGGGTCTGAGGGACAGGAGCTCCAGACCGGGGTCGGCGGTCCACGAACCGCGTATCGCCGTTCAGCCGAGTACGTGCCGACGCCCTGACCGGGGCATCCCGCACAGGCCTCACGGGCACATTTTGGACTCCCGTCGAATGGAAACGGGGCGCCGCGGAGCCATCATGCTGCTCATGGACCGGTCAGCAGGCAACTCCAACTCCTCGAGACTTCCTCGGCGGTTCATCCTCCTGCCCGAGGTCGGGGCGGACGCGGGACGGCACGGTCCCCGCGTCCGTCGTTATCGCCTGACGAGTGTCGGGCTGGGAACTGGTTCTCAGCGCTCCGGTTCGAGCGGCGCGGGTTTCGCGATGGCACGGACGGCCCGCGATCTGGGTCCGCTGGGCCGCATGAGCTGAGGATCCAGAAACCCAAACGCAGGCGCGCGCTTCCCTCGGCGGGCGTCAACGGTGTGCGGCCGGACAGGGGATTCCCTCTCTGTCCGGCCGCATTGCCGTTAAGATCCCTATCGAGATGAACGAGTCCTCCTCACGCTCCTTCGGTCGCACGGCCGTCGCCGCGCTGATCCTGCTGGTCGCGGTCTGGCTGCTGTTCGGCGTGATCATCCACGTGCTGTCGTTCCTGTTCAGCACCGCGATCCTGATCGTCGCCGTGATCGCCGTGATCTGGGCGCTGCGCGTGCTGCTCTAGCGCGGGCGGTCGGCCGTGGCGTACATCGTCATCGCGGTCTGCTTCGGTCTCTCCGGCGGCGTGATCGGCAAGCTCAAGGGCAGCTCGTTCCTGCTCTGGTTCCTGATCTCCGGCGCGATCCCGTTCTTCGGCCTGCTGGCCGCGATCGCCTACCGCTTCGAGCGCGACGAGCTGCGCCGTGAGTGTCCGCGCTGCGGCAAGGTGACGAAGATCTACGATGCGCTCTGCACCCGCTGCGGGGAGGAGCTCGAGTACCCGGACGTCGCGATCGCGCCCGAATCCTGGCAGCGCACCCCCGCTTCCGGCGGCTAGCCGCATTCGGCTGCCCTAAGCCGGATTCGGGCGGCCTAAGCTCCTCGCTCGCATATGTTGTGAGGATGAGCGCAGACGCGGAGGCGGCCGCGCGGCGAGGCGACTCGCTGATCGCCCGCATCATCCATCGCTTCGGCTTCGAGGACGAGGCCGACTTCGTCCTGCGCGTGGTGCAACCGGCGCTCGTCGGGATGATCGACGGGGCGGTCTCCTCGCTCGCGCCGATCTTCGCCGCGGCCGTGCAGTCGGACTCGCGGACGGCGCTCGTCGTGGGCCTGGCGACCGCGCTCGGGGCGGGGGTCAGCATGGGCTGGTCGGAGGCGCTGTCGGACACCGGCGACCAGACGGGCCGCGGCTCGGCGGTCGTGCGCGGCTCCATCACCGGCGGCATGACGACCCTCGGCGGGCTCTTCCACACGCTCCCCTTCCTGATCAACGACGTCAACAAGGCGCTGGTCGTCGCGGGCATCGTCGTCGCGATCGAGCTGTTCGCGATCGCGTGGGTCCGCAACCGCTTCCTGAAGGTCTCGCTGCGGTCCTCCTTCCTCGTGGTCACGGTCGGCGGGGCGATCGCGCTGGCGGTCGGCCTCGGGATCGCGTTCAGCGTCGGCGGCGCTGCCGGCTAGAGGCACGGCGCGGGTGACGCCCGAGCGTCGCAGCAGCCCGGTCGAGCTGTTCTGGGACCTCGTCTTCGTGTTCGCCGTCACGCAGGTGACGACGCTGCTCCGCCACGATCTGACCTGGGCGGGCTTCGGCCGGGCGATGCTGATCCTCGCCCTCGTCTGGTGGGCGTGGTCGGCGTACGTGTGGGTGATGAACGCGCAGGACCCCGAAAGTCCCCCCGTCCGTGTCGCGCTGCTCGCCGCCGCCGGGCTGATCTTCATCGCGGGGCTCGCCGTGCCGGAGGCCTTTCGCGGCGAGGGCACCCTGTTCGCCGTCACCTACGTCTGCGTCCGCGTCGCCCACCTGGCGCTCTACGCGGACGCTTCCAGGCGCGGCAACGCGAACTGGGCTGCGATCGCCGCGTTCGGCGTCACGATCGCGATCGGCATGGGCTTGCTGCTTGCGGGCTCCTTCGTGCACGGCGGCTGGCGCGTCGCGCTCTGGACGGCGGCGGCCGCGATCGACTACGCCGGGCCCGCGTGGCTGACGCGCGAGAGCCTGCGCGGGCTGCAGGAGGTCGCGGTCGAGCACTTCGCCGAGCGCTACGGCCTGTTCGTGATCATCTGCCTCGGCGAGTCCGTGGTCGCGATCGGGGTCGGTGCGCAGGGACGGCCTCTCGGCGCGGCGCTGCTCGCCGCCGTCGGCCTGACGCTGCTGATCACCGCCGAGCTGTGGTGGGCGTACTTCACCCGCTTCGCGGCGATCGCCCAGCAGAGCCTCGCGGCCGCGCGCGACCCGGTGCTGGCCGCCGCGGACGGCTACAGCTACCTGCACCTGCTGCTCGTCGCCGGCGTGATCGTGTTCGCGGTCGGCGCCCGCGAGGAGGTCGCCCACGCCGCCGCGCCGCTCGCCGGCCCGGCTCGGCTCGCGCTCTGCGGGGGCCTCGGGATCTACCTGCTCGGCGGCGTCGCCTTCCGCCTGCGGATGGTCGGCACGGTCGGCTGGATGAAGATCGCCGCGGCCGGCGCCTGCCTGGCGGTGTATGCGGTCAGCGCGCACGCCGCCGCGTGGGTGACCGCGGCGGTGCTGGCGGGGCTGCTCGCCGCGCTCCTGGCCTGGGAGCAGTGGCGCGGCGCGCTCGCGGCGCCCGCCGATCGTGCCCTGGGCGCCTAGGAAACTGGCGTTTCGGGCCGAAAACCCGCTGGTAGACTTGATTGCCCGCGCGGGGAGAAGCCCCGCGATATTTCGTTCTGGACAAAAGTGAAAGGAGGTCGGTGAGATGCGCGCAGTAGATGCGTTGATGGAATGTCTGAAGGCGGAGGGCGTCGACGTCGTCTTCGGCCTCCCGGGCGGCGCCAACCTGCCGACCTACGACGCGCTCGTCAACGGGGGAATCCGCCACATCCTCGTGCGCCACGAGGCCGGCGGCGGCCACGCCGCCGAGGGCTACGCCAAGGCGACCGGCAAAGTCGGCGTCGCCTTCGCGACCAGCGGCCCCGGCGCGACGAACCTGATCACGCCGATCACCGACGCGATGATGGACTCCGTCCCGTGCGTCTTCATCACCGGCCAGGTCCGCACCGAGCTGCTCGGCACCGACGGCTTTCAGGAGGCGGACACGATCGGGATCACGATGCCGATCGTCAAGCACTCCGTGATGATCCAGAGCCCGCAGGAGCTTCCCCGGGCGATCCACGAGGCGTTCCACATCGCGCGGACCGGCCGTCCCGGCCCCGTGCTCGTCGACATCCCGATGGACCTCTCGCGCGCGGAGATCGACTACGAGCCGGTCGGCGACGTGCGCCTGCCCGGCTACCAGCCCCGCGTCGAGGGCAACCAGAAGCAGATCCGCCAGGCCGCCAAGGCGCTCGCCGCCGCGCAGCGACCCGTGATCTACGCGGGCGGCGGGGTCGTCAACGCCGAAGGCTCCGAGGAGCTCGTGGAGTTCGCGCGCAGCGACCGCTTCCCGGTGACCTGCACGCTGATGGGCCTCGGGGCCTACCCGGCGCCGGACCCGCAGTGGCTCGGCATGCTCGGGATGCACGGCACCCGCGCGGCCAACTACGCGATGGACGAGGCGGACCTGATCTGCGCGGTCGGGGCGCGCTTCGACGACCGCATCACGGGCAAGCTCTCCGAGTTCGCGCCGCGAGCGAAGTTCATCCACATCGACGTCGACCCGGCCGAGATCTCCAAGAACGTCCCGGCCCACATCCCGATCGTCGGCGACGCCAAGCACGTGCTCGCGAAGCTCGTCGTCGAGTACCGCGCGATCGGCGCGGACCCCGGCCGGCTGGACGCCTGGTGGGGGCGGATCGAAGGCTGGAAAGCGAAGTACCCGCTGGGCTACGAGGACAGCGCCGACACCGAGATCAAGCCGCAGTTCCTGATCCAGGCGCTGTGCGAGGCGACCACCGGTGAGGCGGTCCTGACCAGCGACGTCGGCCAGCACCAGATGTGGGCGGCGCAGTACTACGACTTCCCGGCGCCGCGGCGGTGGGTCAACTCGGGCGGCCTCGGCACGATGGGCTTCGGCCTGCCCGCGGCGATGGGCGCCGCGGTCGGCTGTCCCGATCGGCTCGTCTGCTGCATCGCCGGCGACGGGTCGGTTCAGATGAACGCCCAGGAGCTCGCGACCTGCGCGCAGAACAAGATCCCGATCAAGGTCTTCATCATGAACAACGGCTACCTGGGCATGGTCCGCCAGTGGCAGGAGCTGTTCTGGGACGGCAAATACAGCCAGGTGGAGATGGGGGAGTTCCCCGACTTCGTCAAGCTCGCCGACGCGTACGGGGTGGCCGGCTTGCGGTTCACCGACAAGACGACGCTCGTCGAGGACATCAAGCGGGCGATCGCGATCGAGGGCCCGGTGCTGGTCGACGTGCGGGTCACGCGCGAGGAGAACACCTACCCGATGATCCCGGCCGGGCACGCCGCCCGCGAGATGGTGGGGTGAGCGTCGTGGGCGAACCGGGCACGAAGGAGCCGCTGAGCCTCGAGGAGCTGGAGGCTGCCACGAACCTGCGGACGGGCCGCAAGCACGTCCTCTCGATCCTCGTCGAAAACAAGTCGGGCGTGCTCACACGGATCGCCGGCCTGTTCGCGCGGCGCGGCTTCAACATCGACACGCTGACGGTCGGGCCGACCGAGGACGAGGAGATCTCGCGCGTGACGCTGACGGTCGACGGTGCGCTGCACCCGATCGACCAGGTCACCAAGCAGCTGCACAAGCTCGTCAACGTCCTGAAGATCCGCGATCTCGAGCCGGCCGACACGGTCGCGCGCGAGCTCGCGCTCTTCAAGGTCACCGCCGACGGGCCGCAGCGGGGCGAGCTGATGCAGATCGCGGAGATCTTCCGCGGCAAGGTCGTCGACGTGACCAAGCGGGCGATCATCATCGAGGTCACCGGCACGACCGACAAGATCGAGGCGTTCGAGACGATGGTCAGGCCCTTCGGGCTGATCGAGATGATGCGCACCGGCGAGATCGCGATCTCGCGGGGGCGGACCGAGACCTGATCGCTTGAGGACGCCGGTCGCTCAGGGGCAGCCCTTCTCGCTCACTGGACGCGAGCAGGGCCGCCTCTCCGAGCGCCTGGGCAAAGCCGCCGCCCGCGCGCGGCGCAGCGGCCGGGCGACGCTCGCCGCGATCACCGTCCCGCTGCCCGAGGACGTCGACCCGGCGGCGGTCGCGTGCGCCTCGCGGCGGGAGGGCGAGCCGTGGTTCTGCTTCGAGCAGCCCGACCGCGGCAGGCGGGCGCTCGGCGCGCTCGGCATGGCGCTCGAGCTGCGCGCCGCCGGAGGCGACCGTTTCAGGGAGATCGCCGAGCGCTGGCGGGAGCTGAACGCCCACGGCTTCGCCGACCCCTCGGACGGCAGCCACGCCGCCGGGCCACTCGCCGTCGGCGGCCTGTCCTTCGCGCCAGACGGCGGCCGGTCCCCGCAGTGGCGCGGCTTCGGGCCCGCGAGCCTGGTCGTGCCCGAGATCAGCCTCGCCCGCGGCGGGGGCGGCTCGGGGGTGACGCTGTGCGCGCTCGTCGAGCCCGACGACGACACCGAGCAGGTCCTAGAGCGCCTGCTCGGGCGCCTCGCCGAGCTGCGCCGGGAGCCGCTTCCGCTGCTCGACCCGGCGCCGACCGGGCGCTTCGAGGTGTTGAGCGCGATGCCGCCCCAGCACTACGAGCAGGCCGTCGCCCGCGCCGTCGAGCTGATCCGGGCGGGGACCATGCGCAAGATCGTGCTCTCGCGCGAGGTCCAGGTGCACGCGCCGCGCGCGCACGACCCGGCGGCCGTGTTCGGGGTGCTGCGCGATGAGTTCCCCGCGTGCTTCGTGTTCTGCGTAGGCCGCGGCGACTCGACGCTGATCGCGGCGAGCCCGGAGCTGCTCGTCCGCCGTGAGGGGCAGCGCGTCTCGACGCTCGCCCTGGCGGCCTCCTCGCGGCGCAGCGCCGATCCGGCCGTCGACGCGCACCTCGGCGAGCAGCTGCTGCGCGACCCGAGCTACCGCGAAGAGCACGCGATCGTCGCCCGTCGGATCGCGCGGATCCTGCGCCCGCACTCGGTCTGGGTCGCCGCCTCGCCCGAGCCCGAGCTCGCGCGGATCGCGAACATCCAGCACCTCGCGACGCCGATCCGTGCCCAGCTCGCCGCGCCGATCGACGCCCTCGAGCTGGCCGGGCTGATGCACCCGACGCCCGCCGTCGGCGGCGAGCCGCTGGCCGCGGCCGCCCCGATGATCCCCGCCCTGGAGGGCCTGGACCGCGGCTGGTACCTGGGTCCGGTCGGTTGGACCGACGCCGCGGGCGACGGCGAGTTCTGCGTCGCGCTGCGCTGCGCGCTGTTGAACGGCGCGGTCGCCCGCTGCTACGCGGGCGGCGGGATCGTGCGCGACTCGGTGCCCGAGAAGGAGCTGGCCGAGACCGAGGTCAAGCTGGCGGCTCTGCTGCCGCTGCTGGCCGGCTGAGCTTCGCGGCGACGGCCTCCCAGGCGCGGCCGTGGAGCTCGGCGTTGGCGCCGCGCTCGCCCCTGACTTCGACGATCGCCGAGCCCGGCGCCGCGAGCGCCCGCTCGAGCGCCGAGCGGAAGCCGGGGAGGTCCTCCGCACGCTCGTGGCCGAGGCCGTAGAGGGCGGCCGCCTCCGAGAGGTCGAGGCCGGTCGGCGTCGCGACGTGGCGGGTGTAGATGTCCTCCTCGCCTGCGGGCTCCGCGCTTCGGGCGAGCGGCGAGCGCGCGACGGGCAGGAAGTCGAAGATCCCGCCGCCGCCGTTGTCGATCAGCACGATCGTCAGCTTCAGGCCGAGGCGACGCGCCGCGATCAGGCCGCCGATGTCGTGAGCGAGCGCCACGTCGCCGATCAGCAGGACGACCGGGCCGGGGCCCGCGGCGGCTGCGCCGAACGCGCTCGAGACGATCCCGTCGATCCCGTTCGCGCCACGGTTGCAGAGCACGCGCGGGGGGTCCTCGCGCGCGGGCCAGAACGTCTCGACGTCGCGGACGGGCATCGAGGAGGCGACGAACAGCGTCGCCTCTTGCGGAAGCAGGGTCCCGAGCTCCGCGGCGACCGCCGGCTCACACAGGCCCACCGGTCCGAGCACCGACCCGATCGCCTCGCTCGCGAGCTCGTCGGCCTGCCGCCACGCCGCCATCCAGTCGGGATCGGCGGCGGGGGCTGCGTGGGTCGCCGCGAGCCGCTCGAGCGCGGCGGCGGGGTCGACGCGGAGCCTGTGGGTGAGGACGGCGGCGGGGTCCTGCCACGCGTCCTCCGCGTCGAGGGCGACCTGGGGGACGCCATCAAGGCCTGCCAGCCAGGTGCGCAGGGGCTTCGACACCGGGAGGTCGCCGATGCGCACAACGAGGTCGGGAGCGAGCTCTCCCGCCCGCCCGGCCACGCGCAGGATCGCGTCGTAGTGGGCGACGGCCTGCTCCCCGCGGCGGGCGCCCGAGAGGGGATCGGCGAGCAGCGGCCAGCCCGCCGCCCGCGCGAGGTCGAGGGCGTGCCGGGGGAGGTCGTCGGGGCGCTCGTGGCGCCCTGCGACGATCACGCCGCGCCGGGAGGCGGCGATCAGCTCGCGCAGCGGTTCGAGCGCGGCGTCGGACGGGGCGTCGCCGTGCCTGGCCGGCGCGATGCTCACGAACGGAGCGCCGTTCGGGCGGCCGCTCTCGTCGACCGGGGGCTCGGCGTCCGGCAGGAGCGGCTCGCGCAGGGGGAAGTTCAGGTGGACCGCGCCGGGGCTGCCCTCGAGCGAGGTGGCGTAGGCGCGGCAGGCGAGCGTGCGGATCCAGCGCAGCGCGGCCGGGTCGGCGGCGGGGGGGAGCTCGACCTCGAAGAACCACTTTGCGGCGCTCCCGTAGAGCTTCAGCTGGTCGATCGCCTGGCCGGCCCCGTTCTCGCGCAGCTCGGCGGGCCGGTCGGCGGTGAGCAGCAGCAACGGGACGCGCGCCTCGCGGGCCTCGACGGCCGGCGCGAGCAGCTGTGCGGCGGCGGTGCCGGAGGTGCAGGCGACCGCGACGGGCAGCCCGCTCGCCTTCGCGAGGCCGAGCGCGAAGAAGCCGGCGCAGCGCTCGTCGATGTGGGAGTGGCATTCCAGCCGCGGCTCGCGCGCGAGCGACAGCACGAGTGGCGCGCTGCGCGACCCCGGGGAGGTGCACGCCGCGCGCATCCCGCACCGCGCGAGCTCGTCCACGAAGGCCCTCAGCAGCATGTGGGTGTCGGTGGTGCTCGTCATAGGATGCGGCCGTGACGGAGACGCTCGTCCTCTTGCACGGCTTCGGCGGCACCCGCCGGGCCTGGGACGGCGTCATCGCGCGCCTGCCCCCCGAACGCTATCGGGCGCTGGCCCTCGACCTCCCGGGCCACGGCGAGCGGTCCGCAGATCCGTGGCCGATCTCCTTCGAGGACTGCGTCCGGGCAGTCCTCGAGGCTGCGCCCGAGCGCTTCGCGCTGTGCGGCTACTCACTCGGCGGGCGCGTCGCCCTGCACGTCGCGTTGGCGGCCCCGGAGCGGGTCGAGAGGCTCGTCCTGGTCGCCTCCGACCCCGGCATCGAGGACCCGGCCGAGCGGGCAGCGCGACTCGCCGCCGACGAGCGGGTGGCGCAGCGCCTGGAAGGGGAGCCGTTCGAGGACTGGATCGAGAGCTGGCGGACGCAGCCGCTGTTCGCGGCCGACCCGCCGGAGGTCGGGGAGCTGGCCCGGGCGGACCAGCGCCGCAACGAGCCGCTCGCGCTCGCGGCGGCGATGCGCGGGCTCAGCGTCGGCGCGATGGCGCCGCTGTGGGAGCGTTTGGGCGAGCTCGAGATGCCGGCGAGGTTCGTGGCCGGCGACCGGGATGAGAAGTTCCGCGCGATCGGGGAGCGCTTTGCACGCGAGTGTCCCGTCGGCGAGCTGCTCGTCGTAGCGGGTGGGCATGGGCTCCCGCTCGAGAACCCGGATGCCGTTGCTGCATCCCTCCGTTAGACTAGCTCAGATGACTAAGTCTGTTGGGGTGCATGAGGCGAAGACTCACCTGTCCCGGCTGCTCCAAGAGGTGGCAGCGGGGGAGGAGATCCTGATCACGAGTCGGGGCAAGACGGTGGCAGTCCTCGGGCCTCCGCCCGACGATCGGATCCCGCGGTTCGGGATCGATCGCGGCCGGCTCACGGTGCCCGAGGACTTCGATGCGCCGCTGCCGGACGACCTCTTGGACGAATTCGAGAGTTGAGGGTCCTGCTCGACACGCACGTCTTCCTGTGGCTGCAGTCCGATCCGGAGCGGGTCGGGGAGCATCTAGAGCTGCTGCGCGATCCCGACACCGAGCGGTTGGTGTCCGCGGTGGTGTCATGGGAGATCGCGGTCAAGCACCAGTTGGGCGCGCTGCCGCTGCCCGAGCCGGCGGCGGCCTACGTCCCGCGGCGGATGCGGGAGATCCGCGGCGTCGCAGTGCCGATCGAGCAGGCTCACACGCTCGAGATCGCCGCTCTGCCGCCGATTCATCGCGATCCCTTCGACCGCCTGCTCGTCGCGCAGGCGCGGCTGCTCGGGGTGCCGATCATGACGGCCGATGCGACGATCGCGGCCTACCCCGTCGAGACGCTGAGGGTCTAGATCGGCTCGATCCCGAGCCCGGGAAGGGCCGGGACCTCGATCGCGCCACCGCGCGGGGGCAGCGGGTCGTCCAAGTCCTCGAACAACCCGAGCGTCGCCAGGCCGCAGTGGGGCAGCGGCCCGCGCGAGGCGAGCGCCGCTGCGGCGTGCAGGGCCGCGGCGACCCCGAGGGGGCCGTCGAGGGTGGAGGCCAGATAGATCTCGGCGCCGGTGGAGCGCACCAGCGCCGCGGCGGCGAGCAGCGGGCCGATCCCGCCGCAGCGGGAGATCTTCAGGCAGACGGCGTCGGCGACCCCGGCCGCGAGCGCGCCCGGCTCGCCCGCGGTCTCGTCGATCGCGACGCGGACGGCTACGCGCTCGCGCACCGACCGCACCTCCTGCAGGCCGTGGCAGGGCTCCTCGACCAGCTCGAGGCCCGCCGGGGAGAGCGACTCTATGGCGCGGACGGCCTGGTCGGGGTCCCAGGCCCCGTTCGCGTCGAGACGCAGCTGGACCTCGGGGCCGACAGCGGCTCGCACCGCGGCGAGGCGCCCGGCGTCGTCGCCGACGCCGACCTTCACCTTCAAGCAGCCGTATCCCTCGCCGGCCGCGCGGGCGGCCTGCTCGGCGGCCTCGGCGCGGTCGAGCGCGGTGAGCGTCGCGTTGACGGGGACGCGCGGGGCGTGGGAGTCGCTGATCAGCGCCGCGACGGACTTGCCCGCGCGCTTGCCGGCGCGGTCCCACAGCGCCATGTCGAGCGCCGCGATCGCCTCGGGCACGTCCTCGGCGGCGCGGCACGCTTCGATCATTCTCACGCCCGCGACGGGGCCCGAGTCCTCGGTCGCGGCGACGATCTCCGCGTACGTCTCCAGCGCCGCCCAGACGCGCTCGAACGACGGCCCGTCGTAGGCGGGCAGCGGCGCCGCCTCGCCGTGGCCTGAGATCCCGTCCTCGCCTTCGATGCCCACGATCGCGAGCTCGCGCTCGGCGAGGACGCCGTAGGAGGTGTGCATCGGCTCGGCGAGCCGCAGCGTGCGGCGCGCGAGCTCGAGCCTCACGGGCCGATGCCGCCGCTGGCGAGGATGCCGGCGCTGAAGAGCAGGCAGAAGAGCAGCTGCAGCTGGCCGGTGCCGGCGAGCGCCCCGTTCAGGGCGGGACCGTCGACGCGGGTCCGCACGACCCGCGTCAACCGCAGGGCGAGCGGCGCGGCGAGCCACGGGAGCAGCAGCCAGGCCTGCATCGAGCCGGCCCACCAGGTGACCGGCGCGGTCAGGAAGGCGAGCGCGAGCATCCCCACGTAGAGGCCCCGCGTGCGTGCCCGGCCGAGCCTCACGGCGAGCGTTCGCTTGCCGGCCCGCCGATCGGTCTCGAGGTCGCGGACGTTGTTGACGACGAGGATCGCGCTCGCCAGCAGCCCGACGGGGACGGCGCAGACGAACGCCTCCCAGGGCAGGTGCTGGACCTGGACGTAGTAGGAGCCGCTGACGGCGACGATCCCGAAGAAGAGGAACACGAACAGCTCGCCGAGGCCCTCGTAGCCGTAGGGGCGCGGACCGCCCGTGTAGAGCACGCCGGCGAGGATCGAGGCGGCGCCGACCGCCAACAGCGCCCAGCCCGCGACGGCGATCAGGTAGATCCCGCACGCGACCGCGAGGCCGAACGTCAGGTAGGTCGCGCGCAGCACCTGCCCGGGCGGGACGAGACCGCCGGCGGTGACGCGGACGGGCCCGAGCCGGTCCTCGGTGTCGGCGCCGCGGCGCGCGTCGGAGTAGTCGTTTGAGAGGTTCGTGCCGACCTGGATGAAGATCGCGCCGAGCAGCGCGGCGAGGAACGCGAGCGGGCGGAAGGAGTCGTCGCCGAGCGCCAGGGAGGTGCCTACGAGGACCGGCGCGATCGCCGCAGGCAGCGTGCGCAGCCGCGCGGCCATCAGCCAGATGCGGACCGTCGAGGGGCCGCTCGCTCCGAGCGCCGCCGAGTCGCTCATCACGCGCGCCGCGGGAACTGCGAGAAGTCGGGCCGGCGCTTCTCCCGGTAGGCGTTGCGCCCCTCCTGCGCCTCGCCGCTTTCGTAGAAGAGCAGGTTGGTGTCGTGGGCGAGCTGCTGGATCCCCGAGAGGCCGTCCTCGGCGGCGTTGAAGCTGGCCTTCAGCAGGCGCAGCGCAAAGGGGGAGAGGGCGAGCATCTCCCGGCACCACTGCACCGTCTCCTCCTCCAGTCGCTCGAGCGGCACGACCGTGTTGACGAGCCCCATCTCCAGGGCTTGCTGCGCGTCGTACTGGCGGCAGAGGAACCAGATCTCCTTTGCCTTCTTCGGGCCGACGAGGTTCGCGAGCAGCCCGGCGCCGAAGCCGCCGTCGAAGGAGCCGACCTTCGGGCCGACCTGGCCGAAGCGGGCGTTGTCCGCGGCGATCGTCAGGTCGCAGACGAGGTGCAGGACGTGCCCGCCGCCGATCGCGTAGCCCGCGACCATCGCCACGACGGGCTTGGGCAGGCGGCGCATCTGGACGTGCAGGTCGGTGACGTGGAAGCGCCCGACCTTCGCGAGGCCCTCGCCCTCGTCCTGCAGGTAGCCGGTGTCTCCGCGCACGCGCTGGTCGCCCCCGGAGCAGAACGCGTCGGGACCCTCGCCGGTCAGCACGATCACGCCTACCGAGGGATCCTCGCGGGCTTGCTCGAGCGCCTGTGAGATCTCGATCACCGTCCGCGGGCGGAAGGCGTTTCTCACCTCGGGCCGGTCGATCGTGATCTTCGCTATCCCTGCGTCCTCCCCCGCGGAGAGCTCGTAGCGGATGTCGGTGTAGTCGCCCTCGCCTCGGGCCCAGTGGGTGCTCATCGCGCGAAGGCTAGCTGAGCGCGATCTTCGGTCCGCGCGCCGCGCAGGCTTCGAGAGCCCGCTTCGCCGAGTCGCCGTGGGCCGAGGCCGGTGGCGCGAGAAAGCGGTTGATCAGTTCGGTCTGGTCTCGAGCTGGTCCACCGGCGCGTAGTCGTCGCGGAGCGGCTGAGACGAACCGACGAGCCTTTCGACGGCGGCGCGTTCGAAGCTGCGCACCCCGGTCTGCGTTTCGACGACCTGAGGGGCGATCGGGCGGTTCGACGCGATCAGCACCTCGTTCCCTCCTGCGATCCGGCCGGACGGTTCGGCGAAGGTGATCAACCGGAGGTTGGAGAACTCCCGAAGTAGAGTGGCCGCCTCGGCGCGCAGCAGTCGAAGCGGGGGAAAATCGATCATGTTGAGGGCGTATATCCCGCCGGGCTTGAGGACACGGCGGACTTCCTGCAGCCATTCTGAGGTCATCAGCTGCCACGGCACCGTACGAGCGCTGAACGCATCTCCGACGACCACGTCGGCGGAGTGCGAGGGTTCGCTTTGAATCGTGAGTCGCGCGTCTCCCACGCTCGCGCGGAGGTCCGCGGACGTGCGCAAGCCCAACCGCTGACGGTCGAACGTGACAAGTTGTCCGTCGACCTCGAGCACGTTCGACCGGGAGCCGGGACGCGTCGCCTCCAGCCAGCGAGGCAGCGTAAAAGCCCCTCCGCCGACGAAGACCGCGTCGAGCGGAGCTCTGCTGGAGAGCCCGTCGATCGCGCCGCTGATCCATTTCTCGTAGTTGAAGCCGAGATAGCTGGGATCTCGCGTATCGACGTCTGAGTTGTAGCCCCTGTCCAGCACGAGTATCCGAGACCCTGCGTGTGCTGAGTCGGCGACGACCTGGACGCAGTGGTATTCGGTTTCGGTGGCGCACGGATGGTGCTGCACCGCGGTCAGCAGCGCCAACAGCACGGTCGCGAGAGCCGAGCCGGCGAGCATCCTGAGGCGCACGCGCTGAACCTGAGATCCGAGCGCGGCTCCGAGCACCACCAGCCCGATGCCGATGCCGAGCACCGTCGATCCGACCGGGAAGAGCGGTACGAGGACGAAGCCCGTTATGAACGTTCCGACGAGGGCTCCGGCGGTCGCCCAGCCAGACAGCCGGCCCACGATCGTGCCACTCGCTTTGAGATCGTGCAGCTGCAGGCGTGCCACGGTAGGCGTCACGGCGCTGAGGACGGCGGCGACCGGCACGAGTGCTGCGAAGGTGATGCCCACCGCGGCGACGGCTCCTCCTTCGCTCACGGCGGGTCCGAGCGCGCGGACGATCGGGACGGTGGTGAGCACGAGCAGGCCGCCGACGACGAACAGGCCAACCACCAGTCGGCGTGGATTGATGCGGTCGGCGATGCGACCGCCGAGGGCAGCCCCGGCGGAGATCCCAGCGAGCACGGCTCCGATGATCGAAGTCGTGGTTTCGAGCGTCATCCCGATGTACGGGGTGAGCAGCCGAACGGAGAGGATCTCGAGCACGAGCACGGCCCCCGATGCCGCGAACACGAGCCCGGCAGCCGTCGCAGACGACAAAGCTTGAGGCGTCGAGCCGGCCGATGGAGTTGGCTCTCGCGCGCGAGCGGCGGCGATGTTCTCTGCCGACCGTGTGACGGCGCTTCGCCTTCGCGCCCTATTCGCCGACCGGGTTCCCATCACGCGCTCAGCCGCGACGGGAAGTCGATCACAGAGACGGCTTCGGCCCGTACGCTCGCGAGCGGTTCCTTTGCGGTCGGGGCTCGAGTGAGGTGACCCCCGCGGCGGCAGCGTCCCGGCTGTGCGGCAGTAATCATCAAAGTGACGCGAATATCGACGATCGGTGAAGGAGCGTCAACGATCGTTTGCGGCGATCGGCGCCCTGCCCTCTGCGGCGGCCTTGGATCCCCGCCAAACACTCAATGCATCGGACGGGTCAGATCGGAGACACCCGCTGTGATTTGCCGGCAGGCGGGCCTGATCGAAGCGGCTTGGGGGCTGCGACTAGCCTATGTGCGATGCGGATCGGCGGATGGCTCGAACAGGCTGTGGCACGAAATGCCGGTGCTGTGGCGATCGACACCCCCTCCGGGAGCTGGACCTACGCCGAGCTGGGGGCCGCGGCGCGGGCCGGCGCCGAGCGCCTGGCCGAGCTGGGCGTCGAGCCGGGGGCGCGCGTTGCGATCGCGCTGCCGCCGGGGCTCGCGTTCGCGGGGGCGCTTCACGCCTGCCTGCTGCTGGGCGCGGTCGTCGTGCCAATCGACCTGAGGCTCGCGCCGGAGGAGCGCGCTCGGATCGCCGCCGGTGCGAGCGCGCTGGTCGAGGAGCCGCTGCCCGTATCCGGGGGGGAGGACCGCGCCCCGGCCTCGCACGATCTCGACGCGGTCGCGCTCGTCGTCCACACCTCCGGCACCACGGCCGCCCCGCGGCCGGTCGAGCTGACCTACGGGAACATCCTCTGGAGCGCGCTCGGCTCGGGCGTCGCGCTCGGCGTCGACCCGCAGGAGCGGTGGCTGTGCACGCTTCCGCTCTCCCACGTCGGCGGCCTCTCGATCCTGCTGCGTTCGGCGATCTACATGACGACCGCCGTCGTCCATGAGCGCTTCGAGACCGACCGCGCTCTGCGCGCCCTGGAGAAAGAGGGGATCACGCTCGTGAGCGCCGTCGCGACGACGCTCGCGCGCCTGCTGGACGCGGGGCTGCGAGAGCCCCCGGCGCTGCGCTGCGCGCTGACCGGCGGCGGCCCGGTTCCTGCGGCGCTGCGCGAGCGGGCCCTCACGGCGGGCGTGCCGGTCAGCCTCACCTACGGCCTCACGGAGACCTGCTCGCAGGCGAGCACCCTGCCCGCGGCGGCGCTCGAGGATCCCGCGCACACGGCCGGCCCGCCGCTGTTCTGCACTCGCCTGAGGATCGCCGAGGACGGCGAGATCATGCTCGCCGGGCCGACCGTCGCCCGCAGCGCGGAGCTTCACGACGGGTGGCTCCAGACCGGCGATCTCGGCAGGCTCGACGAGCGAGGCTGGCTGACGGTCGTGGGACGCAAGGCCGACACGATCGTCACGGGCGGCGAGAACGTCGC
>DATNBM010000050.1:0-86584 GCA_035571915.1 Solirubrobacteraceae bacterium | reverse complement strand
GAAGCGGACGACCCCGTCGGTCTCGGTTTCGCTCGCGCGCTCGTCCCGCAGCAGCAGGTCGACGTGGCCGAGGACCTCTGAGAGCGTCAGGTAGGCCTGGGTGACGGCCACGTTGCCCCACAGCTCGACGGCGATCTCGTGCGCGCTGCGGGGCCGCTCGGCGATCAGGCCGAGGATCTTCTCGGCGCGCCGGCCGTGCATTCGGAAGCGCTGGTCGATCAGCGCCCGGTGGTCGGTGATCGGGCGGCCGTGGCCGGGCAGGATGAGATCCACGTCCATCGCCCTCGTCGCCTCCATCGAGCGCATGTAGGTGATCAGCGCCTGGGGCCGAGGCCCGGTCGGATCGGGCTCGGCGGCGAGCGGGCGGGCGAGCAGGGGGTTGGAGGAGATGTGGGCGATCAGGTGGTCGGCGGAGAGCATGATCGAGCGCTCCTCGTCGAAGAAGACCGTGTCGGAGGGGCTGTGGCCGGGTCGGTGCAGCACGCGCAGCGTGCGGTCGCGCAGCCGCAGCTCGCCGCCGTCGAGCAGCGGGCGGGTCACCTCGACGGAGGAGCCCCAGGCGCGGAATCCCGCCGAGACGGCGCGCAGCGCGGTCACGATTTCCGGCGGGATGCCGTGGCGGAGCATCAGGGCCTCGGCGAAGGCGTCGTCGGCGTCGGTTTCGCGGCCGTAGGAGGCGAGGTAGGCGCCGAGCGGCTCGAGCGCCGCGACCTCCGCCCCCGAGCGCCGGGCGAGGATCGAGGCGAGGCCGAAGTGGTCCATGTGCTGGTGGCTTATGACCAGCAGCTCGAGGTCCTCGACGCGGTGCCCGCGCGCCGCCAGCGCCTGCTCGAGCTCGTCGAGGGCCTTGGCCGAGTTCGGCCCGGAGTCGACGAGCGTCAGCGGCGAGTCCTCGATCAGGTAGGCGTTGACGCGGCCGACCATGAACGGGGTCGGGATCGACAGGCGGTGGATCCCGGCCTCGGCGGCGCGCTGCAGGTTCAGCCGCTCGGCCTCGCGCTCGGCGTCCTGCTCGGCGTCCCCGCCCGCCCCGCTCACGAGCGGATCACGGCGAGCACCTCGTCGCGGCGGCGTTCCATGTCCTCGCGGGAGACGAGCGACTCCAGGCACAGGCGCAGCAGCGGCTCGGTGTTCGACGGGCGCACGTTGAAGTGCCAGTCCTCGTAGTCGACGGAGATCCCGTCGAGGTGTTTCTGCTCGCCGTCGGAGTAGCGCTCGGCCAGCTCCTCCATCTTTGCCAGCTGGTCTGAGACCTCCGAGTTGATCTCCCCGGAGATGAAGTAGCGGCTGTGGAAGCGTCCGACCAGCTCCGACATCGACTGGTGGCCGGTCGCGAGCATCTCGAGCACGAGCAGCGCCGGGATCGTGCCCGAGTCGGCGCAGTAGAAGTCGCGGAAGTAGTAGTGGCCGGAGACCTCGCCGCCGAACAGCGAGCCCTCCTTGCGCATCCGGCCCTTGAAGAAGGCGTGGCCGACGCGGTTGACGTAGGGCACGCCGCCGGCGGCCGTCACGGTGTCCGCGACGGCGCGCGAGGCGCGGACGTCGTAGAGGATCGCTTCGCCGGGCTTTTCGGCCTTCTTCAGCAGCGACTCGGCGAGCAGGGCGGTCAGGAAGTCGCCGTCGACGAACTCGCCGGTGTCGTCGATGAAGAAGCAGCGGTCGGCGTCGCCGTCCCAAGCGATCCCGAGGTCCGCCCCGGTCGCGCGGACCTTCTCGATGACCAGGGCCCGGTTCTCGGGCAGCAGCGGGTTGGGCTCGTGGTCGGGGAACTCTCCGTCGGGCGTCCAGTAGGTCTCGACGAGGTCGAGCCCGAGGCCCTCGAGCAGCGGTCCGACCATCGGGCCGGCCATCCCGTTGCCGCCGTCGAGCACGACCTTCAGACGGCGCTCGGAGGAGCGGATCGCCTCGGGGTCGATGAAGCGCAGGGCGTCTGACTGGAAGGCCTCGTAGATCTCGACCTGTTCGAGCTCGCCGCGGCGCTCCGCGGCGGGCAGCTGCTCGCCGAGGCGGCTTTCGACCTGGCGCCTGACGTCCTGAATGCCGGTGTCGCCGGAGAGGGCGAGCGCGCCCTCGCGGACGAGCTTCGCGCCCGTGTAGGCCTTGGGGTTGTGGGAGGCGGTGCACATCAGCCCGCCGTCGAGGCCCCGCGAGCCGACCAGCCAGTAGAGCATCTCGCTGCCGACCTGCCCGGCGTCGATCACGTCGGCGCCGGCGGCGAGCATCCCGTCGCGGTAGCGCGCCGCGAGCTCGGGGGCGCTCAGGCGCATGTCGCGGCCGAGGCCGATTCGCAGCGCGCCCGGGTCCTTGCCGGACAGGCCCGAGAGCACGGCCACGAACGCGTAGCCGATCCGCTCGGCGAGCTCGCCGTCGATCTGCTCGCCGTAGATGCCGCGGATGTCGTACGCCTTGAAGACGTCGGGTAGGGAGGTGGCGCTCATCGGCGCCCCATCCTATTGGGACCCATCTCTCGGGCCGCCGTCGCCGTCGCCGAGCGGCGCTCCGGGCGGGCGCCTCGTAGAATCCGTCGCATGTCAGGGCATTCCAAGTGGGCCTCCATCAAGCACAAGAAGGCGATCGTCGACTCGCGGCGCGGCGCGCACTTCTCGAAGCTGACGCGCGCGATCACCGTCGCCGCCCGCGACGGCGGGGGCGATCCGGTCGGCAACCCGGCGCTGGATCTCGCAATCCGCAAGGCCAAGGAAGCCTCGATGCCGAAGGACAACATCGAGCGGGCGATCGCCAAGGGCACCGGAGAGGGCGGCGAGGCCGAGGCGATCGAAGCGGTCCTGTACGAGGGCTACGGGCCGGGAGGCGTGGCGATCCTCGTCGAGGCGCTGACCGACAACCGCAACCGCACGAGCGCCGAGGTCAAACACGCCTTCTCCAAGAGCAACGGCAGCCTCGGCGAGCCGGGCTCGGTCGCCTACCTGTTCGACAAGAAGGGCACGATCGTGATCGACTCGGGCAGCTACAGCGAAGACGACCTGATGGTCGCCGTCGAGGCGGGCGCCGAGGACATCTCGACCGACGACGACGTCTTCGAGGTGATCACCGAACCGGCCGACTTCGGCGCCGTGCGCGCCGCGCTCGAGGAGGCGGGGATCGAGATCCAGAGCGCCGAGATGGCCTACCGCGCGTCGAGCGTCGTCCCGCTCGAGGAGGACGCCGCCGGCAAGCTGATGCGGCTGATCGACGCGCTCGAAGACCTCGACGACGTGAGCGCCGTGCACGCCAACTTCGACGTGTCCGCGGACGTGCTCGAGCGTGTCGCCGGATAGCGGCGGCGAGGACGGGGTCGGCGGGGTTCCGGTCGTGATCCTGTGCGGCGGGCGCGGGACCCGCCTGCAGGAGCACAGCCAGGAGATCCCGAAGCCGCTCGTCGAGATCGGCGGGATGCCGATCGTCTGGCACGTCGTCTCCCTGTACGCCGCGCAGGGCTTCAGGCGCTTCCTGCTCGCGACCGGCTACCGCGGCGAGCTGATCGAGGCCTTCGCGGCCGGGGCGCCGTGGCCCGATGGCGTCGAGGTGAGCTGCGTGGACACCGGCGTGGACACCCAGACCGGCGGGCGGATCGCGCTGCTCGAGCCGCGCCTCCGGGCCGAGGAGCGCTTCTGCGCGACCTACGCGGACGGGCTCGCCGACATCGACCTGCGCGCGCTGCTCGCCTTCCACGGCTCGCACGGCGGCGCGGCGACGATGACGGTCGTGCGGCCGCGCCTGCAGTTCGGCGTGACCGAGCTCGACGGCGCCGGACGCGTGACGGGGTTCCGCGAGAAGCCGCGCTCGGAGCACTGGATCAACGGCGGCTTCCTCTGCTTCGAGTCCCGCGCGCTGGACTGGATCGACGCGGACAGCGTGCTCGAGCGCGAGCCGCTGGAGGGGCTGGCCCGCGACGGCGAGCTGCGCGCCTACCGCCACGAGGGCTTCTGGGAGTGCATGGATACCTACAAGGACGCCGTCGCCCTCAACGACATGTGGGACGCCGGGACCGCCCCGTGGCGGGGAGCGCCCGTCACGCAGGCAGCGGGCGTGCCCTGAACAGCGGGATCCGCGCGTTGATGCCCTTCAGGCGGCGTTCGCCCGCGAACGAGAAGCTGTAGGCGTCCTCGGCGGCCTCGCGGAGCGCCGGGTCGACGAGCAGGCTGCCGGGCCGCGCGACGGCGGTGATGCGGCTGGCGAGGTTGACGGGCCGCCCGAACCAGTCGCCGGCGCGCGGCAGCGCCGCGCCGAGCGCGGCCCCGGCGCGCAGCTGGGGGAACTCCTCGCCCTCGGCGTCGGCGGCCTCGAGCAGCGCGAGCGTCGCCCCGAGCAGCGGCTCGGGCTCGGCCGAGGCGAGCATCGCCGCGTCGCCGAGCGTCTTGACGAGCCGCACGGGCGGCGCGGCGACCTCGCTGGCGAGCGCTTCCAGGCGGACCGCGAGGCGGCCGAGCTCGTCCGGGGCGACTTCCTCGCCGAGGCGCGTGAAGCCGACGAGGTCGGCGAACGCGACCGCCACGTCGCGGGAGCCGGGCAGCCGCCCGCCGGTGCGCTCGAGCTCGCTCACGACGGTGCTCTGGGTCGCGTTGCGCATGTGCAGCGCGAGCACGTTGCTGACGAGCGGATCGACCAGGGGATAGAGCTGCTCGGCGGCGTGGGCGTAGCTCTGCGCGAGTTCCGGCTCGCTCATGCCCGGGCGCAGGACGAGTTTCAGCGGGATCGCGCGCATCACCTCGGCGACCTGCGAGAGCGCCCGCCCGAGCACGCGCATCAGGTCGAGGATCTCCTCGTCGGTCAGGCCCGCGGCGCGGGCGATCGGGACCTGGCGCAGCGAGTCGATCTCGGCGTCGCTGTAGACGGGCTCGTCGTCCTCGGGGATCGGCAGGCCCATCGCCCGGCGCAGGCGCGTCAGGAACTCCAGGTCGAGCCCCGTCAGCTCCGCGATCTGCTGCGCGGTGTAGCGGTCGCGGCTGCCGATCACCCGGTCGGCGGGCAGGTAGAGGATCGTCCCCGCCTGGGTCGAGCGGCGCAGCTCCGAGAGCGGGACCCCTTCGGCGGCCAGTTCCTGCAGCAGCACGAGCCGTTCCGAGCGCTGGCGGCCCTCCAGGCCGTCGAGCAGGCCCTCGGCGGCGAAGTCGGTGGGCTCGTCGCTCACGCAGGCCAGCGTACGTGACACGCAGGCGTCCGGTCACGGGCGCAGAATCACTTGGCTGTGATCGTCCTCGGCGTAGATCCCGGCCTTGCCAACACCGGCTACGGCGTCGTCGCCCAGCGCGGCGGGCGCACGGTCGCGCTCGACGGCGGCGTGATCGAGACGCCCGCGGGGATCCCGGCGGAGCGGCGGCTGGCCGACATCCACGCCGGGATCGACGCGCTGCTGGCCGAGCACGAGCCGCAGGCGGTCGCCCTGGAGGAGCTCTACTTCGGCGCCAACGCGCGCAGCGCCTTCGCGGTCGGTCAGGCGCGCGGCGTCGTCATGCTCGCCGCGGGCCAGCGCGGGATCCCCTGCGCCGGCTACACGCCCCAGCAGGTCAAGGGCGCGGTCTGTGGGTCCGGCAGGGCCGGCAAGGAGCAGGTAGCGAGGATGGTCGGAGTGCTGCTGGGGCTCGCCGCGCCGCCCGGCCCCGACCACGCGGCCGACGCGCTGGCCGTCGCGGTCTGCCATCTGAACCGCGCGCCGCTGGCCGCTGCACTCGCCGGCGCCCGGCCGGGCGCGATCGCAGGGCGGGCATGATCGCGCTGCTGCGAGGGGAGGTCGCGGTGCGCCGCGCCGACCACGTCGTCGTGCTCAGCGGCGACGTCGGCTACCGGGCGGCCGTCTCGGCCGAGACGCTGCGTCACGTCCCGCCGGTCGGCGAGCAGCTGACCCTTCACACCCACCTGATCGTCCGCGACGACGCGCTCGCGCTCTACGGCTTCCACTCCGAGCAGGAGCGCGAGCTGTTCCTGATGCTGCTCGGCGTGCAGGCGGTCGGGCCGAAGGTGGCCCTCGCCGTGCTCTCCGCGGGACCCCCGCGCGAGCTGCTCGCTGCGCTCGCGGCGGGCGACGCGGCGCGCTTCCAGGCCGTGCCGGGGATCGGCAAGCGCACCGCGGAGCGGATCATCGTCGAGCTGCGCGAGAAGGTTGCGGCCGAGGGCGGCGCGGCGGCCGCGGCAGGGGAGATCCTGGCGCGGCGCGGGGATGAGGACCATCCTCGGTCTCTCGCGAGGGCCGGCCTGATCGAGCTCGGCTACGGGCCCGGCGAGGCCGACGAGCTGCTGCGTGACGTCGAGGCCGAGACGCCCGAGGAGCTGATCGCGGCCGCGCTGCGGCTGTCGAGGAGCGCGCGGTGAGCGACGCCCCGGCTCGCATCCAGACGCCCTACCTGGTCGCCGAGGACGAGCTCGACCGCTCCCTGCGGCCGCGGAACCTCGGCGAGTTCGTCGGCCAGGGCCCGCTGCGCGAGCAGCTGGCTGTCGCGATCGAGGCGAGCTCCGCGCGCGGGGAGGCGCTCGACCACCTGCTGCTGGCGGGGCCGCCGGGGCTCGGCAAGACCTCGCTCGCGCAGATCGTCGCGGCCGAGCTCGACGTGCCGTTCGTGCAGACCGCCGGGCCGGCGCTCGAGCGCAAGGGGGACATCGCGGCGTTCCTGACGGCGCTGGAGCCGCGGAGCGTGTTCTTCGTCGATGAGATCCACAGGCTCGCGCGGACGCTCGAGGAGACCTTCTACCCGGCGATGGAGGACCGTCGCCTGCCGATCACCGTCGGCCAGGGCGCCGGGGCGCGCGTCGTGACGCTCGAGCTGCCGCCCTTCACGCTCGTCGGCGCGACGACGAGGGCGGGGCTGCTGACGACGCCGCTGCGCGACCGCTTCGGCATCCAGGCGCGCCTGGAGCCCTACTCGGCGGAGCAGCTCGCCGTGATCGTGCGCCGCTCGGCGGGGATCCTCGAAGTCGAGCTGGAGGAGCAGGGGGCGCTCGCGATCGCCGCGCGCAGCCGCGGCACCCCGCGCGTCGCCAACCGGCTGCTCAAGCGCGTGCGCGACTTCGCGGAGGTGCGCATGGAGGGCGTCGTGACGGCCGCGGCCGCCCACGCGGCCCTGGAGATGCTCGAAGTCGACGAGCTCGGCCTCGATCGCCTCGACCGCGAGATCCTCGGCGCGATCTGCGCGAAGTTCGACGGCGGGCCGGTCGGTCTCTCGACGCTCGCGGTCGCGGTGGGGGAGGAGCAGGACACGATCGAGGACGTCTATGAGCCCTACCTGCTCCAGCAGGGGCTGATCAAGCGCACCCCCCGCGGGCGCGCCGCGACCCCGGCGGCGTTCGCGCACCTCGGCCTGCGTGCGCCGGCGCCCGCGGAGTCGTCGCTGTTCTGAGCGGCCGGCCCAGACGAATGTGCGGGGGGCAACGGCCCCCGGCTTGCGTAGTCTGTGTCTCCAGACCATGGCTCACCCCTTCATCTGCCCGAACTGCGGCCACCGCACGACCGAGGTCGACCGCACGATCGGCTTCACCCGCCAGCGCAAGGGCTGCACGAAGTGCGGCTTCGCGTTTCTGTTCGAGCTGCTCGACGATTACTTCCCCGCCCCGGACGCCGCGTTCTTCGTCTGCGACGGCGAGGCGCGCGTGATCGGCTGCGGGCGGAACTCCTTCGCGTTCACCGGATTGGAGGAGGAGGACGTGATCGGACAGCCGATCAAGGAGGTTCTGGGCCTGCGCTTCGCCAACGGAGACGATCCCGTCGCGACCGTCCTCGAGTGGGGCGTGCGCGCCCTGGAGGTCCCGGTCAGCGTCAGCGGCGAACGCGACGTGGCCGCCGACGCCAAAGCCGACATCTTCCCCGCCTACGACGACGAGGGTGGGCTGTTGCTTGTGTTGACTCCGGACAAGTAACCTCCCCTGACGATGACCGACCGCCGCCGCAACTCGATCGTGCTGCTCGCCGTCCTGATACTGCTCGGGCTGGCCGCTGTCACGATCGCGACCAAAAAGACGCGCGAGGGCCTGGACCTGAAGGGCGGCGTGCAGCTCATCTACCAGGGCAAGCCGACGGCGCAGTCGAAGGTCACGCCTGAAGCGCTCAACCGGGCGATCGACATCATGCGCAAACGCGTCGATCAGCTCGGCGTCGCCCAGCCGGAAATCCAGCGTTTCGGAGCGACCGAAATCGACGTCGCGCTGCCGGAAGTCACGAACATCAAGAAGGCCGAAAACGAGGTCGGTACGACCGCCCAGCTGATGTTCTACGACTGGGAGCCGAACGTGATCGGCCCCGACGGCAAGCCCGCGCCGACCGAAGCGAACGTCACCGGCGGCGCCCGTGCCGGGGCCTCGCAGAACGGCCTGCTCGAGTACCAGGCCGTCCTCCGGGCGCAGAAGCGCCCCGCCGAACTGCGCAAGACCGACACGACCTGGACGCAGGGCTGCACGCCCCAGCAGCTCAAAGGCTGCCTGTACGGCAGCTGGTACCTGATCGACGAAAAGAACGAAAAGATGGTCTGCCCGGCGGCCAAGAGCGCGGCCCCGGCGTTCTGTCCAGGCGCCGAAACCGAAAAGGGCCTGTACGAAAAAATCAAGCCGCTGAAGGGAGCCAAGCTCAAGGCGGTGCGGATCAACCCCGGCACGGTGCTGCTGCAGGCGCGCCCGACCGAAAACGAAGCCGGCAAGGTGATCGTCAAAGAGCCGAACTCGTTCTACGTCCTCAGGGACGATCCGGTGCTGACCGGCGCCAACATCACGCACCCGCAGCAGGGCTTCGACGAAGGCTCGGGCGGAAGCGGCCAGCCGAACGTGAACTTCGGCTTCACAGGCACCGGCAAGAAGATCTTCGAAAGCGTCACGAAGGCGATCGCCCACCGCGGCCAGGAAGCCCAGCTGCCCGGCACTCCCAAGGAAGCTGCGCTCCAGCACTTCGCGATCGCGCTCGACGGCCAGCTGATCACGACGCCCTCGATCGACTACACGCGCTACCCGGAAGGGATCGACGCCTCGCAGGGGTCGGAGATCTCCGGCGGGTTCACGATCGGCTCCGCCCAGGAACTCGCCGAAGAGCTCCAGTCCGGCGCGCTGCCGATCAGGCTCGAGCTGATCTCGCGCTCGCAGGTGTCCGCGACGCTCGGCAAACAGGCGCTCAACGAGGGTCTGCTGGCGGGCCTCGCCGGGTTCCTCGTCGTGTGCCTGTTCCTGCTCGTCTTCTACCGCGTGCTCGGGCTGATCGCGGTCGGCGGCCTGCTCATCTACGGCGTCTACTTCTTCGCGCTGATCAAGCTGATCCCGATCACGCTGACGCTGCCGGGCATCGCCGGGCTGATCCTCACGATCGGCGTCGCGGCGGACGCGAACATCGTGATCTTCGAGCGCGTCAAGGAGGAGATCAGAGGCGGCAGATCGGTGATCTCCGGCATCGCGACGGGATACAAACGCGGCTTCGCGGCGATCGTCGACGCGAACGTCGTCACGTTCATGACGGCTTTCATCCTGTTCGCGCTGGCGACCTCCGAAGTCAAGGGCTTCGCCTTCACGCTCGGCATCGGGACGCTCGTCTCGCTCTTCACGGCGGTACTCGCCACCCAGGCCGCGCTCGGCGCGATGGGCCGGTCCAAATTCGTCACCCACCCCTCGGCGCTGGGCGCCGGAGAGAAGAAAAAAGGCTGGACGTTCGACTTCATGGGCGCGTCGAAGTGGTTCTTCTCGCTGTCGGGCACGATCCTGCTCGTCGGCGCCCTGGCTCTCGGCGGCAAAGGCCTGAACTTCGGCATCTCGTTCAAGTCGGGCACGCGCATCCAGACGGCGTTCGCGCAGAAGGCGACGACCGGGCAGGTCTCCGAAGAGATGTCGAAGCTCGGCTTCGGGACGGCCGAGGTCCAGAAGTACTCGAACGCCAGCGTCGGCGGCAACGGGGTCCAGATCTCGCTGAAGACGCTGAAGCCCGAAGGCGTGGCGAAGGTCGAAGCCGGCCTGGCGTCGCGCTTCGGCGGGCTGCGGCACTTCTCCTCGACCTCGATCGGGCCGACGTTCGGGAAAACGGTCGCCAACAGCGCCGTGATCGCGCTGATCGCGTCGCTGCTCGTGATCTCCGCCTACATCGCGCTGCGCTTCGAGTGGAAGTACGCGGTGCCGGTGCTGATCGCGCTGATGCACGACCTGCTGATAACGGCAGGCGTCTACTCGCTCGTGGGGAGGGAAGTCACGACGGCCACGGTCGCCGCTCTGCTGACGATCCTGGGGTACTCGCTCTACGACACGATCGTCGTGTTCGACCGTGTCCGTGAGAACGTCCCGCGCATGCCGCGGGCCGCCTTCTCGCAGATCGTCAACCGCTCCATGTCCGAGGTGCTGACGAGGTCCCTGGCGACGAGCTTCTGCACGCTGCTGCCGGTGCTCGCGCTGCTGCTGCTCGGCGGCGAAACGCTGCGCGACTTCGCCTTCGCGCTGATGATCGGCGTCGCCTCCGGCGCCTACTCGTCGATCTTCATCGCCTCGCCGGTGCTGACGCACTGGAAGGAGCGCGAGTCCGGCTACCGCGCGCGCCGTCAGCGGCTCGTGCGCGAGCTCGGCGCGGTGCCGGCTTACGCGACGACCGCCGGTGGAGCTCCCGACGACGTCGAGCCGGAAGCCAAGCGCAAACGCGGCCGCCGCGGACGTCTGACCGCTCCCGAGGAGCCCGGCCAGCAGCTCTCGCGCGACGAGTTCCAAGAGCTGGTCGCAGATCTCGACGTCGACCTGCCGGCCGCCGCGCGGAGCGGCCGCGCGGCGCCCGTCGCCACCGAGGAGCTGCCCGAGGCCGAGGGCGAGGCCGCTCCGCCGGCGCGCGAGCGCGACCCCGCCGCGGACCTCACCCCCGAGGACCTGGTCATGAAGGAAGCGCCGAAACCGCGCCCCCCGAAGAACAGGCGGCCGCGCAACAGACGACACGGGAGGGCGCGCTGATGGGGCTGCTCGGGTGGGTCATCATGGGCCTCGCGATCTGGCACTTCACGATCTTCCTGCCGGACCGCTTCTGGGGCGGGATCGTCGGCGCGTTCGTCGGTTCGCTGATCGGCTCGATCGTGGTCGGGCTGATCATCTACGCGGTCAAGTCCTCCTCGCTTCAGATCCCGGGCGAAAAGGCGACCGACGTGGGCGTCGTGCTGTACGCCGTCCCCGGCGCGATCATCGGGATGGCGCTCGTGTACGTGGAGGGCATGCGCCGCGAACGCGCCGGCCGCCAGGCGCCGCCCGAGCACCTGTAAGCCGCAAGCTGCGCGATCGCCGCGGCGGTTCCGCCTCGGCCGCCCGTAACCTCGCGGGCCGTGCCGAACGTCCGCTTCGAGATCCCGTCGTGCCCGCCCGAGGCGGTGCTCGGCCTGCGTAGAGAGCTCGGCGTGAGCGACACGCTGGCCCAGGTGCTGGTCCGCCGCGGACACGACACCCCCGACCTGGCCCGGGCGTTCCTGGCGGCGGAGGAGGAGCACTCGCCGCAGGGCTTCCGGGGGATCGCGGACGCGGTCGCGACGATCCTCGAGCACGCGCGAGGCGGGCTGAGGATCACTGTTCACGGCGACTACGACGTGGACGGGATCTGCTCCACGGCGGTGCTCGTGAGGACGCTGCGCGAGCTCGGGGCGGACGTGGACTCCTACATCCCGGACCGGGCCGGGGACGGCTACGGGCTGAGCCTCGCGACGGTGCGGCGGCTGGCCGAGCGGGGGACGCGGCTGCTGATCACCGCCGACTGCGCGATCACCGCCGTCGAGGAGGTGCAAGCGGCCCGGGAGCTCGGCATGGCGGTGGTCGTGACCGACCATCACACGCCCCGCGCCGACGGGCGGCTGCCCGACGCGCCGATCGTGCACCCCGCGGTGTGCGGGTACCCCTTCACGGAGCTGTGCGCCGCGGCCGTCGCCTACAAGCTCGCCCAGGCGCTGCTCGGCGCCGCCGGCGGCGACGAGCGCCGGCTGCGCAGGGACCTCGACCTGGTCGCGCTCGCGACCGTCGCCGACGTCGTGCCGCTGCTCGGCGAGAACCGCGCGCTGCTGCGGCGCGGGCTGCGCGCGCTCGCCGGCACCGCCAAGCCGGGGCTGCGCGCGCTGATGGCCGTCGCGGGCGTCGACCCGTCGCGCATCGGGGAGCGGGAGATCGGGTTCGCGCTCGCGCCCCGGCTGAACGCCGCCGGGCGCCTTTACCGCGCCGACGCGGGCCTCGAGCTGCTGCTCACCGAGGACCCGGCCCGCGCCGCCGAGATCGCCCGGGAGCTCGACGCGGCTAACTCCGAGCGCCGGCAGATCGAGCGGAAGATCCGCTTCGAGGCCGAAGCTCAGCTGGCGGAGCTCGGCCCCCGCGGCGCCTACGTGCTGGCGGGCGAGAGCTGGCATCCCGGCGTGATCGGGATCGTCGCCTCGCGGCTGGTCGAGAGCAGTGGGCGGCCGGTCGTGATGGTCGCGCTCGACGGGGAGCGGGGCCGCGGCTCGGGACGCTCGATCGCGGCCTTCGACCTGCTCGGCGGCCTGCGCGCCTGCGGCGAGCACCTGAGCCGCTACGGCGGGCATCGCGCGGCCGCGGGCCTTGAGATCGAGCGCTCGCGGCTGGATCAGTTCTCGGCGGCCTTCGCGGCCCACGCGGAGGGGACGCTGTCGGCCGATCAGATGGTTCCCGTCGAGCTCGTCGACGCGGTCGTCGACGGCACGCCGATGAACCTCGAGCTGGCCGAAGAGTTGCGGGCGCTCGCCCCGTTCGGGCGCGAGAACCCGCCCGTCAGCCTGATGCTCGCCGAGGCGCGCCTGCGCGACCCGCGCCCGATGGGCGAAGGGCGCCACCTGCGCTTCACCGTCGAATCGCGGGGCTCGCGTACGCAGGGCGTGAGCTTCGGGCAGGGCTCGAAGCTGCCGGTGCCCGAGGGAGAGCTCGCGCGGGCGAGTTTCGCGCTGGAGCTGAACGAGTGGAACGGCCTCGTCGAGGCGCGGCTGCGGCTGCGGCACGCGTTGGCGGCCGAGATCGCCCCGCCTGTCTCCGACGAGGCGCCGGCAGCGGAGCCGGACGTCGTGGCGCGGGAGCCGGGCGCGGCGCCCGCGGGCGCCAACGAGCAGCTCGCGCTGCTGTAGGGCGCCCGACGCCTTGGGTCCGGCCAGCCGGTCCCCTACGCTTATGACATGGCAGCAACCGAGGATCCCCAGAGCACACCGGGTGTCCAGACGCCCGAGGCGCCGCGCCCGAGCCGGCGCGAGGTGCCCCAGCCCGCGGGGCTGAGCGCCTCCGAGCGACGCCTGCTCAGCGACCTGTTCGCGATCGTCTCCGAGCACGCCCCGGACTCGGCGCTTGAGATCGACCGGGGGCGGGTGCAGGACGCCTTCGTGTTCGCTTGCGAGCACCACGCGGCGCAGCGGCGCAAGTCGGGCGAGGAGTTCATCGTGCACCCGGTCGGGGTGGCGCGGATCTGCGCGTCGATGCGCCTCGACACCGAGACCCTGTGCGCGGCGCTGCTGCACGACACCGTCGAGGACACCTCGGCGTCGCTCGAGGAGGTCAAGGAGCGCTTCGGCGATGAGATCGCGGGCGTCGTCGACGGCGTCACGAAGCTGAAGGGGATCACGTTCCAGTCGCGCGACGAGGCGCAGGCGAACAACTACCGCAAGATGATGGTCGCGATGGCCACCGACGTGCGGGTCATCCTGATCAAGCTCGCCGACCGGCTGCACAACATGCGGACGATCGAGGCGATGCCGAAGAACAAGCAGATCGAGAAGGCGCGCGAGACGCTCGACATCTACGCGCCGCTGGCCCACCGGCTCGGTATCCACGCGATCAAGTGGGAGCTGGAGGACCTGGCCTTCGCGACGCTGCACCCGCGCAAGTACCAGGAGATCAAGTCGCTCGTCGCCCAGCAGCGCGACGAGCGGGAACGCTACGTCTCGGAGGCCGGCGAGTACCTGCGCAGCGAGCTCGGCGACGTCGGCATCGAGGCGCAGATCGCGGGCCGCGCCAAGCACTTCTACTCGATCTACTCGAAGATGACCAAGAAGGGCCGCGAGTTCAACGAGATCTACGACCTGACGGCGATGCGGGTGATCGTCGAGTCGGTGAAGGACTGCTACGGGACCGTCGGGGTGATCCACTCGCTCTGGAAGCCCCTGCCGGGTCGCTTCAAGGACTTCATCGCGATGCCCAAGGTCAACATGTACCAGTCGCTGCACACGACCGTGATCGGGCCCGAGGGGCGGCCGCTGGAGATCCAGATCCGCACCCACGAGATGCACGAGATGGCCGAGTTCGGCGTCGCCGCGCACTGGGTCTACAAGGACGACGAGGAGGACCCCGGCCCCACCCAGCAGCGCTCGGTCGGCTGGCCGGGCGGCAGCGAGGACGCGAAGCTCAAGTGGCTGCGCTCGATGCTGGACTGGCAGAAGGACCTCTCCGACCCCCAGGAATTCATGGAGACGCTGCGCACGGACCTCTTCGAGGAGGAGGTCTACGTCTTCACGCCCAAGGGGGAAGTCAAGTCGCTGGCGGCCGGAGCCACGCCGCTGGACTTCGCCTACGAGGTGCACACCGAGATCGGCCACCGCTGCGTCGGCGCGCGCGTGAACGGGAAAATCGTGCCGCTGCACTACGAGCTCGCGAGCGGGGACATCGTCGAGATCCTCACCGCCAAGCGCGAGCGCGGACCGTCCCGGGACTGGCTGGCGCTCGTCAAAACGACCCGCGCGCGCAACAAGATCAAGGCCTGGTTCAAGGCCGAGAGCCGCGTCGACACCGAGCACCAGGGCCGCGAGCTGCTGCAGGAGCACCTGCGCAAACAGGGGCTCCCGGCCCAGAAGATCACGGGCTCGGCGCTGCTCGCGGACGTGATCCGCGAGGTCGGCTACCGCAAGGCCGACGACTTCTACATCGCGCTCGGCGCAGCCAAGATCTCGCCGAAGCTGGTCGTGAACAAGGTTCTCCAGCGCCTCAAGCAGGGCGAGTCCGCCGACGGCCCCGACACCGACGCCGACCTGCTGCGGGTCGGGCGCCCGCGGCGCAAGCCGAGCAAGTCCTCCGGGCAGTACGGGATCCGGGTCGAAGGCGTCGACGACGTGATGCTGCGCCTGGCGAAGTGCTGCCGCCCGGTCCCGGGCGATGAGATCGTCGGCTACATCTCGCTCGGGCGCGGGATCACGATCCACCGCGCGGACTGCCCGAACACGGCGCTGCTGCGCAAGAACCCCGACCGCTTCACGAACGTCGCCTGGGAGGGCGACCAGTCGACGAGCTTCGTGGTCGAAATCCAGATCGACGCGTGGGACCGCCACCGGCTGCTCGAGGACCTGTCGCGGTCCTTCTCGGAGTCCGGCGCGAACATCCTCGAAGCCCGTTGCCTGTCGATGGGGCCGATGGTCAAGAACCGCTTCGTGATCGAGCTCGCCGACACGCACGCGCTGAAGAGCGCGATCAACCGCCTGCGCAACACCGAGTCGGTGTTCGACGCCTACCGGGTGACGCCCGGGGCGGCGGACTGACACGACACGGCAGCGGGGCCACGACTACCTCGAGGAGCTCAGCCCTGAGGGACTCTGACCGCCGGGTCCGAGCACCTCATGAGCTGGCGAGCCGAGGCCGCGCGCACCCGGGGCGCTCAGGAGACGACGGTGAGCGCCTGCGGCAGGATCGAGTAGCGGGCCTCGGCGACCTCGCCGAGGTAGTCGCCGTCGACCTGCAGCGGCAGCGGCCGGCCGTCGGCGCTCGAGACGACCATCCCGGTCGCGTCGGGCAGGCTCGTGATCTGGCGGTGGCGGCTGACGCGGGCGTGGGGCGAGAGGGCGCGGAACGCGATCGACGGCCCCGCCAGCGGCGTCGCGCGGCGCAGCACCCCTCCGGCGAGATTGCCCGAGTCGAGCGCGGCGCCTTCGGCGATGTCGATCGGGCGGTTCTGGAAGTACGTGAAGGGCGAGCCGTTCTGGACGACGGCGGTCACGCCCTCGAGCTCCTCGCCGCTCGCGGTGTGGACCGTCAGCCGCGGCGGGCGGACGACGTAGCGGCCCATGAACGTCGTCACGGCCACCCAGGTGAAGAACCAGGGGCCGAAGCGGGCCTTCAGGCGCGGGTTTGCGTCGACGCGCTCGACGACGCTCGCGTCCAGGCCGAGGCCCGAGGCGAACGTGAAGCAGCGGCCGTTGACGACGCCCAGATCGACCTTGCGCGGCTGCCAGCGGTCGGCGATCGCGAGCAGGTGCTCGGTCGCGTCGACCGGGTCGCCGGGGATCCCGAGCATCTTGCCGAACACGTTCGCCGATCCGCCCGGCAGGCACGAGAGCGGGGTGGGGGAGCCGAGCAGGCCGTTGGCGGCTTCGTTGACGGTCCCGTCGCCGCCGAACGCGACGACCACGTCATACCCCTCGTGGGCGGCCTCGCGGCACAGCTCGGTCGCGTGACCGCGGGCCTCGGTGTCGACGGCGTCGACCTCGAAGCGGCCCTGCAGGGCGTAGACGACGAGGTGGCGCAGGCGGTCGGAGACCGTCGTCGCGTACGGGTTGACGATGATCAGCATGCGCCGCTTCGTCGCCGGATTGGCGAAGCGGAACGGCTCGCCGGCCTGGGAGGGGTGCTCGGCGTGCGTGCGAGTGGGGGAGCTCACACAGGCGGCTACACCGGCGGTCCCCGGCCGTTACCCAAGAAACGACCTAAGGATTCGCTGGCTTTCCTGCCGATACCGTTGTTATACTGCCGCTCACACAGCAGCAAGACACATCCAGAGGGGTGGAGGGCCTGGCCCTATGAAACCCCGGCAACCGCCGTCAAGTCACAGACGGAAGTGGTGCCAATTCCAGGCGATGTGTGGCGGGCTTCGCGCTCTTCGCCACACGTGACAAGGCGAAGACTAGAGCGAAAGGACCGCAATGGCTGCCAGCCACCTGCAGTGCAGAGAGTGCAAGACCGAGTACCCGCTTGAGGCGCTGTACGTCTGCGAGCGCTGCTTCGGCCCGCTCGAGGTCGCCTACGGGCGCCAGGGCGCCGAGCTGAGCGTCGCCGAACGGCGGCGCCGCATCCAGGCGGGGCCCCAGAACATCTGGCGCTACGCCGACTTCCTGCCCGCCGCGGCGCCCCCCGGCCCGTCCGGGCGGCTGAACTCGCGCGCCGGCCTGCCCGCCGGCTGCACGCCGCTGATCCGGGCCGACCGACTCGCCGCGCGCCTGGGCCTGAAGGAGGTCTGGGTCAAGAACGACGCGGCCAACCCGACGCACTCCTTCAAGGACCGCGTCGTCTCGGTCGCGACGACCCGCGCCCGGGAGCTCGGCTTCGAGACGATCGCGTGCGCCTCGACCGGCAACCTCGCCAACTCCGTCGCCGCCCACGGCGCCGCGCTGGGGATGGACTCCTACGTCTTCATCCCCGCCGACCTCGAGGAGCAGAAGGTGCTCGCGACCGGCGTCTACGGCACCAACCTCGTCGGCGTCAACGGCAACTACGACGACGTCAACCGCCTCTGCACCGAGCTGTGCGCGGAGCGCGACTGGGCGTTCGTGAACATCAACCTGCGTCCCTACTACGCCGAGGGGTCGAAGACCCTCGCCTTCGAGATCGCCGAGCAGCTCGGCTGGGAGCTTCCCGACCGCTGCATCGTGCCGATCGCGTCCGGCTCGCTGTTCACGAAAATCGCCAAGGGCTTCGAGGAGTGGCGCGAGATCGGGCTGCTCGACGGCGAGCTCCCGCGCATGAACGGAGCCCAGGCCGCGGGCTGCTCACCCGTCGCGAGCGCCTTCGCCGAGGGCCACGACGTGTGCCGGCCCGTCAAGCCGAGCACGATCGCCAAGTCGCTGGCGATCGGCAACCCCGCGGACGGCCCCTACGCGCTCGACCTCGCCCGCCGCACCGGCGGCGGCGTCGACGCCGTCACCGACGACGAGATCCGCGCCGGGATCAGGCTGCTCGCGGAGACCACCGGGGTCTTCACCGAGACGGCCGGCGGCGTGACGACGGCGGTGCTCGCGAAGCTCGCCGAGCGCGGCGAGATCGACCCCGAGGAGCGGGTCGTGCTCGTGATCACCGGCGAGGGCCTGAAGACGCTCGACGCCGTCAAGGGCAGCTTCGAGACCCACACGATCGAGCCGACCCTCGCGTCCTTCGAGGCCGGCGTCGCGCAACCGCTGGCGGTCTAGAGATGAGCGTGCTCGTGAAGATCCCGACGCAGCTGCGCGCCGCGGCCGGAGGAGAGTCCGAGGCGAACGTCGAGGGCGGGACCGTGCAGGAGGTGCTCGACGGCCTGTTCGAGCGCCACACCGAGCTGCGAGCCCGCCTCGCCGACGACGACGGCTCGCTGCGGCGCTTCGTCAACGTGTACGTGTCGGGCGAAGACATCCGCTTTCTCGACGGGCTCGAGACGCCGGTCTCCGATGGCGCAGAGGTGACGATCCTCCCAGCCGTCGCCGGCGGCTAGGGCGCGTCGGCCGACCCCGGCTGCGAGCGTCAGCGAGTGGCTCGCGGTCCGGTGGCGTCCTCGGTCACCCGGGCATGCCCGGTAGCGGGTTGACCGTGTCGCTGTCCCAGGTCACGCGCTGATCGACGCTTGCGGGGAGCGCCTCGAGGCCGGGCGCGGAGCAGATCGCCTCGATGCAGGCGGCGCTTCCCGCGACGTAGGTCGTCATCAGGTCGATCTCGCTGCCGACGCACCACGAGCGGTCATCGGGCCACCAGATGTTCGGGGACTGCCGGCGCAGCCCGAAGGAGGCGAGCGGCTCGTCCTCTCGCATCGCCTCCAAGGGGCCGCGCAGCAGGCGCATCGGCCGGTTGGGAAGCGTGAAGACCGGGGCCTCCGTTCGGCGCATGTCGGCCCGCATCGCCTCGAGCTCGAGCTCCGCCGCGATCCTGTCGCGCTCCTCCGCCGGCGTGCCGGCCGAGAACGCGACGAGCGTGCCGATCGTGTCCCCGTAACCCTCGCCGACCCCGAACCAGCAGCTCTCGGGCGCCGTCGTATGCGGCTCGAGCACGACGCTCAGCGCGGCGAGGCCCGCGGCATCGAGCGATCCGTGCTCGGGCTCTCGGTCCCAGAGTCCCGGCTCGCCGGGCGCACGCCAGCGACCCGCGAGCGCGCCCCACTCGGCGACGGCGTGAAGCGTCGTGCCGCGCGCGGCGGCGACGGTCGACCAGCGGACGGGTGCGTCTCTTCCGTCCGGCTCGCTCAGCCAGGCCGGATGGAAGACGCGCGCGTAGGCCTCGAAACCCGCCGGCACGATCGAGCCGACCGTGTGATCGAAGTCGCGGATCTCATCCTGAAGCCAGGCTGCCGGCGTGGCGTCCGCGGCGGGCTCGAGCATCGGGCGATCCTAGCGACGTCCCGTCGCCCGAGGGCACGCTTTCCCTCAGGCGACGGGACCGTCCTCGACGCCGGCTCGGAGCAGCGCCTCGGTCGTCTCGACGGTCGCCGCGAGATCGACCAGCGAGGTTCCGAGCCCCTTCGCGAGCCGGCGCACGATGTCCCACCTCGGGACGACCTGCGCCAGCTCGATCTGCGTCAGCGCCCCCGGCGTGACTCCGCTTCGGAATGCGAGCTTTTCCAGCGAGAGGCCGCGTCGCTCGCGCAGGGACCGGACGGCGCTCGCGAGCGCCGGGTCCGGCCTCGGGGTCCTGCTCATCGCCAACGCGCCCCGCTCGCCGCGGGTTTGCGCTCGTGCGGCACCGCGAGGCCCTCGAGCAGCTCGCCGATCGGGACGCCCAGCCCGTCGGCGAGGATCACGAGGGTCGTCAGGCGCGGCTCGACCATCCCCTGCTCGATCCGCCCGATCTCGGTCCGGTGCAGCCTCGTCGCATAGGAGAGCTGTTCCTGCGAGCAGGGGGGATCTTTGGCGACGCGGATGCGGCGCACGTTCTCCCCGAAACCCTTCAGGAACCCGCTCAGCTCCGCCCGGTAGGAGTCGACGCTGTTCACAGGAGTTGAATCCTTCCCGGCAGCCACACCGATTCCCACCGCTGTCTGGCTGGCACTCCCCTGACCTCCACTCGCCGGGCCGCCACTTCGGCGTCCGCCACTCGCGCGGATGCCACCGGGGCGGATGCCTGTCGGCAGGCTGTCAGACCGTTGTCAGCAACGCTCGCACCCTCCTTCGACAACGGCTCCCTCATACGAACGTATGTTCGCATACGCGCCGCCTCGCCGCCACCCCCAAATCTCCTTCTTTGGGCCCGCGTTGCGGTTCAGGCGTGCTCGGCGGGCTCGGGCGACGGCGGGCTTCGGCTCTCCAGGCGCCTGCGCAGCTCCGCGCCCCGTCCCGCGGCGACCGCCCTGGCGGCACGGCGCTCGCTCAGCTCGTAGCCGTTCGCGCGGGCGAAGTCGAGCAGGTCCTGACGCTCTTCGCCCTGTTTGGCCGCGCGCAGGAAGAGCCAGCAGAAGAGCCCGAGCGTGAGCAGCGACTCCTCGACCATCATGATCGCCCCGGCGACGTTCTGGTCCGCCAGAGGCGAGATGTGGAAGATGGCGTCCCCGTGCAGGTAGAACGGGTAGAAGACCGTTCCCGACCACAGGAAGATGTTGCCGAGGACGGTGCCGGTCAGGCGCACGGCGACGATGTAGACGAGCCGGCCGAGGTTGCCGAACCACGGCGGCATCGGCAGCGGGCCGAACAGGCACATCCACATGTTCACGCCGAAGCCGAGGAACATCGCGTGCTCGAGCGCGTGCACGCCCGAGTGGCGGAGCGCCGCTTCGTACAGCGACGGCAGATGCCAGACGTAGAGGTCCAGCGTCCACAGCGGGAACGCGATCAGGGGGTGCGAGAGCACCCGCAGGCGGTCGAAAAGGCGGATTTTCAAGATCGGCGCGATCAGCGGCCCGGTCAGCCCGAGCACGATCAACAGGGCCGCGATGTCGCCGAGCAGGAGGTGCTCGATCATGTGCACGTAGAGCAGTTCCTGGCTGTCGGGGCCGAGCGAGGTGAGCGCCGCCCCGATCACGACGAAGCCGCCGTAGAAGCAGCCCTGGCGCCACCCGGGCACCGGTTTGCCGCTCGCGGCGAGCGTCCGCACGCGCCGCGTGTAGAGCAGCGCTGCGAGAACCAACGGTCCGATCTGGATGGCGGCGGTCAGCGTCTCGGAGCTGGCCAGGGGCGGGGCGCTCATGCGTCCCCCAGGGTACGCGAGCGGCGCCGCCGAGCGGCGAGCCGGCCGCCTGCAGTTCCATAGACTCCGCTGCCGATGAGCGTCCCGCCCCGTCGCAGACTGCCGGCGCTGGCGGGCGCAATCGCCCTTGCCGGGCTCGCCGCCCCAGCGGTCGCCGACGCCCACGGCATCGTCGGCAAGGCCGACCTGCCGATCCCCGTGTGGCTGTTCAGCTGGGCCGCCGCGATCGTGCTCGTCGTCTCGTTCGTCGCGCTCTCGACGCTGTGGCGGACCCCGCAGCTGCAGCAGGAGGGTGGGCGGCGGCTGGCGAGCATCCCGCGTGCGCTCGACGTGCTCGCCGGCGCCGCCGGAATCTTCCTGTTCGCGCTCGTCGTCTACAGCGGGCTGGACGGCGCGCAGGAAGCCAACGCGAACCTCTCGGTGACGTTCGTGTACGTGATCTTCTGGGTGGGCACGCCCGTCCTCAGCGTTCTGCTCGGCGACGTCTTCGCGGCGCTGAGCCCCTGGCGCTCGTTCGCGCGGCTGCTGCGCTGGGCCGCCCGGACCGCCCGGGGCGGGCGCGAGCTGCCGGTGCTCGGCTACCCGCGGTGGCTCGGCATGTGGCCCGCGGTCGCAGGGATCGTAGGCTTCGCCTGGCTCGAGCTCGTCTATCTGGACCGCGACCATCCCGCGACGCTCGCCGCGCTCTCGCTCGGCTGGTTCGGCGCGATGACGTGCGGTTATCTCGCCTTCGGCGTCGAGCGGTGGGGCTCGCAGGCGGACGCGTTCGGCGTCTACTTCAACCTGCTCTCACGGCTCTCCCCGCTGGTGCGCCGCAAGGACGGATCGCTGTGGCTGCGCCGGCCGCTGAGCGGCGTCACCGGCCTAGCGGTGGGGAGGGGCACGGTCGCGATGATCTGCGCGGTGATCGGGACGACGACCTTCGACGGCTTCTCCAACGGCGGCATCTGGCGCAACAACGAGCCGGCGATCCAGGGCTGGTTCTCGGACCTCGGGCTATCGCTGACTCCTTCGGTCGAGCTCGCCTACTCGCTCGGACTGGTGCTCTGCATCCTCCTGATCGGAGCCGTCTACAGGATCGGGATCGCGGGCGTGCGGTCGGTCAGCGACCGCTACACGAGCGCCGAGCTCGCCGTCCGCTTCGCG
Source organism: Solirubrobacteraceae bacterium (assembly GCA_035571915.1). Lineage (GTDB taxonomy): Bacteria > Actinomycetota > Thermoleophilia > Solirubrobacterales > Solirubrobacteraceae > Palsa-744. The sequence continues at coordinate 64,423 of DATNBM010000050.1, read as the reverse complement.
CACACGCTCGTGCCGATCGGCTTCGCGTACGTGCTCGCGCACTACTTCTCGCTGCTGCTCTGGCAGGGCCAGGCGATCGGCTACCTGATCTCCGACCCGCTAGGCGAAGGCGCGAACATCTTCGGCACCGCCCACGCGACGATCGACTACGACGTGATCTCCTACGCGGGCATCTGGTACGTGCAGGTCTCCGCGCTGCTGCTCGGCCACGTTGCAGGCCTCGCGCTCGCCCACGATCGGGCCCTCGTCCTCTACCGCGAGCCGGAGGAGGCCGTGCGGAGCCAGTACTGGATGCTCGCCGTGATGGTCGCGTTCACGAGCTTCGGCCTGTGGCTGCTCTCCTCCGTCGGCACATGATCCGCGCGCCGGGTCGCTGCGGTAGGTTCAGCCGCCAGTGAGTACTCGCCGCGCCTTCTTCTGCGCTGCCCATCTCGCCGTTGCCGTCGCAGCCCTGCTGCCGCCCGTCGCTGCGGCGGCGAGCGAATCGCAGGTCGCGCAGAGCCCGGTCGCCGACCAGGGATCGAGCTTCAGGTACCGCTCGGTGATCACGGCCGTCGCCCCGCGCGTCGCGGGCCTCTCGGTCCAGGTCCTGCAGTTCGCCGACCGGCTGCTGCTCGTCAACCACACGGGACGGACCGTCACCGTCGACGGCTACGAAGGCGAGCCCTACGCCCGCCTGCTCGCTGACGGGACGACCGAGCTGAACGTCCGCTCCCCGGCCTACTACCTGAACAAGACGTTCTTCGGAGACGTCCAGGTGCCGGCCCAGGCGGACGCGAAGGCGCCCCCAGAGTGGCGTGTGCTCGACCGGACCGGGCAGCTCGAATGGCACGATCACCGCATCCACTACACCTCGCCGGCTGTCCCGCCGCAGGTCAAGGACAAGGGCAGGCGGACCCTGATCTTCGACTGGAAGATCCCGATCTCAGTCGGCTCGCAGACGGGCGCGGTCGAAGGGCAGCTGTTCTGGGTGCCCGAGAGCTCGAGCGTCTCGGTCGCGGTGATCGCGATCGGCGTCGTGATCGTGCTCGGCGGCCTCGTCCTCGTGCTCTACGTCAGGCGGCGCCGCCGCGGCGCGTCCCCCGGCGCCTCCGCTTCAAAGTCGGGCCGGGACGGCGGCGACGAGGCTTGGTGAGCGGGTGCTAGATTCCGCGGCGATGGCGGTGCTCGCTTGCCTGACCCACTGGTACGTCTCGCTGCTCTACGTCGTGCCCGTGCTCGCGGTCGGCGGCTGGGGCTGGTGGAGCTCCAAGCGCATCTCCCGGCGCCGCAGACCGGGCCCGCCGGCGCCGCCCCCGCGGTCCGGGCCGAACACGGAGCACGCCCACGTCTGACGGCGCCCCTGTCAGCGTTCTAACCGCTCCAAACGAGCGGTTTTTCGTCTTTTCTTCGCGGGTATTCAGGAACCCGTGAGTAGCATGGAGTTGGCTATGGGCATGAGCCTCCAGACACTCATCCGCCCCCCCGCCGACGGGATCACCGAACGCGTGGACCCGATCGACTGCCTCGACGAGCGGACGCTGAGCCGCGCGAGCGAGGCGCCGGCCGCCGGCGCGCAGGCGCCCGGTCGCTATCTGGAGATGCAGGGAGCCGAGCGGACCCTGCTGATCCCGGTCCGCGAGGACATGATCCACATCGGGCGCGGCCTGTCGGCCGATCTGCACCTCGACGAGAGCTCCGTCTCGCGCCGTCACGCGATCCTCGTGCCGCGCCCCGGCGGCGCGCGGATCCTCGACGACCGCAGCGCGAACGGGACGTTCGTGAACGGCCGCCGCGTGCAGCAGGCCGATCTCGCCGACGGCGACGTGATCGTTCTCGGGCGCGTCGTGCTCCGCTACATCGAGAACTGAGCGCTCGCCTCACGCGGCGCCGAGGGTCCCGCTGGGGCCCGGCGCGTTGCTCCGCACGCGGTGTGTGAAGTGACGCGTGCTTCACATAACGGGTTGACAACAGGTGCTACGATCGTCCCGTCCGAGGGTGGAGTTCGAGTGCCCATGTCGTGCCGGCACGGGCAGCTGGGAGGGGAAATGATGCGTGGAGGAACAGGGATCGTTCGCTCGCTTGGAGCCCGTGCGCTCAGGCGGCTGACCATGGTCGCGCTGGCGCTGTGCGCGCTGCTCGCGCTGGCGTTCGTGCCGGCGGCGAGCGCCGAACCGTTCGAAGACTTCTCAGGGCCCTCCTTCCAGATCCTGCCGCCGGGCGCCGAAGGCGGCACCGAAGAGGGCAAGTACGCCCGCGACCAGGCCAAGCTCTACGAAAAGCTGACGAGCAAGGGCTTCAAGGTCACCCAGGAAACGATCGAAAAGGACTTCCTGCCGGAGAAATTCGGCGTGCTGGCGGGCGGCGGGACGCTGCGCGTCGAAAAACCGAAGGCGGGCTTGGAAATCGTGCGCGACAAGCACGACATCCCGCACATCTACGGCACGACCCGCGCGGACGCGATGTACGGCTCCGGCTGGGTCGCCGCCAAGGACCGCGGGCTGCTGCTCCAGCTCGGTCTCGGCCCGGCGTACACCGCGGCGCTCGGCGTGCCGGGCGTCAACCCGTTCGGGCTGCTGCTCGAAACCCGGTCCTTCACGCCGAGCAAAGAAGCTCGCGAATACGTCGAAGGCCAGAAAAAAGTCCTTGAAGAAAAGGGGCCCGAAGGCGCGCAGGTGATCTCCGACCTCGAAGCGTGGGTCGAAGGCGTCAACGGCTATGAGGCCTCGCTGGGCGGCGGCCGCCAGTTCGGCCCGATCACGTTCGGCGACGCGATCGCCGGCTTCGCGTTCATCGGCTCGATCTTCGGCAACGGCGGCGGCAACGAAGTGCGCAACTCCGAATTCCTCGGTCGCCTCGAGAACAAACTCGGCGAAGAAGCCGGCAAGCAGGTCTTCCGCGACCTCAAGGAGGTCAACGACCCCGAAGCGCCGACGACCGGCGCGACGGCGTTCCCCTACGACGGCGAACCGACCGGCGCGACGCCGGGCGCCCTGATGGTCGAACCGGGCTCGACGAGCCCCGCGGCGACCAAAGCCGCCTCGACCCTGACGGCCTCGCGCCGCAAAGCGTCGAACTTCCTGCTGGCCGGCCCGCAGGACGCGGCCAACGGCCACCCGAAGGCGGTCATGGGCCCGCAGCTCGGCTACTACTACCCGGAGATCGTCTTCCAGGCGGACATGCACGCGCCCGGTCTCGACGCTCAGGGCATCGTGGCGCCGATCTCGCCGTACGTGTTCATCGGCCGCGGCCGCGACTTCGCGTGGTCGCTGACCTCCGAGGGCGCGGAGAACACCCAGACCTTCCTCGAGAAGCTCTGCAACGAAGACGAAAGCCCGCCGACGAGGGAATCGACGAGCTACGTCTACAACGGCAAATGCATCCCGATGCACACCTTCGACGCCGGCGAAATCGGCGCCAAGGGCGCCGAAAAAGCCCACGAGGTGTTCTTCAAAGAATCGGTCCACGGGCCGATCTCGGGCACCACGCTGGTCGAAGGCCAGCCGTACGCGATCGCGATCGACCGCTCCACGCGCGGCCGTGAGCCCGCGGGCGAGGTCGCCTTCAGCAAGTTCGACTCCGACAAGATCCACAACCCGACGGAGTTCTTCGAAGCGGCCAACGAACTCGAGACGACGTTCAACATGGCCTACGTCGACAGCTCGAACGTCGCCTTCTTCTCGACCGGCCGCCTGCCGGTCACGGCCGAAGGGACGAACCCGCAGCTGCCGACGCTCGGCACCGGCGAATACGACTGGAAAGGCTTCCTGAGCCTCGCCCAGCACCCGCACGAAATCAACCCGGCCTCGGGGCACATCATCAACTGGAACAACAAGCCGGCTCCCGAATGGGGCGCGGCCTCCGATGAGTACTCCTACGGCCCGGTCCACCGCGTGCAGATGTTCACCGGGTTCAAAGAAGGCATGAGCCTGCCCGACGACGCGGCGATCATGAACCGCGCGGCCACGCAGGACCTGCGCGCGCTGCAGGACTGGCCGCTGATCGAACGGGTCCTGAACTCGCCCGGCGCCGCTCCGAGCGCGAAAGCCAAGGAAGCGGAGAAGGTCGTCGCCAAGTGGGTCGCCAAAGGCGCGAGCCGCTATGGCAAGGAAGGCCCGAAACAGCCCGCCGCGGCGATCCTCGATGCGGCGTGGACCGGCATGGGCGAAGCGGTGCTCGGTCCGGTGCTCGGTGAACTGATCGGCGAATTCAAGTCGCTGCAGGGGCCGAACAACGGCGAGAACGCGCAGGGCTCCTCCTACGGGAGCGGCTGGTACGGCTACGTCTACAAGGGCATGAAGCAGGTCCTCGGCGAAGCCGTCATGCAGCCGCTGAGCACGGGCTACTGCGGCAACGGGAACCTCGAAGCCTGCCGGACGGCGCTGTGGTCGGCCTTCCAGACGGCGGTCGAACACCTCGAAGAAACGCAGAAAACGTCCGAAATCAAGGCCTGGAGGGCCGAAAAGGTGCGGATCAACTTCCTGCCGGGGATCCTCAAGGAAGCGAAGTCGCCGTTCGGTCCCTTCACGATGAGCTGGACGAACCGCTCGACGTTCCAGCAGGTGCTGGAATTCACCGGCCACGGGGAAACGGAATAGGCCGGTAGGGGAGGGGGCCGCGCTCGACGCGGCCCCCGGGGAAGGGCCGGGCGCCGCGCGCCCGGCCCGCGGGTAGGGGCCGCGCCCTCGGGCGCGGCCTCAGCTCGGCACGCCGCGCCGGCCGCGTCCGGTGCGCAGGGCGCTCGAGGTGTGCCGGGCGCTCAAGGTGCTCAAGGCGCGCCGGGCGCTCAGGGTGCTCAAGGCTGGGCGGCGTCACGCCGATAGGACCGCGGTGAGCGAGGATCTCAACCCGCTGTCGTTCCTGAACGGCCCCGAGCGGCGCCTGCTCGGCCCGCTCGTGGCGCGCCTGTGCGCGACCGGCAACGCGCGCTTCCAGCAGGCGATCGAGACGACGGGCGCGGAGGCGACGGTGCGGATGGCTTGCGTGAACGCGCTGCGCATCTATGCGATCGTCCTGTTCGTGCTCGGCTCGCTCGGCCGGCTCGCCCACCTCGTCCCGGTGGCCTACACCTGCTTCGTGCTTGCGGGGGCCTGCATGGTCTGGTCCTTCTGGTGCCTCTACACGGTCGTCGGGCCGGAACGCGAGCACAAGCGGCTGCGCGCGAGCAACTCGCCGTTGAGCTGAGGACCGGCGCCACGAAGGCCCCGCGGCGCGTAGGCTTTGCAGATGCGCCGCATCACGTACGCCAATGTCACCGCCACGCTCGCGCTCGTCCTCGCGATCAGCGGCGGCGCCTACGCGGCCGGCCGCTACCTGATCAACTCGACCAAGCAGATCAACCCGAAGGTCCTGCGCAAGCTGCACGGCGCCCGAGGCCCGGCCGGTCAGATCGGGCCGGTCGGCCCGCAGGGCGTGACCGGCCACGAAGGGGCCAAAGGCGTCAAAGGGATCCAGGGCGAACCCGGCTTCTCGGCCCTCTCGCAGCTCCCCGGGGGCAAGACCGAGAGCGGCGAGCTGACGATCTCACAGACCGCGGAAGCGGCTCACACCGTCAGCACCGCGGTGATCTTCCCGGTCCAGCTCGCCGAACCGATCCCGGCCGAAAAGGTCGAATTCACGGCCGTCTCGACGCCGGGGGCGCACTGCCTCGGCCCGGGCACCGCGCCGCGCGGGTTCCTGTGCGTCTACATCAGCTCAGAACTGAACGTCGAACCTGGATCCGGGTCCTCGTATGACCCCGAGGTCGAGCCGGTCGAAGTCGGCTCGGGCAAGTTCGGCGTCGGCTTCAACTGGATGTCGGCCGCCGCGGGCGTGGTGCGGATCACGGGCACCTGGAGCGTCACCGCCCCCTAGCTGCGGGACCCGTGCGCCTAGCGCACCGGCGCGCCGAGCAGGACGAGCACGACGCCGGCCGCGCCGCAGCCGAGCAGCGTCGCGACGATCGGGCCGCGCAGCACGAGCAGCGCCACGGCCGCGGCTGCGAGCAGGGGGACCTGCCAGAACGGCCCGAGCGCGCCCGCGAGCGGGATCGCCGAGCCGACGATCGCGCCGGCCGCGGCGGGGGCGGCGCCCGCCAGGAACGCGCGGGCGCGGCGATCGTCGAGCAGCCGCTCGAAGCGGGCGGCGCCGATCAGCACGAAGGAGAACGACGGCAGGAACGCGACCAGCGCGGCCAGCAGTCCCCAGCCGACGCCCCCAGCGGCGTAGCCGACGGCGGCGACCGTCTGCACGAGCGGCCCGGGGGTGACCTGGCCGAGCGCGACGGCGTTCAGGAACTGCTCGTGGCTCATCCAGTGGTAGGCGCCGACCGCGTCGGCCTGCATCAGCGGGACGATCACGAAGCCTCCCCCGAACGCGAGCGCCCCGACCTTCAGGGCCGTCCACAGCAGCGAGGCGAGCCCACCGGGCTCGGCCGCCGTCGCCAGCAGCGCGGGCCAGGCGTGTAGCGTCGCTCCCGAGGGCCGGGGAGGGCCGCCGCCTTGGAGCGCCAGCTCGGCCGCTCCGCACGCGAGCAGGACGAGCACGAGCCACGGTCCCGTCAGCGCCGCCGCTGTTGCGCCGGCCAGTGCGTAGACGGCGACGCGGGAGCGCAGCCGCGGCGGCGTGCGAAGCCAGATCGGCGCGCCGATGTCGAGGCCTGCGCGAACGGCGACGGCGGCGACCGCGGCGCCTGCGCCGAGCCCCGCGCCGCGTACCCAGCGCGGGGGCGAGCCGGCGAGGAAGAGCGCCGAGAGGGCGAGGATCAGGACGAGGCCCGGGACGATGAAGGCGCAGCCGCCGAGGACCGCGCCGCGCCCGCCGCGCAGGCGCCACGCGCAGTAGATCGCGAGCTGCGTCGAGGACGGCCCGGGGAGGATGTTGACGGCCGCCAGGGCGCGCTCGAAGTCGTGCTCGCTCAGCCAGCCGCGGCGGTTCACGCACAGCTCGCGCAGCAGGCTGATGTGGACGGGGGGCCCGCCGAACCCGATGCAGCCGATCCGGCCCCACTCGCGCAGGATCTCGGCGAGCGAGGGGGAGCTCACGGGAGAGTCCGCCGCTCCCGTGTCCGGTGCGCCTCGCACAGCCCGGATGATGCCAGCGGCCGCCCCGCGCGGTCGGCCCGGGAGGGTTGGCGCGACGGGCGGAGAAAAGGCACATCGCATGGCCGACCCGGGCGAACCGATCCTCGACGAGCGCGACCTCGCGCCCAACTGGCTCGCGCAGTTCGAGCGCTGGCACGCGGAGTTCGCGGCAAGCGGCGCGGCCGAGCCCGACGCGATGGTGCTCGGAACCGCCGCGGAAGACGGGCAGCCCTCGGCGCGCTCGGTGCTGCTCAAGGGCGTCGGCGAGGAGGGCTTCGAGTTCTTCACCAACCGCGGCTCGCGCAAAGGCCGCGAGCTCGCTGAGAACCCGCGCGCCTCGCTGCTCTTCCCGTGGTACGCGGTGCGCCGTCAGGTGATCGCGATCGGGGCCGTCGAGCCGGTCAGCGCCGAGCGCGCGGACGAGTACTTCGCCTCGCGCGCCTACTGCTCGCGTCTGGGCGCGCTCGCGAGCTGCCAGTCGAGCGTGATCGAGGGACGCGAGGTGCTCGAGCGGGCGCTGGCCGAGGCGGCGGCCCGCTACCCCGAGGACGGTCCCGTCCCGCGCCCGGAGATCTGGAGCGGCTTCCGGGTCGTGCCCGAGACGGTCGAGTTCTGGCAGGGCCGGCGTGACCGCCTGCACGACCGCCTGCGCTTCCGCCGCGCGCAGGAGGGCTGGATCGTGGAGCGGCTCTCGCCCTAGCCTCCGCCGGGAGGCCCGCCCGCGCTCTCCTCGCCCGCGCCCGGAGCGCCGGCGGCGAGCCGCGCCGGGTCGAGCGCGAGGAATCCGACGATCATCGCCGCGAACAGGCACGCGACGCCGACGCCGTGCGCCCACGGCGCTTCGGCGACGGTCAGCAGGCCGACTCCCGCGAGCAGGGCCGCGAGGGCGAGACGGGTGCGAAGACCGGCCCGCAGGGGGGAGAGCGCGCCCTGCGCTCGTCCGTCGCTGCGCGCCGGAGCCTCGCTCGGTGCTCGGTGTTCCGCGCCCGTGTCGAAGCGCCCACGCAGCGTGAGCCCGAACAGCAGGCCGAGCGAGGGGAACAGGATCGTCGCGCCCGCGATCGTCGCGACGACGACCAGCACGAGCGTTTCGTGCGGCGCGGCGGCGGCTCGGAGCGTGAGGCCGTGCAGGACGTAGGGCTGCTGGGCCAGGGCCCAGCCGGCGACCATGCCGGAGACCGCGAGCGCGGCGCTGCCGCGGGCCGCCTCGAAGCGGCGAGCGAGGACCAGGCCGACGGTCGCAAGGCCCGCGGCGACCGAGACGGCGAGGCCGGCGAGGCCGGGCCCGTCGAGCAGCCGGTGGTAGACGCGGTGGGCGTCGCCGTGCAGGACGAACAGGCCCGCGACGGCAAGAGCGCCCGCGACCGCCGCGGCCAGCAGGGCGCGCACCCGGAACGCCTCGACGAGCTCCGCCTGGCCTTCGCGCGCCGCGTCGGCGGCCAGGTAGACGGCCGCGAGGTACGCGCTGAGCGCGACGGCGAGCACGCCGACGAGCAGCGACGTCGGGGTCAACCAGCTCGAGAACAGCTGCCCGGCGGCGTTGCCGGGCGGGACCCGTTCGGAGACGATCGCCCCGAGCGTGGCGCCGAGCGCGAACGGCGTCAGCAGCGAGGCGAGAGCGAAGATCGTGTCGATCCGGGCGAGCTCCCGTCGGTCGCGCCCGCCGGCCCGCAGCGCGTAGGCCGCGCCGCGGGCGACCACGCCGAGCGCGGCCAGGAGCAGCGGCGCCGCGAGCGTCGAGGCGATCGCGCCGAACGCCTGCGGGTAGGCGGTCCAGGTGACGGTGAGGACGAACACGAGCCACACGTGGTTGGCCTCCCAGACCGGCCCCATCGCGTGGTGGGCGTGCTCGCGGATCCGCTCGGCGCGCTCCTCCGCCTCCTCCTCGCGGCGCGGGGAGGCGAGCGTCGCGAGCTGCCACAGGCCGGCCCCGAAGTCGGCGCCGCCGAGCACGACGTAGAGCGCGAGGCCCGCGAGCACGAACAGGATCGGGAGCAGGTAGAGGTGCATCGCCTCAGGACCCGCCCGGGCTGCCGGCGACGGCTTGCGGGGCGAGCTTCAGGGGAGCCGCGGCGAGACGCCTGAGCACCCAGGCGACCGCCCCGGCGACGAGCACGTACGTGGCGGCGAGCAGGCCGTAACCGACGGGGATCCCGCCGGCGTTCGTGACCGCTTCGGAGGTCGTCATCACGTGGTAGACGACCCATGGCTGGCGGCCGACCTCGGTCACGACCCAGCCGGCGATCAGCGCGACTACCGACAGCGGCCCGGCGGCGGTCGCGGCGAGGTAGAACCAGTGCGAGGCGGGGAGCGAGCGCCGGCGCCAGGCGGCGAGCAGGAACCAGGCGCCGAGCAGCGCGAGGCCGGTGCCGATCGCGACCATCAGCTGGAAGGAGATGCGCTCGATGTTGACGGGCGGGCGCTGCGCCGCGGGCACCGCGTCGAGGCCCTGGACGGTCGCGTTCGGGTCGTGGAAGGCGAGCAGCGAGAGCAGCTTCGGGATCGCGATCCCGAACTTCACGCGCCCGTCGGCGTACCACCCGAGCAGGTGCTCGGGGGCGCCGCGGGTCGTGTGCGCGAGGCCCTCCAGGGCGGCGAGCTTCGTCGGCTGCTCGGTCGCGACGTCGCGGGCGGCCCAGTCGCCGACGAGGACCTGGACGGGGGAGACGACCGCGGCGACGGCGACGGGGATCGCGAACGCGGTCCGCTCGTAGCGCCCCCACGTCCCCCGCAGCCGCTTCAGCGCGTAGGGAGTCGCGAGCAGGAACCCCGTGACGATGAAGCCCGCGAGGTACATGTGGACGAGCTCGTTCCAGAGGAAGCTGTTGCCGAACAGCGCGGCGAGCGGGTGCACGTCGCTGACGTGCCCGCCTGAGTAGTGGAACCCGGAGGGGTGCTGCATCCAGGCGTTGACGGAGATCACCATCAGCGAACCGGCCATCCCGGCGAGGACGATCGGCAGCCCGCTGAGTAGGTGCGCGCGCGGGGAGAGGCGTCCCCAGCCGTATACGTAGACGCCGATGAAGATCGCCTCGAGGAAGAACGAGAAGCCCTCGATCGCGAAGCCGAGCCCGAAGACCGAGCCGAAGCGCGCCATGAAGCCGGGCCAGAGCATCCCCATCTCGAAGCTGAGGATCGTGCCGGTGATGACCCCGACCGCGAACAGCGCCGCCATGATCCGCGTCCAGCGGCGGGCGAGCGTCAGGTAGATGGGGTCGCCGGTGCGCAGGTGCAGCCACTCGACGAACAGGACGATCGCCGGCAGCGCGATCCCGAAGCAGACGAGCGGGATGTGCACGGCGAACGAGAGCGCCTGCATCTGGCTGGCCTCGTGGAGATAGGCCTGATGCGCGGCGGCGAGCGGCGGTCCTGCGGTGAGCGCTCCGATGTCCGGCCTCCTCGGGGGCGGCCGCGGCGGAGCCGGGGCGCCTAGGGGATCCGGGCCTCGATGCTACTGACCGCGGGCCGGGCGGCGGCGCGCGGGCGGAACAGCACGAACGCGAGCGCGCAGCCGGCGGCGGCGACGAGGAACGGGACGGAGTCGCCGAGCGCGCCCGCCACCGCGCCCGCGACTGCGGGCCCGCCCATCGCGCCGACGGCCCAGCTCGCGTTCATCAGCCCGAACGCCATCCCCTGGGCGAGCCCCGCGCGCTCGGCGCCCTCTGAGACGAGCGAGAAGGAGGGGGTGAAGAGGGCCCCGTAGGACATTCCGGCGAGCACCATCAGCGGCACGTAGAGCGCCGGCCCGGCGCCGGTCGCCAGGGCGATCGATACGGGGACGGAGGCGAGCAGGGCGAGGCGCGCCGGGGTGAGCGCGCCGTGGGAGTCGCTGAGCCGCCCTACGTACGGCGACTCGGTCGCCTCGAAGGCCGCGCCGAGCAGCCACACGCCGCCGATCGCCGCGGTGCCCCACCCGGCCGCGGCGAGGTGCAGCGGAGCGAGCACGGCGAGCACGCCGAACAGGGTCGAGCCGATCGCGAGCAGGATCAGGCCGTCGACGAAGCTGCGCTCGCGCAGGCCGCTGCGGAGCGTCACGTGGACGGGTTCGAGCTCCGAGGAGATGTCGATGCGGGCGGTCAGCACGCCGAGGACGACCGACAGGCCGGCGACGGCGCTGAACACGAGTGAGCGGCCGAGGGCGCCGGAGACGACGCCGACGACGGGACCGAACAGCTCGCCGAAGACGGCGGCGCCCATCGTGCGGCCGATCATCTCGCCGCGGCGCTCGGCGGGCGCGCAGTTGGTCAGCCACGCGAAGGCGCCCGCCCACGTGAAGGCGCTGCCCGCGCCCTGCACGACGCGTGCGGCCAGGAGCGTCCCGAAGCTGTCGGCGAACGCGAACGCGACGCCGGAGAAACCCATCAGCGTGAGGCCCGTCAGAACGGCGCGGCGCGGGCCGAGGCGCGCCGCCGCGCGTCCACCGGGTAGCCCGCCGATCAGGGCGCCCGCGGCGTAGCTTGCGAGCAGCACGCCGGCGCCCGCCTTGGAGAGGTCGAGCTGGCGGGCGAAGTGCGGCAGCAGCGGCGTCAGCGCTGCGTACAGCGTCGTGTCGACGAACACGAGAACCGAGACGAGCAGCAGCAGGCGACGCACCCGATCACGCTAGCAACGGGCCTCGGCCCGTCGCGGCTCAGTCGATGGCGCCTACGCGGATCGCCGAGAGCACGACGCTCTTGGCTTCCACGGCTTCTTCGGTGCTCTCCTTGAAGCAGGACAGCGTCGCCGACCCATCGCCGGAGAGCGTGTCAAGGACCCTGAGCGACATCGGCGCGTCCTGAAGATAGCCGCCGGCGGGCAGCACGCCGGACGCTTTCGAGAAGTCTTCGACGCCGTTGACCTTCAGCCTGCAGCCCGCCAGCCACCCGTACGCGCCGGCGCCTTTCGGCGTCGCTTCCATGTAGAGCTTGGCGTCGAGCTCGTAGGAGCCCGCGGGCAGCCTCAGCGTCGCGACCGTCGCTTCTCCTGGGGAGGAGGGCAGGGGCGCCTGGGTCACCGTGGTCGAATAGGCGTGGCTCGGACCGACCGCCCCTGTCGCGCCGGGGGCGCCGGCCGGCCCCGTCGGCCCGGCGAGGCCCTGTCGAGCCCATGTGAGCCGGCGTTGACGGCGGGGACACGGTTTGCCGCTGCGGGCGAGGATCAGCACGCTGCCCTTCCCGACGCACGCGCTCAGCGGGCCCGACCCACCGCCGCCGCCGGTCGCGGCGTATGCGCCCCCGCCGAGCACCGCGAACAGGCAGAGCACGGCAACGATGTTCGCGAAGCTCAGATGTTCGCGGATCCGGCGTGACATCTTCTCTCCCCCCGGTGAGCGCTTTGGAGGCTCGATCGTACATCGGGAGCGCTTGGCCCCCTGTGTGCGCCGACCGGCCGTCGCGCAGCGATACTCCGGCGTTGCGGGCGGCGGGGCTCTAGCCGTTGAAGGTGAAGCGATCTGCGGCGCCGGGCTTGCTCGTCCTGCCGCCGGCCGTTGCGCGAACGTCGACCGTTCCGGGCTTCGCGACGGCGGGCGTCAGCATCGTGCATTCCGTCGTCGACGCACAGCTGACGCTCGTCGCGAAGATCTTTCCGAACTTGAAGGCCGAACCGGCGCCGACGGCGAAGCCGCTCCCGGTCACCGTCACCGGCGTGCCTCCGGCGTCCGGCCCGGTGGCCGGGCTGACGCCGGTCACTGTCGGCCCTTCGTAGGCGAACCGCGCCTTGCCGCCCCCGGCGCTCTGTCCGTGGGGGGTCTTGACGACGATTTCGACCTTTCCGGCCGTGCCCGGGGGAGAGACGGCGGTGATCGACCTCGAGGTGCTGACGATGACGGAGGCGGCCGGGGTGGCGCCGAACAGGACTTCGCTGGCGCTCGCGAACCCTGTCCCGGTGATCGTCACCGAGGTTCCGCCGGTGGCCGGGCCCTTCCTCGTTGACAGACGCGTGACCTGGGGGGCCGGTCCTTCTCCTTCGGCGAGTTCGAGCAGCGATTCGCCGGAGGCGGCAGCGTAGACCCGGAAGTCGCCGGGGATGACGGCAGGTCCCTCGAAGGTCAGCCCCTGCGGTTTGGCGAACGTCCAGACTTCCCCGAGCCTGGGGGAGAAGGGCGGGATCACGCGCACGTCGACCGCGCCGGCGAGGAGCGCTTCGCCGGTGCCTCCCTCTTGGACGACGTCGACTTCTTCGGGCCCGGCGACGTCGAGCGTCAACGTGCCTCCGGCCGTCTGCGCGAAGCCGGTGTCGAAGCTGATCAGCCCGATCGTCCCGGCGCCGCCCGGCTCGATGTCGCCGCCTTCGTTGACGAACGGGACCGAGTACGTCCCGCCGCCGCTGAGTGTGCCCGAGACCAGACGCGCCGAGTATTCGTTTTCTTTCGTGTTGGCCCGGCCGACGCTTCCTCTGATTTCCGTGTTGCCCGTGAACAGCAGCCACGTGCCGGCCGTGGAGAGCGAGCCGCCTTCCATCTTCAGGTCGTCGAAGTGGCTGGCTTCGGCTTCGCCGGGCGTTTTCGCGGACAGCGTGAGTTTCCCCGAGAGCGCGATGTCCAGTTGCGACTGGGCCTGGATGCGGTTCGCGACGGCGTTGAAGCCGAACGGGATCACGACGGTGCCGTGTCCGGCGGGGATGCACACGTTCTGGGCGCTCGTGGGCAGGCTGCCTCCCTGCCAGTTCTCCGGTTCGGACCACTGGCCGCCGGTGGCGGCGTAGCTGACGTCGCATTCCGCCGCCTGCGCCGCCGGGGCTGCACATGCGATCGCAGCGAGGATCCCCGACATCGCCAACATCCTCGCCAGGCGCCTCATCCCGTCCCCCGTTCGCTCGTCGTGCCGGCCAGCACAAGCTTTCCGGCGAGTCTAATGGCTTCAGTGCCACGGTTGTGGCCCCTATTGTCAGATGGCTCTCGGTCCGGGATGCAGCCATCGGTCGATGTCCCTTGCGCCAAGGAAGGTTCAGAGCCACATGGGCGGGCCCGAGTTCCGTCCCGACGAGCGCGTCCGCCTAACGCACCTACGCGACCGCGCCGATACCTGCCTGGTGCCGCTGCCAGTACGTACAGCGCTGCTCGCCATCGCTGCACTCGCCGCTCTCGCGTTGGCTGCGGTGCGCATCACGCACGCGGCCGAGCACACGTCGACGGTGGCGGAATCGCGGCGACCGGAACGGAGTGCCACCCCCGCCGAGGCAGCCGCGACGTTGGCGGCGCTACATGCCCCCAGGGGCTTTCGACCGGTCACGTCATGTCGCTTTGCGGAAAGCGGCGTCACAGAAAAGTGCTTCTGGACTCCCCGTGTGCTCGATCTCGACGCTCATAAGCTGGAGCGGATCGCAGCGGCCTGGCAGCCCCGGGCGGGGGTCGTTTCAGACATCGATTCCTGCTCCGGTCCTCGCCGCCACAGAGCGGGAATCGTGATGGGCCACTGTTCTTGGGCGCTTGAGTTCGGCTCCCAACTAGTGGTCGTGTACGCCGACTCAGTGTTTGTGCCGAGGAGATCGAGACGGACGCCGATTGCCAGGAAGGTGCTCCGCTACTGGCGAAGCGGCACCGAAGTCCGGCTAGTCATAGGCCGCGGGCCTCACGGCAGAGTGCCCGCGTCGGTGCTGCACCGCTAGAGATGCAGCCCGACAAGGGCGCCAACACCACGCCGATTCTGAGCGCGCAATGGCAGTTGGTGCAGGCGAGCACGCGGAGGCACCGGGGCTCCTCCCTTCCCGCGCCGAGCAGGCGAGCTGTCTGCTGCCGGGACCGTGAGCCGGCGAACAAGAGCAGGACTGTCTTGGACCGGTTACTCGTCGAGCAGTGCGCGGACTGACCGAACGCGAATCGCGGTCCTAGCGCAGCGACAGTTCCGCGTCTTCGAAGACGCGCGAGCGCATGCCGGTGACCGCGGCCATGAGTCCGCTCGCTTGCAGCGCCTCTTGGTGCTCCGGCTCCGATTGATAGGCGTCGCGCGCCGCAGCGGATTCCCACACCGTGCATACCACGACCCCGCCGTCCATCGGTGCGACGACCCGCGCCGTCGTCGCCGAAGTCGGACGGCGCGCCTCCAGATCGGCGGTTGCGGCGAGCAGCGCGTCGGGATCGCCGTCCATCTCGAGAATCACCATCAATAACATCCGAGCCTCCTCCGCAGAAACGAGTTGCCGAGCGCGAGGGCACCCTACCTGGGATGAGCTCGACTTTCCCGTCTCGTTCGCCGGGAGCCAGATGTCGAGTACTCCTCGTTCCGGCCTGGCGTTCTACGCCCATCGCACGCGCGGGCGGATGGGAAACCCCAAGCGCGCCCGGCAAGATTCGAACTTGCGACCTCTCGCTCCGGAGGAGCGCCGGATGGGTCGCGCAAGTCATGGGATTTGGCTTGTTTGCAGGGGATTCGCGGTTCCGCACTGGGTCACTGATATACCCAAAACGGCCCTCGGCACCCCCTAAATGGCACTAATTGGCACTGGAAGAGGCACGGCAGGCGACACGGTGGCCGCTCGAGCGCCACGACGAAGCGGCTGGAAGCCCTCCCGGAGAGTCCTCGAGAGCGGGGACGTCACTCCTCGCCGGAGGTACAGAAACGCGGCTTCGCTCCTTTCCGCGGCGCGGTTAGCGTTCGTCGGAGAGTGGAAAAGTTCGACTGTATCGTCATCGGCGCGGGGCCTGCCGGATCAACCATGGCCTATCGGATGGCCCTGGAAGGGGCCAAGGTCCTGCTGCTGGATAAGGCGCAGTTCCCGCGCGACAAGCCATGCGGCGGGGGCATCTCTGTGCGAGCGGGGCTTGAGCTGCCGATCGATCCCGGGCCTGTGGTCGAGCGCGGAGTCGACAGTTTGGAGCTGAGCTTTCGCGGTGGTCGCGCATTCCGACGCGGAGGGGCCAGGCAACTGGCGTCGCTGACCCAGCGTAGGCGCCTTGACCACTTCCTCATCGAGCAGGCGACCGCGGCGGGGGCCGAGTTTCGGGAAGGCGCGGGGGTGAGCGAAGCGTCCGAGAACGGAGCGCGTGTCAACGGCGAATGGATCGGCGCCGAGCTCCTCATCGGGGCAGACGGAGCCAACGGCTCCACGGCCCGATATCTCGGTCTTTCTCACACCCCGACCTATGGCGTTGCGTTCGAGGGGAACCTGGCGTGCCAAGCAGCGGAGCTGGGTCGCTGGCCGAGCACGGTCGTGATCGAGCTGGGCACCGTCCCCGGCGGCTACTGCTGGATCTTCCCCAAGGGAGACCATCTCAACATCGGCGTGGGCGGCTGGGAACAAACGGGGCCGATGCTACGCAGCTACCTCAAGGAGTTCTGCAGGCAGCGGGGCTTCGAGTACTCGAGCCTGCGAGATCTACGGGGGTACCGACTGCCTGGGCGCCAGCCCGGCGCCCGTCTGTCGTGCGGTCGAGCTGCGCTGATCGGAGACGCGGCGGGCCTCGTCGACCCGCTCGCGGGCGACGGGATGTATGCGGCGTTCCTGAGCTCCCGCCTGGCGACGGAAGCCGCGATGAAGCTTCTCGCCGGCCAAGAGACGGATCTCGACTCCTACGGGCAACTGCTGGTCTCCGAGTTCGGCCGGATGTTCGCATTCGCGTGGAACGCGAAGATCGCGCTGGATCGGTTTCCCCGTCTTTCGCTGGCCGCGGTGCTCAGCCCACCCGGATGGCGCACCCTCGAGAACATGCTTCGCGGCGAGATCCGCGAGCCCGAGCGAGAACGCGGGATCCCCGGCCTGGCCGTCCGAGGCTTCGAACGGGTCGTCAACCAGCTCGGATGGCCCGGCGCCGAACACCGCGCCGAGGCGACGACGTAGCTGCCGAATCGCCGGCGGCCGGTCGGGCCCGCGTTCGAGAAAGCTCGAGCGCGCCCGGCAAGATTCGAACTTGCGACCTCTCGCTCCGGAGGCGAGCGCTCTATCCACTGAGCTACGGGCGCGGGAGCGTCGAGTGTATTGGGCATGCGTCGCGCGTGGCGAGCAGCCACCGCTCGGGCAGGCAAGCGGCGCCCGTGGGGGCAGGGTGCTCCTGGCCCGGCGCACCGCGACAGGGGTCGGCGGAAGCTCGGAGTCGGGGCTCCGTTCGCCGCTGGGCGACCGCGTAGGTGGAGGAAACCAACCGCATGTCTCCCACCCAATGCAATCACCCCGCCCGATCCTCGAACTCTGGAAAAGCTCCGAATAACGCAAATGGAAGGGTGGCTCCCCGCCGTGCGCGCGGGTTGCCCAATCCCTGGATGTTTGCCGTACTTGATCCAACGGCGGCCGTACGAGAAGACTCGGGTCCCGGTCGTCCTGGGTCATCCGAGTCGATCGTGGCCTCGCCGTCTGTTGCGGTGAGGCGTCTCTCCGCGAACCCGAACGGAAGGTCAATCGATGCAATCCCTGAAGAAGCTCCAACTCTCGCTCATGGCGATGCTCGCGCTCGGCGCGGCGATAGCGGGAGCCGCGGCCGCGGCTGAAGGCGAACTCTTAGGCGCCATCGGAACCGCAACGCTCACCCAAAACGCAACTTTGACATTCGAATCGACCGGCGGTGGCATAGCCGTGAAATGCCCGTCCTCGGAGGGTAGCCTCACATACGAAAGCTCCACGAAAGGCAGCTTCGACGACTTACACTTAGGCTGTACTGCCGGCGGCTTCAAATGCACGGGCTTAACCGACTCGACCGCAGGCTCGATCTTAGTCAAAGGTGCGTGGGAAGTCTTAGCCTTCAAAGAAGGAGCGAGCTTAAAGCTCGCGCTCGTCTACGTGCTCAGTCCGGTTCACTTTGAGTGCCTGGGGATCTTAACCGAAATCCGAGGCGGTCGGATCGGCCTGATCGACAACGCGAATGGCATAAAAACAACAAAAATCACCGCATTATTCACGGGTAGCTCAGGGAAAGAGTCGATCACCGAAGTCAACGGCGTGAATCACCACCTTGAATCGTCGACTGGTGGCTCCGCGTTTGTCGAAGACTCGGTAAGTCAGAACGTGACTGCTACCGGCGTGGAACTCGAAGTGATGTACTGACGGTCCCGCTGGGTCCATCGCGACCGACCGCGGCTGTGCGGCGCCCGGTGACGGGACGCCGCACAGTCGTGCTCACGCGATCAAAGAGGCGACGGATTGTCTATGGACGGCCCTACAGCGCCCCGATTTTCGATTTCGGCGGGGGCCCGATCAGTTTGTCGGTCCCTTTGACTTCCATTTTGTTTTTGAAGGCGTCTTCGAGCATGCCCGAGCCCGCTCCGAAGGTCAGCCCGCCGTAGTTTTTGACTTCGGGCGTGAGGTTCCCTTCGAACGTGCTCATCACGAGGCCGCCGCACTGCTCCTGAATCTGCACGCCTTTGATTTCGTCGCGGATCGGCGTGCCCGCGATCAGTTCCGTGGCCCACGGCAGCCCGGCGGCTTCGAAGACGATCAGCGCGCCCGTCGAGCAGGCGGCTTTGCCGCAGCCCGAGAGGACGAACGCCGTCATCGTGTCCACGCCCGGCCCGCCGCCGATCGGGTTTTCGATCAGCTCCCGGTCTTCGACTTTGCATTTCGTCGTCGTTTTTTTCCCGGACGCCGGGATGATCGTGAACCCGAGGGCTCCTTCGGTGGCGATCGGCACGGCCTTCCCCTGCGGGAGTTCTTCGACCGGTTTCGCCCAGATCCAATGGGGCGGCGCGGCCTGGGCGACGGCGCCCGTGGCCGCGAACGCGGCGACGAAGCACGCGACCGCGATCGTACGTCTGATCATCTCTCTCCTCCTGTCGGTTGACGGGAGAGCAAGCGCTTCGGCGCCATCCCGGCGCCCCCGTGACGGTCCGCAACCCGTGGCCGCGCCGCACGTCATCCCTGAGTCCTCGGCTCTCGAACCGACTTGCCCCCCGGCTGCCAGATAGATCCAGCCCCCCGACCCTAACCGATCCCCGGGCGGCGGTGAACAGAACGTGAACGCGCTCTCAGACCGCGGTGGCGTTGAAAGGCGGGCGCACGAGGGCTCTGGGCGCCGCTACCGTAGCCCGACATGGACCTCTCGATCTTCTTCGCCGGGACCGGCGGCTCGGTCCCGACCGCGCGCCGCGGGCTGCCCGCGCTGCTCGTCCGCCGCGGCGGCGAGAAGCTCCTCTTCGACTGCGGCGAAGGCACCCAGCGCCAGCTTCTGAAGTCGATCGGCCTCGCCGAGCTCGACGAGGTGTTCATCACCCACTACCACGCCGACCACTGGCTCGGCCTGCCCGGGATGCTGAAGTCGCTGGCCCTGCGCGGCCGCGAGGAGCCCCTGACGGTTCACGGGCCGCCCGGGCTGCGGCCGCTGATGGCGAGCATGCGCGGCGTACTCGGCACGCTCGCCTACGAGCTGACTCTCGTCGAGCTAGAGCCGTGGGAGGAGCTGGAGCGCGACGGCTACCGGATCGCGACGGTCCCCGTCAACCACGGCGACCGCGCCGCCTTCGGCTACGTCGTGCTCGAGCAGGACCGCCCCGGCGAATTCGACCCCGCGGCCGCGCGCGCGCTCGGGATCGAGGACGTGCGGGACTACGGGCGCCTGCAGCGCGGCGAGACGGTCGGCGGCGTTCGCCCCGAGCAGGTGCTCGGCGAGGCCCGCCGTGGGCGCAAGGTCGTCATCTCCGGCGACACCGCCCCCGCGCAGACGCTCGCCGTCGCCGCCCACGGGGCCGACGTGCTGATCCACGAGGCCACGTTCGCCGAGGAGGACGCCGCTCGCGCGCGGGAGACCAGTCACAGCACCGCCCGCCAGGCCGCCCTGATCGCCGAGGAGGCGGAGGTCGAGCTGCTCGCCCTCACCCACATCTCGACCCGCTACCCCGCCGCGCTGCTGCGCGAGGAGGCGCGGGCCGTGTTCGCGAACACCGAGGCGCCGCGCGACTTCGACACGATCGAGGTGCCGTTCCCGGAGCGGGGCGGGCCGCGCGTGGAGCGCTGGAGCGACCGGCAGGCCCGCGAACGCGACCAGGCCGAGCGCTCCCGCGTCTCGACCGAGCCCATCTCATCCCCCTGATACATTCCGACGCGATCCTTTAACCCGGTCCCGAGAGGCCAGGAAGGAAGCGATGCAGAGCAACGAGAAGGTCGTCCTCCACGAGGAGGAAGTGCGGCGGGCGCTGACGCGCATCGCTCACGAGATCGTCGAGCGCAACCCGGGTGAGGACGTCCCCGCGCTCGTCGGGATCCACCGCCGCGGCGCCTTCCTCGCGCGGCGCCTGCAGGCTCTGCTCGAGGAGCTGCTCGACGCCGAGGTCAAGCTCGGCGACCTCGACATCGGCTTCTACCGCGACGACGTCGGGACGCGCCCCGAGGCGCCCGTGCTGCACGCCTCCCACATCGAGTTCGACGTCACCGGCCTGACGGTCGTGATCGTCGACGACGTCCTCTTCACCGGCCGCACCGTCCGGGCCGCGATCGAGGCGCTGTTCGACTACGGGCGCCCCGAGCGGGTCCAGCTCGCCGTGCTCGCCGACCGCGGTCACCGCGAGCTGCCGTTCCGGCCCGACTACGTCGGCAAGAACCTCCCGACCTCCCGCGCCGAGCACGTGCACGTGCGCCTGCGCGAGCTCGACGGGCTCGACGAGGTCGCGATCGCGGCGCAGCAGGAGGCCGCGGCGTGAACCACCTGCTCTCGATCGAGGACCTCGACCGCGCAGGGATCGAGCGGATCGTGACCCAGGCCGAACGCTTCGCCGAGGTATCGGACCGCGAGATCAAGAAGGTCCCCGCGCTGCGCGGCCGGATGGTCCTGAACCTCTTCTACGAGGCCTCGACCCGCACCCGCAGCTCCTTCGAGCTGGCCGCCAAGCGGCTCTCCGCCGACGTCGTCAACTTCGCCGCGAGCGGCTCGAGCGTCGAGAAGGGCGAGTCGCTGAAGGACACGGTGCTGACGCTCTCCGCCCACAAGCCCGACGCGATCGTGCTGCGCACGCCATGGGCGGGCGCCGCCGAGCTCGTCTCGCGCTGGTGCGGCGCCGCGATCGTCAACGCCGGCGACGGCAAGCACGAGCACCCGACGCAGGCCCTGCTCGACGTCTACACGTTGCGCCGCCGCCTCGGCGCGATCGACGGCGCCTCGATCTGGATCGTCGGCGACGTCGCGCACTCGCGCGTCGCGCGCTCGGACATCCTCGCCTTCCAGAAGATGGGCGCGAAGGTCACCGTCGCCGGGCCGCCGACCCTGATCCCGCGCGGCATCGAGCAGCTCGGCTGCGAGGTCCGCTACACGCTCGAGGAGCTCGACACCGCCGACGTCGTCTACGCGCTGCGGATGCAGCGCGAGCGGATGAGCGAGACGTGGGTGCCGTCGCTGCGCGAGTACGCGACCTGGTACCAGATCAACGGCCGGCGCCTGAAGCCCAATCAGGTGCTGATGCACCCCGGGCCGGTCAACCGCGGCGTCGAGCTCTCCGGCGAGGTCGTCGACTCCCCGCAGGCGGTCATCACCGCGCAGGTCGAGGCCGGCGTCGTCGTGCGGATGGCGGTCCTCTACGAGCTGCTGGCGGGCTCTCGCGGCGAGGCCGCCGAGAGCCCCGCAAGCGAGCAGGCGGGCGAGCTGCTCGGCGCCGCACGGGCGGGCGGGGAAGCGTGAGCGCCCCCGAGCCGCTGATCGGCGGGGCAGGGGAGCCCGCCGAGCTCCTGCTGCGCGACGTGCGCGCGCTCGACCCGCGCGAGGGCCTCGACGGGCGCCACGACGTGCTCGTGAGCGCGGGCCGCGTCGCCGAGATCGGCGAGGCCGGCTCGCTGTCCGCGGCCGAGGGCGCCGAGACGATCGACGGCCAGGGCCGCCTCGCGCTGTTCCCCGCCTTCTTCGACCCCCACGTGCACCTGCGCACCCCCGGCCAGGAGCACAAGGAGGACATCGAGACCGGCACCCGGGCGGCCGCCGCGGGCGGATACGCCGGCGTGCTCGCGATGCCGAACACAGACCCCGTGCTCGACTCGGCGCCGCTGCTCGGCTCGGTGCGCGAGGCCGCCGCGCGCCTGGCGCGAATCCCCGTCGGCTTCCTCGCCTCGATCACGCGCGGCCTGGAGGGGGAGCTGCTGAGCGAGATGGCCGAGCTGGCCGGAGCGGGCGCCGTCGGCTTCACCGACGACGGCCGGCCCGTCGAATCGGCCGGGATGCTGCGCAAGGCGCTTCAGTACCAGCGGCTGTGCGGCGGGGTGCTCGCGCTGCACGAGGAGGACCGCACGCTCTCCCGCGGCGGGGCGATGAACGAGGGCGCAGTCAGCGCCGCGCTGGGGATCGCGGGCATCCCGACTATCGCCGAGTCGACGATGGTCGCCCGCGACGCGGCCCTCGCGGGCTACGAGGACGGGCGGGTGCACTTCATGCACCTCTCCTGCGAGGGCTCGGTCCGCGCTGTCGCCGCCGCCAAGGAGGCGGGGGTCCGCGCCAGCTGCGAGGTCTCCCCGCACCACCTGCTGCTGACCGACGAGGACGTCCGCACGCTCGACACGCGCATGAAGATGCATCCGCCGCTGACGACCGAGCCGGATCGGCTGGCCTTGATCGAGGGCCTGCGCTCGGGGACGATCGACTGCGTCGCGACCGACCATGCGCCTCACGCGCGCGAGGAGAAGGAGGTCCCCTTCGAGCAGGCGCCGATGGGGACGACGGGCCTGGAGACCGCCTTCGCCGCGCTCTACAGCGGCCTCGTCGCGCCCGGGCACCTCGGCCTTGGTGTGCTCGTCGAGCGGATGAACGCGGGAGCGGCCCTGTTCGGGCTGCCCGTGAGCCGGATCGCCGCCGGCGCGCCCGCCGATCTCGCGCTCGTCGATCTCGACGCGCGCTTCGTCGCCGGCGAGCACGGCTGGGAGAGCCGCTCCGAGAACTGCTGCTTCGCCGGGCGCTCGCTGCAGGGCAGGGTGCTTCTCACGGTCGCCGCCGGTGCCGTCGCGCACCGCGACAGGGCTCTCGTCGAGATGGTGGGCGCCTGATGGGCCTGCTCTCCCGCCGCCGCACGACCCTGATCGTCGTCGACGTTCAGGAGGGCTTCCGCGGCTATGAGACGTTCGCCGCGGTCGCGGGCAGCTGCGCGAAGCTGATCGAGGCCGCAAGGATCCTCGACGTCCCGGTGCTCGTCTCAGAGCAGTACCCGAAAGGGCTCGGCCACTCGGCCCCCGAGCTCGGCCTGCGCGACGAGCCCGTGATCGAGAAGGTCGTCTTCTCGGCGGCCAAAGCCGAGGGCTTCCGCCTCGCGGGCCGCGACCAGGCCGTCGTCTGCGGGATCGAGACGCACGTCTGCGTCAGCCAGACCGTTCACGACCTGCTGCAGCGCGGCGTCGAGGTGCACGTCCCGGCGGAGGCCGTCGGCTCGCGCCACCGGCTCGACTACGAGCGCGGCCTCGAGCGCCTCGAGCGCGCCGGGGCGGTCGTCTCGACCGTCGAGACGGTCCTGTTCGAGTGGCTCGGGCAGGCCGGCACGCCGGAGTTCAAGGAAGTGCAGGCGCTCGTCAAGTGAGAGAGCCCGGCTACGTGATGCTCGAGGACGGGACGCGCTTCGACGGCGTCCTCTGCGGCGCCGAGGGCCACACAGTCGGCGAGGTCGTCTTCACGACCGGCATGTCCGGCTACCAGGAATCGATGACCGACCCGTCCTTCGCGGGTCAGCTGATCGCCTTCACCTACCCCCACATCGGCAACTACGGGGTCAGCGCCGAGGCGATGGAGTCCGACCGCGCGTGGGCGCGCGCCGCGATCATGCGCGAGGCGAACAACAACGAGGACGCGCCGACCGCCGAGCGTGGCTGGCTCGACTGGCTGATCGACTGCGGCGTGCAGGCGATCACCGGGGTCGACACGCGCGCCCTGGTCCGCCACATCCGCGAGGCCGGATCGATGCGCGGCGGCGTGTTCCCCGGCTCGATCTCCGAGGCCCAGGCGCGCGAGCTGATCGAGGCGGAGCCGCCGATGGCCGGCCAGGACCTCGCCCGTGTGGTGACACCGGAGACGGTCACGACGCACGGCGGCGGCGCGGGGCCGCGGATCGCCGTGCTCGACACCGGGATCAAGGCCTCGATGGTCCGCGAGCTCGTGCAGCGTGGAGCGACCGTCGAGCTGCACCCCTGCACGACCTCCGCCGCGGAGCTGCTCGCCGGCGATCCCGACGCGGTCTTCCTCTCCAACGGCCCCGGCGACCCGGCCGCGCTCGACTACGTCGTCGCGACGGTGCGCGAGGTCGTCGGCTCCAAGCCGGTGTGGGGGATCTGCCTCGGCCACCAGCTGCTGTGCCGGGCGGTCGGCCTGGAGACGTTCAAGCTGCCGTTCGGCCACCGCGGCGCCAACCACCCGGTCCGCGACCTCGCGACCGGCAAAGTCGAGATCACATCCCAGAACCACGGCTTCGCGGCGCTCGGCCCGGGCGGCGGGCGCACGATCGACGGCGACGACCCGGTCCGCTGGGAAACGGACTTCGGCGGAGCCTCGCTCTCGCACGTGAACCTGTACGACCGCACCGTCGAGGGGCTCGAGCTGCTCGACGTGCCCGGGGGGACCGTCCAGTACCACCCCGAGGCTGGGCCCGGCCCGCACGACTCGCTCTACCTGTTCGACCGCTTCCTGATCAGGATCGCCGAAGCCGCCTGATGCCCAAGCGGACCGACATCGAGAAGATCATGATCCTCGGCTCGGGGCCGATCGTGATCGGCCAGGCCGCGGAGTTCGACTACTCCGGCGTGCAGGCGTGCAAGGTGCTGCGCGAGGAGGGGTATGAGGTCGTGCTCGTCAACTCCAACCCGGCGACGATCATGACCGACCCGGAGTTCGCCGACGCGACGTACGTCGAGCCGCTGCTGCCCGGGCCAGTGCGCCAGGTGCTCGAACGCGAGCGCCCCGACGCGCTGCTCGGCACGCTCGGCGGGCAGACCGCGCTGAACCTCTCGATGGCGCTGTACGAGGACGGGACGCTGGAGCGGCTCGGCGTCGAGCTGATCGGCGCCAACAACGAGGCGATCGCGTGCGCGGAGGACCGGGAACTGTTCCGCCAGACGATGGAGGAGGCGGGGCTGCGGATGCCGCGCAGCGCGATCGCGACCTCGCTCGAGGAGGCCCGCGCCGCGCTGCCCGAACTCGGCCTGCCCTGCATCGTGCGGCCCGCCTTCACGCTCGGCGGCCGCGGCGGCGGGATCGCCCGCAGCGAGCAGGAGTTCGAGCGGATCGCCCAGCAGGGCATCGAGGCCTCGCCGATCTCCCAGGTCCTGCTCGACGAGTCGGTGATCGGCTGGGGCGAGTTCGAGCTCGAGGTGATGCGCGACCGGGCCGACAACGTCGTGATCGTCTGCTCGATCGAGAACGTCGACCCGATGGGCGTCCACACCGGTGACTCGGTGACCGTCGCGCCCCAGCAGACGCTGACCGACCGCCTCTACCAGCAGCTCCGCGACCAGGCGATCAAGGTGATCCGCGCGGTCGGCGTCGAGACCGGGGGCTCGAACGTCCAGTTCGCGGTCAACCCCGAGACCGAGGAGATCCTCGTGATCGAGATGAACCCCCGCGTCTCGCGCTCCTCGGCGCTCGCCTCCAAGGCGACGGGCTTCCCGATCGCGAAGATCGCGGCGCGCCTCGCAGTCGGCTACACGCTCGACGAGATCGACAACGACATCACGGGGGTCACGCCCGCGTGCTTCGAGCCCACGATCGACTACGTGGTCGTGAAGTGGCCCCGCTTCGCGTTCGAGAAGTTCCCCGAGACCTCCTCGATACTCACGACCCACATGAAGTCGGTCGGCGAGGCGATGGCGATCGGCCGCACCTTCCAGCAGGCCTTCGCGAAGGCGCTCAGATCGCGCGAGCTCGACAAGCCCCCGATCCTCGGGGAGACGTCGGACCAAGAGCTCTTGGAGAGCCTCGCCGAACCGCGCCCGGCGCGCTTCGAGACGATCCTCGAGCTGCTCGCCCGCGGCGCCGGGATCGAGGAGATCCACGCCGCGACCTCCGTCGACCGCTGGTTCCTGCGGGAGCTGCAGGCGCTCGCGCTCGACCCCGAGGCGCCGTTCGAGGGCTCGCGCTCGTTCCGCTCGGTCGACACCTGCGCGGCCGAGTTCCCCGCGCGGACGCCCTACTACTACTCCGGCTGGGAGGGAGGGAAGCAGGACCACGAGGTCGAGCGCGGCGAGCGCGAGTCGGTCGTGATCCTCGGCGCGGGACCGAACCGGATCGGCCAGGGGATCGAGTTCGACTACTGCTGCGTGCACGCCGCGATGACCGTCCGCGAGTCAGGGCGCGACGCGGTGATGATCAACTGCAACCCGGAGACGGTCTCGACCGACTACGACACCTCGGACCGCCTCTACTTCGAGCCGCTGACGCTCGAGGACGTGCTCGCGGTCGTCGAGGTCGAGAACGCCGGCGGCCGCCTGAAGGGCGTGATCGTCCAGTTCGGCGGGCAGACGCCGCTGAAGCTCGCCGCGGGCCTGGCCGCGAAAGGCGTCCCGCTGCTCGGCACGAGCGTCGAAGCGATCGACCTCGCCGAGGACCGGGGACGCTTCGGCGAGGTGCTCGCGAAGCTCGGCCTGAAGGCCCCGCCGTACGCGACCGCCCGCTCGGTCGAGCAGGCGCTGCGCTGCGCGGGCGAGGTCGGCTTCCCGCTGCTCGTAAGGCCCTCCTACGTGCTCGGCGGGCGGGCGATGGAGATCGTCTACTCCCACGAGGGGCTCTCCGACTACCTGCGCCGCGAGCTCGACCCGGACGCGGACGGCGGCGAGGGCTCCCCGTCGATCTTCCTCGACCGCTTCCTCGAGGACTCCCTGGAGGTCGACGTGGACGCGCTCTGCGACGGGACCGAGGCGTGGATCGGCGGGATCATGCAGCACGTCGAGGAGGCCGGCGTCCACTCCGGCGACAGCGCCTGCGTGCTGCCGCCGCACTCGCTCGGCGAAGAGATGCTCGAGCAGATCCGAGCGGCGACGCGGGCGATCGCGATGGAGATCGGGGTCGTCGGGCTGATCAACGTCCAGTACGCGATCCACGCGGGCGAGCTGTACGTGATCGAGGCCAACCCGCGCGCGTCGCGGACCGTCCCGTTCGTCTCCAAGGCCGTCGGCCTGCCGATCGCGAAGCTCGCCTGCCGCGTGATGCTCGGCGAGAAGCTCGCCGAGATGGACCTCCCGCAGGACCGCCAGGGCCTCGGCTTCGGCGATCACATCTCGGTCAAGGAGGCGGTGCTCCCGTTCGACCGCTTCGAGGGCTCGGACGCGGTGCTCGGCCCGGAGATGCGCTCGACGGGGGAGGTGATGGGCATCGCCCGCGACTTCCCGACCGCGTTCGCCAAGGCGCAGGCCGCCGCCGGGGTGCCGCTCCCCAGCGAGGGCACGGTCTTCATCACCGTCACCGACGAAGACAAGGACGCCTGCATAGGGATCGCCCAGACGCTCCACGACTGCGGCTTTCGGATCGTCGCCACGCGCGGGACCGCCCAGACGATCGCCCGCATGGGGGTCCCGGTCGAGACCCTGAACAAGATCGGCGAGGGCTCCCCGCACGTCGTCGACTGGATCGAACGGGGCGACGTCGACCTCGTCATCAACACGCCGACCGGCGTCGGCGCCCGCACCGACGGCCACGAGATCCGCCGCGCCGCGGTGACCCACGGCGTGCCCTGCCTGACGACGCTCTCGGCGGGCTCCTCGGCCGCCCGCGCGATCGCCCGTGCCCAGATCGACGGCGAGCCGGAGGTGCTCTGCCTGCAGGACCTGCACGTCTTCTCGCGATCCGAGGAAGCGCGCGACCGCATCGGCAACGGGCGCACCCCGCCGGGCACGGGCGAGCCGAGCGAGGACCCGGACCCGGCCCAGGTCGCGTGAGCGGGCCCACAGACGGCGCCCCCTTCGGCCGGCGCCTGGCCCGCGTGGCCGCCAACGAGCGGCTCGGGGCCTACAACGTGCTGCGGGTCGCCGATCCCGCCATGACCGGGGTGCTGCCGGGCCAGTTCGCGATGCTCGCGGCCGCCGAGCGCTGGGGGGGAGGCGAGGACGAGCGGCCCTTCCTCGCCCGCGCCTTCTCGGTCGCCCGGCAGTCCGGCGAGGAGTCGAGCTACGTGCTCGAGGACGTCGGGCCGGGGACGCGGCGCCTCTGCGAGCTGCGGGCGGGCGACGAGGTCTGGGTGCTCGGCCCGCTCGGCCGGCCGTTCGCCGCGCCCGAGCCGGACGCGGCAGGGATGCGCCGGGCGATCCTCGTCGGCGGCGGCGTCGGGATCGCGCCGCTCGCGATCCTGCAGGACTCCCTCGGGGCCGACGCCACGACCGTCCTGCTCGGCTTCCGCGACCGCGAGCGGGTGCCCGGCGCCGAGCTGCTGCGGGGGGCGGAGCTCGCGACCGACGACGGCTCGGCGGGCCACCGCGGGCTCGTCACCGAGCTGCTCGAGCGCGAGCTCGTAGCCGACGCGCACGCCGCCGTCTACTCGTGCGGGCCGGCGGGGATGCTCGAGGGGGTGCGGGCGATCTGCGAGCGCGCGGGCGTGCCCGCCCAGCTCGCCCTGGAGGCCGGGATGGCGTGCGGCTTCGGCGCCTGCTTCGGCTGCGTCGTGCCGCGCCGCGGCGGCGGCTACCTGCGGGTCTGCGTCGACGGGCCGGTGATCGACGCGGCCGAGCTGGAGCACGTCGAGGCGCACGCCGGAGCGCCCGAGTGAGCGTCGAGTTCTGCGGGCTGCGGCTCGCCCACCCGGTCATCAACGGCTCGGGGACCTTCGACGCGATCGCCGCCCGGCGCGCGTTCGGCGATGCGCTCGCCGAGGCGTTCCCGTTCTCGGCCTACGTCTCGAAGACGATCACCCTCGAGCCCCGCGCGGGCAACCCGCCGCCGCGCCTGTGGGAGACCGCCGCGGGGATGATCAACTCGATCGGCCTCCCGAACAAGGGCCTCGCGGCCTACCTCGCCGAGGACCTGCCCGCGCTCGCCGGGTTGCGAGCCGACCCGGCCGGCTCGGCCGACGGCGAGCGCGCGGCGGTGCCCGTGATCACGAACGTGATGGGCTCCAGCGGCGAGGAGCTCGCGCGGCTCGTCGAGGCGTGCGACGAGCCGGAGGCGATCGCGGCGATCGAGCTGAACGTCTCCTGCCCGAACGTGAAGACGGGGCTTGACATCGGCGCCGACCCCGCGCAGCTGCAGAGCGTCGTCGCGGGCCTGCGCGGACGCACCGCCAAGCCGCTGATCGTCAAGCTCACCCCGAACGCGGCCGACGTTCCGGCCTTCGCTCAGGCCGCCCAGGACGGGGGAGCGGACGCGGTATCCCTGATCAACACGCTGCGGGCGATGGCGCTGGCGCCCGGCGCGGGGCCGGCGCGACCCTGGCTCGGCGGCGGGACGGGCGGGCTGTCCGGCCCGGCGATCCGGCCCGCGGCGCTGGCCCAGGTCGCGGCCGTGGCGGCTCGCGTGGCGGTCCCGGTGGTCGGGATGGGGGGCGTTCAGAGCGCCGCGCACGCTCGTGATCTGCTCGACGTGGGCGCGACGCTCGTCGCCGTCGGCACCGAGAGCTTCCGCGATCCGCGCGCGGGGGCCCGGATCGCCGCTGGACTCCAGTAAATACCCTAAAAACCCCTGCAAACACTGGGCCGCACCGTCCAGCAGCCTCGATCCCTCTGAACCTCAGCCTTAGGTCGAGGTGAATTAGGGGTTTTTTCTTGCAGGACGTCTCCCGGTGTGTAGACTCGCCGCCCATGGTGACGGCGACCGGCAGCACGTCCACAAACACCTCCACGGCCCCCGAGCGGTCGTTGAACCAGAGGATGGACGCGCTCGCCAGGGCCAACGAAATCCGCATCCAGCGGGCGCAGCTGAAGCGGGACCTGAAGGCGGGGCGCCGCTCGATCCACTCTCTGCTGCTGGACCCGCCGGAGTATGTAGAGACCGCCAAGGTCTTCGACATGCTGCTTGCGGTCCCGAAGTACGGCCGCGTGAAGGTCAACAAGATCCTCGTCCACTGCCGGATCGCGCCCAGCAAGACGATCGGCGGGCTCTCCGAGCGCCAGCGCTCGGAGCTGATCTCGCTGCTTCACCACTAGGCCCCCAGCTTCCCCCGGCTCCGCCACTAGGGTTCTGCGGCCGTGGCTCGCGTGTTCGTCATAACCGGCCCCTCCGGCGTCGGCAAGGGGACCCTGATCCGGGGCCTGATGGAGCGCCTGCCCGAGCTCGAGCTGTCCGTCTCGGCCACGACCCGCCGGCCCCGGCTGGGGGAGGAGGACGGGGTCGACTACCACTTCCTGAGCCCCGAGGAGTTCGAGCGGCGGATCGGCGCGGGCGACTTCGTCGAGCACGCCGACTACGCGGGGCGCCGCTACGGGACGCTGCGCTCGGAGCTCGACCGGCGCCTCGACGCAGGCGTGCCCGTCGTGCTGGAGATCGAGGTGCAGGGGGCGCGGCAGGTCCGCGAGGCGATGCCCGAGGCCGTCCAGGTGTTCATCGCGCCGCCGTCGCTCGAGGCCCTGCGGACCCGGCTGGTCGGGCGCGGGACCGACGACGCCGAGGAGGTCGCCCGGCGCCTGCAGGTGGCCGAGCACGAGCTCGAGGCGCAGCCCGAGTTCGCCCACGTGGTCGTCAACGACCGCCTCGAGGACGCGCTCGGACGGCTCGTCGAGATCGTGCGGGGCAGCGACGGCTAAAAGCCGTCCGATCTGCGCTCGCGCCGCTCGGAGCGACGGTAGGCCGTCCGGGAGCCGATGCCCGGGACGGCTAGACTTGGTGGCCGCAAGTTCCCTTACAGAGAGGCCATCCCAAGAATGATCTCCCCCCGCATCGACCGCCTGCTCGAGCAGGTCGACTCGAACTACGCCGGTGTCATCGTCGCAGCCAAGCGCGCCCGGCAGATCAACAGCTACTACCACAACCTCGGCGAGGGGACGTTCGACGAGTTCCCGCCCCCGATGGTCGAAACGGGTTCGAAAAACTACCTCACGATCGCCCTCGAGGAGGTAGCCGCGGGGAAGATGAAGTACCACTACCGATAGGGCGGGAGCCGCGGCCTTCCGATGCGGCTTCGGATGGCGCAAGCCGAAGCGCGTGGGTTGCGGGTTCGCCGGGCGGGGTCGAAACTCTTCTAGATGGCACGGATCCTGGTTGGGGTCACGGGCGGCATCGCCGCCTACAAGGCTCTGGAGCTCATCCGCCTCGCTACGGGGGCGGGGCACTCGGTGCGGGTGGTTCAGACGCCGACGAGCCGGCGGTTCGTCGGCGAGGCGTCGTTCGCCGCGCTGAGCGGGGCGCCGGCGCTCGTCAGCGAGTTCGCGCGGGACCCGATGCGGGGCGCGTTCCCCGACCAGGCGCTGCCCGAGCACGAGCCGATCAGCCATCTCGAGCTGGTCGCGAACGCCGACCTCCTGCTGATCGCGCCCGCCTCGGCGAACACGATCGCGAAGCTCGCGGGCGGCCACGCCGACAACCTGCTGACGAGCTGCGCGCTCGCGGCCGACTGCCCGCTGCTGATCGCGCCGGCGATGAACAACCGGATGTACGAGCATCCTGCCACGAAGGCGAACCTGCGGACGCTGCGCGAGCGGGGGGCGCGGATCGTCGAGCCCGGCAGCGGGCGGCTCGCCTCCAAGGGCGAGGAAGGGGTCGGGCGCCTGGCCGAGCCGGCGGCGCTGCTCGCCGCGTGTGAGGAGGCGCTCGCCGCGTCGAACTCGCCGGCCGCCGTCCCGGAGGCACGCGCCGACCGCGGCGGCGAGGATCCCGCCGGAGCGCATCGCCCCGGGGCGCATCTCGCCGGGACGCATCCCAACGGCGGGGCGCCCGTGGGCGCGGGGCTGACCGGCGTCAAGGTGCTGATCACCGCGGGCGGCACCCGCGAGCCGATCGACAGCGTCCGCTTCATCGGCAACAGCTCCTCCGGGCGGATGGGCCTCGCGCTGGCCGAGGTGGCGCGCGAGCGTGGGGCGGAGGTGACGCTGATCGCGGCCAACGTCGCGCTGCCGGCGCCCGCGGGGGTGCGGCGCGTCGAGGTCCGAACGGCCGCCGAGCTGAAGGACGCGGCCGAGCGCGAGTTCGACGGCTGCGAGGTGCTGCTGATGGCCGCGGCCGTCGCCGACTTCGCGCCCGCGCGGGCCGACGGCAAGATCAAGAAGGGCGGCCGCGAGCGCCTGGAGCTAGTGCTCGAGGCCACCCCCGACGTGATCACGGGCCTGGCCGCCCGCCGGCATCCCGGGCAGACGCTCGTCGCGTTCGCCGCCGAGCACGGCGCCGAGGGGCTCGAGCACGCGCGCGGGAAGCTCGCGGCCAAGGGCGTCGACGCGATCGTCTTCAACGACATCTCGGCCGAGGGGATCGGCTTCGACGCGAGCGAGAACGAGGTGACGATCCTGACCGCCGCGGGCGCGGCGGGGGCCGCGGCGGAGCGGCACGTCGCGCGTGCCGGCAAGGAGCAGATCGCCGCCGCGATCCTCGACGCGGTCGAAGCGCTTCGGCCGCTCGGGACGGGGGGGTAGGCTCACTAGGCTGGGAGCGATGGAGAGCGTCTACGACCTCTACACGCGGGGCCTGGACCTGCTCGAGCACGGCGACCACCAGGCGGCGATCGTGCCGCTCAGCCGCGCCCGCGACCTGGAGCCCGACAAGGCCTCGATCCGCGAGGCGCTGGGCCGCGCGCTGTTCCACGCCCAGCGCTACGAAAGCGCGGCCGCGGAGTTCGAGGCGATCGCCTCGCGGGCCCCGACGAACGACTACGCGCTGTTCTGCCTGGGCCGCTCGATGCAGCTGCTGGGTCGTCACCGCGAGGCATGTCAGCCGCTCGCGCTGGCGTGCTCGCTGCGCCCCGAGCGCAAGGACTACCGGCTCTACCGGGAACGCGCTCGGCGCGACGCCGAACGGGCCTGAGCGCGGCCGCTCCGGGGGGCGGAGTTGTAAACGTTGGACCCCGCCGATGCTATGCTCGATCGACAGCTTTCGTGTCGTCGCGCAGGCGTCGGCAGCAGTACCGAGAGTGGGCGCCCGCCCGCTTTTTTTGCGTAAGGACCAGATTTAGAGAACAGATGAGCACGTTGCAGACCGAGATAGAGAAGCGACTCGCGGCCACCGAGCCGGAGATCGAGGTGCTGCTCGCCGAGGTGCTCGGCGGGCGGGCTCTGCGCGTCTTCATCGACCACCCCGACGGGGTCAACCTGGCGATGTGCGAGCGGGTCACGCTGCTGCTCAACGACCTGCGCGAGCGCTACTCGCTCGAGGTCTCCTCGCCCGGCACCGAGCGGCCGCTGACCAAGCCCGCCCACTTCCGGCGCTTCGTCGGTCGCAAGGCGCGGGTGCGCGTCCGTCACCCGCGGCCGATCGAGCGCGCGGGCGAGGGTCACGAGGGGCAGCGCTCGGCACGGAGTTTCACCGGAGAGCTTGTGGGGGCTTCGGAGGAGGAGGTCACGCTGGCCGCCGACGGTGGCGTCATCGCGATCCCCTATTCGGAGATTCGCCGTTCGAACCTGATCGAGGAGTAACTGAGAGCCATGTCACGCGAAATCCTTGAGGCCATGCACGCGCTCGCCCGTGAGAAGGGGATCGAGCCCGAGAAGCTGATGATCGCGCTCGAGGACGCGCTGCTGTCCGCTTACAAGAAGCAGCCCGGCTCCGCCAAGTACGCGCGCGTGGAAATGGACCGCGAGACGGCCGACTTCCGAGTCATCGAACTGAAAATCCCGGAGCGCCTGGAGGCGCACCTGATCGTCGAGACGATCGACGAGGAAACGACGATCGACCCCGAGACGGGGGAGATGCGCGAACCCGAGGAACCGGAAATCGACCCGAAGAAGTTCGAGGAATACCGCGACCAGATCGAGGAGCAAGACGTCACGCCCGACGACTTCGGCCGGATCGCCGCGCAGACGGCCAAGCAGGTGATCCTGCAGCGCATCCGCGAGGCCGAGCGGGACATGATGTACGAGGAATACCGCGACCGCGTTGGCGAGCTGATCACCGGCATCGTGCAGCAGTCGGACTCCCGCTACACGCTCGTGCAGCTGCGCGAACGCGTCGAGGCGCTGCTGCCGAAGTCCGAGCAGGTCGACGGCGAGCGCTACGACCACTCGCAGCGGATCAAGGCCGTCATCAAGGAGGTCTCGCCCTCCACCAAGGGCCCCGCGATCATCGTCTCCCGGCGCGACCCCGAGCTGATCAAGAAGCTGTTCGAGCTCGAGGTCCCGGAGATAGCCGACGGCCTGGTCGAGATCGCCAACGTCGCCCGCGAGCCCGGCTACCGCTCGAAGATCGCGGTTGTCTCCCACACCGACGGCGTCGACCCGGTCGGCGCGTGCGTCGGCCCGCGCGGCTCGCGCGTGCGGATGGTCGTCTCCGAGCTCCGCGGCGAGAAGATCGACATCATCCCCTTCAACGACGAGCCCGCCCGCTTCGTCGCCAAGGCGCTCTCGCCGGCCCGCGTACGCGAGGTGCTCGTCGACGACGAGGCCAAGCAGGCGACCGTGATCGTGCCCGACGACCAGCTCTCGCTGGCGATCGGCCGCGAGGGCCAGAACGCGCGCCTCGCCGCGCGACTGACGGGATGGCGCGTGGACATCCGCTCGGAGACCGAGTTCGCCGCCGAGGAGGCCGAGCACGGGTACGAGGAGGAGGAGGTGCAGGGACGCTGCGCCGCGATCCTCTCCAACGGACGCCGCTGCCCCAACGCCTCGCTGCCCAACTCGCGTTACTGTGGCCTCGAAACCCACCAGGCGCTCGCGAACATCGACAGCGACAACATCGGCGACCTCGCAGGGGCTGGATCTGAGGCGCCCACTGACGACGCGGTCGAGACGACGGGCCCCGGCGCGGAGCAGTCGGAGCCGGCAGTGGCGGAGCAGTCCGAGCCGGCAGAGGCCGAGCAGGCCGAGGCCGTCGACGTCAGCGAGGAGGCGGCTCCGCTCGGTGAGACCGAGGCTGCCGTGATCGCCTCCGAGCCCGAGGAGAGCGGCGACGAGGCGGCCGCGGAGGTCGCGGAGAAGCTCGAGGCCGACGCCGCCGAGGAGCCGGCGTCATAGCCACGCGCGCCGGCGCGGACGGAACATGTGGTAGCCGGGCGGCGGGCGCGGAAGGTCCCCGTCGCACCTGCATCGGGTGCCGCCGCGAAGCCGCCAGGACCGAGCTCGTCCGTCTCACGCTTGCGGCCCACGACGATCCGTCGGGGCGCGTCGCGGTGCTCGACCGCGACAACCGTCTCGGCGGCCGCGGCGCGTACCTGTGCGCCGCGCCGGGGTCGCGCAGCCCGCGACCCGAGTGCCTTGCCGAGGCGACGCGGCGGGGCGGCTTCGCGCGCGCGCTGCGTGCGAAGGTGACGCTCGATCCCAAGCTCGTAGAATCGGTTGGTCGATGAGCAAAAAGCGCGTACACGAGATCGCCAAGGAGCAGGGGCTTACGAGCAAGGAGCTGCTCGAGAAGCTCGCCGCCGCCGGGATCGAGGCGAAGGCCGCCGCATCCTCCGTGGATGAGAGCGCGGCGCTGAAGGCGCTCGGCGTCGGAGCGCCCGCGTCGAGCAACGGCGCCGGCTCGGCCGCCGACGCGGCGACCAAGGCACCGCCTGCGCAGGCGGCGCCGAAGCCCGCCGCCGAGGCTGCGCCGTCGAAACCCGCTGCGACGCCCGCGCCGGCAGCGTCCGCCGCACCAGCTGCGCCGGCGCCCTCGTCCGCCGCTCCGGCCCAGCCGAAGCCGGCCGCCCAGCAGCCGGCGGCCCCCGCCGCGCCGGCTGCGGCCGCGCCCACCGCAGCCGCCCCGGCCGCGCCCGCCCAGCCAGGGCCCGCCCAGCCCGCGGGCGGCGACCGGGTGCGCCCGACGCGCGACTCGCGGACCGGCGAGCGCACCCCCGGCGACGTCGGCCCCGGCGGACGCCGCCGTGTCGTGATCGACTCCCAAGCGTCCCGCCGCCAGCAGGGCGGCCCGACCAACCAGCCCCAGCGACGCCCCCGGCGGGGACGGCGCCGCCGCGGAACCTATGACGACTCGATCGCCCCGATCGACACCGCCGCGCAGGAAACGACCGACCTGATCCGCGTCAACTCGGGCTCGACCGTCAAGGACGTCGCGGAGTATCTCGGCGTGGCGGTGCCGGAGATCATCAAGAAGCTGATGTCGCTCGGCGAGATGGCGACGCTCACGCAGACGCTCTCCGACGATGCGATCCAGGTGATCGCGGACGAGTTCGAGAAGAAAATCGAGATCGTCCACGCGGCCGACGACGTCGAGGTCGAGCCGATCTACGAGGACGCCGAGGAGGAGATGATCGAGCGCCCGCCCGTGGTGACGATCATGGGGCACGTCGACCACGGCAAGACCTCGCTGCTCGACGCGATCCGCGAGACGGAGGTCGTCGCGGGCGAGGCGGGCGGGATCACCCAGCACATCGGCGCCTACCAGGTCCACCACGCGGGCAAAGAGATCACGTTCCTCGACACGCCCGGCCACGAGGCCTTCACCGCGATGCGCGCGCGCGGCGCGTCGGTCACCGATCTCGCGGTGATCGTGGTCGCGGCCGACGACGGCGTCAAGCCCCAGACCGAAGAGGCGATCGACCACGCCAGGGCGGCTCAGGTGCCGATCATCGTGGCGGTCAACAAGATCGACAAGGAGGGCGCGCAGCCCGAGCGGGTCCGCACGGAGATGACCCAGCACGGCCTGCAGCCGTCCGACTGGGGCGGGGAAACCGAGTTCGTCGACGTCTCGGCGAAGACCCACGAAGGTCTTGACTCGCTGCTCGACACGATCCAGATCGTCACCGACCTAGAGGAGCTGAAGGCGAACGCCGACACCGAGGCCTCGGGCGCGGTGATCGAGTCCAAGCTCGACCCGGGCCGCGGCCCGGTCGTGACGGTGCTGATCCAGCGCGGCACGCTGCGCGTCGGCGACGCGCTCGTCGCCGGGGCGCACTTCGGGCGCGTGCGGGCGATGCACGACTTCAACGGCGCGAAGATGAAGCGCGCGACGCCGGGCGAGCCCGTCGAGGTGCTCGGCTTCGACGGGGTTCCCGAGGCGGGCGAGCACGTCCGTGTCGTCGAGAACGAGCGCCGCGCCCGCCAGCTCGCGGGCGAACGCGCCAACCGTCTGAAGACCGAGGCGCTGGCTCGCCGCTCCGGGCGCAAGGTGTCCCTCGAAGACGTCTTCAAGCTGGCCCAGGAGGGCACCGTTCAGGAGCTCGCGCTGGTTGTCAAGGCCGACGTGGCGGGGTCGCTGGAGGCGATCGAGGACGAGATCGCGAAGCTCCCGCAGGACGAGGTCAACGTCAACATCGTCCACCGCGGCGTCGGCGGGATCAACGAGTCCGACGTGATGCTCGCGGCCGCCTCCGAGGGCGTGATCCTGGCCTTCAACGTGCGGCCGGTGGGCGACGCGCGCGCCGTCGCCGACCGCGAGGGCGTCGAGATCCGCTCCTACTCGGTCATCTACCGCGCGATCGAGGAGCTGCGCGCGGCGATGCAGGGAATGCTCGCCCCCGAGGAGGTCGAGAGCACGATCGGCCAGGCCGAGGTCCGCCAGCTGTTCAAAGCGTCGCGGATCGGCACGATCGCGGGCTGCCAGGTCACCGAGGGCCGGATCCTGCGCGGATCGCGGGTCCGGGTCGTGCGCGAGGGGACGGTCATCTACGACACGACCGTCGAGAGTCTGCGCCGCTTCAACGACGACGTCAAAGAGGTGGCCGGCGGGTTCGAGTGCGGGATCGTGCTGACCAACTTTCAGGACCTCAAGGAGGGGGACGTTCTGGAGGCCTATGAGACCAAGCAGGTCGAGCGCGAGCTCGCCTGAGTTGGCGCCGCCGCGGTAACGTCGTCTGAGCGCCGCCCCCGCCGCTGGGCGCGCCTGGATCTGAAGGGACACCGGCCTCCGCGAGGAATTGGACAGAGACGATGGCTACGGGACGCATGCGTCGGGTAGACGAGGCGATTCGCCAGGTCATCGGAGACGCCGTTTCCAAGGAGCTGAAGGACCCCCGGGTGGGATTTGTGACCGTGACAGACGTGAGAACCAGCACCGATCTACGCCACTCGCGCGTGTACGTGAGCGTGCTCGGCGCCGACGGGGCGAGCTCGGGCGGCCAGGAGCGCGAGGACAGCCTCGCGGGCCTGCAGAGCGCCCACGGCTTCCTGCAGGCCAGGATCGCCCGCGAGCTGCACCTGAAGCGCACGCCGGCGCTCGAGTTCGTCTACGACGACACGACCGACCGTGCGCTGCGCCTCGAGGCGCTGATCGAGGAGCAGGAGCGATGAGCGGGGCGGACGGCCTGGCGGCGCGGGAGCTCGTGCTCGCGCGGATCCGCGCGGACGACAGCTTCCTGCTGGTCACCCACGAACACCCCGACGGCGACGCGCTCGGCTCGCTGCTCGGCATGCACGGACTGCTCGTCTCGCTCGGCAAGCGCTCGGAGACGTTCATCTCGCCCTCGGACCTGCCGCTGCCGCGCGAGTACCGGGCGCTGCCGTTCGACGCGCTGATCACCGAGGTCCCCGAGGACGTCGCCGCGCGGACCGTCGTCTTTCTGGACTGCGGGAACATCGACCGGATCGCCGCCGAGGACCTGCGCGGCGGGGCGCACCTGCTGAACGTCGACCACCACCACGACAACACCGGCTTCGGGACGATCAACCTCGTCGACCCGACTGCCTCGTGCACGGCCGAGATCGTCTGGGGGCTGATGGGAGAGCTCGGCGTCGCGCCGGGCCCCGAGGTCGCGGAGGCGCTCTACGTCGGCCTGATCACCGACACGGGGCGCTTCATGTACGAGAACACGACGCCGCGCTCCCACCAGATGGCGGCCGCGCTGCTCGAAGCGGGGGTCGACGTCGCGGCGGTCTACAAACGGCTGTACGAGGACATGCCGGCGGGCAAGCTGACGTTGCTCGCGCTCGCGCTCGCGCAGCTGCAGCGCTTCGACGGCGGCGAGCTCACGATCGCCTCGCTCAGCAGCGAGGACTTCCGCTCCGCCGAGGCCGAGGAGAGCTACTCGGAGGGGATCATCGACCAGCTGCGGGCGATCCAGGGGACGAAGGTCGCGGCGCTCGTCCGCGAGCTCTCCAGCGGCGAACGCAAGGGCCAGCACAAAGTGTCGCTGCGCGCGACCGGCGACGACGTCGACGTGTCGGTGATCGCGCGCGTCCAGGGCGGCGGGGGCCACCGCCGCGCGGCCGGCTTCACGACCGCGCTCGAGGCGGACGAGTTGGTCGCGTTCCTGCGCGACGCGATCGCCGAGCAGCTCCACCCGCAGCGCGACGGCCGTCCCACGCCGGCTCCGGCCTGACGAGCGGCCCGGTCGGGTCCGCCGCGTGGGCGCAGACGCGATGGACGGCGTCCTCTTGATCGACAAGCCCGCGGGGATCACCTCGCACGACGCCGTCGCCGCGGTGCGGCGGGCGCTGGGCGGGAAGCAGGGCCCCCGCGTCGGTCACGCCGGCACGCTCGACCCGTTCGCGACCGGCCTGCTGCTGATCCTCGTGGGGCGAGCGACGAAGGCCCAGCAGCAGCTGATGGGGCTGCCGAAGAGGTATGAGACGGTCGCGCAGCTCGGCGCGACGTCGAGCACCGGCGACCCGGAGGGCGAGATCGCGGTCACCGGCCGCGTGCCTGCCGACCCTCCCGCGCTGCCGACGGGCGAGATCCGCCAGCGCCCGCCCGCCTACTCGGCCGTGAAGGTCGGGGGCGAGCGCGCCTACCGCCGCGCGCGGCGCGGGGAGAGCTTCGAGCTGCCGGAGCGGATCGTGACCGTCACGCGCTTCGAGCAGCTGTGGCGCGAGGAGAACCCCGACTGGCCCGGGCCGCGGGCGGCGTTCGCGATCGACTGCGGCTCGGGGACCTACGTGCGCTCGCTGATCGCCGACCTCGGGGACGCTTACTGCCTGCAGCTGCGACGCACGGCGATCGGGCCGTTCACGGTCGACGAGGCGACCGGCCCGCCGCCGCGCGGGACGAGCTGGAACGCGGCGCCGGAGGGGTCCGCGTGGGTCGAGCTCGAGAGCGCGCTCGCGCGGGCGGGCATCCGAAGATGACCGCGGCGGCCCGGCGGGCTCGCCAGCGTCTAGGCTTCTGGCCGTGAAGGTCACCCGCCTGCCCGACGTCGAGCGCGATGCGAGGAGCGGAGCGGGCCGCAAGGTCGCCGTCGGGACCTTCGACGGGGTCCACCTCGGCCACCGCCAGGTGATCGCGGGCGCCGACACCGTCCTCACCTTCGAGCCCCACCCGGTCTCGGTCGTCGCCCCGCAGCACACGCCCAAGCTGCTGACGACCTTGGAGCGCAAGGCCGAGCTCGTCGCCTCCCTCGGAGTGGAGGAGATGGTCGTGATCCCCTTCGACGCCGCCTTCGCCTCGCGCACCGCCGGCGAGTTCGTCGAGGAGGTGCTCGTCGGGGCGCTCGACGCGCGGCAGGTCTCGATCGGGGAGAACTTCCGCTTCGGCAACCGCGCCAAGGGCGATCCGGCGCTGCTCGCGGCCGACGGGCGCTTCGAGACGGTCGTGCAGCCGCTGCTCGAGGTCGACGGGGAGATCGTCTCATCGAGCCACATCCGCGGCCTGCTCGGCGCGGGCGAGGTGGGGGAGGCCAACCGGCTGCTCGGCTCGACCTTCCAGCTCGCCGGGGTCGTCGCCCACGGCGACGAGCGAGGCCGCACGCTCGGCTTTCCGACCGCGAACCTCGTACCGGCGGAGGAGCTCGCCTGCCCAGGCCACGGCGTGTACGCGTGCATCGCTGAGGAGGCGGGCGGGGTGGAGCACGCGGCGGCCGTCTCGATCGGTGTTCGTCCGACCTTCCAGACGGGCCGAGGCGAGCTGATCGAGGCGTTCCTTCTGGACTTCGAGGGCGACCTCTACGACACGACCCTCACGCTGCGCTTCCTCGAGCGGCTGCGCGGCGAGCGGCGCTTCGAGAGCGCCGAGGCGCTGATCGAGCAGATGCACGCGGACGTCGCCGAGACCCGCGGGATCGCTGCGGCGGCAGGCTAGGAGGTCTTCGGAGAGTCCCCCGGGGCGGCGATCGCGGCCGGATCGCGGCGCTTTCTTCTGCTACCGTGCCACGGCGATGCCGGCCATCACCAGCGAGCGCAAGCGCGAGATCACCGCGCAGTTTGGCGCCAACGAGCAGGACACGGGCAACACCCGTGTTCAGATCGCGCTGCTCACGGAGCGCATCAACCACCTCACCGAGCACCTTCGCTCGGCGAAAAAGGACCACCACTCCCGCCGCGGCCTGCTGATGCTCGTCGGCCGCCGCCGCCGCTTCCTCGACTACCTCAAACAGAGCGATCTCGAGGGGTACCGGGAGCTCATCCAGCAGCTCGGCCTCCGCCGCTAAGGCGGGCGTGAGCGCTTCGCTGGACGCTTCGGGGATGCGAGCGAAGCGAGTATCTCCCGGTTCGTCCTGCGTCCCCAGTCGCTCGCGGGCGGCCAGATGAGCGTCATCCAGCCCGGCACGCCGGCACCCGACTTCACGCTGAAGACGGCCGAGGGCGAGGACTTCACCGCGGAGGACCTGAAGGGGAAGGGGACGGTCCTCGTCTTCTACCCGTTCGCGTTCAGCCCCGTCTGCACCGACCAGCTGCAGCTGTATGAGCCGCTGCTCGAGGGGCTGCGGGGGCGGGGGATCGAGCTCTACGGGGTGTCGTGCGACTCGCCTTGGGCGCAGGGCGCGTTCAGGGAGAAGCTCGGCGTCAGCAGCCCGCAGCTCTCGGACTTCGAGCCGAAGGGCGCCGCGAGCGCGGCGTTCGGGGTTCTGCACCCGGGGGGCTTCTCCCAGCGGGCGCTCGTCGTGACGGGCCCCGACGGCGTCGTGCGATGGAGCTACGAAGCCGAGAACCCGGGCGTGCTGCCGGGGCCCGACCTGCTCGCGCAGGGGATCGTCGCCTCCTTCGGCGACGGCGACGCGGTCTCTCCCGGCCCGTAGTTTCCCCCCATCGATGTGCCCGCTCGCACGGATGAGGCGGGCGAGGATCGCGGCGAGGCTGTGGTCATGTCAACGCTCGCGATCGTCATCGTCGCCGTCTCGGCGCTCGTCATCGCGCTGCTCGCGGCTTCGATCAGGATCGTGCGCGAGTACCAGCGCGTCGTCGTCTTCCGGCTCGGCCGGCTGCGCTCGGCGCGCGGGCCGGGGCTCGTCCTGATCATCCCCCTGATCGAGCGGACCCGCTGGGTCAACCTGCAGATCGACACGGCGGACATCCCGCCCCAGGACGTGATCACGAAGGACAACGTCACCGTCCGCGTCGAGGCGGCCGTGTTCTACCGCGTCGTCGACCCGGTCAAGGCGGTCGTCGCGATCCGCGACTACCAGCACGGGGTCCTGCGGATCGCGCAGACGACGCTTCGCGCCACGCTCGGCCAGCACGAGCTCGACGACCTGCTCGCCAATCAGGCGGCGATCAACGAGCTGCTCAAGCAGATCATCGACGCGGCGACCGAGCCGTGGGGCGTGAACGTCGTGAAGGTCGAGACGAAGGACGTCGACCTGCCCGACACGATGAAGCGGGCGATGGCCCGGCAGGCCGAGGCCGAGCGAGAGCGGCGCGCGAAGGTGATCGCCGCCGAAGGCGAGTTCCAGGCCGCAGAGCGCCTGTCCGAGGCGGCGGGAGTGATCTCGCGGGAGCCGGGGACGCTCACCCTGCGCACGCTGCAGACGCTCGCGGAGGTCGCCACCGAGCACAACTCGACGCTCGTCCTGCCGATCCCGATCGACCTGATCGACGCGCTCCGCCAGCGGACGCACTCCTCAGGAGCGGAGAACGGCGCAGGCGGGGCCTACCAGCACTGAGGAGAGAGAGGAGATGGAGATGACCGGAAGCGCCGTTACACCCACCCACCTGGAGGCGATCACGAGCTACCTGGAGGGTGCGGGCGTGCCCTTCAAGGTGGTCGAGCATCCTCCCGCCGAACGGGCGGCGGTCGAGGCCCGCAGGGCGGGGCACTCGCCCGAGCACACCGCCAAGACGATCGTGCTGCACGACGGCAGCGCCTACGTGATCGCGGCCGTGGCCGCATCCGACCGCCTGGACCTGCACAAGCTGCGCGAACTGCTCGGCGCGTCGCGTCGGCTGCGGCTCGCCGACGAGAGCGAGATCGCCCGCGACTTCCCGACGCTCGAGGTCGGGGCGGTCCCTCCCTTCGGGCCGATGGTGCCCGCCGCCGAGGTGATCGACCGTGCGCTCGCTGCGCAGCGCGAGATCCTCTGCCCGGCCGGCGACCACCGCCACTCGGTGCTCGTCGATCCCCGCGACGTCGTGCGGATCACCTCCGCGAGCGTCGCCGACATAGCCGAAGCGTGAGCGCTGCCGCCGTCAGCCTGCCTGCCGGCGAGCGCGAGGTCTTGGCGGCGCTGCGCGCCGAGGCCCATCCGCTGACCGGTGGGGAGCACGACTACGACGCGCTGGTGGATCTGATCGGCGGTGCGCGCATCGTCCTGCTCGGGGAGGCCAGCCACGGAACCCACGAGTTCTACGCCGAGCGTGCCCGCATCACACGGCGCCTGATCGACGAGCTCGGCTTCACCGTCGTCGCCGTCGAGGGGGATTGGCCGGACGCGGGGCGCGTCAACCGCTACGTGAGAGGACTCGGCGAGGACCGCGATGCGGAGGAGGCGCTGCGCGGCTTCGCGCGCTTCCCGGCCTGGATGTGGCGGAACGCGGAGGTGCTCGACTTCGTCGGCTGGCTGCGCGCCCACAACGACGGCCGCCGTGGCCCCGCCAAGGCCGGCTTCTACGGGCTCGACCTGTACAGCCTCGGCGCGTCGATGCGGGCCGTGATCGACTACCTGGACGAGCGCGATCCAGCGGCGGCGACGCGGGCGCGGGAACGCTACGAGTGCCTGCAGACCCACGGCGGAGAGGGAACCGGCTACGGGCAGGCGGTGCTGCTCGGAGTCGACGAGCCGTGCCGGCGTCACGTGCTCGCGGAGCTCGTCGAGCTTCGCCGCCGCGCCGGCGAGTACCTCGGGAGTGACGGTCCGGTGGCGGAGGACGAGTACTTCTTCGCCGAGCAGAACGCGGCGATCGTCGCCACGGCCGAGGAGTACTACCGCACGATGTTCGGCGACCAGACCGGTTCATGGAACCAGCGCGATCGTCACATGGCGGACACGCTCGATCACCTGCTCGCCCATCTCGACCGTCATGGCGGGCGCGCCCGCGCGATCGTGTGGGCGCACAACTCGCACGTCGGCGACGCGCGCGCGACTGAGATGGGGGCCCGCGGGGAGCTGAACATCGGACGGCTGCTGCGCGAGCGCCACGGCCGCGACGTCGTGAGCGTCGGCTTCACGACCGACCACGGGACGGTGACCGCCGCCCGCGAGTGGGGCGGGCCGGCCGAGCGCCGTCGGGTGCGCCACGCGCCGGCGGGCAGCTACGAGGCGCTCCTGCACGCGACCGGGCTCGGAGCCTTCCTGCTCTGCCCGCTCGCCGGGGGCCGCAGCGGGCGCGGACTGAAGGGACCTCGCCTGGAGCGCGCGATCGGAGTCGTCTACCGCCCGGAGACCGAACGCCGGAGCCACTGGTTCGGCGCCGACCTCACGGAGCAGTACGACGCGCTCGTGCACGTCGACGGGACGCGTGCGGTCGAGCCGCTGGAGCGCGAGCCCGTGTGGGACGCGGAGGAGCCACCCGAGACCTACCCGAGCGCGCTGTGAGCACGAGCAGCGACAGGGCGCCGCGCACAGGGGCCGTGACGATGCTCGCCGACCCGCCCTCGCAGCTGGCGCCGGCCGACCGGCGCTTCGCCGACCGGCGCGACGCGGGCGAGCGGCTCGCGCGGCTGCTCGTGCGCTTCGCGGCGGAGCGCCCGATCGTGGTCGGGATGCCTCGCGGCGGCGTTCCCGTCGCGGCGGAGGTCGCCCGGGCGCTCGACGCGCCCCTCGACGTCGCCGTGGTGCGCAAGATCGGCGCGCCGCAGAACCCGGAGTTCGCGATCGGCGCGCTCGCCGAGGGCGGCGTCCACGTGCTGAGCGCAGAGGCGGTCCGCGCGCTGGGCCTCTCGGCCGACGACGTCCGCCGACTCGCCGCCCCGGTCGAACGGGAGCTGGCGGAGCGGACGAGGCTCTACCGTGGCGG
Source organism: Solirubrobacteraceae bacterium (assembly GCA_035571915.1). GTDB lineage: Bacteria > Actinomycetota > Thermoleophilia > Solirubrobacterales > Solirubrobacteraceae > Palsa-744. The sequence goes on along the minus strand of DATNBM010000050.1, from coordinate 19,496 downwards.
GCGCCCGCAGCTCGACGTGCACGGGCGCACGGTGATCGTGGTCGACGACGGGCTCGCCACCGGGCGCTCGGCCCGCGCGGCGATCGAATCGGTGCGCGCCCGTGGGGCCGCGCGGGTGATCCTCGCGGTGCCGGTCGCCGCGCCGGCGTCGCTGGCCGAGCTGCGCAACCTGGTCGAGGAGGTCGTGTGCGTGGCGGCGCCCGAGGACATGTGGGCGGTGGGCCTCTGGTACGACGACTTCAGCCCGACCTCCGAGCAGGAGGTCATCTCCCTGCTCGCCGCGTCGAGCGCCTCCGCCGCGACCGAGGCGCCGGCGGGAGAGGTGGCGATCGAGCTGGACGGCGGCCCGGTGCTGGAGGGCGAGCTCACGGTGCCGGCGGGCGCCACGGGGATCGTCGTGTTCGCCCACGGCAGCGGCTCGAGCCGGCGCAGCCCGCGCAACCGCGCCGTCGCGGCCCGGCTCTCCGACGCGGGGCACGCGACGCTCCTGTTCGACCTGCTCACGGACGTCGAGGAGGCGGATCGCGCGAACGTGTTCGACATCCCCCTGCTCGCCTCCCGGCTCGTGGGCGCCTCGACGTGGCTCGCGCGCCGGGAGCAGACGCGGGACCTGGCGCTCTCCTACTTCGGCGCCAGCACCGGCGCGGCCGCGGCGCTGACGGCGGCCGCCCAGCTCGGCGAGCGGGTCCGCGCGGTGATCTCGCGCGGGGGCCGCCCCGACCTGGCGGTCGGCCTGGAGGCCGTGCGGGCGCCGACGCTGCTGATCGTGGGGGGCGCCGACCCTGAGGTGCTCACGCTCAACCGGCTGGCCGAGGCCCGCCTGCGCTGCCCGACCCGGCTCGCGGTCGTGCCCGGCGCGACGCACCTGTTCGAGGAGCGAGGCGCGCTCGAGGAGGTGGGCCGCCTGGCCCTCGAATGGCTCCGCCTCCACTGCCCGCGGCCCCGGCGCGCTAAGCTCCCTGCGTTCGGAAAATGAGAAAAAGAGAATCGGACCGCCGACCGACGGGCGGGACAGGAAGGCAGTGAATATGAGCAGTGACGCCGTTACCACGGTTTCCGTGGAGATCGCCGGCAGCGAGATCTCGTTCGAGACCGGCAGGATGGCAAAGCAGGCCTCCGGCGCAGTGGTCGTCCGCCAGGGCGACACGATGGTCCTCTGTACAGCGGTCGCGGGCAGCCTCCGCGACGTCGATTTCCTCCCGCTGACGGTGGACGTCGAGGAGCGCATGTACGCGGCCGGGAAAATCCCCGGCTCGTTCTTCAAGCGCGAGGGCCGTCCGGGCGAGAAGGGCACGCTGACCGCGCGCATGATCGACCGTCCGATCCGTCCGCTGTTCCCGAAGGAATGGCGCTATGACACCCAGCTCGTGGCGATCCCGCTCTCGATCGACCACGTCCACCCGTACGACATCCTTGCGATGAACGGCGCCTCCGCGGCGCTGATGATCTCCGACATCCCGCTGCCGACGCCCGTCGGCGCCGTGCGGATCGGCAAGATCGACGGCGACTTCGTCGTCAACCCGCCCGAGCCCGACCTGCTTGCGGACGCCGAGACCCCGTCGGACCTCGACCTGATCGTGGCCGGGACCGAGGAGGCGATCCTGATGGTCGAGGCGGGCGCGAACGAGATCCCCGAGGCGGAGATCCTCGACGCGCTCGACATCGCCCACGCTGAGATCAAGAAGATCTGCGCGCTGCAGCGCGACCTCGCCGCGAAGGTCGGCAAGGAGAAGAAAGTCTTCGAGACGATCTCCGTCGACGCGGAGCTGCTCGAGCAGATCCGCTCCTCGCACGGCGCGGCGCTCGACGCGGCCACGCAGGTCGAGGACAAGCTCGAGCGCCAGGACGCGACCAAGGAGGCCGAGGCGGCGATCCTCGAGCACTACGCTCCGGCGCCCTCGGAGGCGGCCTCGGAACACGAAGTGCTCGCCGCCAAGGAGAAGCGCGCGGCGGCGCAGATGGCCTTCGACAAGCTCGAGAAGTCGATCATCCGCGAGCGCATAGCCGTCCACAAGAAGCGCCCCGACGGCCGCTCCGAGAACGAGATCCGCGACATCACGATCGAAGTCGGTGTGACGCCGCGGACCCACGGCTCGGCGCTCTTCACGCGTGGTCAGACCCAGGCGCTGAGCGTCGTGGCGATGGGCACGCTGAAGGAGGAGATGCGCCTCGACACGCTCGGCCTGGAGACGAAAAAGTACTACTGGCACCACTACAACTTCCCGCCCTTCTCGGTCGGGGAGGCGGGCCGGATGGGCGGCGTCAAGCGCCGTGACATCGGCCACGGGGCGCTCGCCGAGCGGGCGCTGGCGCCGATGATCCCGTCGATCGAGGAGTTCCCCTACTCGATCCGCGTCGTCTCGGACATCCTCGAGTCCAACGGGTCCTCCTCGATGGCCTCGGTGTGCGGCTCCTCGCTGTCGCTGATGGACGCGGGCGTGCCGATCAAGCGCCCGGTCGCGGGTATCGCGATGGGCCTGATCAAAGAGGGCGACGACTACATCGTCCTGACCGACATCGCCGGCGTCGAGGACCACCTCGGCGACATGGACTTCAAGGTCGCCGGCACCGACCGCGGGATCACGGCGCTGCAGATGGACATCAAGATCACGGGCGTCACGTTCGACATCCTGCGTGACGCGCTCGCTCAGGCCAAAGACGCCCGCACGTTCATCCTCGGCAAGATGCACGACGTGATCGGCTCGCCCCGCGAGGAGCTCTCGCAGTTCGCGCCGCGCATCCAGACGATCCAGATCGACCCCTCGCAGATCGGCCTGCTGATCGGCAAGGGCGGCGAAACGATCCGCGGCCTGGCCGACGAGTTCGAATCGCAGATCGACGTCAACGACGACGGCCAGGTGCTGATCTACTCCGCCAACGGCGAGCTCGGCGACGCGCTCGTGGAGCGGATTCGGATGATGATGAAGGAGGTCGAGGTCGGCGACGAGTACGACGGCAAGGTCGTCAAGACGACCACCTTCGGCGCCTTCATCGAGCTCGCCAAGGGCACCGACGGCCTGCTGCACATCTCCAACGTCTCGCCCGGCGAGCGCGTGGAGACCGTCGAGGACGTCCTCAACAAGGGCGACGAGGTGAAAGTGCGCGTGGTCGAGGTCGACCGCGAGCGCGGCCGCATCGGCCTGCGCCTCGCCCATGACCCGGACATCGCCGGCAAGACCGTTGAGGAGCTCGCCGGCGTCGGCACCGGCGGTGGCGGCGGCGGTGGCGGGGGCGGCCGTGAACGTCGCTCCAACGGCCGCGAGCGCCCCGACCGCGGCGGACGCCGGCGCGACTCCGAGCGCGGGTCGGGCCGCCCGCGTCATGGCCGCGACAGCGACTGACGCAGCCCACCGGGCCTCAGAGTCCGGGCATGAGATCACCACGCTCGACTCGGGCGTGCGGGTCGTCACCGAGCGCATCCCTGCGGTGCGTTCGGTGGCGCTCGGCTTCCTGATGGACACCGGCTCGGTGACGGAGTCCGAGCAGCAGGCCGGCATCAGCCACCTGCTCGAGCACATGCTGTTCCGCGGCAGCGCCAACTACGGCTCGGAGGAGATCGACCAGATCTTCGACGAGATGGGCGCGGAGCTGAACGCGGGCACCGACAAGGAATCGACGAGCGTCTACACGCGCGTCCTCGACGGCCACCTCGAGCGTGCCTTCGACGTGATGGCCGACATGGTCTGGCGGCCTCGCTTCGAGGGCCTGGAGGCCGAGCGCGAGGTGGTGCTCGAGGAGATCGCGATGTACGAAGACGATCCCCAGGACAGGGTCTTCGAGGAAGCCGCGCGGGCCGTCTTCGGGTCCCACCCGCTGGGGCGGCCCGTGATCGGCAACGCCGCGGCGGTCGCGGCGATCGACCGCGAGCAGCTGCACGCATACCGGGCCTCCCGCTACACGCCCGGCTCGGTCGTGATCGCCGCCGCCGGCTCGGTCGAGCACGAGCGGCTCGTCGCGCTCGCCGAGCGCGCCCAGGGCTCCCACGAGGACCCGCCGGCCCGCGACACGGCCGCCGAAGCGGCCGCGCGTGCGCCCGTCGAGTTCGCGCCGCGGCGGGTGTTCCTGCGCAAAGACACCGAGCAGTTCCACGTCTGCGTGGGCGGCGCCGGGATCGGGCGGAAGGACGAGCGGCGCTTCGCGCTGCGGGTGCTCGAAGGGATCCTCGGCGGGACCTCCTCCTCGCGCCTGTTTCAGGAGATCCGCGAGCGCCGGGGCCTCGCCTACTCGGTCTTCACCTACTCCAACCTGTTCGCGGCGAGCGGCGAAGTCGGCCTGTACGTCGGCACCCGCCCCGAGAACCTCGTCGAGGCGCTCGAGATCGTCGCGGCAGAGCTGCGCCGCTGCGTCGCCGACCCGGCCGACGAGGCCGAGCTGGCACGCTCGCGGGAGAACCTGAAGGGCCGGATCGTGCTCGGGCTCGAGTCGACCAGCTCGCGCATGGGCCGGCTCGGCGGCTCGGTCCTGGCCGGGATGCCCGTCCTGTCGGTCGACGAGATGATCGAGCGGATCGACGCGGTGACCGTCGAGGATCTCCGCGAGCTCGCGGCCGAGCTGTTCGCGCCCGAGCGGCTTGCCGTCGCCGGGGTCGGCCCCGAGCAGGAGCGCTTCGAGCAGGCGATCGAGCCTCTCGGAGAGCCCTCTCAGGCGGCAAGCGGGGAGCGGGCCGCATGATCAGGGTCGCGGTGGCGGGCGCGGCCGGCAAGATGGGGGAGACCGTCTGCGGGGCGGTCGAGGGCGCTGCGGACATGGAGCTCGTCGGGCGCGCGGACCCGGCGCTCGGGACGAGCCTCGAGGAGGTCCTGCCGGGCGCGGAGGTGCTGGTCGACTTCACGCGTCCCGACACGGCCCTCGAGAACGGGCTCGCCGCGCTTGCGGCCGGGGTCCACGTCGTGATCGGCACGACCGGCTTCGATCCCGAGCCGCTCGTCGCGGCCGCTCGGGCGGCGGATCGCCGCGTGCTGCTCGCGCCGAACTTCGCGATCGGGGCCGTGCTGATGATGCGCTTCGCGGCGCAGGCCGCCGAGCACATGGCGAAGGCCGAGATCATCGAGCTCCATCACGACGCCAAGATCGACGCCCCCTCGGGGACCGCGAAACGGACCGCCGAGCTGATGGCCGCGGCGAGCGGCAAGGGCGTTCCGCCGATCCACTCCGTGCGCCTGCCGGGCCTCGTCGCCCACCAGGAGGTGATCCTCGGCGATCTCGCCCAGACGCTGACGATCCGCCACGACACGATCGGCCGCGAGAGCTTCATGCCCGGGGTGCTGCTGGCGGTGCGCCGCGTCGGCTCGCTCCCCGACCCGCTGACGGTCGGGCTCGAGCACCTCCTGTTCGAGTCCTAGAGGCTCACCCCGCGGCGGATCGCCGCCGCGAAGCGCTCGGCGCTGCCCGGCGCCAGATGCAGGTACAGGCGCGGCTCGATCGCCTCCAGCTCGATCAGCAGCGGCTCCCCGCCGGGGCCCTCGACGAGGTCGACGCGCGCGTAGAGCAACGGCCCGAAGCGCCCGGCGACGTCCGCCAGCAGCGAGCGCGCCAGCGCGAGCTGGGACCCGCTGCACTCGCCCGGCCCGACCAGGTCCTCGGCCAGCATCGCGAGCGCCGGGCCGTGCTCGCCGAGCGTCGGCGCGATCTCATCCGCCTCCAGCACCGCGCGCTTGTGGAGCACGTGTGAGAGCTCACCGCCGAGGAACACGAGCGCCGTCTCGCCGCGCGCCGCGACCGACTCCACGCACGGCTGCACGAGCGCGGTCCGTCCGTCGGCGTTGATCCGGGCGATCAGCTCGCGCGCGAGCGAGTGCGTGGCGGGCGAGAACAGGCCCGTGTCGCGGGCCCCGCCGGACACGTTCGGCTTCACGACGACGTCGCCCTCAAGCTGCGGCGGCGCCTCGCCGGGGGCCACGAACGTCGTCGGCACCGTCGCGCAAGAGAGCTCCGCGAGGTAGCGCTTGTCGGCGTTCCAGGCGATCAGCTCGGGCGGGTTGCGAAGCCGCTCGGGGCCGACCGACCGGCACCAGTCGAGGAACTCCGCCGGGCGCAGCGTGTAGTCCCACGTCGAACGGATCACGACGCGGTCGTAGCCCGCCCAGTCGACGGCCGGGTCGTCCCACGCCCGGACGTCCGCGCCGAGCAGGCGAACCAGCGGCAGCTCCTCCTCGACGCCGTCCGGGAACTCCGAGCAACTCGCGAGGGCGACGCGCACGGCCCGCAGCGTATCCGCCTTGCGTGGGCCCGCCGTTGCGGGATACTGATGGGGTCGCAAGCGAACGGGGGTCGCTCATGTCGGAGCAGAACAAGCAGGTCGTGCAGCGGGGTTTCGAGGCCCGTTCGGCGGGCCGGATCCTCGAGTGGATGGAGACGCTTGACCCGGACATCGAGTGGGACATCTCCGCCTTCCCGGTCGAGGGGTTTCCCGAGCGGGGATCGGGGCGGACCGAGTTCGTCGCGCACGTGACGAAGTACTGGTCGGTCTGGAACGACTACGCCCAGGACGTCAAGGAGATGATCGACACAGGCGACCACGTCGTCGTCGTCCTCCGGGAGCACGCCCGAGTGCGCAACAGCGACGCGGACCTCGAGCGCGAGGTTGCCTCCGTGTGGACCGTCGAGGACGGACGGCGCGTGCGCTTCCAGGCGTTCGCCAGCAGGGCGGACGCGCTGCGGGCGGTCGGCGCCGCGGAGTAGGGCGCGACCCCGCGGGAAGCAGGGCGGGACTTGGCGGGGAGCAGGGCGGGAGCCGGCGGGGAGCAAGGCGGGGACGTCGCGGGGAGCAGGGCGAGCCGCCCCGCTCGCGCCCGGCGGGCCCGTGATCGCCGGGGAAGCGTGAGATACTGACCGCATGCTGGACCTCGGCGCCGTCCTGACGGCGATCATCACTCCCTTCGACGAGCGCCTCCGCGTCAACGAGGACGCGTTCGTGGGGCTGCTGCGCCACCTCGCCGAGAACGGCTCGGACGGGTTCGTCGTGGCCGGGACGACGGGCGAGGCCTCTACGCTCTCCGACGAGGAGCAGCTCGGGCTGATCGGCCTGGCGGTCGCCGAGCGGCCCGCCGGACGGACGATCATCGCGGGCGCCGGCACCAACGACACGCGCCAGGCCGTGCACCTGACCGAACGCGCCACGGAGCTCGGCGTCGACGCGGTCCTGTCGGTGACCCCGTACTACAACCGCCCCAGCCCGCTCGGGCTGCGCCGCCACTACGAGGCCGTCGCCTCGGCGACCGACAAACCGATCCTGCTCTACAACATCCCCTCCCGGACCGGCACGAACATCCCGCCGCGGCTGCTCGCGGAGCTCGCCGAGATCGAGGGGATCGTCGGCGTCAAGCAGGCCAACCCGGACGAGCTGCAACCGATCGAGGGCCTGGAGATCTACGCGGGCGACGACGCGTCGTTCCTGCGCACGCTGGAGATCGGCGGCGCCGGGGTGATCAGCGTGGCGAGCCACATCGTCGGGCCCGAGCTGCGCCGGATGGTCGACGAGCCCGAGCGCCGCGCCGAGATCGACGCCTCGCTGCGGGACGTCTACGAGACCCTGTTCCTGACCTCGAACCCGACCTGCACGAAGGCCGCGCTGAACATGCTCGGCTTCGAAGCCGGGGGCCTGCGCCTGCCGCTCGTGCCGGCGACCCCCGACGAGGAGGCCGCGGTGAGGCAGATGCTCGAACGTCACGGCCTGCTGGCCGGCGCCCCCGCGTGAGCGGCCAGCTGCGCGTCCTGCCGCTCGGCGGGCTGGGCGAGATCGGCAAGAACATGACCGTCGTCGAGCACGACGGCCGGATCGTCGTCGTCGACGTGGGGCTGCGCTTCCCGACGCCTGAGATGGTCGGCATCGACCTCGTGCTGCCGGACTTCTCCTACCTGCGCGAGCGCGTCAGGGACATCGAGGCGATCGTCGTCACGCACGGCCACGAGGACCACCTCGGGGCGCTGCCGTGGGTGCTGCGCGAGCTCGGCGAGGACCTCGACGCGCCGATCTACGCCGGCGGCCTGACGGTCGCGATGGCCCGCTCCAAGCTCGACGAGCACAAACTCAAGGACGTCGAGCTGAACGAGGTCGAGCCCGGGGAAGCGCTCGACATCGGGCCGTTCTCGCTGGAGCTGATCCACATGACCCACTCGATCCCCGACTCGAGCGCCGTCGCGCTCGGGACCGAGCTCGGCACGGTCCTGATCACGGGCGACTACAAGTTCGACCAGACGCCCGTCGACGGCCGTCCCGCGGACGTCTCGCGCCTGGCGGAACTCGGCAGGGAGGGGGTCCTGCTGCTCTGCGGGGACTCCACCAACGTCGACCGCGAGGGCTTCTCGCCCTCGGAGTCGGTCGTCGGGCCGCACCTGGAGGAGGTCTTCGCGCGCTGCCGCGGGCGGATCGTCGTGACGAGCTTCGCCTCCAACATCCACCGCGTGCAGCAGGTCGTCGACGCCGCCGAGGCGCTCGGGCGGAAGGTCGCGCTGGTCGGGCGCTCGATGCGCAAGAACGTCGGGATCGGGCGCAACCTCGGCCACATCGAGGTGCCAGAAGGGATGCTCGTCGGCCCGCGCGAGATCGCCGACCTCCCCGACGACCGGGTCGTGATCATCTCCACCGGCTCCCAGGGCGAGCCGCTCTCGGCGCTACGCCGGATGGCCTACCGCGACCACCGCCAGGTCGAGCTCAAGAAAGGCGACACGGTCGTCTTCTCGGCGACCCCGATCCCGGGCAACGAGCGCGCCGTCAACGAGACGATCGACCGTCTCTACCACATCGGCTGCGACGTGATAACGACCCGCGACGCGCCCGTGCACGCCTCCGGCCACGGCTACGCCGAGGAGGTCAAGCTGATGCTGAACCTCGTCAAGCCGCGTTACGTGATGCCGTTCCACGGCGACTTCAAGCGGCTGCGCCTGCACGCCCAGCTGGCAGAGGCCGTCGGCGTGCCGCCCGAGGACATCTTCCAGGGCGACAACGGGCTGCCGCTCGAGATCGGCCCTCGCGGCGCGCGCTTCGGCGAGCGCGAGCAGTCCGGGATGATCTTCGTCGACGGCGTCGAGCTGGGGGAGATGGCGGACGCGGCCCTGCGAGACCGGCGCATGCTCTCCGCCGACGGGATCTTCATCGTCGTCGTGACGATCGCCGAGCAGGACGGCCGCTCGGTCGCCGACCCCGAGGTGATCTTCCGCGGCGTGCCGTTCCTCGACGAGGCCGATCAGCTCGAGGAGGAGATCCGGGACACGGTCGAAACCTCGCTCGCGCGGGAGGCGAAGGAGAAGGTCTTCGAGATCGACGTCCTCACCCAGGTCCTCCACGACGACCTCGCCAAGCTCGTCTACGACCGGCTCAAGCGCCGGCCGATGGTGCTGCCGGTCGTCGTCGAGGTCTAGCGGCGCGAGGAGCGCGGCGGGCTCAGCAGGCCGGTCGTTTGCGTTCGCCGCAGCGGATGAAGCGCACGGTGGCGGTGTTCGCCGCGGTGTCTTTCTCCGTGCCGGTCAGCGGCGGCGTCCCGAGCGGCTTCGATTCTCCGAACACTTCACCGGAGGAGAGTTCGACCGCGACCGCGTTGATTCGCGGGTTGAACATCTTGGCGTCCGGGAACGGCTCGAACTTCGTGGGGGGCGCCGCCGGCCATTCGTAGTCGAGCTGGAGGAACCCCCGGGTGTCGACGGTTTCGCCGCAGACCGGTTTTTCGGGTGGCTTCGGGTGCGCTTCGCCGGCGGGCACGACCGCGAAGGTGTTGCCGCTCACTTTCAGGCCGACCTCGTTGCGCTGCGTCTTCTTGACCTTGCAGCCGGGCGTCGTGCTCAGGTCGGTGCCCGCCTGGCTGCAGCTGGAGGCGGCGGCCGCGGCCAGCGGTTCGGGCAGGCCCGGCGTGGGTGTCAGCGACGCCGTGCCTGTCGCTTCCCGATAGACCGTCGCGACGACCGTGAAGTCCGGCTTGCCGCCCGCGCGCTTGATCCCGTACCGATAGCTCTTCCCGGCTTTGCTGCGGACGAAGTCGAGCACCACGCCCTTGCCGCGAAGGTATTCCGTGTGCTGAGTGAAGTCGCCGCTCACGTTCTCTCTGCAGAGAGCGGCCGTGCCGCTCACCGAGAACGTGCGCAAGGCGATCGCGCTGCCTTCGATCACGAGCTTGAACTGAGCCTTTTCGGTCTTCGCGGCGGCGGCCGCAGGCGCCGCGGCGGCGACGCCGAATGCGAGCAGTGTCAGGGCACTGGCGATGCTGCGGAACCGACCCATGCTTCCCCCGTTCTCGTTGCGAGCTGGCGGGAAAAACCTATCACCGGAATCGACGTCCGAGTGGCTCGCTGGACGGCCGGGCAAGGTTCGCGCAGCGCAGCGCCGCTCGCGCGACTGTCAGCTCGCGTGACGGTCAGCTCGCGCGCTGGGAGAGCGCGGGCGTCGGGACGGGGGGCTGCTCGGCCGGCTCGGGCGCGCTCGGCAGGCGCACGACGAACCTGGCGCCGGTCTCGCCCTCGGCGGGGCGCTCGAGCGTGACGGTTCCGCCGTGGGAGCCGGCGACGGCGTGGACGATCGCGAGGCCGAGGCCGAACGAGCCGCCGCGGTCGCCGGCGCCGCGGACGAAGCGCTCGAAGAGGGTCGGGGCGAGCTCGTCGGGGACGCCGGGCCCGTTGTCGGCGACGACGAGCTCGACGCGGCCGTCCGGGAGCGTGCGGGTCGTGGCGTGGATCTCGGTGCCCGGGGGGGTGTGGCGGATCGCGTTCTCGATCAGGTTGATCGTCAGGCGGTGCAGCTCGTCGCGCACGCCCGTGACCCTCGCGGGCTCGACGTCGAGGACGATCTCGTGGTCGCCGCTGACGGGGCCGAGCTCGGCCGCGGCCTCGACGACCGTCTGGGCCAGGTCGAGCGGCTCGCGGGGCTGGGCGCGGGCGGCGTCGCTGCGGGCCAGCAGCAGCAGGTCGGCGACGAGCCTGCGCATCCGCTGGGAGGAGCGCAGCGCCGAGCGGGCGGCTTCGCCCTGTTCGCCGTGCAGCGATTCCGCCAGCAGCTCGAGGTTCGCGAGGACGCTCGTCAAAGGCGTGCGAAGCTCGTGCGAGGCGTCCGCGACGAAGCGGCGCTGGCGAGCGAGCAGCGACTCGGTCTCCCCACGCGCCGCGTCGAGCTCGCGGAGCATGCTTTCGAGCGTCCGCGTCAGCTCGGCGACCTCGTCTTCGGCCTGCGGCTCGGGCATCTGCCGCGAGGGGTCGCGGGTGCGCGCGATCTCGGCGGCGGTCGAGGTCAGCGACGCGATCGGGGTCATCGCGCGGCGCGCGATCGCCATGCCCGCGATCAGCGCGAGCACGCTGCCCGCGAGCACGCCGACGAGCAGGAACAGCTCGACCCGGTGGACGGTCGCCTCGGTCGGGCCGACGGGTCGCCCGTACTGGACGTAGACCCGCCCGCGGGGGAGGCCCGTCGCGGCTTCGCGGACGACCGCGAGCTGGCTGATCACGCGGTAGCCGTTGACGGTCCGCGGCCCGGTCACGGGCGGCCCCAAGGACGGGGAGTCGCGCGGTTGTTCGCGCAGCACGTTCAGGCCCAGCGAGAGCACCTTGACGACCGCCCGGTTGGCCGTGAAGTCTTCGAGCGGGGAGTTGATGTGCAGTTCGGGGCTTGAGGTGATCTGCAGGTGGCTGGGCAGCTCGCGCGCGCTGTCGGCCACCTGGCGGTTGAAGTCCGAGCGGATGCGGTGGACGGTCAGCGAGCCGATCGCGACCGCGAAGGCGAGCAGGATCACGAACGTCAGCAGCGCCGAGGCGGCCGCTAGACGGACGCGGATCGGCAGGCGGTCGAACGCCGCCGAGGCCCGCGAGGGGCCCGCCAGGACGCTACGCGCGAAGGACGTAGCCGGCCCCTCGGATCGTGTGCAGCAGGCGCGGCTCGCCCTCGGCCTCGAGCTTGCGGCGCAGGTTGGAGACGAAGACCTCGATCGTGTTCGTCGTCGAGAAGGGGTCGTAGCCCCACACCTCGTCGAGCAGCCGCTGGCGGGAGATCACGATCCGCTCGTTGCGCATCATGTACTCGAGCAGCTCGAACTCGCGCTGGGTCAGCTCGATCGTCCGCTCGCCGCGCTGGACCTCGTGGGTGTCGGCGTTCAGCGTCAGGTCCGCGACGCCGAGCGGGGCCGAGCCGCGCGGGGGGCGGCGGCGCAGCAGGGCCCGCATGCGGGCCAGCAGCTCCTGGCGCTCGAACGGCTTGACGAGGTAGTCGTCCGCTCCAGAGTCAAGGCCCTCGACCCGCGACTCCAGCGCGTCGCGCGCGGTCAGGATCAGGATCGGCACGTCGTCCTCGGCGCGCAGCGAGCGGGCCACGTCGAGGCCGTCGATCTTCGGCAGGCCGAGGTCGAGGATCACGAGGTCGGGCGCGAAAGCGCGGCTCTGCTCGAGCGCGACCTCGCCGTCGCCGGCGGTACGGACCTCGTAGCCCTCCATGCGAAGCGAGCGCTGGAGCGCCTGGGCGATGTCCTCGTCGTCCTCGACCACGAGGACGCGGGCGTTGCGGGAGTAGTCGTTCATGGTCTTTATCTAAAGACGTGCTGCTAAAGCGATGGTAAGACCCCGCCAGGCAGGTTCCGGGCCCTCGGCGTCGAAGTTGCGCGGGATGCCAACGACTTCAAAACGCGCGCCGGCCGGTCGCAGATCGGCCGGCGGGTCCTCGCGGGCCCGCAAACCCGCCCGCTCGAAAGCGAAGCCTCGCCGCAGGCGCTCCCGCGGCGGGCTGCTCGGGCGCGGCCTCGGGCTCCCCGTACTCGAGCAGCGCCAGCGCGACGTGCTCGGCCTCGCGCTGGTCGCGCTCGGGGTGTTCATGGGCTTCGTGCTCTACAGCTCCGGCTCGCCGGCCCCGGGCGGGCGCGCCGGCCACGCGCTGGCGGTCGGCTTCGGCTGGCTGCTCGGCCGCGCGCGCGTGTTCGCGCCGGTGACGCTCGTGCTCGGCGGGGGCGTCCTGCTGCTGCGCCCTGTGCTTCCCGCGGTGCGCCCGATGCGCACGGGGCTGCTGTGCCTGTTCGCCGGCGTCACGCTCGCGCTCGCCGCGGGCACGCTTGGCCTCAGCTCGGGGCCCGGCGCCCACGGCGCGGCCTGGAGCAGCGCCCACCTCCAGCAGCACGGGGGGATCGCCGGCGAAGCCCTCTACCGGCTGGCCGCGCCGCTCGTTCAAGATCTCGGCGTCGGGATCCTCGTCGTCTTCCTGCTGATCGTGGGGACGGTGCTGCTGACCGGCGCGTCGCTCGCGACGGTGCTGCGGGCGACCGGCAACGGACTGCTCGACACGACCCGGATGGTCGGGCGGATCGGGGCGAACGGGAGGATGTCCCGTCCGGCGCCCGGCCCGCGCCGCGAACTGCTGCGCGACCTCGACGAGGAGCCGCTGCTCCCGCCCGAGCCCGACCCCCACGAGCTGGTCGTCCGCGCGACGCACGTCGAGGCGCCCTCGCGCGACTGGATCGACGAGCCGCCCGAGCAGGCCGAGCTCGACCGCGCCCAGGAGCTGCTCGGGATGCTCCCCGACACGCCCGAGCAGGAGATCACGGCCGCCGAGGGGGCGGCGCACGCCGAGCCCGATCCCGATCAGACGTCGAGAGAAGAGGATGAGGAGGAGGAGGAGGAGAAGATCGCCGGGGTCGCCGCGGCGGATCCGGCGGACCTGACGCCGCAGGGGCGGCTGCGGGGCTCGGTGACGGACGACCCGAGCTTCGTCTGGCAGCTGCCCGACGCCTCGCGCCTGCTGACCCGCTCGAACGCCGAGCAGACCCGCCCCGACACGGCCGGGCAGGAGCGCACGGCGACCGCGCTGGTCGAGGCGCTCGGGCACTTCGGCGTCGAGGCGAAGCTGATCGGGACCGTCGCCGGACCTCACATCACCCGCTACGAGCTGCGTCTCGCGCCGGGCATCAAGGTCGGCAAGGTCGCCCAGCTGAAGGACGACCTCGCCTACGCGCTGGCCGCCACCGACGTGCGGATCCTCGCCCCGATCCCGGGCAAGCAGGCGGTCGGCGTCGAGGTCCCGAACGCGCACCGGCGGATCGTCCGCCTCGGCGACGTCTTTCAGGAGCCGCCCAAGGACTGGAGCCCGCTGACGGTGTGGCTGGGCAAGGACGTCGCCGGCAAGGCGATCGGCGCGGACCTCGCGAAGATGCCCCACATCCTCGTCGCCGGCACGACCGGCGCCGGCAAGTCCGGGGCGATCAACGCGATGCTCTCGAGTGTCCTGCTGCGCGCGAGCCCCCACGAGGTCCGGCTCGTGCTCGTCGACCCCAAGCAGGTCGAGCTCAACCACTACGAGTTGATCCCGCACCTGCTCACGCCCGTCATCACGAGCCCCCGGATGGCGGCCAACGCGCTGCAGAACCTCGTCAAGGAGATGGAGCAGCGCTACGGGATCATGTCGCTCTCGCGCACCCGCAGCCTGATCGAGCTGAACAAGTCCCGGGAGAAGCGCGGCGAAGCCCCGCTGCCGTACATCCTCTGCGTGATCGACGAGCTCGCGGACCTGATGATGGTCGCTCCGGCCGACGTCGAGGACTCGATCATCCGCCTCGCCCAGAAGGCCCGCGCGGTCGGCATCCACCTCGTGCTCGCGACGCAGTCCCCGCGGGTCGACGTGATCACCGGGATGATCAAGGCCAACGTCCCCTCGCGGATCGCCTTCGCGGTCTCCTCGCAGACGGACTCGCGCGTGATCCTCGACCAGAACGGCGCCGAGTCGCTGCTCGGCCAGGGCGACATGCTGTTCAGCCCCGTCGGCTCCTCGCGCCTGCAGCGCATCCAGGGCGCCTACATCGACGAGGCTCAGATCGCCAAGCTCACCGACCTGTGGCGCAAGCAGGGCGAGCCGGAGCTGCGCGAGGAGCTGCTTGAGGAGGTTGAGCCGGAGGTGCCGGAGGGCGGCGCCGAGGGCGAGCTCGACCCCGACGAGGACCCGCTGCTCTCAGACGCGATCCGCCTCGTGGCGGAAATGCAGACCGCCTCGACCTCGATGCTGCAACGGCGCCTGCGCCTCGGCTACACGCGCGCGGGGCGGATGATCGACATGCTTGAGCGCCGCGGCGTGATCTCCGGCTACGAAGGATCCAAGCCCCGGCAGGTGCTGATCACCGAGGCCGACCTCCCGCGCGTCCTCGCCGCGATCGACCCCTCGGGCGCTCCCGCCGAGCAGCCCGCGGCGGCTCCGCTCGACTGACCCGGGACGGGGCCGCTCGAGTGAGTCGGGACGGCTCCGCCCGACGGATCCGGGACGAGCCGCTCGACCGATTCGGGACCGGGCCGCCAGACCGACCGGTGCCGCGCGGCGCTGACAGTCACGATTCAGTCGCATCTGCCCGCAATTTGCGTGGATAGACTCCGCGCTGGTGCCGGAGATCGGAGCAACGCTGCGCGAGGCGCGGATGCGCGAGCGCATCGACGTGTCCGAGATCGAGGCGCAGACGAAGATCCGCGCGAAGTACCTGCGCGCGCTCGAGAACGAAGAGTGGGGCCTGCTGCCCGGCCCGACGTTCGTGAAGAGCTTCCTGCGCACGTACGCTCAGGCGCTCGGCCTCGACGGCAAGGCGCTCGTCGAGGAGTACCGCCTGCACCACGAGCGGCCCAGCGAGGGGATGCTCGAGCCGATCGTCTCGAACCGCAACCGGGGCCGGTCCCGCCCGTCCCGTCCCGGTCGCGACCGGGACCCCGGGCCCTCGCGCGGCTACACGATCGCGGTCGGAACGATCCTCGTGATCATCGTCGTGCTGATCGTCCTGCTGGTCACGAACGGCTCGAGCAAGAAGAAAGAGACGAAGACGACGGCCACGACGCCCGTCACGGCGACGAAGCACGCCGCCAAACCCCGCCACGCGACGACGACGAAAGCGGGGACCGACGTCGTCTCGCTGTCGATCACGCCGACCGCGGCGGTGTACGTGTGCCTGATCGGCGAAGGCGGGCGCAAGCTGATCGGAGGCGAAGAACTCCAGGCCGGGCAGAGCACCTCCACCTACCACGCCAAACACTTCGAACTCACGCTCGGGAACAACTCGGTGACGCTCTACATCGACGGCCGCGCCCGCACCGTGCCGGCCTCCTCCTCGGCGATCGGCTACTCCATCACCAAGGCGCGGGGCCGGCGCACGCTGCCCGCCTCCCAGCAGCCGACGTGCAAATGACGATCGATCCCGCAACGGCGGACCGTCGCCGGCGCGCCGGCGACGACCCGATCGGCCGATGAGCGCCCGGGCGGGCATCGTCGTGACGGGCACCGAGGTCCTGACCGGCCGGGTCAGCGACCGCAACGGGCCGTGGCTGGCGGAGCGGCTGCGCGAGCTGGGCGTCGACCTCGCGCACATCGCGATCGTCGGGGACCGGCCCGAGGACGTGCGGGCGGCGCTCGCGTTCATGGCCCGCGAGGGCCTCGACCTGATCGTCACCAGCGGCGGCCTCGGACCGACCGCGGACGACCTCACGGCGGCCGTCGTGGGGGAGTTCCAGGGACGCGAGATGGTGCTCGACGAGGCCCTCTCGGAGCGGATCGCGAAGATCGTCGCGCCGCTGATGAAACGCTGGCCGAACATCGACCCGGAGGCGGTCGCGCAGGCCAACCGCAAGCAGGCGACGATTCCCGCGGGCGCCGAGGTGCTCGAGCCGGTCGGGACCGCCCCCGGCCTGGTCGTGACTCCCGCCGGCGGCGAGGGGCCGACGGTCGCGGTGCTGCCCGGACCGCCCCGCGAGCTTCAGCCGATGTGGGCGAACGCCGCGACCTCGCAGGCCGTGCGCGCCGTGCTCGCGCGGTCGACCGTCTACCGCCAGCACACGCTGCGGCTGTTCGGGATCCCCGAGTCGGAGATCGCCGAGACGCTCCGCGCCGCCGAGCGCGAGGGCGTGGACCTCGACGCGATCGAGGTCACGACGTGCCTGAAACGCGGCGAGGTCGAGATCGTGACCCGCTACGAGCCCGAGCACGAGGCGACCTACGAGGCGCTCCGGGCGCTGATCCGCGAGCGTCACGGCGACACGTTGTTCAGCGACGACGGGCGCACGATCGACGAGCTGCTGGCCGAGGAGCTGCGCGACCGGGGGCTGACGATCGCGACGGCCGAGTCGTGCACGGGCGGCCTGCTGGCGGCGCGCCTGACCGACCGCGCGGGATCCTCCGAGTACGTCAAGGGCGCCGTCGTCGCCTACTCCAACGACGTCAAGACGGCGCAGGCGGGGGTGCCGGCGGAGCTGATCGAGGCGCATGGGGCGGTCTCCCAGGAGGTCGCCGAGGCGCTCGCCGACGGGGCCCGCTCGCGCCTCGGAGCCGACGTCGGGGTCGGGATCACCGGCATCGCGGGGCCCGGAGGGGGGACGGCCGAGAAGCCCGTCGGCCTCGTCTGGCTGAGCGTCGCGGCGCCGAGCGCCGACGGGGTCGCCTTCCGCCTGACCCGCTCGGTCACGCTGCCGGGCGGGCGCGCCGACGTCCGCGACCGGGCGACGACGGTCGCGCTGCACCTCATCCGTCGGGCCCTGCTCGGCGAGCGCTGAGCGCGCCCTTCTAGCATCGCCGCCATGTCCCGCGCCGCTTCGGCGAGGCTGTTCGCAGCGCTCGACCCGCCCGAGGAGATCGGGGCCGATCTCCTGCGCTGGGCGCGCGGGGCCCTGCGCGAAGCGGGGGAGCGCGACGCGCGGCTGCTCGCGCCCGAGTCGCTGCACGTGACGCTCCTGTTCCTCGGCGAGCTTCCCTTCGAGGAGATCGACGGGCTCGCGGCGGTACTAGCCGAGACGGCAGACCGGCATCCGCCGCTCGAGCTCGAGACGGGCGCTCCGGTGTGGCTCCCGCCGCGGCGGCCGCGGGCCCTGGCGGTCGAGCTGCACGACCCGGACGGGTCGCTCGCGGGGCTGCAGCGAGACCTCGCCGGCGGCCTCTGCGCCGTCGCCGGGCTGCCCGCGCCGCGCCGCTTCCGCGCGCACCTGACGCTCGCCCGCACGCGCTCGGGGGCGCGAGCGCCCGCGCCCCTGCCGGCTACGCCCGCGCTGCGCTTCGGCTGCTGGGAGGTTGTGCTCTACCGCTCGTTCCTCGAGCCGAGCGGGGCCCGCTACGAGCGACTCGCCGCGGCGGCGCTCGCGGGCTGAACGTTCGCGCGCCGGGCTCCGAGCTGCGCGATCCGCTCCCCTTTATTCTTCTTCGACGATTTCCACTTCTTCGGCGGGTTCGCAGTTCGCGGACGCTGCTTCGCCCGAGGGGTCTTCGCAGGCGAAGTCCGTCGAGCTTCCGCAGGTCGCGGCTTCGCGGTCGCATCCCGTTTCGGGGGAGGGCTGGACCGCGCACTTCGGGGGACCTGCGGCGGCCGTGCGCGGGGCGCCTTCTTCGCAGGAAGGGGCGGATCCGTCTTCGCAGGAGTATTCGCCGCCGCCCGAGTGGCTCGGCAGCGAGCCGTCTTCGCATGCCGCGGGGACCAGTTCGACCGCGGGGGCGGGGGGGTGCTTGGCGGAGCGCTTGGCGGGCCTGCGGGTGGCGTGGCGGTGGGCGTGGCGCCTGCAGGAGCCCGACGCGGCGCGGCGGGCGCGGTGGACGGTCTTCGCGGCCGGGCAGCCGCTCTTGGCCGCGGCGCCGTGGGGACCGCGCGGACTCGCCTGGGCGCCGGCGGAGAGGAGCAGCAGCGCGACGCTCGCGGCCATGGGCGCGAGCAGGCGGGCGGCGCGGCGGGTTGCGCGGATCGGGGGCATCGGGTCTCGTTCGGTTTCCGTCGCCGGCCGTCTCTGCGCTCCGGCGCCGTTGTGATCGTCCGCGCGGCGCGGAACTTCGAGCCGATGTCTCCGATTTGGACGAAATGGGCCGCGCGGGAACGGCCCGGCGGGCGCGGGCCCGAAGGGGCGCCGGTGCCGTCGAATGCGAACAACTGTTCGCGCCGTTCCGTCCGATGCGCTCTCTACCTTTCCTGCTCCATCCCGAACCGGAGGAGTTCCACCATGTCCGTGACCGAGCAGGAGAAGGCTGCGAAGGCGCGCGACGCCGCGCTACAGGGCGCGCTCGCGCAGATCGAGCGCGAGTTCGGCAAGGGCTCGGTCATGAGGATGGGCGACGAGGGCGCCCAGGTGCGCTGCGACGCGATCCCCACGGGGGCGCTGTCGCTGGACCTGGCGCTGGGCATCGGCGGCGTGCCGCGGGGGCGGATCGTGGAGCTGTACGGCCCGGAGTCCTCCGGTAAGACGACGCTGATCTACCACGTGCTGGCCGAGGCGCAGAAACTCGGCGGGGTCTGCGCGTTCATCGACGCGGAGCACGCGATGGACCCGCTGTACGCGCGGACGATCGGGGTGGACATCGACGAGCTGCTCGTCTCCCAGCCCGACTACGGCGAGCAGGCGCTCGAGATCGCCGACATGCTGGTCCGCTCGGGGGCGGTCGACGTGGTCGCGATCGACTCGGTCGCGGCGCTCACGCCGCGTGTCGAGCTCGAGGGTCAGATGGGCGACCAGACGGTCGGCGCGCAGGCGCGGATGATGTCCCAGGCGATGCGCAAGCTCGCGGGGAACCTGAACCGCACCGAGACGCTGTGCGTGCTGACGAA